>NZ_JBIRWL010000012.1:100760-334709 GCF_044387825.1 Streptomyces sp. NPDC020299
CCCGCACCGGAAACCCTCCCGCCTGAGCCCGGCACGCTGGATCTTGTTCGTGGCGGTCACCGGCATCCGCTCCACCACCCGGACGAAACGGGGCGCCGCCGTCGTGTCTGCGCGGCTTCGCCGCGCGCAGTGGGGGCTCCGCCACCCACACCCCCGCGCCCACTCGGCCGGGGCTCACCGGCCGAGCAGCCCCTCCCGCCCCCGCACCCGGTACTCCTCGACCAGCGCGGCCCTGTCCCCCGCCGTCAGCCTCCGGTACGCGCACTCCCCCGGCGGCCACCACCACACCGGATCCCCGCACCGGAAACCCTCCCGCCTGAGCCCGGCACGCTGGATCTTGTTCGTGGCGGTCACCGGCATCCGCTCCACCACCCGGACGAAACGGGGCGCCATCTTCGTGCCCAGGTCGGGCTGGGCGAGCAGGAACTCGGCGAAGGCCGGCGGGTCGAAGTGCCCGGCCAGGGTCGCCATCACCAGGTCCCCGGCCACCGGGTCCGGCACCGCGTACACGGCGACAGCCGTGGCGCCCTCGTACCGGGCCAGGATGTTCTCGATCATCGCGGCGGCCAGGTTCTCGCTGTCGACGCGGAGGCGGTCGTCGGTGCGGCCGGCGAAGTAGAGGTAGCCGTCGGAGTCCCGGCAGAAGAGGTCGCCCGTCCAGTACGCGCCGTCCCGGCGGCGCTCGGCATCCGCCTCGGCGTTGCGCCAGTAGCCCTCGAACGGGTTCGGCCCCCGGTTGACCAGCTCACCTATGGCCTCGTCCCCGTTGACCAGCCGCCCCGCGGAGTCGAAGCGAGCCGGCGGGCACTCCTCACCCGTGTCCGGATCGAGCACCACCAGCCCCGGTGCCGCCCGTCCCACCGCGCCGGACGGCGTGCCCGGCGACCACTGGACCGCGGCGCCGCCCTCGGAGGAGCCGTAGCCCTCCACCAGCCGCACCCCGAACCGCCGCTCGAAGGCCGCCGCGTCCACCGCCCCGGCCTCCGTGCCGAAGCCGAGGCGCAGCGGGTTGTCCCGGTCGTCGGGGCGCGGCTCGGTGGCCAGGACGTACTGCACCGCCCGGCCGACGTAGGTGAAGTACGTCGCCCGGTACCGGCGCACGTCCGCCAGGAACCCGGACGCCGAGAACCGCCGTCTGAGCGCCACCCCGGCCCCGGCCATCAGCGCGGGCGCCCAGTCGGCGATCACCGCGTTGCCGTGGAACATCGGCATGCAGATGTAGTGCACGTCGTCCGGGCGGACCCCGAACTGCGCGGCGAGGGAGCCCCCGGCGGCGGCCAGGCGGCCCTGGGAGCAGATCGCGGCCTTGGGGGCGCCGGTGGAGCCGGAGGTGAAGTAGAGGAGCAGCCGGTCCTCCCGGGTGGCGCGGCCGGGGTCCGGTACGGCGCCGGCGTACGGGGCGAGCAGGGCCTCGTACTCCGGGGTGCCGGTGACCAGGACAGGTATGCCGGACAGGTCGAGGCCGTCGAGGAGACGGAGGTGGGCCCGCTCGGTGACCAGGACCGGGCACTCGGCGTGCAGGATGTCCCGGGCCAGCTCGGGGCCCCGGCGGGTGGGGTTGATCCCCGCGACCGCCGCGCCGGCCAGCGCGGCGGCGCCCAGCCACAGCGGGAACTCAGGGGTGTTGTCGAGCAGCACCCCGACGTGCGGTTCGGCGCGCGGCGGCAGCAGGTCGGCCAGGAGGGCGGCGCGGGCGGCGGCCCCGGCCGCGACCGCGTGGTGGGTCAGCACCCGCTCCTCGAACCACAGCCCCGGCCGGTGGTCACCCCACCGCGCCGCGATCAGCTCGGCGACCGTGCGCTCACTGGAGTTCATGGACACGCACGGTAATTGACACATCGTCAGATGTGGAGGCCTACGGCATCAGGCCGTCCGACTCCGCGAAGACGAAATGGGCGAGGAAGATGAACCCGACGCAGCCTGCGATGAACACGCCGAAGAAGGCCAGCATGCAGCCGGTGCTCGCGGCGAGCTTGCCGCGTGCGGGGGCGTGCGCCGTGGCCTTCTCAGGACGGTCCGGCAGGTAATGGACGGTCACGAAGTCGCCCTCGAGGGTGGTCGCGGGGCCGTTCGTCTCGTCGAATCGAACCGTGCGTCCGTCGTGGGTCGTGAACTCGTAGACGTGGTGCATCGTGGTGGTCACGGATGTGTCCCCGCCACCACTGGTCGTGGTGTACGACCGCAGACACCGCGCCTCGGCCGTGAGGCCACTGTTCCAGGCGTTGCTGATCTGCCGGGAACGACCGATCAGCCGGATCGCGATGGATGCGACGAACGCGATCATGACAAGGGGTATGACGTAGAACAGGGCTTCCATGGGATCCCCCGAGATGCGTGCGCCGGTCCGAATGATCGGCGTGGCGGGAACGTATCCCGCCCGCCGGCGCACGCGCCTCAAGAGAACCTCTGAACCTGAGCGGCGGTCAGAAGGTGACGTCCGAGCAGGCGTAGAACGCGTTGCCCGTGTCGGCGATCGTCCATACCGCGAGGATGACGTGATGTCCGCTCAGCCCGGTCGGCAGGGTGCCGCTGTGGCTGAGGGTGGCGGGCGGGCGCTGGCCGCCGTAGGGGACCGTGAGGAACGGGGTGGTGTTGAGGTCCGAGCGGGACAGGGCGTGGTTCTGGTTCCAGCCCTGCTTGGTGACGTAGTACTTGAAGTCGGTCGTGGCGTGCATGGCGGTGAGCTGCCAGCGGAAGGTGTAGCTCTGACCGCCGTTCACCTTCGTCGTCGGCCAGGCCGCGCCGGACGGCGTCCTGGGCGAGCTGAGCTGGGCGAACCGGCTGAGGCCGCCGCTGCAGAGCTGGCCGTCCGCCGGACCGGCCGCGGGGAAGCCCTTCGGGCCCTCGACGCTCTGCGGCTCCCACTGGATGTCGCCGCAGTTCGTCACCGTGCCGTTCTGGCAGAGCTTCTGCCTGCTGATGGGGAGATCGGTGTAGCCGTGACCGCTCGCACCGCCGGTGGAGAGCACGAAGGCTCCGGCGGTGGCGAGGCCCAGCACGGCTGCGGACACCTTGGTCTGTGTGCGCATGCTGCCGCTCCTGGAGAACGTGGGGGAGTTCGGTGAGCTGTGCAGGTCTAGACCAAGTGTCAGATTATTGCCGCTCCTTGAACATGTCCATACCAATCGCGGCCCGGGTTTCCCTTACACACCCGGCTGCGGCCGCCCCACGCAGAACGCCACCGTCAGGTCCCGCACCAGCGACTTGCGTTCGTAGTCGTCGAGGTCGACGAGCCCCCGCACGGTCAGCCGGGTCACCGTGTCCTCGACCGAGTCGACGACCGAGGTGAGCATGCGGGACCGCTGCTGGGCGTCCAGCGCGGCGATCCGCCGGCGCTGCATCACGGCGGCGACCTCGGGCGCGTACTCGACCCGGACCGGCCGCACGGAGAACACCTCCAGGCCGACGGCCGCCGCGTCCGCCGCCACCAGCCGGGTCAGCGCCTCGCCCGCCGCCGCCACGAACACCCGCCCGCCGTCCGGCACCTCCACCGGCACCCGGGCCAGGGCCGCCTCCACACACTCCCGCAGATACGTCTCGTGGTCGTCCACGCCGAGACAGGCCCGCGCCGTGTCCCGCACCCGCCACACCACGAGGACCACCACGCGCAGCGCCACCCCGTTGCCGTCACCGGCCGGCATCGACTCGCTGCGCCAGTGCCGCAGCCGTACGTCGACCCGGTGCCGCCGGGTCAGCGGGTTGACCCACAGCAGGCCGGTGCGGCGAACCGTTCCTCCGTAGCGGCCGAACAGCCCGAGCACCCAGGCCCGCCCGGTCCGGCCCCGGGTGAGACCGCCGAAGCCCAGCAGCCCGAGCGCCCCGGCCCCGGCGTACGCCGCCCACTGGGCCGGACCCGCCCCCGCCCACCACGAGGTGGCCAGGCAGCCGGCGATCCCGCAGGTTCCGGCGAGCACCCCCGCGGCTCCGGGCAGGGCCCGGGCCGGCCGCTCGACGAGTTCGGGGTCGGCCGAGGGCACCGGCCGCGCCCCGGCCGGCCCGGGCGGCCGGCCCACCAGCCGCGGCTGCTCGCCCGTGCCCTGCCGGCGGCCCACCACGGCCGGCCGCAGTGGCACCGGCGCCGGGTCGGGGTCGTCGCGGAAGAGCAGGTGGACGGGGATCTCGGTGGTGGCCTCGTTGTGGATCAGCCGGGCGGGTCTCGGCGTTTCCCCGGCGGGCCCCTCGGAATCGGACGTGTGCTCAGTGGTCGTGCTCATACGTGCCTCCAGCCTCCGCGCCAGACGCTTCAACGGTTACGAGAACAGCCGCCGCCAGGTCTCCGGTCCCGGGTAGCCGTCCGCGGCGCCGCCCCGCCAGCCCTGGGCGCGCTGGAAGGCCTCGACGGCCCGCCGGTCCGCCTCGCTCCAGCGCGAGTGGGGACCGTCGGGGTAGTACCGGCCGAACCCCTTCTTCACCAGTTGCCGTCCGAGCCGCTCGACGTACGGGTTGTCCGCCCCCGGGCGGAACAGGTTCCGGCCCGGATAGCCGGCGACGCCGTGCGAGTCGGGAGCGCCGGGCGCGATGTCCTTGCCCTTGCCGGTCGCCAGCAGCTCCCAGGTGCGCGGTCCGGGCAACCCGTCCGCGCCCGCGCCCGTCCAGCCCTGGGCGAGCTGGAAGGCCCGGGTCGCCCGCCGGACCGCCTCGGTCCAGCGCGGGCCGGGCTCCTGGGGGTAGTACGCCCCGGCGCCCCGGGCGACCAGCATCCGGCCGAGCTGGGTGACGTACTTGTTGTCGGCGCCCGGCCCGAAGTACACCGCCCCCGGGAAAGGGGCCGGCGCCGCGTCGGCGGACGTGGGGGCCGCGTCGCCCGGCTTCGAGTCGGCCGTCGAGTCCGCCGCGGCGGTGGTCACCCCTTTGTAGCGGTAGGGGACGTACTTGTCGGAGTTGGTCCAGTAGGCGTACGGGGTCGCCTGGCGGCGGGCGTGCGGGGGTGTCTGCTCGTAGGCGGTGTAGTTGGTGTGCGTGTAGTCGGTCCAGCCGCCGAAGAGGACGACGTGCGAGCCCTTCTCCGGGTCGGAGGGGTTGTGGAAGAGCAGCATGTCGCCGGGTTGCAGCTCCTCCTTGGTGATCTTCACGCCGTACTGGTCGAGGCTGCCGGTCCATTCGTTGCTGCCGAGGTTCCAGGCCATCGAGACATAACCCGAGCAGTCCTGCCGGTAACCGTCGGACCAGTACTCGGTCATGCTGTACGGCACCTGCGCGGTGACCCAGGTCTTGGCCCGGTCGATGATCGCCGTGCGGGTGGTGGCGGGCGGGTTGGCCGGATCGGTGGGCTCGGCCGGCTTGCCGCCGGGGCCGTGCAGCGGGGTCTTGGCGCCCTGCGGGGTGCCGGGTACGTCGCCGTCCGCCGGGGCGTGGGGCCCGCCGGGCCGGTCCGGGGCGGGCGCGCCGGCGAGGGCGGCGGCCGGGTGGCCCGCGCCGACGGCGGCGGCGGACGCGGCGGCGGCCACGACCAGGGCCCGGCGGGCCGCCGGGTGACCGCCGAACCGGCCGGTCGGGGCCGAGAGGCGCGGGCGCCGCCACTGGGCGCATCCAGGGCAGTCGCAGTCGCTCTCGGGGTCGACGTCCTCGAATACCGGAGCCACCATGCGATCTGCCTCACGTTCCGGGTAGATGTCCGGGTAGATGGCCGGGGCGACCTCCGAGTCGACTCCCGGGGTGAAATGTCCGCGTCTGTGCACATTGATCAGTTTCCCAATTGTCGTCAGGGTGCGCATGCTGACGGTCCGAATGTCGTACCCGGCACTCACCCGACCGGGGACACCCGACGCCCCCTGCTGCGCCCACCGGGCGCCCCGGTGGTCCGGAGCACCCTTCGAGGTCGGGTAGAGTTAACGACGTCAGCAGGCGCCGCTAGCTCAGTTGGTTAGAGCAGCTGACTCTTAATCAGCGGGTCCGGGGTTCGAGTCCCTGGCGGCGCACGATGACGATGGGTCTCTCGTACGAACGAGGGGCCCATCTTCTGTTTGGCCGGATACCCTCTGGCCATGGCAGCCCGAGACCTCCAGGAGCGGATCAAGAAGCTCATCGTCGACCGCAGGCTGCCCTCCGGGGCCCCGCTGCCGACCGAGCCCGAGCTGATGGAGCTCCTCGGCGCCAGCCGGAACTCCGTGCGGGAGGCCCTGAAGGCGCTCCAGGCGATGGGCATCGTCGAGATCCGGCACGGCTTCGGCACCTATGTCGGCCCCATGTCCTTCGCCCCCCTCATCGAGGGCCTCGCCTTCCGCACGGTCGCCGGGCACTACCGGGGCGAGGACTCCCTGCTCCAGTTGCTCGAGCTGCGCGAGGCGGTGGAGACCGGCCTGGTCTCCCGGCTGGCCGGGCGGCTGCCGGAGGCCGACCTGGCGGAGCTGGACCGGCTGGTCGACCGCATGGAACAGCAGGCCGAGCAGGGCGCCGGCCTCGCGGAGACCGACCGCGCGTTTCACGCCACCCTCTACCGGGGGCTGGACAACACGCTGCTGAGCGAGGTGCTCGAGGCGTTCTGGGACGCCTTCCACCGCGTCCAGCAGGACCTGGTGGAGGTGCCGCAGGACCCCCGGACCACCTGCCGCCAGCACCGGGAGATCCTGGACGCGGTGCGCTCAGGCGACTCCATAAGGGCGGAACGAGCGATACGGGACCACTTCGGCAACATTCGCGCACGCCTGTCCCCCGTGGCCGTACTAGACCGGTGAGCTCCGCACTGCGCGACTTGCGATCATGCTGGACAGCATAGAACCCTGGCGGTCCAACATGCCGCCGATTCGCGGTAGTTGGGGGGCGAGTAGCCGGTTGCGGGGGCTACGGGATGAGGGGTCCCGTTAGTGAACGGATGCCGAGGGGGGCGTCCGGCGACCGGAATGTCACGGTTCCCTGTGCCCGGGGAGTGGAAGACATGGTGACTGCGGCTCACCAGGACCGAACAAACACGCGCTGAACTTGCGTGTGGGGGGATGACTCATGACGTCGACGCCGACGGGCGCCCGGCACACTCACGAATCGTCACACAGTGCACACGATCGATCACAAAGCGGTCTTCTGAGGGGGCCATCGCACCGGACCACGAAGACCTTGCCGAGGTACGACTACGAGCACTACAGCCGGCTCGCCGGTCCCCTCACCCAGCCGGACCCGGACAAGCCCTACCGGGTGCGCTACCGCTCACTGCTCTCGCAGGAGCCGCACCGCGTCCGGGCCGCACTCATGCTGGGCGCGGCACCGCTGCTCTCGCTGGTCCTGCTGACCTGGCTGCTCCAGCCCGGCCACTGGACCGAACGCGACTACCCGGCCTACGGCTTCCTGCCGGCGCTGGATGTGGTGATGCTGGTCTCGATCGGTCTGATCGAGCTGTTCCGCTGCATGAACGTGCTGTCCAACGCGCACGCCACCCTGGTGGCCCGCGACCCGGTCCCGGTGGTGCCCGAGACCGGCACCCGGGTCGCCTTCATCACCACCTTCGTGCCCGGCAAGGAACCGCTGGAGATGGTGACCGGGACCCTGGAGGCGGCCGTTCGGCTGCGCCACCGGGGTGTCCTGCACGTCTGGCTGCTCGACGAGGGCGACGACCCGGAGGTGAAGGCGGTCTGCGCGCGCCTGGGCGTGCACCACTTCACCCGCAAGGGCGTCGAGCGCTGGAACCGGCCCACGGGCCCGCACCGTGCCAAGACCAAGCACGGCAACTACAACGCCTGGCTGGAGGCGCACGGCGACAGCTACGACTTCTTCGCCTCCGTCGACACCGACCACGTGCCGCTGCCCAACTACCTGGAGCGGATGCTCGGTTACTTCCGCGACCCGGACGTCGGCTTCGTCATCGGCCCGCAGGTGTACGGCAACTACGACAACTTCGTCACCAAGGCCGCCGAGTCGCAGCAGTTCCTCTTCCACGCGCTCATCCAGCGGGCGGGCAACCGGTACGGCGCCCCGATGTTCGTCGGCACGTCGAACGCCGTGCGCATAAGGGCGATCAAGCAGATCGGCGGCCTGTACGACTCGATCACCGAGGACATGGCCACCGGCTTCGAGATGCACCGCGCCGAGAACCCGGCCACGGGCCGCACGTGGCGGTCCGTGTACACCCCGGACGTGCTCGCGGTCGGCGAGGGCCCGAACGCCTGGACGGACTTCTTCACCCAGCAGCTGCGCTGGTCGCGGGGGACGTACGAGACGATCCTCAAGCAGTACTGGAAGGGCTTCTTCTCGATGCCCCCGGGCAAGCTCTTCAACTACACGATGATGATCATCTTCTATCCGATGTCCGCCCTCAACTGGATCCTGGCGGCGCTGAGTTGCGCCCTGTTCCTGGGCCTGGGCGCCTCGGGTGTGAACATCGACCCGACCGTGTGGCTGATGCTCTACGGCAACGCCTCCGCGCTGCAGATAGGCCTGTACATCTGGAACCGGCGGCACAACGTCTCCCCGCACGAGCCGGAGGGGTCCGGCGGTGTCGCGGGCATGGTGATGTCGGCGCTGTCGGCACCGGTCTACGCCCGCTCGCTGATGGACGCCGTGCTGCGCCGCAAGAGCAGGTTCGTGGTGACCCCGAAGGGCGAGTCGGCCAGCCCCGACACGCTGTTCGGGACCTTCCGGATCCACTGGTTCTTCATACTGGTCTTCGCCGGTTCGCTCGCCGCCGGCTTCGTCTTCGGCCACTCGCACCCGGCGATGATCACCTGGGCCTCCTTCGCCCTGCTGATCACGGCCTCGCCGGTCTTCGCATGGCGGTACACGCTGCGGCGGGAGAGAAAACGGCCCGCCGCCACCGGCACCGGCACCGATGCCATGAGCGGCACCAATGCCACCAGCGGCCCTGATGCCGAGGTCGGCTCTGATACCGCCGTCGGCCCGGGTGCCCCTCCGGGGCCGGCCGAGCCCGAGCCGCAGGACGCCGTGCCCGCGGGACTTGGGGGACGTGAGAAATGAACGACAGTGCCGGCCTCCGCCGGGCCCGTCGGTTCGCGATCGGCACGGCGGCGGTGCTCGCGCTGGCCGGGATGAACGGGCCGTGGGTGTACCGCGTCGGGAGCGAGGAGTACCACCAGTACAAGATCAACAGACCCCGGTACAAGGCCGAGAACGGCCACTGGGACATCGTCCAGTTCCCCGAGGAGTACCGCCAGGACACCATCCACGCGGCGCTCCTGCACACCGGCAAGGTCCTTCTGGTCGCCGGCTCGGGCAACAACCAGAAGAACTTCGACAAGAAGCGGTTCGACACCCGGGTCTGGGACCCCGTCAAGGGCACGATCAAGAAGATCCCCACCCCCAAGGACCTGTTCTGCACCGGCCACACCCAGCTGGCCAACGGCAACCTGCTGATCGCGGGCGGTACGAAGCGGTACGAGAAGCTCAAGGGCGACGTCACCAAGGCCGGCGGCCTGATGATCGTCCACAACGAGAACCCGGACAAGCCGATCACGCTGCCCGCGGGCACGAGGTTCACCGGCAGGGAGAACGGCAGGACGTTCGTCTCCAAGGACCCGGTGCTGGTCCCGAGGGCGAAGAAGGTCTTCGACAAGAAGACCGGGAAGTACCTGCGCAACGACCCCGGCCTCGGCCGGATCTACGTCGAGGCGCAGCGCAGCGGCACCAGGTACGAGACGGGCACCCAGGACAACTACCGTATCCGGGGTCTGACCGGCCTCGACGCCCGCAACACCTACGGCATCGCGCAGAAGCTGGCCCTCGACAAGAAGGACTTCCAGGGGATCCGGGACGCCTTCGAGTTCGACCCGGTCGCCGAGAGGTACATCAAGGTCGACCCGATGAACGAGGCCCGCTGGTACCCGACGCTCACCACCCTGAGCGACGGCAAGGTCCTCAGCGTCTCCGGCCTCGACGACATCGGCCAGCTCGTCCCCGGGAAGAACGAGATCTTCGACCCCGGCACCAGGAAGTGGTCCTACACCGGGAAGATCCGGCAGTTCCCGACCTATCCGGCGCTGTTCCTGCTGCAGAACGGGAAGATCTTCTACTCGGGGTCCAACGCGGGCTACGGGCCGGACGACGTCGGCCGTGACCCGGGCGTCTGGGACGTGAGCAGCAACAGGTTCACCAAGCTGCCCGGGCTGAGCGACCCGGACCGGATGGAGACCTCCGGCACGGTGCTGCTGCCGCCGGCGCAGGACGAGAAGTTCCTGGTGAT
This sequence comes from Streptomyces sp. NPDC020299, assembly GCF_044387825.1. NCBI lineage: Bacteria > Bacillati > Actinomycetota > Actinomycetes > Kitasatosporales > Streptomycetaceae > Streptomyces > Streptomyces sp. NPDC020299. The sequence goes on from NZ_JBIRWL010000012.1 coordinate 110,884, forward strand.
CGGGGGCGGCGGGGTCGGCGAGTCCAAGCTGTCCAGCAGGAGGACCCGGCTGATCGACCTGAAGGCCGCCGGCCCGAGGTTCAGGGAGGGGCCGTCGCTGGAGAAGGGCACCCGGTATCCGCAGTCCTCGATCCTGCCCGACGACACCGTGCTGGTGTCGGGCGGCTCCGAGGACTACCGGGGCCGCGGCGACTCCGACATCCGCCAGGCGCGGCTCTACCACCCGGACAGCAACAGCTTCACCCGGGTCGCCGACCCGCTGGTGGGCCGCAACTACCACTCCGGGTCGGTCCTGCTGCCCGACGGCCGCGTGATGTTCTTCGGCTCCGACTCGCTGTACGGGGACCGGGCCGGCACCAAGCCCGGCACGTTCGAGCAGCGGATCGAGATCTACACCCCGCCGTATCTCTACCGGGGGTCGCGGCCGGCGCTCGGCGGGGGCCCGCGGACCATCGCGCGGGGTGCATCGGGGACGTTCACCTCGCGGGACGCGGCGCGTATCAGGAAGGTGCGGTTGATCCGGCCCAGCGCCTCGACGCATGTGACGGACGTGGACCAGCGGTCCGTCGCGCTGGACTTCAAGGCGTCCGGGGACAGGATCACGGTGACCGTGCCGAAGAACCGGAACCTGGTGCAGTCGGGGTGGTACATGCTGTTCGTGGACGACGAGCACGGGACGCCCAGCAAGGCGCAGTGGGTCAAGGTGCCGTAGCGGCACGGTGGTACGGCGGTGAGCCTGTGGGGCCCCTCCCGGTCGGGAGGGGACCCACAGGCCCTCCTGTTCATCGCGGCCCGGGCTACTTGCTGGCTTTCGCGAGCCGCAACGCGTAACTCGCCCACCAGTCACCGGCTTTCGGGCCGCCCTTGCAGGTTCCGTCCGACTCCCCCGGACGCTTCACCCACAGGTAGGCGTCCACCAGCGGGTCCGCCGTACTGGTCGTCGGCGTGTCCCCCAGGGCCCGGCCCGGCGGATTGCACCACCGTTCGGCCGGATCGCCGCCCGTGTACGGGCCGTTGCCGTTGCGGCTGGTGTCGATGACGAAGTGCTTGCCGCCCACCTTGGCGGAGAGCTGCTTGCCGTAGGTGATGGAGTCCCGGGTGGAGTAGAAGTTGGCGACGTTGACGGCGAACCCGTCGGCCCGGTCGATGCCCGCCCGCCGGAGGGGCTCGTGGATCTGGTCGGGGCGGCCCCACCCGGCGTTCCCGGCGTCCAGGTACACTTTCGTGTTCTTCAGGGACTTGAGCCTGGTCACGGCGCTCTTGAGGAGGAAGTAGCGCTCCTCGCGGTACCGGGCCGGGGTGCAGCCGTCCACCAGGTGCAGGACGGCGTCGGGTTCCACGATCACCGTCGCGGCGCGGTCGCCGATGCCCCGGGCGACGGCGTCGATCCAGGCCCGGTAGGCGTCGCCGTCGGCGGCCCCTCCGCTCGAGTACTGGCCGCAGTCGCGGTGCGGGATGTCGTAGAGGACGAGCAGGGCCGTACGGTCGGACCTCTCGGCGGCCTCGGTGAAGCCCCGGGCCTCCCGCTCGGGGTTCTCGGGGCCGATCCACTCGGCGGTCGGCTGCTCGGCCATCTTCCTGATCTGCTCGGCGGCGGCCTTGTCGCCGTCGTTCACGTAGGCGGCGACCTGCCGGGCCGCGTTCCCGTCCGGGTTCACCCAGAACGGGTCGGCGCCCTTGGGCTGTTGGGTGATCACGGGACTACGGGCGTCCCCCTTGCCCCCTCCCCCTGATGCTCCGCCGGCCGAACACCCGGCGACCGATAACGCCACCCCCAGCAACACCGCCGACGCCCCGGCCCGTACCGAGGACAGGGCCCGTACCGAAGACCGGGCCCCCCAGCTGTCGTACATCCAATTCCCCCCTGGTACACGGTATTTCAGGTGGCAATCGTGACATATCCGCCGTGCCGGTCACGCGGTCGTACGAGGATGTCGAGGATGCCGGGGAGCAGTTACCGACTCCCTCTAGGCCAACGGTGCCCCTCCGCCCTAGAGTCGTGCCCGCCGGCCCCAGCCCCGGCCGCCGGTTCACCCACCGTGGTCTTCCAGACCTCCCGTGCAGTACGCCGGGTCACTCCCGCAGCCCGCGCGCGCACGGTCGAGGACCAGTCCGGTCGGCGGCCTCCGGGGGAGCGGGCCGCCGACCGGGCCAGGTGGCTCAGGGCCCGGTCCCCGTCAGATACGCCGACACCACCACGTTCGCGGTGTAGCTGCGGCTCGCCCGGTCGAAGGTGCCGCCGCAGGTGATCAGCCGCAGTTCCGCGCGGCCCGACTCGCGGGGGCCGTAGGCCTGCTGAGCGTCGAAACGGTCGCGGGACAGGACCCGGACGTCGTCCACCGTGAACTCGGCGACCCGGCCGTCGCTGCGGACCACCCGCACCGTCTCCCCCGGCCGCAGCGCGCTGATCCGGTAGAAGACGGCGGGCCGGGTCTCGGTGTCCACGTGCCCCACCATCAGCGCGGTCCCGGCCGCCCCGGGCTTCACCCCGGCCGCGTACCAGCCCACCACGCCGGCCTGGTCGAACGGCGGCGGATCGATCGCGCCCTGCCCATCCAGGCCACGGGCCACCACCGGCGCCTGCACACCGAGGTCGGGAATGTCGATGCGCTGCGGCAGCGCCTCGCCCAACGGCCGGGCGGCGGGCGGCAGTCCGGACCCGTCAGGGCGTCCCACGGCGGCCACGTCGCCGGTGGCGGACCCTGATGTCCCGGCGGGTACGTCGGTCACCTCGCGGCCCCACAGCCACAGCCCGATCAGCAGCAGCGCCCAGGTCACACCGGCCAGCAGCCGGCCGGTGCCGGAGGCGGGCTCGTCATCGGACATCACCGGCCGCCTCACCGCGTGCCGCGGCTCCGGCGGGCACCGAGCAGCCCGACGGCGACCGAGGCGATACCGGCGAGGACCAGACCGGTCACCGCGTGGGCGGTACCGGGAGCGGCAGGACGGGCCTCCGCCGAGGCGAGGCGGGCGGTTCCGCCGCCGCCCGCGTGGACGGGGGCGACGGGCGAGGCGGGGGCAGCGGGCTGCCCCGAGGCCCTCGCGGGACCGACGGTGATACTGCCGCCCACCACATGGTCGGCGCAGGTGACCCGCACGCCGTGCGAGCCGGGCTTCAGCGAGGTGCGGATCCGGGTCTCGCCGGTGACCGTGCCGTCGGCGCCGGTCAGTCGGGCGTTCGCGACGAACGCGTCCGAGACGGCGGTGCCGGTCGCCCCGGAGCAGCCGCTCACCCGGAGCGTCACGTCGGTGCCGGGGGCGGGGGACGACGGGGCCACCGAAAGCCCGGCAGCACCGTCCGCCGCGAATGCCGCCGGGGCGAACGCGACGGCGGCGAGGAGTCCGGCACAGAGAGTACGGAGAGTGCGGAGAGTGCGGGGAGTGCGGGGAGTGCGGGGAGTGAGACGCGCTGAGCCCATCGTGAAACCTCCAGGAATATCTGGAGGCTGCCCCGTCCGGCGCCCCTCCGCATCCTCGGGGGGCGCCGTGTTGCTCCGTACGGAGTAGGACCTTCCGCAGGGCGTTCAGTCGGGCTTTCAGTCGGGCTTTCAGTCGGGCTTTCAGTCGGGCTTTTTCAGTTGGGCCTTCAGACCCGGTCGACGAGGTCCGCGATGGAGTCGACCACCTTGGACGGCCGGTACGGGAAGGACTCGACCTGCTCGGGCCGGGTCAGACCGGTGAGCACCAGGAACGTCTGCATCCCGGCCTCCATGCCGGCCAGGACGTCGGTGTCCATGCGGTCGCCGATCATCGCGCTGGTCTCGGAGTGGGCGCCGATGGTGTTCAGGCCGGTGCGCATCATCAGCGGGTTCGGCTTGCCGGCGAAGTACGGCTTCTTGCCCGTCGCCTTGGTGATCAGCGCGGCGACGGCACCGGTCGCGGGCAGCGGACCCTCGGTGGAGGGGCCGGTCTCGTCCGGGTTGGTGCAGATGAAGCGGGCGCCGCCGTTGATCAGGCGTACGGCCTTGGTCATGGCCTCGAAGGAGTAGGTGCGGGTCTCGCCGAGGACCACGTAGTCGGGCTCGTGGTCGGTCAGGATGTAGCCGATGTCGTGCAGCGCGGTGGTCAGCCCCGCCTCGCCTATCACATACGCCGAGCCGCAGGGCCGCTGGTCGTCCAGGAACTTGGCGGTGGCCAGCGCCGACGTCCAGATGTTCTCGATCGGCACGTCCAGGCCCATGCGGACGAGCCGCGCGTGCAGGTCGCGCGGGGTGTAGATCGAGTTGTTGGTCAGCACCAGGAAGGGCTTCCCGGACTCGCGCAGCTTCTTCAGGAAGGCATCGGCGCCGGGGATCGGCACGCCCTCATGGATGAGCACTCCGTCCATGTCGGTGAGCCAGGACTCGATGGGCTTGCGGTCTGCCATGGGCCGTCTCCTGCCGTACAGGGTGCTGCGTGGGCCCCAGCCTAAACACACCTCCGATCTTGCGGGAACGGCCTGCTCACTGTGTGGTCGCCGGACCTCAGCGCTTCCGCCGCGCGAGCAGCAGCACCCCGCCGGCGATGAGCAGCAGGGCGGTGGCCGCGAGCGCGCCGTAGGGGGTGCCGAGGCCGGTGCGGGCGAGTTCGTCGGCGAAGGGGAGGTCGCTGAGGGGGGCGGGGGGCGGGGGTGAGAGGGACGGGGAAGGGGACAGCGAGGGGGAGGGCGAGGAGGCGGAGAACGGCGCGGAGGCGGAGGAGGCGGAGGACGGCGCGGAGGCGGAGGAGGGGGAGGACGGCGCGGAGGCGGAGGAGGGGGAGACGGCGAGGCCTGGAATCGGAGTGAGGGCGAGGGGCGGCATGGCGGTGGTGCCGGTGCTGGCGGCGGACGGCTCGGGGGCGGGCTCGCTGTCGATCCCGAACCGGTAGTCGCCGGACTCGCCCAGCCACTCGCCGTCGTCACCCCGCCGTTCCACGACGGCGGCCTTGGCGGTGACCTGGTTCGGTACGGCGTCGGAGGTGACCGTGAGCCTGACCTTCACGGAGACGGTCCTGCCCGGGCCCACGGCGAACCCCGGGAACCCGTCGTCGAACGCCCCCACCAGCTCGGCCTCGTCGGTGCTCTCGAAGTGGACCGGGTGGGCGCGCGAACCGTCGTAGAACTCCATCCGGGCCTGCTCGGGCTTCAGGGCCCGCTTCTCGTCGACGAGCACGACGACCGGGTGTACGGCGGTGCAGGCGCGGTCGGTGGTGTTGGTGAGGTCGATGTACCAGGTGCCGAATCCCCCGCCGGCCTCGTACGACGTGGGCCCCCCGTGAATCCGGGCCCCCAGCGGAAAGTCCCGCCCCTCGGACCCGGCATCGGCACAGTCCAGACCGACCTCCCGCCCGTGCGCCGCCCCCACGGGCCCGAGAACGACGGCGGCGAGGCAGAAGGCCAGGGGCATACACAGTCGCATAACCACATAACCCACCCACCCCAAACCCCCCACAAACGACCCAGCCCAGCCCCAGCCCCCGAACAGCCGCCCACTACCGCCCGTTCAGCCCCGACCTCACACAGCTGCGGGCAGTCATGCCGCGAGCCCACGTAGCTGCGGGCAGTCGTGCCGCTGGGGCGGCACGGGTGGGCGCAGCGGCACCCCGTAAGCGCCGGGCCGCGCGACCCCCACCCCAGCTGCAACCCCGCGCGCCTTACCAACCCCGGCCCAGCAAATCCCGCAGCAACCCCGGGCCCCCACCAACCCCGCCCCAGCAAGCCCCCCGCCAAAAACAAACCGTCACCCATCCACCCGCCCGAACAACGCCCCCAACAACAACTGCGCCGCCCCCTCAGCCACCCCCCACCCCCCCTCGCCGAAGGCAACCCGCACGGGCACCCCCACCGCCCCCTCCCGCCGGGCCCGCTCCCCCAGCACCGCCCCGACCCCGTCGACGAAGACCTCCGGCGCCCCCTCCACCGTCCGCCCACCCAACAGCACCGCGTCGATGTCGAGCAGCCCCACCAGATTCGCCGCCCCCGCCCCGAGCACCCGCGCCGCCGCCCCCAGCTCGCCACGCCCCACGGCCCCGAGGCACAGCACCTCGACGCACCCCCGATTCCCGCACCCGCACAAGGGCCCGTCGAGCTGGATCACCTGATGCCCGAACTCCCCGGCCCCCGTCCGCGCCCCCCGGTGCACCCTCCCCCCGATCACCAGCCCGGCCCCCAGCCCCGTACCGAGATGCAGATACGCGAAGGAGCCGCCAGAACCCAAGCCCTCGGCACCCCCGCCCCGCCCCCACACCCGCACCGCCAACCCCAGCGCAGCCGCGTTCGTGTCCTTGTCGACCACCACCGGCACCCCCAGCCGCCCGGCCAGCACCTCCCGCAGCGGAAACCCGTCCCACTCCGGAAACCCGGTGACCCGGCGCAGTACACCCCGCACGTGATCGAGCGGCCCGGGCAGCGCGACCCCGGCCCCCAGCACGGACGCCCCCGACTCGGACAGCAACTCCCCCACCTGCCCGGCCACGGCCTCCACGACCGCCTCGGCCCCGCCCCCCGGCCGGAGGTCGAGCGGCACCCGGCGCCCGGTCACCACGGCCCCCGTCAGATCGCACAGCACCACCCGCAGCTCGTCCCGGTCGAGGTGCACCCCCACCGCGTGCCCGGCCCCCGGCACCAGCCGCAGCACGGTCCGCGGCTTCCCCCCGGTGGACGCCCGCCGCCCGGCCTCCACCGCTAGCCCCTCCTCGCGCAACCGTGCGGTGATCTTGCTGACGGCCTGCGGGGTCAGCCCGGTCCGCTCGGCCAGCTCCAGCCTGCTGATCCCCTCGGTCCCGGCGGTACGCAGCAGATCCAGCACCAGCGCGGTGTTGTGGCTGCGCACCGCGAGCAGGTTCGCCCCCGCCGGCCCGCCGCTCCTCGTCCTGTTCACGCGATTCACGCGTCCCATTCTCCCCACCGCTTGCACTTTGGCAACAGCGTTGCGAAAGTGGGAGGCATGACTGGAACTGGTACCCCTGCCCGCGTCGGCCTCATCGGCTACGGCCTCGCGGGCTCCGTCTTCCACGCCCCGCTGGTCGCCGCCACCGAGGGCCTCACGCTCGACACGGTGGTCACCTCGAACCCCGAACGGCAGGAGCAGGCGAGGGCCGAGTTCCCGGACGTCCGCATCGCCGCCGCCCCCGATGAACTGTTCGACCGCGCCGACGAGCTGGACCTGATCGTCATCGCCTCCCCGAACAGGACGCACGTCCCGCTGGCCACCACCGCCCTCAAGGCGGGCCTGCCGGTGGTCGTGGACAAGCCGGTCGCCGGCACGGCCGCCGAGGCACGGGACCTCGCCGCCCTCGCCGAGGAGCGCGGCCTGCTGCTGTCGGTCTTCCAGAACCGCCGCTGGGACAACGACTTCCTCACCCTGCGGGGACTCCTGGACGAGGGCGAACTGGGCGACGCCTGGCGGTTCGAGTCCCGCTTCGAGCGCTGGCGCCCGCAGCCCAAGGGCGGCTGGCGCGAGTCCGGCGACCCGGCAGAGATCGGAGGTCTGCTGTACGACCTCGGCAGCCATGTCGTCGACCAGGCCCTCGTCCTGTTCGGCCCGGCCACCCAGGTGTACGCCGAGACGGACATCCGCCGCCCCGGCGCCGAGACCGACGACGACACCTTCATCGCGCTGACCCACGCGAGCGGCGTCCGCTCCCACCTCCACGTCTCCGCCACCACCGCCCAGCTCGGCCCCCGCTTCCGCGTACTGGGCTCGCGCGCGGGCTATGTGAAGTACGGCCTGGACCCGCAGGAGGCTGCCCTGCGGGAGGGGCAGCGGCCCGGCCCCGGCTGGGGTGAGGAAGCCGAGTCGCTGTGGGGCCGCGTCGGCGCCGGTGAGTCCCCGCTGTCCGGCGGCGGCAACCCCGTACCGACCCTGGCCGGCGACTACCCCGCCTACTACACATCCGTGGCAGCTGCCCTCACCGGCGCCGGCCCCAACCCGGTGACCGCGCTGGAGGCGGCCGCCACCCTGGACGTACTGGAGGCGGCCCGGCGCTCGGCCCGCGACGGTGTGGCGGTGGCACTGTGACCGACCACCCGCGCATCACCCCGAGGTTCGCCCCCGAACTCACCCCTTCGGTCGAGGAACTGGAGGCTCAGGAGCGCCGGCTGGTCTTCCGCCGGTTCACCCACGAGGACGCCTGGACCCTGGGCTCCCTCCTGGTGGACCTGGCCAGGGAGCGCCAGGCCCCGGTGGCCATCGACATCCACCGCTCCGGCCAGCAGCTCTTCCACGCCGCCCTGCCCGGCTCGACCCCCGACAACGACGCCTGGATCGCCCGCAAGCGCCGTGTCGTGGAGCGCTACGGCTCCGCGTCGTACCTGGTCGGCGCCCGCTTCCGGGCCAAGGGCACGACGTTCGAGGAGTCCTCCCGCCTCGACCCCGACACCTACGCCGCCCACGGCGGTTCGTTCCCGATCAACGTCGAGGGCGTCGGCGTGATCGGCACCGTGACCGTGTCCGGGCTGCCGCAGTTGCAGGACCACCGGTTCGTGGTGGAGGCGCTGGAGCAGTTCCTGGGCCGGGATTAACTGGACGCCCCCTCCGGTTGGCACCGTCACCGGGGCCGCCACGGCACCGGCAGAACACCCGACCGGAGGGAGCAGAACCCGATGAGCGTCGCTGCACTGAAGGAGACCGTCGGACGGTACGGCATCTGGAGCGTCGGCCTCCGCTCGGAGGACCCCGCCCGGCGCGGTGAACTGGGCGAGGCCGCCGCGGAGCTGGAGGAACTCGGCTACGGAGCCGTGTGGCTGGGCGGCAGCAGCGCCGCCCACCACGCTGTACCGCTCCTCGAGGCCACCGGCACCCTCGTCGTCGGCACCAGCATCCAGAGCATCTGGCAGTACGAGGCCCAGGCGAGCGCGGCGGGCTTCGCCGAGGTGGACTCGGCCCACCCCGGCCGCTTCCTCCTCGGCCTGGGCGTCAGCCACGCCAAGCTCGCCGACCAGTACCGCCGCCCGTACTCGGCGCTGGTCTCCTACCTCGACGCCCTCGACGAGGCCCACGTGCCCGCCGGGCGCCGCGTACTGGCCGCCCTCGGCCCGAAGACCCTCGAGCTGTCCCGCGACCGGGCGGCGGGCGCGGTGCCGTACCTGGTCACGGCCGAACACACCGCGCAGGCCCGCGAAACCCTGGGCGCGGGCCCCCTGCTGGCCCCCGAGCTCAAGGTCGTCCTGGAGACCGACCCGTCCCGCGCCCGCGCCCTGGCCCGCGAGAGCCTCGCCATGTACCTGGCCCTCCCGAACTACACCAACAACTTCCTCCGCCACGGCTTCACCGAGGACGACCTGGCCGACGGCGGCAGCGACCGCCTGGTCGACGCGGTGTTCGCCTGGGGCGACGAGACCCGCATCCGCGAGCGGATCAGCACCTTCCAGCAGGCGGGCGCGGACCACATCGCCCTCCAAGTGGTGGACGGAGGCCCGAGGGACGGCCTCCAGCGGGAGGGCTGGCGCAGGCTGGCCGAGCTGCTGGCCTGACATCCGCCCGAGATCCGAGGGGCTAGGCCGACTTGAACTCCTGGCGCTGGCGCCCGAGCCCCTCGATCTCCAGCTCCACGACATCCCCGGCCCGCAGGAACGGCTTGGGCTCGGGCCGCCCCAGCGCGACCCCCGCCGGCGTACCCGTGTTGATCACATCCCCGGGATACAGGGTCATGAACTGACTGACGTACCGCACGACTTCAGCGACGGGGAAGATCTGCTCGGCGGTGTTCCCGTCCTGCTTGATCTCCCCGTTCACCCACAACCTCAGCGCCAGCGCCTGTGGATCGGGCACCTCGTCCGCCGTCACCAGCCACGGCCCCAGCGGGTTGAACGTCTCGCAGTTCTTCCCCTTGTCCCAGGTCCCGCCCCGCTCTATCTGGAACTCCCGCTCGGACACGTCGTGCGCCACCGCGTACCCGGCGACATGCGCGAGCGCCTCCTCGTGCGACCCCAGATAGCGGGCGGTGCGCCCAATCACGACCGCGAGCTCCACCTCCCAGTCGGTCTTGGTGGACCCGCGCGGGACGAGCACGGTGTCGTAGGGGCCGACCACCGTGTCCGCGGCCTTGAAGAAGATGACCGGCTCGGCGGGCGGCTCGGCCCCGGTCTCACGGGCGTGGTCGTGGTAGTTGAGCCCGATGCACACGATCTTGCCGATCCGCCCCAGCGGCGCCCCGACCCGCAGCCCGGTCGCGTCCAGCACGGGCAGCTCCCCGGCATCGGCGGCGGCCCTGATCCGGCCGAGCGCGGCGTCGTCGGCGAGCAGCGCCCCGTCGATGTCCGGCACGATCCCCGACAGGTCCCGCAGGTCCCCCTCGGCGTCCAGCAGCGCGGGCCGCTCCGTCCCCGCCGTACCGACTCGCAGCAGCTTCATGGTCACCATCTCCCTCGATCGCGGGCGCCCGCCCGATGTGTGCAGTCATCGGAGGACTGGTCGATACTCCAAGCCGGATGTCCAGTCCGCAAGACCCTGTTCACGAACTGGACCATCAGGGACCGTCAGCGATACAGCGCCGCCCGCTCCACCGCGCTCCACGCCGTACTGGTCACCACGTACAGAGCGGCGGCCAACGGCACCACGGCGACCGTGACGAGAGTGAAGAAGGACATGAACGGCATGACCTTGTTGACCGCGCCGAGGCCGGGAACCTGCTCGCCGTCCCCGACGGCGACCGGGTTCTTCACCATCGTCTGCTTTGTACGGCGGTAGTTGAACAGGGCGACGGCGGTGACGACCACGAAGAGCCCGAGGTAGACCAGGCCGGCCGCGCCGAACACCCCTCCGTGGCCCAGCGCGTCCGCCCAACGCCCGCCGAGCGGCGCGGCGAACAGCTGGTGCGTCAGCAGCCCGTTGACCTCCCCGCCGACCGTCGAGTTGGAGAACAGATGGTAGAGGAGGAAGAAGGCGGGCAGCTGGAGCAGGCTGGGCAGGCAGCCGGACAGCGGCGACACCTTCTCCTCGGCGTGCAGTTCGAGGATCGCCTTCTGCAGCTTCTCCGGGTTCTTCCGGTGTCTCTTCCGCAACTCGGCGACCTTCGGCTGGAGCTCGGCCCGAGCGCGCTGCCCGCGCGCGGCGGCCCGGGAGAGGGGATGGACGAGGAGTCGTACGAGCGCGGTGAACAGGACGATCGCGGCAGCCGCCGCGGAGGCGTGGAAGAGAGGCAGGAGCAGGTCGGCGAGCTGCTCGACGAGATGCGCGAAAACGGACATGGGTGAGCCCTCCGTGGGTCACGTCGTGCCGGAATGAAGACGGGCATGGCGGCATGACGACCCGCGCGGGGTCACGGACGGGGATGGCGCGTGTTCGCCCTACGCGGTGGTCGTCGCGAGGGTGTGCCCGGGTGCCCGGGGCCGGCGGCGGCCCGGGCCGTCCGGGTCACGCTGCGGCAGGAACGCCGTACGCCGAGCCCGGTCACGTATGGCCGTACGTATTCGCGTGGGCGGCACGGCGGGCGCGCAGCGCGCGGCCACGAGGGAACAGGCGGCGAGCGCGGCCCCGGCCGCGGCGGTCGCGGCGAGCGCGACGGTGGTGGAGAGGCTGCCGGTGTCCAGCAGCGCGACGGAGAGCAGGAAGAGCAGGAGGGTTACAGCAGGGCGTGCGGTGATCCAGTAACGCGCCATCGACCCTCCCCCCTTACGATCCTCGTTCGATTATGCCTGTTCGGTCTCGATGGGCTGCAAAAGCCGCTTGGGCTTGAGCAGCGCCCGGCTGACCGGGTCGGCCGGGTCCGGGTCGAGTCCGGGACCCGGTGTCACGAGAACGTCCGGGACCGGCACGGAAGTTCCGCATGCGGGACATTCGCCGTACGGCCCGAGTTCCGTACCGCAGTCCGCGTGCCGGTAGCACCGCAGCTGGGTCTCCATGAGCTGCTCGCGCCCCCAGAGGGCGAGCGCGCGCAGCGCGGGCCAGAGCGCGACGCCGCGCTCGGTGAGGACGTACTCGTCCCGGGGCGGCGACTCCTGGTACCGGCGCTTCTCGAGGATCCCCTCCTCCGTCAGCGTCCGCAGCCGGGCCGACAGGACGGCGCGCGGGATGCCGAGGTGGACGAGGAAGTCGTTGTAGCGCCGGACGCCGTAGATCGCATCGCGGACGACGAGGAGCGTCCACCGCTCGCCGACGACCTCCAGCGCGCGGGCGATCGAGCACTCCTGCGTCGCGTAGTCCTTGCCCAGTGCCATGCGATCCACTGTATCCATTTTCCGAAGCATTGATTCAATGACCGAACCCAGGGTGCTACGGTCGGGACTGCAGGCAGGTTCAGTGAACGAACTCACCAAGCCCGGAAGAGGCCAGCCATGACTCACCCGGACACCCCCACCACCGACGCACCCCCGCGAACAACGACGACAGCGAAGCCGGCGACGACAGCGACGACATCCACAACACCCCCGCACGCCGAGTCACCCCCACACTCCCGGGCCACCCTGGCCCTGACCAGCGTCGCGACGGCGGTGGCCCTGATGACGTACACGGCCCCGATGGTCACACTCCCGGACACGGCGGCCGCCCTGCACACCCCCCTCTCCGCCCAGGCCTGGCTCCTCAACGGCACGCCGCTCGGCCTGGCGGCCCTGCTCCTGGTGGCCGGCAGCCTGGCCGACGACTACGGCCGCCGCCGGATCTTCCTGTCCGGCACCCTGGCCCTCGGCCTGACCACGGCCGTCGGCGGCCTCGCGACCTCCACCTGGGCCTTCACCGTGGCCCGCGTCGCCCAGGGCGCGGCCAGTGCGGCGATCCTGGCGAGCAGCCTGGGCCTGCTGGTGACAGCCTTCCCGACCGCCCGGGGCCGCCTCCACGCGACCGGCGTGTGGGGCGCGTTCGTCAGCGGCGGCATAGCGGCCGGCCCACTGGTGGCCGGGTCGCTTCCGTCCTGGCGGGTGGCGTACGGCGTCCTGGGCGCGGCGGCGCTGGCAGTGGCCGCCCTGGGCATGGGACGACTGTCCGAGTCACGCGCACCCAGGGACGGCCGCCCCGACGTCCTTGGCGCCCTGACCTTCGGACTGGCCCTGGTCGCCCTGGTGGCCGCGCTGACGCTGGGCCGGGACGGCTGGCTGCGGGCGCCGGTGGGGCTGCTGCTGGCGGCGACGGTGGCGCTGCTGGGCCTGTTCGCGGTCGTGGAGCAGCGGGTGTCGAAGACCCCGATGATCGACCTGAGCCTGCTCCGCCATCCCCGTTTCCTGGGATCCTCCGCCGGCGGCCTGTTCACGGGGCTGGCCGTGATCGGCCTGTTCAGCTTCCTCCCGGCACTGCTCCAGCAGACGCTCGGCCTCTCCGCCATGGACACGGCCTGGCTGTTCCTGCTCTGGTCCGGCATGTCCTTCCTGGTCGCCCTCCAGGCGAAGCGCCTCGCGGGCCGGGTGCCACCGCGCCGCCAACTGGCGGCCGGCTTCCTCCTCCACGCGGTGGGCGCCCTGTCGATGCTGGGCGCGATCGGCGCGGGGTCCTGGCCGCGCCTGCTGCCGGGCCTGATCCTCGGCGGCGTGGGCAGCGGCCTGCTGAACGCGGCGCTCCCCCTGCTGGCCGTGGAATCGGTACCGACGGCACGTGCGGCGATGGGCTCGGGAGCCCAGCAGACCTTCCGCTACATCGGCTCGTGCGCGGGCGTGGCCCTGACCATCGCCCTGGCCACGTCGTCCGGCGAGGGCCTGGCGCAGGGCGCGAACGTGGCGATGGTGGTGTCGGCGGGTCTGGCCGTGGCGGGGGCGGCGACTGTGACGGTGGCTCGCGGGCGGGAGTGAAGGGCGGCTCGGCGGGTGCGCCGGATCAGCGACTCCCCACCAGATAGGTACGGCTCTTGCCCAAGCGGACAGCGGCAGCCCGAAAGGTGATCCCGGAACGAGGCTCACCCAGGACGACATCAAACCCCTCGCCCTCACGGACGGACACCCGGACGCCTTTCGCTTCCTCCGCACCCCACCCTGCGACCGTCAACCCACGCACCCCCGTGAAAACGACGTGGAACTCAAAACCCTCAACCTCCTCCACCTTCTCGAACCCCAAGGTCACCGAGTCCCCACGCTCGTCGATGTGCACGTAGAAGATCCCGTACCCACCGGCTTCCACCAGTTCCAGCCAGTCACCGCTCATAGAAGGTCTTCTCCTCCGTCCCGGGAAGCGACCGATACCGCCGCGCGTCGACCTCGCCCACGAACAGATGCCGCCCACCGTCCGCCCCATCACCCCCGCCCCTGAACGCACTCACATGCCGCAGGGTCACGAACTCACCGCACTCGAACCGCAAGCACACCCCGCTGCCGTCCACAGCCACCCGCATACGCCGCTCGCTCCCGAACGGAGCGAACTCGATGCCACCGACAGCAGGCGGGTCCCATTCGCTGAGGGAGATACCCTCCACCGCCAGAAACTCCAGCTGACACTGCACGGTGTCCATCCCCTCCTCGACCCACTCCGGTGGCGGGAACCGGGGAAAGGACGGCAGATCGACGCGCAACGTCAGCGTGGGACCCCGCCAGTTCAGATTGAGAGACCGGATCCGGACACCACCGCCCGGCTGCTCAGGAACCTCGCCGTAGAGGACCAGGAGCGCTTCCGGGTTCACCAGACGCTCGGCCACACCCCTCATCTGTCACCCCTCCGGCAGCTCCGCGGTGATCACGGCGTTGTGCCTCATTCTGGCGTAGCGCTGGGGGCGTTGGGCATGGCGCAGCGGGGGCCGCGGGAGGTCGAAGACGGCCTGTGGGAGCGGATCGCTCCGCTACTTCCGGTGGTCGAGCGCCGGGTGCGGTATCCGGGCCGTCGGCGGCCGGGGACCGGCGGGTGCTGAACGGGATCCTGTTCGTGCTGCACACGGGGCTCCCTTGGAAGTTCCTGCCCCAGGAGTTGGGGTACGGCTCTGGCGGTACGTGCTGGCGCAGGCTGCGGGACTGGCATCAAGCCGGGGCGTGGCAAGCGCGGCCACGCTGACCGGCGGAAACCGCCACGACGTCACCCAGCTCATGCCGCTGGTCGGCGCCGTGCCCGCCGTCAAGGGCAAACGCGGCCGCCCCCGAAAGCACCCCGGCCCCACACCGGTTCCGCCGCCTACGCATCCACTGGGAGGTCCGCGACGACATTCACGAAGCGTTTCTCACCCTCTGCATGGCCGTCATCTGCTGGCGACACCTGAAGACTCATTTTCACAGGACCCCCTAACATTTTCACGGGACTCCTTAATCACGGCTGATCCAGAGCCTCCGCTTGCCTGTACGTTTGCCTCGAACAGGCAAGAATCGAATGCATATCCGTCATGGGCCGCTGGCCGACATCGCGCCGTGCGCGGCCCGCGGAGCGCGACCACATAGGGGTACGCACACCATGATCAGCAGCCTTCTCGGCCGACGGAAGGCCTCTCAGCGGAGGGGAAGCCCACTCACCGGAGTCACCGTGCCGCCCGGCGCGGGTCTCCTCACCTGCCGGGTCCTCGACCCCTTGGGCGAGCCCGTGGGCCAAGCCGAGTTCACGGTGCAAGACAGCCACGGTCGCAAGGTAGTGAGTGGTGAGGCCGATCCCTACGGCCTGGTCGTGGCGATGGTTCCCTTCGGGGAATACCGACTGGCCGTCTCCGCCGAGGGTTTCTCCCCTTACCGGGACAGCATTCCGGTCACCGATGGCGGGGGGCCGACCGGCCCCGGAGACATCACGCTCCAGATAGCCCCATCGCTTCCGCTGCCCGACCCCGGCGAATGGGAGATCGAACAGGCCCACACCCGGATCGGGTTCGCCGCACGCCACATCGGTCTCGCCCAGGTCTACGGCCGCTTCAACAACTTCGCCGGCGCGATCCGGATCGGCAACACCATCGAGGACTCGGCGATGCATGTCGTCATCGACGCCGCTTCGATCGATACCAATGTGCAGATGCGCGACGATCATCTGCGGTCCGCGGACTTCCTCGACGTGGAGCACTACCCCACCATGGAGTTCTACAGCGACCGCTTCGTGCACCGAGGCGGAAACACCTGGGCTATCACCGGCGGGTTCACGCTGCACGGCGTCACCCGCACGGTGACCCTCGACGCCAACTACGGCGGTATTCGCGTCGGCATGGAGGATGAGACCCGCGTGGCCGTCAACGCCACAACCGAGTTGCACCGTGAGGACTACACCATCAACTGGAAGACGATGCTTGCCCGTGGCATCGCAGTCGTTGGCTCCAACATCAAGGTCGAACTCGACATCCAGATCGTGCCCAAGGGCACGCAGCTGAAGTTCAAGTAGCGACAATGCGGTCCGTCAACGATCTGGGACGCCTGCTCGCGTGCGCGGCTTGTTCAAGGGCTGTCCCGTAACTGCTGGTCGAGGGACATCCCTTAGGCAGTACGTGCGGTGAAGAACTCGAACTGGTACTCCTGCTCGCTGACTGCGGCTACCGTGCCGAGGTCGTTCGCCAGGAACACCCATGGGGCGTCCCTGGCCTGTCGGATCGAGAAGAACCAGTCATGCGGCATTCCGAACTCGATCCAAGGCGCGAGTTCCAGGACCGGAGGCACGTCCTCCGGCGCCGCCTGCCGCGACAGCCGCAGCCGCTTCCGCTCGTTGTCCTCGACGCGGCCGCGCGGCACCGCACATGGCCACCGGCACAGACGTCGCGTACCGGGCTCAACGGTGATCGTCTTCTATGCCGTGATGTCAGACGCAGGCTGACATCACGGTGCCGCGGACACGATGAACTCAAGCACGCTCCCAGCGAGTCGGCGTCCACACACAGGACACGTTGTCCGATACGAGTGGACGCGCGAGCGCTCCGCGCTGTCAGGGAAGAGAGGAAGAACGACGTCCAGTGCGACAACGCGGAGGCCAGTGCCGCAGTCCGGATGCGTGATGCTCAGAGGCTCTCCGACCACGGCCCCGTCGAAGTCCGCTTCGGTCGCCGCCCCGGAAGCCACCCGCTTGTCGAGCGAGGCCAGGTCGGCTCCATCGCTCCAATGCAGGTAGTAGCGGTGCAACGGCCGGCCGGGGCGTCCGCGCACCAGGATGCGGCGCATCCGCGGATGGTCGGCGAGCAGACGGTCCTCCGACTCATCGAAACCGGCGATCGGCTCGGCAGCCAACACGGGCTCCCCAGCGGGAAAGTAGCGCGTCTCCCAGCTACGGAAGGCCGTGTGCAGCCCGCCCACTGCTCCACCGATCGATGTATCACTGGACCCCACGGCCGTCGACCGGTTCCGATCGGGAGTGGGCACGGTCAGACCTCTCCACCGTCGTCGCCTGACATCAATTTCGCTGCATCCTCCTGAGAGATTTCCAGAAGGGCTTCAGCCGTGAAGGCCTCGATATCGTCAACGTACGGCATGACAGCGACTCGTTGCGTACAGAATGTCACATTCGAGGTCAGGAAGTCATCATCCAGCCCATCCACAGAAAGGGATACGTAACCGAAGGATCGTATGGAGAATATCCGGAACTCAGCGATTGAAGCAACTGCGCATCACGCGGACCAACGAACCATCCGCCGGTCACCACGGACGAAAAAGCACTTGGAACCTCTCTCATGCGGGGCGCGAAAGGACCATCGGTCTCGAAGACGGCCATCATTTTGACATTCGCCCTCATTACTGTCCCACACCCGATCACACACCCTCGGGAAGCGACGCGAGGAATGCGTCGACCTCCGGTTTCACATGGATCTACAGGTCGGTGAGTGTAGAGACGCCAACTGATGGGGCTCCAAAGATCCAACGGGGCGTCACTCGTTGACAGTCCTGACCAGGGAGGTCGTCTCCGTCGGCGGATCGCCCCAGCGTTCACCATCCAGTTGCTCAAGTGACCGGCTGCGGTCGAACGGTGTGGGCAGCATTAGACACTTTCCGTCCCATCGCTCGGCGCGATCGTCACCACGTTCTCGAACTCTCCTCCCGTTCGGCCACGGCCCCCGCATCACTACTCACCACTCACGTCGAATTCCGCAAGCCACGATTCGAAGTCTTCAGGCCCGTGCAGGTACTGCCCGGGCCCCACCATGAGGTCAGCTCCGGCCAAACGGTCAAGTGCGGTCCAAATCCTGCCGTCATTCAGTTCAGGCTCGTCTGACTCCATCAAAGTCATTGCCCAATCGGCGACCTCGTCACGACCGACTTCCCCTCCGACAAGGCGGCGCAAGCGCAAACCGATCTCCGTGCCCAGACCCTCGTTACCCATCAGAACGTCCCTGTGAAGTTGCCGTCTCTATCGAATTGATAGTGTACCTTCTTCCCTCCTGTCACATTTACGTCCGGACGCACGATCCTCACCCGCCCATTCGCATCGAGTGTCTCGTGCCAGATTCGTTTGGCACCTGTCGCCGGATCCCATTCGCGCACCAAACGCCGGCCAATCATTTCTCCAGGATTTCGAGCAGGACTGACCTCACCGTAGAACCTGAACCGCCCGTTGGCCAGTTCCTTGTAGCCGCCCTTTCCGTATTTCTGCGCCTGCTCGTAGAAATCCTGCAATTGCGCGGCGTTAGCTGTCCTCGGGCAGGGTGAGAGGCCTAGCGGGTCGATCCAGAAGAAAGGATTCGCCACATAAGCGTAGGGATTGTCCGCTGGTTCGAGTCCCAATGGGTCGGGAGCGGCATAGCGGGCGGCATCGGGGAGGTAGTAGCGGAAGTAGTTGTAATGATTCCCGGTCTCCCTGTCGTAGTACTGGCCAGGGAAGCGAAGCGGTGTGTACGCCGTGCTGTCCACCGGCCAGCCCGTCACGCCCCACAGCGTCGCCCGGGCCCGCCAGGCGATATCTCCCTGCTCGTCGACCAGTTCGGCTGGAGCGCCGACGAGGTCGGTGACGATGGCGAAGAAGCGCCGGTCGAACTCTCGCTGCGGATTTCCGGCAGCGGCGATCCGTTCGGTCTGTGCCACAGGGTGCAGGTCATCGTGGTCCCAGGTAAGGACGACGACGTGCGCCAGATCAGCCGTTCCGGAAGTCTCCTCGCAGAGGGTGTCACCATCCCACGTGAAGTCGATCTGTTCGGCCACGGCATCACCGTCGGGAGCGGCCATGCGGAGTTTCGCGATACGGCGCCCCAGCGGGTCGTACCGATATCGCCATTGTGTTCCATCAGGGGTACTGACCGTTGTCAACTGATTCTCGGCGTTCCACTCGAAACGCCAGGTGTCGGGCTTCCGGGAGAGACGGGTCTGTTGGCTCAGGACCAGACGGCCCGCGCCGTCGTGCTCGTAACGCATTGCGCCCGCACGCGTGATGCGGTTACCCGAGTACTCACGCGGCCCCCGCGTCTCGGGGCCGGGGTGTCGCTCCGGCCAGGATGCGTGAGTGAGGTTGCCTGCCTGGTCGTAGGCGTAGGTTTCCTGCCATCCATCCGCCTGGATACCCGTCACTCTCCCTACCGGGTCCAGGGCGTAGAGACGACCACCGCTCAGCTGATCGGTGACACTCGCGACGAATCCGTCCGCGCGATAGGTGTAGGACCGCTGCTGCACCACACGGCCATTCACGCCGGTGGTCAACTGGGAACTCAGCCGCCCCAGTTCGTCGAAGGCATGCGCAAGCCGTACGTTCTGGCCCACCTGCCGTTCCACTTCGCGCCCCGCCGCATCGCGTTTGAACGTCAGCACCTGCCCCGACGACGTGAGGCGAATGGGATTGCCCACCGCGTCGTATTCCCACGAGCTGACAGCGCCCGAGGGAGTCGTACGGCTTGCGCGCCGCCCCAATGCGTCGTAGCTGTTGACGAGCACCCGTCCGTTGACGGTTTCCGACACCACCTGCCCGGTCGCGTCACGCACGATGTCCACGACCGCGTCCGGACAGGCAGCATGGACCAGCCGACCCGCCAGGTCGTATGCGAAGCCCGTGATCCGCCCTGCCGCGTCCTTGTACAGCAGCCGTCCCATGGCGTCCCGCTCGAAGCGGATCGGCTCGCCAAGGGGGGTGATGCGCTCGACGAGGCGCCCCGCCGGGTCGTACCCGTAGCGCTGCACTCGTCCGTCGAAGTCCGATTCCCTGACCAGCCGACCCGCCGAGTCGTACTCGTAGTCCCAGGTCAGGCCCTGCGCATTGTGTACCCGGACCAGCTGAAGTTCAGAGTCGTACGCGAACTCGTACCGCACTCCGTCCGGGCCCGTGCGGGCCGACACCGAATCGAAGTACGTGTAGTCGAAGCGGGTGACACCACCGTTCGCGTCGGTGTGGTGCGTGCAGTTGCCCTCACCATCGTAAAGCCACGTCTCCTCCGAACCGTCGGAGGCCACCCGACGTGCCGGCCTGCCTTCGACCGTCCACTCCATGCAGGTCACCGCACCTACGGGATCGGTCAGCCGGACCGGGCGTCCGAACACATCGCGCTCATACGCACTCCGGCCGCCCAGTGCGTCCGTCACCTCGATCGGCAGCCCCGCTGTGTCGTTCCGGACCTCGGTGGCGTGGCCGAGGGCGTCGGTGACACGTCGCAGACCGCCGCACTTGTCGTAGCCGAATCTCGTGGTGCCGTTTGCAGCATCCGTGACGGCCGTCAGGTTGCCGCTGCCGTCATATTCCTGAGTCCACCGTGCCCCGTCCGCATCCACCACCAGCGTGGGAAGGCCCCACTCGTTGTACTCGGACGAGACCTCGGTGCCGTCCGGCCGTACGACTCGTACCAGGTGCCCCCGTTGGTCGTAGTCGTAGCGGGTGTTGAGCCCCAGCGGGTCGGTGACTGCCACGAGGCGCTGGTCCTCGTCCCATTCCTGGATGGTGAGGTTGCCCAGCGGGTCGGTTTCCCGGACGAGACGCAGACCGGTGTTGTGTTCGTAGACCCTGGTGTGGCCCAGGGAGTCGGTAACTCTGGTGGTGCGGGTGGCGTCATCGTAGGTGAGCGCGGACGCCAGGGCATTGCCCGTACCCCCGGTGACCACGACCCGGCCGCGGTCGTCGTACGTGTACGCGTACGTGGTTCCGTTGCGATCGGTCCAGGAGGTGATGCGGCCCTCGGCATCGTAGGTGTACCGCATCGGCAGCCCCGAGGAGTTGATTTCCTCGGCCAGGTGCCCGTGCTCGTCGTAGGTGAAGGTGAGCAGGGTGGTGCCCGGCCGGTCGGAGTGACCCGAGTCGAGCAGGCGCAGCCCGGTGATGCGGGAGCGGGCGTGGTCGTGGTCGATCGCGATGCGGTAGCCGCCGGAGTGGACCACCGCCCCGGGGATGTCGCCTTCCTCGTACTCGATGGTGATCCGGTTGCCGTTGCGGTCCTGGATGTGTTGCAGGGGCAGGTCCACGGCCGTGTCATCGGCCGCGGCGACCGGAGAGTGGAAGACATACGTCAACCCGGTGTCCGGGTCGGTGACTCGGACAGCCCCGTCGACCTGCGCATCCCAGGACAGAAGGAGCCGGGAACCGGCAGTCAGCGGCCTGACGGGCTCGTCGGTCTCGACGTCCGGCCGGGGAAAGCACAGTCGGGCCCCGTCCGCCGCCGCGTAGACGAAGCCCTCGTCATCGGCCTGGACCCGCTGGTCGAGCGTCGAGGCCCAGGACGGCCCGAACCATCCGCCCCACCGGTACGACGAGATGTGCGTCCGCTCCAGGACCAGTGGCAGCACACCCGGCAACGACACGTCCGTACGCGGCAGCGACATGTCCCCGGTGGCCACGTCGATCGGGTCCCGCACGAACTTCTTGACCATGTTGCGGATCGAGGCCGGCAGCTTGTCGAAGCCCGGGTTCAGCTTCAGCCGCTCGAAGGCCGCGCAGTCCAGCCCCATCGACTTGCTCAACCTGGCCAGAGCCGCCGGCCCGAGCGCCTTGAGCCCCTTCCCCAGCGCCTTGCCCAGCACCCCGAACCCGACGCCCATCAGCGCGCCCTCGGCCAGGATCCCCGCCAGCTTGTCCGGATCCCCGAAGGCGGAAGGATCCTCCAGCATCGTCTGGAAGGCGGTGAACTCCATCCCCTCCTTGGCCATCCGGCCGACCGCCGCGACGCCCCGGATCTCCTTCAGCGCCTTCAGCGCCCGCTCGACGCCCCGGATGACCTCCATCACCCCGCGCACGACGGACCCGAGGGTCGTCCCCTCCTCCTCGATCCGCCCGACCAGCGCGACCACCTTCAGCGCCCGCTCACCGGCCATCAGCGTGGACGCCACCTCCGACGCACCCGCCGTAAGGATCGAAAGCGCCAGCCCCGCGAGCTCGAACTCCGCGATCTCCGCGAGGATCACACCGATCTCGGACAGCAACTCATGCGCCTTGTCCGCGAAATCGTCCAGCGCCTTCGCACCCTCCCGCAGCGAATGCGCCATCTCCGTCGCCGACTTACGGGCCGCCTTGGACCGCTTGTGAAAGGCCTTGGCAGCCTTGCCCTCCCACACCACGCCCGCCAGCGCCCGGTCGGAGGCACCGGCGGCGTCCTCCAGCCCCTTCGCCAGATGCCGCCACTTCTTCGCGATCTCCCGGACCCCGTCCGGATCCACCGCCGGATCCGAGATCCCCAGGAACTCCAGACCACTGGCGACCGAATCGCCGAACATGTGGTTGAACTTGTTGATGTAGTGCAGCGGGTTGAGATCCACCATGGTCCGGCGCCTCAGCCCTTCTTCGCCCGGGCCTGGGCCGCCAGCAGTACGTCCAGCAGATCGAAGGCGTCGGACACCTCACCGATCAGCTTCGCCTCCGCCTCCCACTCCTCGTCAAGCTGCTTGGTCAGCTTGGACAGAGTGGTCATGCCCTTCTCTATCTCGTCCTTCGCACCCAGCAACGACCCGAGCGCCCCCAGCGCCTTCAGGTCGTGCTGCTGCTCCTTGAAGTCGGCCAGCGGCTTGGCCGTGTGATGCCCCACCGTCCGCAGCCCCGCGGCCGCCTTGTGCATCGACGCGGCTTCCTTCTTCAGGTCAGACATGCGGCCCATCCCCCCGTACGTCACTACTTCGCTCTGTGCACATGCCAACCCCACGACACTAGGGAGACGGGTTATGCGGGAGGTATGGGGAGGCCCAAGCGGCGGCAAAGATCGCTGATCCGGCCCGCGTTGTTGATGCGGGCGGCCGCGTTGTTCTACGCGCGCAGCCGCATCGACACCAGCTTCCCCCACACCACCATCCGGTACCGGGAGGTGAAATCCGGGGTGCACGTCGTCAGGGTGATGTAGTACCCCGGCTCGCTGTACCCGTAGGCCGGTTTGACGACGGACCGGGGTACGGGCCGGATGACCCCTGAATCACGCGACGAGGTCTGCGGAAGGATCTTGTCGACCGTGTACGTGTAGGTCGCCGACCGCGTCTCGACCTCCACCGTGTCCGCGCGGCGCAAGCGCGGCAGGTGGCGGAACGGCTCGCCGTGCGTGTTCCGGTGCCCGGCGAGCGCGAAGTTCCCGGCCTGCCCCGGCTGTTGGGTGCCGGGGTAGTGACCCACGTACCCCTGGTTGAGGACGTTCGGCTTGCTCACGCCCTCGGCGACCGGGACGCGCAGCCCGAGACGCGGGATGGTGAGGATGGCGTAGGCCTGGGAGCGGCGGGGTCGCGTCGAGGCGGCGCCGGCGGCGTACGACCGCTGCCCCGCGGCGACCCCCGTGCGCGCCCCGGATGACGGAGACGTGGACGACGTATCCGTACCGGAGGAGGACCCATCGGCGGCCCCAGAGCCCTTGTCGGAACTCTCGGAACCGGCGGCACCCGTCCCCCACTCCCGCTCCAGCGCCTCCACCTTCCGCTCGGCCCCCCGCCGCGCCTCCCGGTTGGTCCACCACAGCTGATGCACGACCAGGAGCGCCAGGACGACCCCGACGGTCACCAGGACCTCGCCCCCGCCCCACAGCACCCGCCGGCGCCGAGCGCGCCGCCGCAGGGTGCCGTGCCGTACGACAGGCAGCGGCCGAACGACGGAAGCCCGCATACGCAGTACGCCTCCTCACGCGCCGCCCTGACACGCCACCTCGACCGGGGCCGCCCGCACGATAAGGCGCACGCCGCCAAGTCACCAGAGCCAAAGGGATTCCGGCCGCGCGACCGCCGAACCCAGGCTTCCTCCACTGGTTTTAGAAAGGGCTGTCGCAACCCTCGACAACCCCACGGGCCACACCCGATGCTTCCACTTGGCATGCGGGGGGACGAGTCAACACCGGCCCGGTCGACGTACCACCGACCCGGACGACCGGTGTTTGAGCCGCACGGAGAGGCAGACGACACAAGCCATGATCCGACGCAGAACACTTCTGGCCGCCGCGGGAGGCGGCCTCCTGGGCAGCGCGCTCGCCACGGGCACCGCCCGCGCCGACGCGACGATCGCCGTCAACCCGTCCACGACCTACGGGACTTGGGAGGGCTGGGGCACCTCCCTGGCCTGGTGGGCGAACGTCTTCGGCGCCCGGGACGACTTCGCCGACATCTTCTTCACCACCAAGTCGACGACGTACAACGGCACTTCACTCCCCGGCCTGGGCCTGAACATCGCCCGCTACAACCTCGGCGGGTGCAGCTCGAACACGGTGAACGGCGCGAGCATGGTGGCCTCCGCCAACATCCCCGCGTTCAAGCAGATCGAGGGCTACTGGCAGGACTGGAACAACGAGGACCCCACCTCCTCGGCCTGGAAGTGGACCGCGGACGCCACCCAGCGCGCGATGCTGGTGAAGGCGACGGCCCGCGGCGCGACCAGTGAGCTGTTCGCGAACTCCCCGATGTGGTGGATGTGCCTGAACCACAACCCGTCCGGCGCCTCCGACGGCGGCAACAACCTCCAGTCCTGGAACTACCGCCAGCACGCCTCCCACCTCGCCGCCGTAGCCCTCTACGCCAAGAACAACTGGGGCGTGAACTTCGCGACGGTCGAGGCCTTCAACGAGCCCAGCTCCAGCTGGTGGACGGCGGCCGGCACCCAGGAGGGCTGCCACATGGACGCGACCGTCCAGGCTGCCGTACTCCCCTACCTGCGCAGTGAGTTGGACAAGCGCGGCCTGACGGGTACAAAGATCTCCGCGTCGGACGAGACGAGCTACGACCTGGCGCGCACCACCTGGAACTCCTTCAGCTCGACGACGAAGGGCTACGTCAACCGAGTCAACGTCCACGGCTACCAGGGCTCGGGCGGCCGCCGCGACCTGCTCTACACGGACGTCGTGACGACCGCGGGCAAGGCCCTGTGGAACTCGGAGACGGGCGACAAGGACGGCACCGGCTACACGATGGCCTTCAACCTCCTCTACGACTTCCGCTGGCTGCACCCGACGGCCTGGGTCTACTGGCAGGTGATGGACCCGTCGACGGGCTGGGCGATGATCGCGTACGACCAGAACACCCTGCAGCCGACGACGATCCAGACGAAGTACTACGTGATGGCGCAGTTCAGCCGCCACATCCGCCCGGGAATGAAGATCCTGGACACGGGCGTGAGCAATGCGATGGCGGCCTACGACGCGTCGGCGAAGCGCTTGGTCATCGTGGCCCTCAACACCTCCACCTCGGCCCAGACCCTGACCTTCGACCTCTCCCGCTTCACCACGGTGACGGGCGGCTCCGGCGGCCTGGTCCCCCGCTGGAACACGGTCACGACCGGCGGCAGCGACCTCTACGCCTCCCACTCGGACACCCACCTCTCCGGCAAGACGGTGAGCGTGCCGTTCGCGGCGCAGGCGGTGCAGACGCTGCAGATCGACGGAGTGACGGTGTAGGACGACGGGCGACGGCGACGCGACTGACCCTCGGCTGACCGCGCCCGGGGGCACCGCGACCGGTGACCATGGGCGTTGGTTGGGAATTCACTCCTCCCCTTGTCACCGGTCGGCAGTACGGTGTCCCCCATGCGCCCCGACACGCCTGCCGAGAACGCCGACCACACCGCCGAAGCGGCACGCCTGGAGCGGACCGCCGGCCTGTACCCGGAGGACGCCGAGGCCCTGCTCCTCCAGGCCGCGGCCCACCTGGAACTCTCCGGCGACCGCCCCGCCGCGACCGCGCTCTACGACCGCCTGCTGTCCTCGTCGGACGGCTCTTCGGCCAAGCTGGAGAACCCCCACCTGGTACGCGCCCTCAAGGCCTCCAACCTCTGGGAGTACGACCACGAGGCCGAGGCCCGCGCGATCATCGACGGCGTCCGCGCGACCGCTCCGCGGGACCCCGCCCCCTGGGTCATCGTGGCGGAGGCCCTGGAGACCCACGACGAGCTGGAGGCGGCGCACGACACCTTCACGGAGGCCGCGACCCTGCTCCTGACGAACGTGGCGGAGCCCCCCTACGCCACCCACCCCCTCCTCTACGGCCGCCACCGCGTCCGCCGCATGCTCGGCCTCCCCCACGACGACTGGGACGCCCTCGCCGACACCCTCCACCCCTCCTCCGTCTCCCTGGACGAACTCCACGACCCGAACCGCGTCTGGTCCCTCGGCTCGGACAACCCCGCCGAGCTGAAGGCCGAGATCTCCCGCCTCCAAGCCGAACTCGGCGCCTACCGCGAGGCCCTCTCCCGCCCCTTCCCAGTCGCGATCCTCCACTGGCCGGCCACCGAGCTGGCGGAACTGCTCGCCGCGTACCCGAGCCTCGCGACGGAGTACCCGTCCCACATCCAGCACCTCGCGACCATAGAGTCGTCCCTGCGCGAGCTGGCGTCCTCGGGGACGCCGAACCTTGGGATCGTGACGGGGACGGTCCCCTCTTACGAGGCCTTCGCGGCCTCGGAGGGCTCGTCCCCGGCGGACGTGACGTTGCTCCCGCAGTACGCGACGACGCTGGCGGCACGGGGGCGGGCGGTGGCTTGGCCGCCGCAGCGGGGGGTGGCTTGCTGGTGTGGGGCGGGGCGGGGGTACGAGGGTTGCCACGGGGCGTGACCGGGCGGCCCCTGCTGCCCCAGCAGGGGCATGGGGCAGCCACGCGACCAAAAGGCGGACGTATCCAATCAATGGGCGCACCCGATCCACATCGACGGCTGTCCAAAATCGATCATCTTTCGCCGCAGAATCTCTGAATGTCGGTGGCTGCTGTTACAACAGACCCTCATCGGCATGAGCGATCGCGTGTGATCACTCACGAAGGATCGAAGGAGCAGTCGTGACGGAGTCGGGGGACCTCGGACAGCCGACCGCAGGCATCTACGAACAACTCGTCACCGAGCGCCTGCGGGATCAACTGGCGGGCCTCGAAGCGGGGGGCTGGAAGGCGATCAACGCGGAGGTCAGCGCCGAGTCCTCACCTCATGTGCTGGCTCGTCACATCGGCGAGGTCGTCGCCCGCAGGCTGAACCAGCTCCCGCCCGGCCAGCAGGTCCCCTTCGTCAACCGGATACTGGAATCCCTGGCCACCGGCACGTCTGGTCAGAGTGACGCCGAGCCCACGAGCACGGTCGTCGAGGGCCCGCGGCAGTTGCTCGCCCTCGCCAAGCAGGAAGCACCGGGGGCCTACGCGATTCGCCCGCTCACTCCGCTGTCCGAGACGTCGTTGCTTACGAACTCGCCGGAAGACGTCAGCCTGGGCGCGGAGCTGCGGGCCGAACTGGCGACCGCCGACCGTATCGACCTGCTGTGCGCGTTCGTGAAGTGGTACGGCATACGGGTTCTGGAGGACTCTCTCCGCGCCGCCAAGGAACGAGGCGTGGAGATCCGGGTCATCACGACCACGTACATGGGCGCCACCGACCGCCACGCGCTCGACCGTCTCGTCCGTGACTTCGGTGCCACCGTCAAGGTGAACTACGAGACCCGCTCCACGCGCCTCCACGCAAAGGCCTGGCTGTTCCGACGCGAGACAGGCTTCGACACCGCCTACGTCGGGAGCTCGAACCTGTCCAAGGCGGCCCTGCTTGACGGTCTGGAGTGGAACGTACGTCTGTCGTCCGTCGCCACGCCCGCTGTACTGGACAAGTTCGAGGCGACCTTCGATGCGTACTGGAACGACATCGCCTTCGAGACGTACGACCCCGATCTTCACGGTGAGCGCCTCGATGAAGCGTTGACTCAGGCGGGCGGCGGCACCCCGACCACCGACCTGAAGATCAACCTCTCCGGTCTTGAGGTACGTCCCTTCCCGCACCAGCGAGACATGCTCGAGCGGCTCACGGTCGAGCGGGAGATTCGCGGGCGGCACCGGAACCTGCTCGTCGCGGCCACTGGCACGGGGAAAACCGTGATGGCCGCACTTGACTACCGAGGTCTGTGCAGGAAGTCGACCAACGCACGGCCCAGGCTGTTGTTCGTGGCCCACCGCAAGGAGATCCTCAGCCAGTCCCTGCGCACGTACCGGGAGGTGCTGGACGACGCCTCCTTCGGAGAGCTGCTGCACGCGGGGGAAGACCCGCGCGAGTGGAACCACGTCTTCGCCAGCGTTCAGTCCCTCAACGTCCGTCGACTGGAGCAGTTGTCGCCCGATCACTTCGACGTCATCGTCATCGACGAGTTCCACCATGCCACCGCCGCCACGTACCGCCGGGTCATCGACCACTTCACGCCGAAGGAGTTGCTGGGTCTGACGGCGACTCCCGAGCGGATGGACGGGCTCAACGTCCAGGACGAGTTCTTCGAGGGGCGCATCGCTGCCGAGATGCGTCTGTGGGAGGCGCTGCAGAACGACCTGCTGTGCCCCTTCCACTATTTCGGCGTCCCGGACGGAACAGATCTGAGGAACCTGGGCTGGCAGAAGGGCGCGTACGCCGACCAGGAACTCGACAACCTCTACACGGGTAACGACGCACGCGCCAGGATCGTGCTGAAGCAGGTCCGGGACAAGGTCTCCCACCCCGGTTCGATGCGGGCGTTGGGCTTCTGCGTGAGCAAGAAGCACGCCCGCTTCATGGCGGACTTCTTCCGCAAGGCCGGCTTGCAGGCCGTGGCGCTCGACAGCGACTCGCCCGCTGCCGTGCGCGCCCAGGCGTTGAAGGACCTCAGCGACGGAAAACTTCAGGTGATCTTCTCCGTCGACCTGTTCAACGAGGGGCTCGACATCCCCGACGTCGACACCCTGCTCCTCCTTCGTCCCACCAACAGTGCGACGATCTTTCTCCAGCAGTTGGGCCGGGGGCTCAGGCGGACCGAGACGAAGCCGGTGCTCACAGTCCTCGATTTCATCGGACAGCACCGAGCGGAGTTCCGCTTCGAGGAGCAGTTCCGGGCTCTGACGAACCTGTCGCGGAACCGGCTCCTCGACCACATCGAGCGTGACTTCCCGCAGTTGCCGTCCGGCTGCCAGATCATTCTTGAGGGCAAGTCCAAGGACCTCGTCCTGGACAACATCCGGACGCAACTGGGCGCCACGGTCAAGACGTTGGTGACCGAGGTCAAGGCGTACAGCACGCCGCGTCTCGCCGACTACCTCCGTGAGAGCCGTCGGGAGATCAAGGAGCTGTACAAGAGCGACAACTCCTGGACGACCATCCTGCGCCGGGCCGGCCTGATCGAGGAAGCCGCGCCTTTGGAAGAAGCGGCTCTCCTCAAGCGCGCCCACGCCTTTCTCCACGTGGACGACCCCGAGCGCGCCGGGGCCTACCTGCGCCTCCTCGAAGACGACGCCCCGCCATACGAGGAACTGGGGCCGACCGACCAGTCGTACGCCCACATGCTGTTCTTCAACCTCTGGGACAACGCGGGTGGCTTCACCAGCTACCGGGAGGGCCTCGAGTCACTGCGCCCCCAACGGGTGTTCCGAGACGAACTGAGGCAGCTACTGTCGTACGTCATCGAGCAGGCGGACCACTTTCCCATCCCGTTGTCGGGCCGTCTCAGCCACGTCCCGCTGAAGGTGCACAGCGCATACAACCGCTCCGAGATACTCGCCGCTCTCGGGGTGGCGCGCTTCGGCGGTCAGATGCCCAGGTCCTTCGCGCAAGGTGTGCAGTGGGTCGAGGAACTCCAGACGGATGCCCTGCTCATCACTTTGGAGAAGAACGAGAAGGACTTCTCACCTACCGTCCGCTACAAGGACTACGCGCTGAGCCCGACGCTCTTCCACTGGGAGTCCCAGAACTCGACGGCGGCCGAGTCCCGCACCGGCATGCGGTACCGGGAGCACGCACAGCGCGGGAGTCAGGTCCTCTTGTTCATGCGCCGCTACAAGAACACAGACATAGGCAAGTCCCAGCCATGGATGCTCCTCGGCCCGGCGACCTACAGGACTCACACCGGCAGCAAGCCGATGGCGATCACCTGGCGCCTGAAGCACGAGCTCCCGGCCGACGTGTGGACGTATTCGGCGATCACGGCGAGCTGATCCACGGGGCCCGGCTGCCCGTCAACGAGCCTCGACCTCGGCCTCGAAATGGACCTGGGCTCGGTCGAGTACCTCCTCCGGGTCCCGGCCGTGCACCCAAAGCCAGTGGAGGAGATCGGTGATCACGCCGATCGCCGCCTCCTCCGCCGCCGACGCCCGTAGGCGACTCGAGCCCGGCGGCGGAATCGACTCACTGGTATAGAGGCCGAGCACGTCTGCGGCTCGGACCACGCGAGGGCCCGTGGTGTGCCCGACAGTCGTTCTGACACTCGTCAGCAGCTCGCACCATGTCGCCTTGCGTCCGGCCGTGAGATCGACGCCCCATCGGTCGCTGATGGCGTCGATAAGGGCCATACCCCGCCCCGTCTCGGCATCCGAGTCCGCGTCAGCCAGGTTCGGCAGGGCACGAGGGTCCGGGTCGTGGACCTCGATGCGCAGGCGAGTGCCATTCATGCGGACCGCAAGTGTGGTGGGGGTGCCAGGTCCCACGTGCTTGATGACGTTGGCGACGAGCTCGGTGACGCAGAGTTCCGCGGCTTCACTGAGGCCCTGCAACCCCCAAAGCTCCAGGTGCAGTCGCAGGGTCCGTCGCAGCGCGACAACTTCCTCCGCCTCAGCCAGAAAAGGCAGTTCCCACGACCTTCGTGGCATACAACCGGTGCAGTCCATGACGTACTCGACTCCCTCGCTCACCCTGCCAATGGCACCCTGTGCGTTCAGTAACCTCACGGCAACCAAGAGTTGCATTGAGACTTCCAAAATGGAACTCTCATTTCTGGCGAGGAGGAGCACGGCGGCGCGCAACGCGCCCCGGCGCACACCACCTTGCAGTCCCTCTAGGGGGACGAGGACGATCTACGCACCGGCAGGAAGGGCCTCAGGCATGGCAGTTGGACCCACCACTCGCAGGCGCCAGCTGGGGGCAGACCTACGTCGACTCCGGGAGTCGACGGGGCTCACCCTGGAGGAGGCTGGAGCCCGCGTCGGCATCTCGAAGGCGACACTCAGCCGCTACGAGACAAAGGAAGGCACGGTGAAGTGGCCGGCCGTTGACGCTCTCTGCCGCGAGTACGGCGCCACGGACGAGGAGCGCCTCGCGCTGGTCGAGCTAGCCAAGGGCGCCAAGATCCAGGGCTGGTGGCGCTCCCTCGCCGACTCCATCCCCGAGTCCATGAACCTCATGCTGACCCTCGAAGACGAGGTCGTACGCGAGGACCACTACGCCTGCATGTACGTTCCCGGCCTACTTCAGACCCGCGCGTACGCCGAAGCCGTACACCGGGCCTCAGAGGTGCAGTGCCCTGAACGCGAAGTCCAGCACATGGTCGACATTCGTATGAAGCGTCAGGAGTTGCTGGATCGGGAGGAGCCACCACACATCTGGTGCGTGATCGACGAAGCAGCCATCCGACGGCTGGTCGGCGGCCGTGAGGTTATGCGTCAGCAGTTGCAACACCTGCTCACCGTCTCCCAAAGGCCGCACATCACAGTCCAGGTACTGCCGTTCGCACGCGGCGCGCACGCAGCGGCTGTAGGCAGTTTCGCCGTCCTGCGCGGGCAGACCCGAGAGCTCGACGTGGTGTACGTGGACCTCATCGGCGGCGGCCTCTTCATGGAGAAACCGCAGGAACTGGAGCGTTATAGGTTGGCGTTCGAGTACCTCAGCGCCCAGGCCCTGGACTTCGAGTCCTCAGCGGAACTCATCGAGCGGATCAGCAAGGAGCCTTGATGGCAGCGTCGTCGGAACTGCACTGGTTCAAGTCCTCTTACAGCGGCGGCAGCGGCACCGAGTGCGTAGAGGCCGCTTTCACCCCATCTGGCGTACTCATACGGGACTCCAAACAGCCAGGCCACCCACACCTCGCCGTGTCGGCGACGGTCTGGGCAGGCTTCTTGGCAGCCGCTGACCTATTGAGAGACCAGCTGGGATGACGGCGCCCCGGAGACGGCCGTCGAGTCGGCTTGCGTGCAATCTCCGGTCGTCGCTCGGCAGGCGCAATCTGCCGCAATCGTTGGGCACCCGTCGAGGCCGTACGCGCATCCTGGATCTTCAACCACCGTAGTAGGAGGGCGAGATGGTGCTCAGGTTCCTCGGCACAACCAGCGAAGACGGCGACTGCCCCACCCTGTACGACATCGAGGGGACGGACGAGGTCCTCGTCCAAGGTGAGCGTGAGACCAACCCCGAGCACCTGGCCCAGCTGCGGGACGTCAAGGAGTCAGAGACCTTCGTCCGGGTCCCGCGTGGTCTGCTGATCCGCTACGCGCCCCAGGCTGACGCCTCAGAGCTTCAGCCGTTCGCCTCCATCTCCGACCTCTTCCGCGACTTCAGGCATACCGCCTGGCGCCTGGAGACCCGCCATGGGTATGCCTCCGACCGCAAGAGCCCCGGATGGTCCCGGTTCCTCGCGGGCGAGGACATCACCGGCGCTCCGGACAACGCCTGGCGTGAGAACGTCCGTGTGCAGACGGCCCAGGGCAAGCGGTTCGAGCGCGTACGGCTGGTCGACGAGCCGCTCACGCAGGGGCAGGAGTTCCTGATGGCGAGCGCGCCCAACAACGTCGCGGCAGGCGAGGACATTCGTAACCTGAGCCGCAGGCGAGCGAAGGAACTGCGCTTGCCTGACTGGGACTTCTGGCTCTTCGACTCGAAGGTACTCGCCCGCTTCGCGTTCGACGACGATGACACCACCCTGGGCGTGTACGTCACTGAGGACCCGGTCGAAGTCCTAGCGGCCTGTCAGGCCCGGGACGCCGCCTGGCACCATGCGGTCCGTACCGAAGAGTTTGCCAGCCAGGTACGTTCCACCGTGTGAGCACGGACTACCAGACCGCAAGAGAAGCCCTCGGCGCGCGGCTGCGCGAGCTGCGCACCGAGGCCGGTCTGGATGGCAAGGATCTTGCCGCCAAACTCGGCTGTCAGCCGTCGAAGGTCTCCCGCCTGCAAAACGGCAAGCAAACCCCGTCCGCAGCCGACCTGACCGCGTGGGCGCGGGCCTGCAACCAACCGGACGTCGAAACCGAGCTCCAGGGGCTACGAGCCGGGCTGGAGATGAAGCAGCGGCACCGCTCCTGGCAGCGCCAGCTGGCCGGCGGGCACCGCGGCCGCCAGGAGATCGCCGTTCGCCAGACCGAGGCCACCAAGGTGATCCGGGGGCTGGAGGTCTCGCGCGTTCCCGGGCTGTTTCAGACGCCGGAGTACGCCCGTGTCATCTTCGACTCCAACGCGGAGTTCCGTGGCATCACGCCGACCACCGATGCAGCGGTAGAGACCCGGATGCGTCGCCAGGAGGCGCTGTACGACCCTGCGAAGCAGTTCCGGTTCCTCGTGTGCGAGGCGGCCCTTTACCACCGCTCATGTCCCGCGGGGGTCATGGCGGAACAACTGGACCGGCTGTACAACCTGGTGGGCCAGCGCCGGATCGAGCTCGGCATTCTTCCCTTCGGTGCGCAGTTGCGCCGTACGGCACCGCACGCGTTCTGGATCTACGACTGTCGCCTGGTCATCGTCGAGACGATCAGTGAAGAGCTGTGGCTCACCGGGGACGAGGACATCCGCTTGTATGAGCGGGCATGGGACTGGCTCGCCGAGTCCGCCGAGTACGGGACGCCGGCACGCCGTCTGATCGGCCGGGCGAGAGCCTCTTTGGACCTCTCTTAGGCAATCAGCCACAAGCGCCACAGCCATGCGCGCAATCATGTGCAATCGTCACGCAGGCGCGCAATCGTGCCGCCTAACGTCCTGCTCATGGCCTCCAAACCCGCCCCGTCCATCGGGCAGGCAGCCAGAAACGGCTCCTGGCCCGCGCTCGAAATCCCACCGCCGTGCGTCGAGCCTGGCCCGTCGAGGAGGTGGGCAGTCGGGAACTCGGCCCATCCTGGTGAATGCGGCAATGCGACGGGCCTGGCGGCTTCTACCCACCGACCTCGGTGACCACCAGCTGAAGGCGATGACGCGGCAGGCCCGCAACGACTGAATCGCCCTCGGCACACGGCTTTGAGCCCCGAAAGACTGCCCTGGGCAGGGGCATTGGCCCGTCGGGGAGCGGTTGATCTCCCTCTCCCACGGCTTCCCGCTGCTCACGGCCCTTCGCCACGCCGATCAGCGTATGTCGACTCCCTCTCCTCGAGCACACGACAGGCATTCGGCGCTGTGGGAGAGGGCCACCCGAAGGTCCCCCCACTGTGAGGTGAACCAGTGCTGCACACGACTCCGTTACTTCCCGCCCCAGCCTCCGACCCGACCCCGTTCCGCAGCGCCACCAGTTCCGAAGAAGGTCTCTCGATGACCCCCAGCGCCGTCGCCGCCCCCTCGACCCGTACCGGCCGCTCCCTCGTCACCGACACCGAGTTCGAGACCCTCGCCGCTTTCTGCGCCGACGAGTACGGCCTGGAGCGCTGTGTCGCCGACCGGGTGATCGACCAGGCTCTTGCCCTCGTCTACGTCATGGGCGCCAGCGGTGAGGGTGCGAGCATGGCGCCCTCCCAGCAGGTCGACCCCGGCTGGCACACCCTCATCCTGCACACCAGCTGGTACGCCGACTGGTGCGAACGCAGCTTCGGCTACTTCCTGCACCACCAGCCGAACTCCAAGGTCCGCACTCGCGGGCTCATGGTCGACGTCGTAGGCAGGATCCGCGCCGCGGGCTTCGACGTCGACGAACGGCTGTGGGGCACGGCGGCGGAGTGCAACCCGCCCGCCTGCTGCGGCGACGGCCCCTGCTGCTGACCGCGATCCCGTCATCCCCCGGTAAGGCGGGCCGGTCCTGTCGTGATCGGCCCGCCAGTCCTCGCTCGAGAACGGATTCCCACCGTGTTCCTGGCGGAGCTGACCGCAACGAGCCGTGTGACCGTCTTTCCCCTGGAGGGCCTCACCGTCGCATACACGACTCAGTCCAGTGACGAACGGCAGTTGGGTGACCTCGGGGTCGTGACTGTCGTCGATGCGCAGAGCAACGGTGACGAGCTGTGGCGCCTGGCGCGAGACCTGGGCGGTCGTACCTCCGGTGGGGAGCAAGCACGCTGGATCCTTACTCAAGCCAGCCGTGCTCGGGTGGTCACGACGCACAAAGACCTCCCGAACGCGAAGTGGACCGCGCACATCCACCGCAGTTTCGGCCTCGACGCGCTCTTCGCGAACCACGAAGTCTTGATGACCGGCAGGATCACGCTGTGCCCGCCCGATCTCGCGTGCGTCGAGTGAGCATGGTCCGGGGACGGCACCCGCGTACGGGACTCCAAGAATCCGGATGGGCCGGTCGTGGCTGTTCAGCGACGTGCCTGGCTGGCGTTCATCGATGCATTGCGACGCGAAGTCCTTGACGGCGTGTGAAGCTTGAGGGTGCCGGTGCTCACCTCTCGGGGTCCGGCCAAGTCGCCGCAAGGGCTCGCCAGTCTGGGAAGCGGGGGCCGGAGACCATCTCCTGGGTGGGCTCGCCGTTGAGCCAGCAGACTTGCTCGGGGCCGCCGTCGCCGGTGTCGAACAGGCAACATGCTGCGCCGCTGGCGGCGGTGAGGTCGGTGAACGCCTTCCTGATGTTGGTCGACCGCGCGAACAAGCGGCTCATCCCGGACGTCGCTGCCGAGCATTCCACCGACGCGTAACCGGGGTGCAGGAAGGACTCGAACCGGATCGTCGCGTAGATGTACCCGATCTGGATGCGCCCGTCCGCCCCGGGTTGGTGGCCACCCGCCTTCGCGTACTCGCGCAGCGCGTCATCGACGTCGAACATGAGGGACGTGTCGAGTTCGAGCGTGCTGCTCGTGGAGCAGTCGACCGGCTCGCTCTCGAAGTGGGACGTGAACGGGAGGACGAGCCGTTCACCGCCGGGCAGGGTGATGTCGAGGGGCGGCACGCGCGGGGCCGGTGGTGCCAGCTTGGCCATATTGGCCAGCGCCTTGGCGATGTTTCGGGGACGCAGGTAGATGTCGTAGCTGTAGACCAGTCCCATTCTTCCCCCTCTGCCGGATCGAACCGCACCTTCTCATGACCCGCCCTGGTGGAGCCTGCCAGTTTCCCAGGGGGCGCGCCGATTTAGCTGCAACTGCCCCTTGCCCGCGCAGGCGTACGGTGATTGGCAGATATGGGACGGGAGCGGGGAGGGCAACCGCAGGTCGCGGAGCTTGAGCGTGGCCCATATCTGCCAATCGCTCCCCGAGAGGGCGGATTCACTGGCGGGGTGGTTTGCGCGTCAGGGAGTGGTGGCGTCTTCCTCTTGGTCTTCGATGGGATGCGTGACGTCGGCGAGTGAGGCCAGGCCGGTGGTGATCAGTTGGGCCGCGCGGTGGACGTCGGCGGTTACCGCCTCTTGGAGCTGGGTGGGGGTGCGGATGCCGTCCAGGTGTTTCGTCAGGCTCTGGGACTGGATGGGCCACAGGCCCAGTAGGGCGGTTGCCGCGATCTGGGGCTCCGGGTCGTCCGGGCTCAGCCGGGTGCGCTCGGCCAGTACTTCGGCCGCGGCGGTGACGAGGCGGTCGGTCATGTCGCGGTGGTGGGCTCGGAGGGAGGGCGTGGACCTGGTCAAGGTGCCGAAGCGCCTGATCTTGGCTGCGGCCTCTACGGGGTCGTCCTGGGTGGCGATCCAGGACGTCAGGGCTCGCAACTCGGCGGAGAGGATCCGCAGCACCGCCTCGACCGGGGGGTGGTCGGGGTCGGCCAGGCCGGCGCGCAGAGCGGCCATCGTGGTCTCCCCGCGGTCCAGGATGAGCGATTCCTTGGTCGGGAAGTAGTTGAAGACCGTCTTCTCCGAGACCCCGCACGCCTGAGCGATCTCCGAGACGCGCACGGCGTCGAAGCCACGCTCGAGGAACATCTCGGTCGCGGTGTCGGACAGTTGCTGCCGCGTCAGGCGCTTCTTGCGCTCCCGCAGCCCTTCAGTCCCGGGCTCCCTGGTCTGTGGGTGCCAGGCCGTCCAGTCCACTGTGCTCATGGCCTCAGCCTATCCAGTGACTAGATTATTACTGCTACTATAAATTTTTAGTTGCTGTAGAAATGACGTGGCTTTGCGTCCGACTGTTTGGGGAGTCCTCATGAGCGCCATCCACATAGTTCGCGACTACCCCCACTCCCCCGCCAAGGTCTGGCGCGCCCTCACCGACCCCGCGCTCATCCCGCTGTGGACCGCTACCGGCGCCGGTGCGCGGCCGGAGGGGTTCACCACCACCGTCGGCGCCGGGTTCCGGTTCGTCGCGAAGCCGAAGCCCGGCTGGAGCGGCATCGTCGACTGCGTCGTGCTGGAGGTGGACGAGCCGCGGCTGCTGCGTTACTCGTGGACCGACCCCGGGGGTGGCGAGACGACCGAAGTCGCCTACCGGGTTGAGCCGCATGCCGAGGGCACACGTTTCAGCTATGACCACACGGGCTTCACGGGCGTCGGCGGGTTTTTCATGGCCCAGTTCCTGGGTCGCGTGCGGCGGAAGATGCTGAGCGTCGGTCTGCCCGCGGTACTGGACGATCTCGACGAGGGCGGCAGGCTCCGCCCCGGTGCTGGGACGCGGTGACTTGGCGCGAAGGTGGGTGACGGGCCGTAGCGTCGGCTCTGATACTGGCGGTGTGGCGCTTTACGACTCACTCGGTACGACGTATGCGCGGACCCGGCGGCCCGATCCGCGGATCGGTTCGCGGATTCATGCCGCGCTGGATGGCATGGCTGATGTGATCAACGTGGGGGCGGGGGCCGGGTCGTATGAGCCGGAGGTGACTGTGCTTGCCGTGGAGCCCAGTCGGGTCATGGTGGATCAGCGGCCGGTGGGGGCCGCGCCGGCCGTGCAGGCGGTCGCGGAGCGGTTGCCGGTGCGGGATGGGGCGGCCGATGCCGTGATGGCGTTGCTTACCGTGCATCACTGGAGGGATCTGGCCGCGGGGGTGCGGGAGTTGCGGCGGGTGGCTCGGCGGCGGGTTGTCGTGCTGACCTGGGATCAGGTTGTGTTTCGGGAGCGGTTCTGGCTTGTGCGGGAGTATCTGCCGGAGGCCGTTGCGTTCGATGACTCGCGGGCCGTGCCGGTGGAGGTCTTGGCCGAGCTGCTCGGTGGGGCTCGGGTCGAGAACGTTCCTGTGCCTCATGACTGTACGGATGGGTTCGGGGCTGCCTATTGGCGTCGGCCCGAGGCTTATCTCGATCCGGAGGTGCGGGCGGGGATTTCGCTGTGTGCGCAGACCGGGGAAGACGTCATCGCGCCAGGGCTGGAACGGCTTGCCGGGGACCTGGCGAGCGGGCGGTGGCACGCGCGGCATGCTGAGTTGCTGGGGCTCGAGGCCATCGATGTGGGTTACCGGCTCCTGGTGAGTAACGTGTGACGTCTGACGTGATGGGAAAAGGGGGCCCAGCATGAACGCGGTGGTCACGGCTGTCAGCAGTAACGGCGAGTACTCGTTCAGCAAGCCGAACCGGGAGAACATCAACCTGCTCGCCGGGCTCGGGGTCGAAGGGGATGTGCACTCCGGGGTGACCGTCAAGCACCGGTCCCGGCTCGCTCAGGATCCCACTCAGCCCAATCTGCGGCAGGTGCACCTCATCCATGAGGAGCTGTTCGGGGAGGTGGGCGGTGCGGGCTTTCGGGTCGCGGCCGGGGAGCTCGGGGAGAACATCACCACCCGGGGGATTGATCTGCTGGCGCTGCCGACCGGGGCTCTGTTGCGGATCGGGGACGAGGCCGTGGTCGAGGTGACCGGGTTGCGGAATCCCTGTCTGCAGATCGACAACTTTCAGCGGGGGCTGCTGAAGCAGGTCGTCGGGCGGGGTGAGGACGGGAGCCTTGTGCGGAAGGCCGGGATCATGGGCGTCGTGCGGGAGGGTGGCGTGGTGCGGCCGGGTGACGTGATCAAGGTGAGCGTGCCGGAGGGGCCGCATCGGCCGCTCGAGCGGGTCTGAGCCGCCTCAGTCGTTCAAGAAGCGGGCGATCGTCTCGTACAGCGACTCAGGCTGGTCCAGGTGGACGTCGTGGCGGGCGTCGGTGATGACGGTGATCCGGGTCGAGGGGCGACGGCTGCGCATGTCGGCCGCCTCGGCGGGCGGCATCGTTCCGTTCTCGCCGCGGACGACCAGCGTCGGGCAGGCGATGCGCGACCAGTCTGTCCAGTAGTCGTCCGTCGCCAGTTCCGCGACTGCTGCGATCATGGTGTTGCGGTCCAGCCTCGAGTGCCAGCCGCCCTCCCGTTCGTCCAAGCCCTTCATCCATGCTTCGTGGCCGAGGAAGGCAAGTGCCTCCTGCCTCGACTTGAAGACGGGCGGCCAGCTGTCCAGCCAGGCGCCGATCTCGGCCGGGAGGCCCGGCTTGCGCCCCGCGGGGCCTGCCTCCACCAGGGTCAGGGAGTCGACCAGAGGGGCGTGCCTCGCCGCCAGCAGCAAGGCCGTCAGGCCTCCCAGGGACTGGCCGACGAGGGTCGCGGGGGCCAGGCGCAGATGGTTGATCAGGGTCACCGCGTCGGCCACCGCCGCCGCTCGCGTCATGTCCGGGGGTGTGCGCGTGCTGTCGCCGTGGCCTCTCGCGTCGTACGTCACCACGCGGTGGCCGTCGGCGAGGAGGCGGGCGGCCAGGTCGTCCCATTCGCCCATGTGGCCCGCCAGGCCGTGGAGGAGGAGGACGGGGCGGCGGCCGAGGCGGGCGCCGGGTGGGGTGTGGTCGCGGTAGGCGATGCGGGTGCCGTCCGGAGTGGTGAGGTGGCGCGCGGGGGCTGTCGGATGTGGGGGCACGGGGGCATGGTCGCCCGGTGAGCCGGGCCGCCGCCACACCGATTCCGCGGCGCGGCGGCCCGGCCCGGCGGATGGTCGGCGAGTGGCTACGGGGTGCGGGACAGGTCCGCTCGGCCGAACAGCAGGGCGTAGCCGGGCGGGAGTTGGGCGATGATGCGGGTGATCAGGTCGTCGCCGACCAGGTCAGGGAGCACGCTGAGGACCGAGCTGACGTCCCAGCGGGCCATGGCGGGGGTCGCTCCCTCGATGCGGGCCGCGACCGAGTCGACGAACTCGGGGGCGGTCCGGGGGTGGGTGGCCGGGATCTGGGAGGCCACCGTCTTCGCCGCCTCCTCGGGGAGGGCGCGGGCCAGGGCCACGCGTTCGTCGCCGATCACGTGGGCACCGAGGGCGGAAAGGACCGTGCGGGTGATGTGTTCCGCCTCCCGGCGCGTGGGGTAGCGGCCGGCTTCCTGGACTTTGTCGATCAGGTCCGTCCAGGTGTTTCCTTCGGGCCGTGCGCCGGGTGCGGTTTCGTGCGGTGTGGGTGGTCCGCTCAGTGTCGTCGGCGTCGGCAGTGTCACTCTGGGCACTGTCACGGTCGGCACCGTCGTCGCGGTCATCGTGTGTGAGCTCCCTTGCCTGGGTGACCTCGTCCCGCGGGCGAGGGAAGGGGGATCGCCCGCGGGACGCTTCTTTCCTGGTGCGGTCAGCTGGTTCGGTCAGCTGGTGCGGTCAGCCGCTGATCTGCGTGCGGCCGGTGTCGCCGCCCGTGATCTGGATGCGGCGCGGCTTGGCCTGCTCGGCCACCGGGATGCGCAGGGTCAGGACTCCGGCCTCGTAGGAGGCGTCGATGCGCTCCGTGTCGAGGGTGTCGCCGAGGAAGAGCTGGCGGGTGAAGGAGCCCGTGGGCCGTTCGGCGACGAGTAGTTCCGCGCCTTCGGGGGCGGGGGACCTGCGCTCGGCGCGGACGTTGAGGACGTTGCGTTCGACGTCCAGTTCGATCGTCTCGGGGTCGACGCCGGGGAGGTCGAAGTGGACCAGGAAATCGTCCCCGGAACGGTAGGCGTCCATCGCCATCGCGGAGGGGCGGGCGTCGGATCCGAGGACCTGCTGCGCGAGACGGTCGAGTTCGCGGAACGGGTCTGTACGCATGAGCATCACGGGTCACTCCTCTCTTCGGTGTTGGGTGCGATGCCCTACGCCTTCTTATATAACCCCGAAGAGGAAAGTTGACAACCTCCGACTCAGGTTCAGCGAGTCGACGATCCGCGAGTTAGTTTCGGCGCAGACGACAGAAGGAGGCTGGTATGGCCAAGGTTCCCAGTTCTGTGGTGGCCGCTGCGGGGCTCGTCGGGGGGTACGGTGTCGCCCGCTGGACCAAGAAGCGGCAGCTCGGCGGGGTTGTTCTGGCCGTCGCGGGGGTGTCGGCCGCTCAGCAGTGGCGCGCGCAGGCCGGAGGGAAGGCCGCGGGTGCGCTGAGCGCCGCTTACGTCGCCGCGTTCGCCGGGTCACATCCGCTGGCCAAGAAGGTCGGGGCGTGGCCTTCGGTGTTCGGGGTCGCCGGGGCCGTGGCGCTGGCCTCCTGGGCGGTCGCCGACCGACGGGCGTAGGCGGCCGGGGGCGGATGAAGCAGGGCTGGCATTTTTCCGTTGGATGCTGGCGATAACGCCACTGTCGCAAGATCATCGCGCGGCCTAGCGTCAGCCCGTGAACAAGTTCCTCCTCGCCGTCCATGTCCTCGCCGCGATCGTCGCCGTCGGGCCCGTCACCGTCGCCGCCAGCATGTTTCCGCCCGCCGCCCGGCGGGCCCTGGCCGCGCCTGACGATCTCCGGGCCGGTGAGACCGTGCGGCTGCTGCACCGGATCTGCACGGTGTACGCCGTCGTCGGTGTCGCCGTCCCGGTCTTCGGGTTCGCCACCGCCAGCAACATGGGTGTGCTGGGCAGCGCCTGGCTCATCGTGTCGATCGCGTTGACGGCGCTCGCCGCGCTCGTGCTGGTCGCGCTGGTGCTGCCCGGGCAGGGTGCGCTGGTGGAGGGCGGCGGTACGCGCGAGGCTACCGCGCGGCTCGCCATGTTCACCGGGATCTTCAATCTGCTGTGGGCCACCGTGACGGTCCTGATGATCGTGCGGCCGGGGTCGACCACCGGAGCATGACCATGAGTCTGCGGCTGCGGCTGCGGCTGCGGTGCGGCTGCGATTGCGGTTTTTGTTATCGGCGGGGCCGCGTCCCGTCTCCGGGGCATGCACGAGACTCGACACCTCACCCGCCGCGGGCTGCTGAAGGCCGCGGGAGCCGTAGGAACCGTGGGAGCCGCGGGCGCCGTCGTGGGCGGCGGCGCCCCCTCGGCCGTGGCCGCCGGCGGGGCCTTCGCGCACCCCGGGCTGCTGCACACCCGTACCGACCTCGGCCGCATGGCGGCCAAGGTGAAGGCGGGTGCCGCGCCCTACACGGCGGGATTCGCCAAGCTGACCGCCAACCGGCACGCGCAGAGCGGCTGGCGGGCCAACCCGCAGGCGACCGTGTACCGGGGGGCGGGCAGCCCGCAGAACTACGCGATCCTCTACAACGACATCCACGCCGCCTACCAGAACGCCCTGCGCCACCACGTCAGCGGCGAGAGCGTGTACGCGGACACCGCCGTGGCGATCCTCAACGCCTGGTCGGCGAAGCTGACGTCGATCGCGGGCAGCGCCGACCGGTTCCTCGCGGCGGGGCTGTACGGCTACCAGTTCGCCAACGCGGCGGAGCTCGTCCGCGACCACCCCGGCTTCGACCTGGCGGGGGCGAAGAAGGTGCTGCGCGATGTCTTCTCGCCGCTCGGCGAGTCCTTCCTGACCCAGCACAACGGCGCCGTGATCACCAACTACTGGCCCAACTGGGATCTGACCGCCATGGCCTGTGTGCTGGCCACCGGGATCTTCTGCGACGACCGGGACAAGGTCGAGCGGGTCGTGGAGTACTTCAAGAGCGGGGCCGGGCTCGGCTCGGTGAAGAACGCGATTCCCGTCGTGCACGAGGACGGGCTCGCCGAGTGGCTGGAGGCCGGCCGCGACCAGGGGCACGCGCTGCTCGGCGTCGGTCTGATGGGCACCGTCTGCGAGATGGCCTGGAACCAGGGGATCGACCTGTACGGGTACGACGACAGCCGCTTCCTGAAGGGCGCGCAGTACGTGGCCAAGTGGAGTCTGGGCGGCGGTGTGCCCTATACCGCCAACACTCGGAAGAAGGGGGCTGTGGGCGGCTGGTCCGGTTCGGAGACCGCCAGTGCCGCGGCGGGCGTCGACCCGGGCATGACCCGGCCGATCTGGGCGATGATCGCCAACCACTACACCAAGCGCCGGGGGCTGTCCGCCACCTACCTCACCCGGATCGCCGCCAAGGCCGCGCCCGAGGGCGGCGGCGGGGACTACGGGCCGAACAGCGGCGGGTACGACCAGCTCGGCTTCGGCACGCTGGCGTACACGCGGGACAAGGCAGCGGACCCGACTGCCGCGCCCACTCCGGCGGCGAGCGCCAAGACGTCCACGAGCGGCTCCGGGGCCCGTCCGCAGTCGGCCGCCTCCCCCTCGCCCGCCACCGGCTCCGGCTCCGGCTCCGGCCACGACCTCGCGGCCACCGGTTCCAGCGACCTCCTCGGCTGGTCCGCCGCCGCGGGCGTCACCGCCGTGGCCGGGGGGCTGCTCATGCTGCGGCGGCGGGACCGGGCGCGGCGCGGGAGCGAGGGCTCGTAACAGCACGCCCCCGCGCCCGCATCCCCTACGCCGTCCGCCCCTGCGACGTCCTCGACGTCCTCGACGTCCCGGAGCGAGCGGCGTCCTTGCGGCCCTTCCTCATCGCCCTCGCCTTGCCCGCCGCGGCCGAGAGCGGGCGGGCGACGTCCTCCAGGGAGCGGCGTTCGGCGTCGACCGCGAGGAACGCGGCGACCAGGCCGGCCGCGCACATCAGGCCGGCGCCGATCTGGAAGGCGAGGACCGTGTCGCCGACCTTGCCGGTGTTGGTGAGGTCGGCGAACAGCAGAGGGCCGCTGATACCGCCGGCGGCGGTGCCGAGGGCGTAGAAGAAGGCGATGGACATCGCCCGGGTCTCCATCGGGAAGACCTCGGAGACGGTCAGGTAGGCGCTGGACGCTCCCGCCGAGGCGAAGAACAGCACCGCGCACCAGCACGCCGTCAGGGTGGTCGCGCTCAGCGATCCACGGTCGAACAGCCAGGCCGTGCCGAACAGGAGCAGGCCGGAGAGGAGGTAGGTCGAGGAGATCATCACTCGGCGGCCCACGGTGTCGAAGAGCTTGCCGAGCAGCAGCGGGCCGCAGAAGTTGCCGATGGCGATGACGGCGAAGTAGTAGCCGGTGCGGTCGGACGGGACGTCGAAGAACTTGGTGAGGATCGCGCCGAAGCCGAATGTGATGGCGTTGTAGAGGAACGCCTGGCCGATGAAGAGGGAGAAGCCGAGCACGGACCGCTTGCGGTACTTCGCGAACACCGTGCGGGCGATCTCCAGGAAGCCGACGGTCCCCCGCTGCTGGATCTCCAGCTCGCCCTCGGGCTCCGCGAGCCGCTCGCCCTTGTCCGCCTCGACCTGCCGTTCGATGGAGGAGACGATGTCCTCCGCCTCGCGTTCCCGGCCGTGGATCAGCAGCCAGCGCGGGCTCTCCGGCACATGGCGGCGGACGAGCAGGATGACCAGGGCGAGGACGGTGCCGAGCGCGAAGGTCAGGCGCCAGCCGAGGTTCTCGGGCAGCAGGGCCGTGTTCAGCGCGACGATCGACAGCAGGGAGCCGCCGACCGCGCCCAGCCAGAAGCTGCCGTTGATGACCAGGTCGACGCGGCCCCGGTACTTCGCCGGGATCAGCTCGTCGATCGCGGAGTTGATCGCCGCGT
Organism: Streptomyces sp. NPDC020299; assembly: GCF_044387825.1. NCBI lineage: Bacteria > Bacillati > Actinomycetota > Actinomycetes > Kitasatosporales > Streptomycetaceae > Streptomyces > Streptomyces sp. NPDC020299. The sequence continues at coordinate 155,467 of NZ_JBIRWL010000012.1, forward strand.
ACTCGCCGCCGATGCCGAAGCCGGTCAGGAAGCGGAAGACGAAGAACCACCAGGCCTCGGTGGACACGGCGGTCAGGGCGGTCGCCGCGAGATACACCGCCAGGGTGATCATGAAGAGCTTCTTGCGGCCGAAGCGGTCGGTCATCCGGCCCCAGAACAGGGCTCCGACGCAGGCGCCCGCCACGTACAGCGCGGCCGCGATGCCGGTGACCTGCCCGGAGGAGATCGACAGCCCGCTGCCCGGCTCGGACAGCCGGCTCGCGATGTTGCCGACGACCGTCACTTCCAGGCCGTCGAGGATCCACACGGTGCCCAGGCCGATGACGATCGTCCAGTGCCAGCGGGACCAGGGCAGGCGGTCGAGCCGGGCGGGGATGCGGGTGGTGACGGTCGGGCCGGTCGGGGCCTCGGCTGTGGTCATGGACTTCCTCCTCCTGACCTCCTCTCTCGAGGTCGGGAATGCGGGTTCCCGTGACCTGCGCCCGTACGCTCCCGCGCCCGTAAGCTCCCGCGCCCCCTCGCCCCCTCGCCCCCTCGCCGCCGCGCCTCTCTGCCCCTTACGCCCCCAGCACCCGCGACACCGTGAAGATCAGCAGCCCCACCAGCGAGCCCACCACCGTGCCGTTGATCCGGATGAACTGCAGGTCACGGCCGATGTGGGCCTCGATCTTGCGGGTGGTGTGCTCGGCGTCCCAGCTCGCGACGGTGTCGGTGATCAGGGAGGTGATCTCCTTGCGGTACGTGGTGACGACGTGCACCGCCGCGCCCTCGACCCAGCTGTCGACCTTGTCCTGGACCTTGGGCTCGACGGCCATCCGGGAGCCCAGGGAGAGCAGGGAGGCCCGGACACGCAGCCGCAGCTGGCTGCGCTCGTCCTCGGCCGCGGAGACGATCATGGCGCGTACGGCGGTCCAGGCGGACGCGATCAGGTCCTGGACCTCGCCGCGGCCAAGCACCTCGCCCTTGAGGCGCTCCACGCGCGCGCGGGTGTCCGTGTCGGACTGGAGGTCGGAGGCGAAGTCGGTGAGGAAGCGGTCGAGGGCTCCGCGCGCGGGGTGGGACGGCATGTCCCGCATCTCCGTACAGAAGCGCAGCAGCTCCTTGTAGACGCGTTCGCCGACCTTCTTGTCGACGAAGCGCGGGGTCCAGCCGGGGGCGCCGCCCTGGACGGCGTCCATCACGCTGTCGCCGTGCAGGACGAGCCAGTCGTGGGCGCGGGCGACCACCAGGTCGACGACCCGTTTGTGGCCGCCGTCCGCGACGACCTTCTCCAGCATCTTGCCGATGCCGGGCGCGATCTCCTGGGCGTCGGCGCGGCGGGTGATGGCCTCGCCGACCACCGCCTGGACGTCCTGGTCGCGCAGTACGGTCAGCGCGCCGCGCAGGGCGGTGGCGAGTTCGGCGGTCACCCGGTCCGCGTGTTCCGGTTCCGCCAGCCAGGCGCCCAGCCGGCTGCCGATGCCGACGGTGCGCAGGCGCTGCCGTACGACGTCCTGGGAGAGGAAGTTCTCGCCGACGAACTCGCCCAGGGAGACGCCCAGGGCGTCCTTCTTGGTGGGGATGATCGCGGTGTGCGGGATGGGCAGGCCGAGCGGATGGCGGAAGAGGGCGGTGACGGCGAACCAGTCGGCCATGGCGCCGACCATGCCCGCCTCGGCGGCCGCGGCGACATAGTCCGCCCAGGCGCCCGCGCCCTCGTGGGAGGCCAGCTTGGCGAGGACGTACACCACGGCCACGAACAGCAGCATCGCGGTCGCCGTGAGTTTCATGCGCCGTACTCCGCGCTGCCGCTCCTCGTCGGCGGGGGTGAAGGCGGTCATGGTGCGGTAGGACGGCGGCGTGCCGCCCGGGGCCCCCGGGGCCGTTCCCGGTGCTCCCGGCGTGCCCGGGGCCGTTCCCGGCGTGCCCGAGTCGGCTCCCGGTGTCCGTGAGACCGCTTCCGTTCTCGTTCCCGTACGTTCCATCTGCTCCACCCGTCCGGTGATCCCGCACACAATTGTCCCTTCCTGACCTACTCCTGGAACAGAAAAGGAGTTCCCGGCGTCAATGTGGGCGGGTTCATGACGCATCATGGACTCATCAGATCGGAGCCTCGGGCTCCCATCGCCCGAGGAGAACAACACAAGCATGACCAAGCGTCATGGTTATGCCCTGCTCAGTGCGCTCGTCGCGCTGGTCGTGGCCCTTTCCGCCGCCATCTACGTCGGGTTCGCGGCCGACGACAGCACCTCCAGCGGAACCGTTGCCGACGGCCGCCCCCACCACGGCACCGCCGTCGCCCCCGCCTCCACCGGCAGCTGGGTCGGCGCCTGGTCCACCTCCCCGGCGGGAGCCGAACCGGGCACGGAGACGAACGGCATGGCAGGCCGCTCGGTGCGCAACGTCGTGCACGCCGGCACCGGGGGTACGAGTGCCCGCGTCACGCTGTCCAATCTCTACGGCCAGTCCCCGCTGACCGTCACGCACGCCACGATCGCGGTCGCCGCCGGCGACAACACGGCCGCGGCAGCCGCAGAAACGATGCGGCGGCTCACCTTCGGCGGCAGCACCACCGTCGTCATCCCGGCCGGCGGCCAGACCGTGAGCGACGCGGTCCGCGTCACCATCCCGCTCGGCACGGACGTCCTGGTCACCACCTACTCCCCCACCCCCTCGGGCCCGGTGACCTACCACCCGCACGCACAGCAGGTGTCGTACATCGCTGCGGGCGACCACACCGAGGACACCACCGCCGCCGGCTACACCGAACAGACGCCGTACTGGCGCTACCTGACGGCCCTTGACGTGCTGAGCAACGAATCCGACGGCACCGTCGTCGCGCTCGGCGACTCCATAACCGACGGCATCACCTCCACCGTGGGCGCCAACCGCCGCTGGACCGACGTGCTCGCCGAGCGGCTGCGCACGGCCGTCGAGAGCGGCGCCGACCTGCCCCGCTACAGCGTCGTCAACCAGGGCATCAGCGGCAACCAGGTCCTCGCCGACGGCCTCGGGCGGCCCGCCGACAACCAGAGCGGGCTCGGCCGCTTCGGCCGTGACGTGCTCTCCCGTACGAACGTCAAGGTCGTCGTCATAGACCTCGGCGTCAACGACATCCTGCGCAACCCCAGGCTCGCCGACCCCGCGAAGGTCACCGCCGGTCTGCGCACCCTGGTCCGCCAGGCCCACGCCCGTGGCCTGAGGGTCGTCGGCGCCACCCTGATGCCCTTCCAGGGCCACCGCGGCTACACGCCGGCCCGTGAGGCCGTGCGCCAGCAGATCAACGCCGAGATTCGCGCGGGCCGGGTCTACGACGCCGTGGTCGACTTCGACCAGGCCCTGCGGGACCCCTACGACCCGCGCCGGCTGCGCGCCGAGTACGACTCGGGCGACCACCTGCACCCCAGCGACCTGGGCTTCAGGAAGATGGCCGAGACGTTCGACCTGCGCTACCTGAAGGGGGCCGGGCAGGCGGAGCTGTAGGCACGGTGGAGCGGCCGGGCTCAGTGCTCCCCGGGGCCCCGCTCCAGCCGCTCCCGGCTCCGCTCCTCCTTGAGGCGGGCCCGCTCGGCCCGGGTCTGCTCGCGCTTGATGCCGACGCCGCCCCAGAAGGCGAAGCCCGACACGATCACCCGCGGCGCTCCCGGCTCCGCGGGGACGCCGTCCTCGCGGTGGTCGAAGGCGCCCATGATCCCGAGGCCGCGCACGACGACCTCGACGCCGGGCGGCACGATGATCTGCGTCCCGCCCATGATCGCGACGCAGTTGATCTCCACCTCGCGGTCCACGAAGTCCGCCTCCCGCAGGTCGATCTGCCCGCCGCCCCAGAAGGCGAAGCAGCTGAACCGCTTCGGCACCGTCCAGCGCCCCTTGCGCTGGAAGCCGGACATGACGGCGACGGCACCCGAGGACGAGCCCTCGCCGCCCACGATCCGTCCCGCCCAACCCCCGTGCCGGGCCGCCTCCTTGCGCGTCGACACGGCGGGCGTGCCCGTACCGGCACCGGACGCCAGCAGGTCGCGGGTGATCGGCGTCAACTCCCCATGGGTGCGCGCCTTGTACGTCGCCTCCAAGCGCTCCTCGAACTCCTCCATGTCGAGCCGCCCTTCGGCCAGGGCGTCCCGCAGGACCTCGGTGACTCGTTCACGATCGGCGTCGGAGGCACGCAGTTCCGGGGCATCGTCGGTCATGGCAGCAGCCTACGAGTTCGCCGCGCGCAGGGCTACGACACCGGCTCCTCCCGGCCACCACGCCGCGCACCCGCACCCCGCTCCGACTTCTCCGACTTCTCCGACTTCTCGGCGTACATCGTCGCGATCACCGCCTCGATGTCCGGCTCCCGCACCGACAGGTCCACCAGCGGATACTCCGCCGCGACCCGCGCCACCAGCGGCGCCGCCGACTGCGCGGCCGGGAACGCCAGCCACTGCCGGGGCCCCTCGACCCTGACCACCCGCGCCTGAGGCACCTCGATCGGCGGCAACTCCCGCTCCAGGTCCACCACCAGGGTCCGCTCGCTCTCCCCCACCTCGTGCAGGCCCGCGAGCGGACCGTCGTACATCAGACGGCCGTGGTCGATGACCATCACCCGCGAGCACAGCTGCTCGATGTCCTGGAGGTCGTGCGTGGTCAGCAGGACCGTCGTGCCGCGCTCGGCGTTCAACTCCCGCAGGAACCCACGCACCTTGGCCTTGGAGATGACGTCCAGACCGATCGTCGGCTCGTCGAGGTAGAGCACCTCCGGATCGTGCAGCAGCGCCGCCGCGATGTCGCCGCGCATCCGCTGACCGAGGGAGAGCTGACGGACCGGCACGTCCAACAGGTCGGCCAGCTCCAGGAGTTCCACGCAGCGCTCCAGGTTCGCCCGGTAACGCCGGTCCGGGACGCGGTACATGCGGTGCACCAGCCGGTAGGAGTCGATCAGCGGCAGGTCCCACCACAGCGTCGTACGCTGCCCGAACACCACCCCGATGCGGTGCGCCAGGCGGGAACGCTCGCGGGAGGGATCGATGCCCGCGACCCGCAGCCGGCCGCCGCTCGGGGTCAGGATGCCCGTCAGCATCTTGATCGTCGTCGACTTCCCGGCACCGTTCGGGCCGATGTAGCCCACCATCTCGCCGCGCGCCACCCGGAAGGAGATCGAGTCGACCGCCCTCACCTGCCTGCGCTCCCGTTTCAGGAAGCCGGTCTTCTTGCGGACGTCGAAGACCTTCTCGACGCGGTCGAGTGCGATGAAGTCACTGTCCATTTCGGGGTCCACTTCGGGATCCATTGCGAGCTAACTCCCTGTACTCCGATACGAACGAAGCCCCGTCCGCCACGCCAGCCCCGCCAGCGCACAGCAGCCCGCCGCCACCAGCGGCGGGGTGAACGCCGTCCACTCCGGCAGATCGAGCGGATACGGCCGCCCCAGCACATAGCTCGCGGGCAGCCAGTTGACGAAGGCCAGCGGCAGTACGAAGGTCACCCCGCGCACCAGCTCCTTCGCGAACACGGTGGGCGGATACTGCAGCAGGGTGGTGCCGCCGTAGGTGAACGCGTTCTGCACCTCGGAGGCGTCCTGCGCCACGAACTGGAAGGCCGCCCCGGCCACGAACACCGCGCAGAAGATCCCGGCGCCGCTGAGCACCATGAGCGGCATCAGCAGCAGCTTCGGCACGCTCCAGTCGATGCCGACCCGGCTCAGGGCGTAGCCGAGGACCAGCGTGCCCTGCGTGATCCGGCCCAGGCGGCGCAGCCCGAAGCGGTCGGCGGCCACCTGCGCCAGCACCGGCGCGGGGCGCACCAGCAGCGTGTCCAGGGTGCCGTCGCGGACCCGGCGGCCCAGCCGGTCCATCGAGCCGATCGCCAGGTCGGCCAGACCGAACGCGACGCTGGACACGCCGTAGAGGAAGGCCACCTCGGCCAGCGAGTAGCCGCCGAGCGCATGGACCCGGGAGAACATCAGCAGGATCGCCACGAAGTCCAGACCGGTCGCCGCGAAGCTCCCGATCGTGGTCATGACGAAGGAGGCCCGGTAGGCCATCGTGGAGCGGATCCACATCCCGGCGATCAGCCGGTAGGCGCGCACGCCCTCGGCGAGCCGGCCGGTCTCAGTCACCGTCTCAGCCACTTCCTCAGCCGCTGCCTCAGCCACCCTGGACCACCACCCGCCGCGTCGCCACCGACTGCACCAGCCGCCCCGTCGCCAGCAGGGCCACCGCCCACGCCCCCTGGAACGCGAGCGTGCGCCACGGATCGGCGTGGCCGAGCAGGACGTCCGCGGGTGCCTGGAGGAGCGACGACCACGGCAGGGCCCGTACGATCTCGCCGAGCGCGCCCGGGAAGACGTTCAGCGGAAGCGTCATCCCCGAGCAGAACACGCCGACGATCCACGCCATCTGCGTCACACCGGTCCCGTCCAGCAGCCAGAACGCGCTCAGCGCCACCAGGTACCGGATCCCGAAACCGACCAGCGCCGCGAGCAGCAGGGTGCACAGGAAAGCGGCCCAGGTCGTCACGTCGGCCGGCAGGGCCACCGGGTAGCACAGCGCCCCGAACACGAACGGGATCACGCCCCGCCCCAGCAGCTGGAACAGCGCCCGGCCCAGATCGGCGGCCAGCCACCACAGTTGCAGGTCGGCGGGCCGGTACAGGTCGATTGCCACGTCACCCGTACGGATACGTTCCATGAGCTCGTCCTCGACGCCGCCGCCCGAGATCGCCAGCGTGGCGAACAGCGCCTGCCCGAGCCACACATAGGTCACAGCCTGCGCCTGGTCGTAGCCCCCGAGGTGGGGCCGCTGGTCCCAAAGCGCCAGGTAGGTGTATACGAGGATCAGGCCGAACGCCGTGTTGGTGAAGACCCCTGCCGCAGTGGCCGCGCGATACGTCGCGTACCGTCTGAAACCCCCCGCCGCGACGGCCGCGTACAACCGTCCAGCGCCCACGTCCATCTACCTCCCGGAGCCTTTGACACCGAAGCGCAGGAGCCTACTGCGCGGCCGGTCCGGCCGGCCACGCATTTTCCCGCCGGACGCGCGCCGGAATCCGGGAACGGAACGCTTGGTGCGAGAGTCTTCACTCGGGGGTGCAGAAGACGTACGAGTGCGTACGGCGACACGACGTTACACAGGAGTCCGTGCACGACATGAGCGACGAGCCGCAGCCGCAGCAGCCGAACAAGGGCGGGGCGCCGAGAGAGCCACTGGCGGCTGAAGGGCCCGGAGAGCCGGAGGGCCGGGAGGAGACGGCGAACAAGGGCGACACGGGCGACAAAGCCGACAACACCGACCGGAGCGGCGACCAGGGCGAGAACGCCTCGGCCGCTCGGGAAGGCCGGACGGGCAAGAGCGGTACGGATGCCCCGGCGGCGCCGACGTCCCCCGCAACCGGGGAGCGCCCGGCGGCGAAGGCAGCCGCGGAGCCCGGGGCGGCGGAGAAGACCCAGACCCTCCGGCGCATCAAGGCGACCCAGGCGACGCCCTCGGCCCCGAAGAGCACGACCACTCCGGCGACCCCCGCCACGCCGTCGGCCCCGTCAGTGCCCTCAGCCAAGGGGAGCGCGGCGGCCAAGGGGAACGCGGCGGCCAAGGCGCCCGGGGAGCCCGAGGCGGCTGCGGAGAAGACCCAGACCCTCCGGCGCATCAAGGCGACCCAGGCGACCCCGGCGACTCCCGCGACCCCGGCGGCCCCGAAGAACCCGGCGACCCCCGCTGCGGCGACGGGTTCGACGGCGGGTTCAGCGGCCGAGGGAGCTGAGGCAGCCGAGAAGACGCAGGTCCTCCGCCGCATCAAGGCAACCCACGCGACCCCGGCAGCCCCCGCGGCCCCGGCGGCCGTGGCGAGCCCGAAGCCCCCCGCGCCCAAGGTCCCCCAGCAGCCCAAGACCGGCAGCAGGACCCAGGCGACCCCCGCGGCCCGGGCGGCGCACGACTCCGAGGCCCCCGCGACCACCCGGCTCCCCCGGCAGACAGCCCCGGCCCCCACCGCGGCCACCCCCACGGCCAACGCGGCCGACGGCGGAAGCGACGGGCCCGGCACCGGCACCATCACCGGCAAGGGCAAGGGCAAGAAGCCCAAGCGCCCCAAGCGCACCGGCTGGCGCCGGCTGATCCCGACCTGGCGGATGGTGCTCGGCACCTTCGTCGTCGGCGTACTGCTGCTCTTCGGCCTCTTCTTCCTCGGCTACTCGCTGGTGAAGATCCCACCGGCCAACGCGCTCGCCATGAAGCAGAGCAACGTCTTCCTCTACTCGGACGGCTCCCAGCTGGCCCGCGACGGCGAGATCAACCGGGAGAACGTCACCCTCGCCCAGATCTCCAAGGACGCCCAGCACGCCGTCCTGGCCGCCGAGGACCGCGACTTCTACACCGAGTCGGCCGTCGACCCGAAGGCGATGATCCGCGCCGCCTGGAACACCGCGACCGGCAAGGGCAAGCAGTCCGGCTCGACGATCACCCAGCAGTACGTGAAGAACTACTACCTCGCGCAGGAGCAGACGGTCACGCGCAAGGCCAAGGAGTTCTTCATCTCGATCAAGCTGGACCGCAACAGCTCCAAGGACGAGATCCTCCAGGGCTACCTCAACACCAGCTACTTCGGCCGCAACGCCTACGGCATCCAGGCCGCCGCCCAGGCCTACTACGGCAAGGACGCCACCGATCTCGACCCGGCCCGCGCCGCCTACCTGGCCGCGCTGGTCAACGCGCCCAGCGAGTACGACGTCGTCGCCCACCCGGAGAACAAGTCCGCGGCCCTCGCCCGCTGGAACTACGTACTGGACGGCATGGTCAAGAAGGGCTGGCTGAGCCAGTCGAAGCGGGCCGGCATGAAGTTCCCGATGCCGAAGGAGCAGACGACCTCCACAGGTCTGTCCGGGCAGCGCGGCTACATCAAGAACGCGGTCGAGGACTACCTCATCAACAACAAGATCCTCACCAAGGACCAGCTCGAGGCCGGCGGCTACCGCATCACGACCACCCTGCAGAGGAGCAAACAGAACGCCTTCGTGAAGGCCGTCAACGACAAGCTGATCGCCAAGCTGGACAAGAAGAACAACAAGGCCGACAACTACGTCCGCGCGGGCGGTGCCTCCGTCGACCCCAAGACCGGCAAGGTCGTCGCGATGTACGGCGGCATCGACTACGTCAAGCAGTTCACCAACGGCGCGACCCGGGGTGACTACCAGGTCGGCTCCACCTTCAAGCCGTTCGTGTTCACCTCGGCGGTCCAGAACGGCTCGGCCACACAGTCCGGCCAGACCATCACGCCGAACACGTACTACGACGGCACCAACCAGCGGCCCGTGCAGGGCTGGAGCGGCGGCGCCTACGCCCCGCACAACGAGGACGAGAAGTCGTACGGCGAGATCACCGTCCGCAACGCCACCGACCTCTCGGTGAACTCGGTCTACGCCCAGATGGCCGTCGACGTCGGCCCGTCCAAGGTCAAGCAGACCGCGGTCGACCTCGGCGTCCCCGCCGGCACCAAGGACCTCCAGCCGTACCCGTCCATCGCGCTCGGCACGGCCACCGCGAGCGTCCTGGACATGGCGGAGTCGTACGCCACGCTCGCCAACCACGGCAAGCACGGCGCGTACACGATGATCGAGAAGATCACCAAGGACAACAAGAGCGAGGTGCAGCTGCCGAAGCAGACGACCAAGCAGGCCGTCAGCCGCGAGGCCGCCGACACCACGACGTCCGTCCTCCAGAGCGTCGTCCAGACCGGCACCGCGACCGCCGCCCAGCAGGCCGGCCGTCCCGCCGCTGGCAAGACGGGCACCGCGGAGGAGGACACGGCGGCCTGGTTCGCGGGCTACACGCCCGACCTCGCCACGGTCGTGTCCGTCATGGGCCAGGACCCGGTCACGGCCCACCACAAGCCGCTGTACGGCGCGCTGGGCCTGCCCCGCATCAACGGCGGCGGGGCGCCCACCGAGATCTGGGCGCAGTACACCAAGAACGCGCTGAAGGGTAAGACGGCCAGCGACTTCGACCTGGAGCTCCAGCAGGGCGCGGACGTCCAGGCGCCCGCCTCCAAGGGGCCCAGCCAGCCGGCCACCGGCAGCCCGACCGCGGGCGGCACCACGACCCCCGGCGGCCAGACCGACCAGGGGCAGACCCAGGGCCAGACCGCCGGGCAGAACGACGGCGGCACCCCCGGCACCAGCACGCCCAGCAGCCCGACCGACGGCAACACCACCACCGGCACCACCGCCGGGAACACGGCCGGCGACACCGCCGGGAACACGGCGGGAGACACCGCCGGCAACACCACCGCGGGCAACGGCGACGGGGGCGCGACGGCGGGTGACGCCGGCGGACAGAACGACGGCGGCAACGACGCCGGGACCACGGTCGGCCCCCAGGGGTTGACCCGGCGGGAGTGACCCGACCGGAACGCGAAAGGGCTGGTGACCACGGTCACCAGCCCTTTTCGACTCCTGCCGGACGGCTTGCTACAGGTACAGACCCGTGGAGTCCTCGGACCCCTCGAACCGGTCCGCGGCCACCGCGTGCAGATCACGCTCGCGCATGAGCACGTACGCGACGCCCCGCACCTCGACCTCGGCCCGGTCCTCCGGGTCGTACAGGACGCGGTCGCCCGGCTCCACGGTCCGTACGTTCTGCCCGACCGCGACGACCTCCGCCCAGGCCAGCCGACGCCCGACCGCCGCGGTCGCGGGGATCAGGATGCCGCCGCCCGAACGCCGCTCGCCCTCAACGGTCTCCTGCCGGACCAGAACGCGGTCGTGCAGCATCCGGATGGGCAGCTTGTCGTGATGGCTGCTGTGGTCGTTTCTGTTGGCGCTCACGTTCTCGAACCTACCTGCCTTTGCCGCGCCCGGACGCCGCCGGGTCAGCCCTTACGACGGCGAGTCCCCAGGGCGAGCAGCCCGACGAGCCCGACGGCCACGAGCGCGACGGGCACGACGCGCTCCAGCCGGGGCGCTCCGTCCTCGTCCACGAACTGGGCCCGGGCCTCGGTCACGACCCGGTTGACCTGGATGTAGGCGCGCCCGAGGGTGTGGTCGATGTTCGAGACCACTTTGGCCTTGGCGTCTCCGACGATGGTCTTCGGATGCACCCGCACCCCGATCTCGTCCAGCGTCTCGGCCAGCACCTCGCGGCGGCGCTTGATGTCCGCCTCGATCTGCGCCGGGGTTCTGGTGTCCGACGTCTCCGCCACCGTACGGCCTCCGAAGTCTGCTGAGTGCGCTTTGTGCTGGACAGTCTGTCAGCTCATGGGCCGACCGTGCTGTCAGGACCCCCGGTTACGCTGGCCCAATGAGCGAGCGACTCCAGCCCGGGGACGTGGCCCCCGCCTTCACCCTGCCCGACGCCGACGGCACCGAGGTGTCCCTGGCCGACCGCAAGGGCCGCAAGGTCATCGTCTACTTCTACCCCGCGGCCCTCACTCCAGGCTGCACGAAGCAGGCCTGCGACTTCACCGACAACCTCGACCTCCTGGCCGGCGCGGGCTACGACGTCATCGGCATCTCCCCCGACGCCCCCGAGAAGCTCGCGAAGTTCCGCGAGAAGGAGTCCCTGAAGGTCACCCTCCTCGCCGACCCCGACAAGAAGGTCACCGAGTCCTACGGCGCCTACGGCGAGAAGAAGAACTACGGCAAGACCTACCTCGGCGTCATCCGCTCCACGATCGTCGTGGACGAGGACGGCAAGGTGGAGCGAGCCCTGTACAACGTCCGCGCGACGGGCCACGTGGCCAAGATCATCAAGGACCTGGGTATCTGAGGAGCCCCCTCCCCTGCTTGGCGGGCGGCTCGCACCGGGAGAACCGGCGCGGGCCGCCTTTCGCATGCCGAGCGTGACCGTCCGATAAACGGTTCGTTACTCCGTACGGGCCGCGAACATGCGGCCGGAACGGAGGGGGCTCGATGGGGGCCAGTGCGTACACCAGGGAGCGGCTGGAGGAGGCGGCTCGGGGGGCGCGGACGTTGTCGGAGGCGTTGGAGCGGTTGGGGGTGGATCCGAAGAGTTCGACGCGCCGCTACGTGTATGAGCGGATGAAGAAATTGGGGGTGGATATTTCGCACTTCGAGCGAGAGGGGGTGAGGTGGACGCGGGAGGTGCTGGAAGGGGCGGTGGTGGCGTCTACGAACATGTGCGAGGTGCTGCGCCGTCTGGGTCTGGAAGTGGTGGGCGGGCATCACTCGCACATCAGCCGGAGGATCAAGGCGTACGGGATCGACACGTCACACTTCGCATCGGTTGTCCGAACGAAGCGGATGACGGACAACCGGCGACGCCGGACTCCCGGCGAGATCCTCGTCGAGGACACATCGCCACAAGCTCGGCGGCTTCCGAGCCGCCGCCTGAAGCGTGCAATGAGCGAGGTGGGCGTCGAGGAGCGCTGCGCGCTCTGCGGAGTCGAGGCAGTCTGGCTCGGGGAGCCCCTGCCGCTAGAGGTGGACCATATCAACGGCGACTGGAGGAACAACCGCGTTGAGAATCTGCGGCTGCTCTGCCCCAACTGCCACTCCACCACGGACAGCTACCGAGGGCGCGGCAAAGGGCGCGTCAGGGGTGGCATTTGATGAGCGGCGTGCAATACACCCGGGAGCGGTTGACGGAAGCCGCCCAGCGATGCTCCGACATGGATGAGGTCATCGCATTCTTCGGTGTACGTCCTTACCGCAACCTTCCTCGGCACTTGTACAAGCGCTTCGAGCAGTTCGGCGTCGACATTTCACACTTCCCGCGTCGGCGGCGAGCCGGTGAGCCTCCGGGCAAGCCAACTGCCGAGGAGTTGCGGCGTGCAATCGCGGAGGCAACCTCCATCGCAGGCGCTCTCGGTGCACTGGGCAAGCCCTGCAACGGCAAGTATCGCGCGCTGTTCCATCAGTGGGTGGCAGAGGACAGCCTTGACACCTCCCACTTCCTGGGACAGGCGCATCAACGTGGCAAGCGCGGGACGAACGCCAAGCGGTCAGAAGACGTTCTGGTTCGACATGAGAGCACCCACCGAATCGCAACCAAGCGTCTACGACGGGCTCTCCGCGATGTCGGCGTTGCCGAGCGATGCGCCCGCTGCGGTACCGAGCCGGAATGGCTCGGCAAGCCCATGACCCTTGAGGTCGACCACATCAATGGGGACTGGAGGGACGACCGGCATGAGAACCTGCGGCTGCTGTGTCCCAATTGCCATGCGATCACCAGCACATGGTGCAGGGGAGGAAACCGGCGCCGTGAGTAGACGGGCGCCGCGTCCCCGGTAGCATGGGCGGGCAGGCGGCCGTTGCTGAACGGTATAAGCAGAGGTTTTAGGTGCCTCGGGGCGTTTGCCCATGTGGGTTCGACTCCCACCGGCCGCACGCCTTTGATTCGAAGGTCCACCCGGAATGGGTGGACCTTCGTCTTGTCAGCCCAACAGCTCCCGAACCACAGGCACCAGCGCCCGGAACGCCTTCCCCCGGTGGCTGATCGCGTTCTTCTCGTCGGGGGAGAGTTCCGCGCAGGTTCGTGTGTGGCCCTCCGGCTGGAGGATCGGGTCGTAGCCGAATCCGTTCGTGCCGGTCGGGGTGTGGCGCAGGGTGCCGCGGAGTTGGCCCTCGACGACCCGCTCCGTTCCGTCCGGCAGCGCCAGTGCCGCCGCGCAGGTGAAGTGGGCGGCTCGGTGTTCGTCGGCGATGTCTCCGAGCTGGGCCAGCAACAGCGCCAGGTTGGCCTGGTCGTCGCCGTGGTGGCCGGACCAGCGGGCGGAGAAGATGCCGGGGGCGCCGTTCAGGACGTCGACGCAGAGGCCGGAGTCGTCGGCCACGGCGGGCAGGCCGGTGGCCTGGGCCAGGGCGTGGGCCTTCAACAGCGCGTTCTCGGCGAAGGTGACGCCGGTTTCCTTGACGTCGGGGATGTCGGGGTAGGCGTCCGCGCCGACGAGTTCGTGGGGCAGGCCTGCGTCGGCGAGGATCGCCCTGAGTTCGGTGATCTTTCCGGCGTTGCGGGTGGCGAGGATCAAGCGGGTCATGACCCCAGTATCAGGGGGTGCAGACCTTGGTCAGTTCGACGGTCGCGTCCTTGACCGGGGTCAGGTCGGGGGTCTTGTCGCCGTTCTTGATGGCTGTGCGGACGTTGTCGACGGCCTTGTCCAGGTCGTCGACCGTTTTGTTGAGGTCCGCGTTGTCCGTCCTGTTGCCGATCTTCTTGAGGTCCTTGTCGATGTCGTCGAGGGAGGCGTCGGCCCGGTCCGGATTGACGGCGGCGTGCGCGGCGGCGAACTGTAAGTCGGTGACGTCGTCGGCGACGGCGTGGGCGGTCTGCATGCAGTCCAGGGCCTTGTCGACGGCGGAGCAGCCGGCGGCCAGGCCGAAGGTGAGTGCGGTGCCGGCGGCGGCGAGGGTGAGCGTGGTACGGCGGTTTCGGCACGCGGCCATGGCTGGGTTCCCTCCCCTGGTCGGGCCCCCGCGGGAGGCCCCCGTTGGTATCCGTTGGGACGCGGGGGCGGGGGGCCGGGTTGCATGTGCCGACCGCCCCGCCCGATGCTCCCGACGCCGGCTAGGGAACGCCTTGAGTACTGCCCGACGACCGCCTGAGGCCGGCTACTTCGCGAGGACCGTCTCGAGCGCCTTGCGCTGGAGGCCGGCCAGCTCGGTGCAGCCGGTGACGGCGAGGTCGAGCAGGGCGTTGAGCTCGTCGCGGGCGAAGGGTTCGGCCTCGGCGGTGCCCTGGACCTCGACGAAGCGGCCGTCGCCGGTGCAGACGACGTTCATGTCGGTCTCGGCCCTGACGTCCTCCTCGTAGCAGAGGTCGAGGAGCGGGGTGCCGCCGACGATGCCGACGGAGACGGCGGAGACCGTGCCGGTCAGCGGCTGGCGGCCGGCCTTGATGAGCTTCCTGCCCTGGGCCCAGGCGACGGCGTCGGCGAGGGCGACGTACGCGCCGGTGATGGCGGCGGTGCGGGTGCCGCCGTCGGCCTGGAGGACGTCGCAGTCGAGGACGATGGTGTTCTCGCCGAGCGCCTTGTAGTCGATGACGGCGCGCAGGGAGCGGCCGATGAGGCGGCTGATCTCGTGGGTCCGGCCGCCGATGCGGCCCTTGACGGACTCGCGGTCGCCGCGGGTGTTGGTGGCGCGGGGCAGCATGGAGTACTCCGCGGTGACCCAGCCCTCGCCGCTGCCCTTGCGCCAGCGGGGGACGCCTTCGGTGACGGAGGCAGTGCAGAAGACCTTGGTGTCGCCGAAGGAGACGAGGACGGAGCCCTCGGCGTGCTTGCTCCAGCCGCGTTCGATGGTGACCGGGCGGAGCTGTTCGGGCGTGCGGCCGTCGATTCGAGACATGGCGATGAGCCTAGTCGCAGATGGGGGCGGGGCTCCTCCCGCGGTGGAAGGTGCCCCGTCCGGGTGAGCCCGGGGGCTACATCATGTCTTCGATCTCCGCCGCGATCGGGTCGGCGTCGGTGCCGATGACGACCTGGATGGCGGTGCCCATCTTGACGACGCCGTGGGCGCCGGCGGCCTTCAGGGCGGACTCGTCGACCAGCGAGGGGTCGGTGACCTCGGTGCGCAGCCGGGTGATGCAGCCCTCGATCTCCTCGATGTTCTCGATGCCGCCGAGCCCGGCGACGATCTTCTCAGCCTTGGTGGCCATGTCCGTCTCCCTGAATTCCATGAGCCGAAGTCTTTTGTAGCGGTTATCACAATGGTCCGATTTGGCTCGCTTTCGTGACCACTGTCCCGAATGATGGCGATCACTGCAGCTGAACCGAACCGTATGCCGACTGGTCTACACCAGGGGGCCGATGGCCGCCAAGCGCGGTATGACACGCGGCCCCACGGCAATGAGGAATCACGGGTTCCTTACGCGGGCTTCATCTGCTACAACATGGTCTACACCACTCAGTGGTGTAGACCACCCCGATGGAGGACGTATGAGCACCGCCACCGCGCCCACGACGGCGGCTCCCGCGAAGAAGCGGGGATCCGGCCTGTTCCAGGGCCTGCAGAAGGTCGGCCGCAGTCTGCAGCTCCCGATCGCCGTGCTCCCGGCGGCGGGCATCCTGCTTCGGCTGGGCCAGCAGGACGTGCACGACAAGCTCAATCTGCCCGACAAGGTCACGGCGGTGTTCGCCACCGCCGGTGGCGCGATCTTCGACAACCTGCCGCTGCTGTTCTGCATCGGTGTGGCGATCGGCTTCGCCAAGAAGGCGGACGGCTCCACCGCGCTGGCGGCCCTGGTCGGCTTCCTGGTCTACAGCAACGTCCTGAAGGCGTTCCCGGTCACCGAGGCGAAGATCCAGAAGGGCGCGGACATAGCCGCGACCTACAACAACCCCGGGGTCCTCGGCGGCATCCTGATGGGCCTGCTGTCCGCCGTGCTGTGGCAGCGCTACCACCGCAAGAAGCTGGTGGACTGGCTCGGCTTCTTCAACGGCCGCCGTCTGGTGCCGATCATCATGGCCTTCGTCGGCACCGCCATGGGCGTCTTCTTCGGGCTGGTCTGGAAGCCGATCGGCGAGGGCATCTCGAGTGTCGGCGAGCAGATCACCGGTCTCGGTGCCGCGGGTTCCGGTCTGTTCGGTCTGATCAACCGCGCGCTGATCCCGATCGGCATGCACCAGTTCGTGAACTCGGTCGCCTGGTTCCAGATCGGCGACTTCAAGAACTCCGCCGGTACGGTCGTGCACGGCGACCTCACCCGCTTCTTCGCCGGTGACCCGACCGCCGGACAGTTCATGTCGGGCTTCTTCCCCATCATGATGTTCGGCCTCCCGGCCGCCGCGATCGCCATCGCGCACTGCGCCCGCCCCGAGCGCCGCAAGGCCGTCCTCGGCATGATGATCTCGCTCGCGCTGACCTCCTTCGTGACCGGTGTGACCGAGCCGATCGAGTTCTCCTTCATGTTCATCGCCCCGGTGCTGTACGCGATCCACGCGGTGCTCACCGCCCTGTCCATGGCGATCACCTGGGCGCTCGGTGTGCACGCGGGCTTCACCTTCTCCGCGGGCTTCATCGACTACGCGCTCAACTGGAACCTCGCCACCAAGCCCTGGTTGATCATCCCCATCGGCCTGGTGTTCGCGGCGATCTACTACTCGGTCTTCCGCTTCGCCATCACCAAGTGGAACCTCCCCACCCCGGGCCGGGAGCCCGAGGAGGAGGTCGAGGACCTCACCAAGGCGTGAGTCCCGCCCCGGCGTGACGAAGGCCCCGGAACCGCGGCTCGGGTTCCGGGGCCTTCACGCGTGCGGGAGTCAGATCTCGTACGACTTCCTCGGCACCGCCAGCTCCACCGGCCCGTCGAAGACCTCGCGGGCGTCGGTCAGGTTGGCCTGGGGGTCGGTCCACGGGGGGATGTGGGTGAGGACCAGGCGGCGGGCGCCGGCGCGGGCGGCCGTCTCGCCGGCCTCGCGGCCGTTGAGGTGGAGGTCGGGGATGTTCTCCTTGCCGTGCGTGAACGCGGCCTCGCACAGGAACAGGTCGGCGTCCCGGGCCAGCGTGTCGAGCGCCTCGGTGACGCCGGTGTCCCCGGAGTAGGTCAGCGACTTCCCGCCGTGCTCGATGCGGATGGCGTAGGCCTCCACGGGGTGGCGGACCTTCTCGGTGTGCACGGTGAACGGGCCGATCTCGAACGTGGACGGCTTCACCGTGTGGAAGTCGAAGACCTCGCTCATGGAGGAGGCGGTGGGGGTGTCCGCGTAGGCCGTGGTCAGGCGGTGCTCGGTGCCCTCGGGGCCGTAGACCGGGATCGGGTCGCAGCGGCCGCCGTCGTGGCGGTAGTAGCGCGCCACGAAGTACCCGAGCATGTCGATGCAGTGGTCGGCGTGCAGATGACTGAGGAAGATCGCGTCGAGGTCGTAGAGACCGCAGTGGCGCTGCAGCTCGCCGAGGGCGCCGTTGCCCATGTCGAGAAGCAGCCGGAAGCCGTCGGCCTCGACGAGGTAGCTCGAGCAGGCCGATTCCGCGGACGGGAACGACCCCGAGCAGCCGACGACGGTGAGCTTCATGAAGCAGAAACCTCCGTTGGCGGTATAACCGGGATACCGGGATGCCGAGATACCGGGTTAACCGGGATAACCGGGATAAGGGGCGAAATTGGGGGCTGACGAGGGTCGTGCGGTGCGTCGAGCGTAAGGCGCAAAAGCACCGGTCGCTCCTCCGCCAGGGGCCGTTGTGGGCGAACTCACCTGTGCTGTCACCGGTTCGGCTGGACCCGGGGCGCAAAAGGCTTACGAGAGGGCGCGCAATGGGAATCGCGCGCCGGTAACGTCATCCGTATGGACACGTCCTGGTGGCTCGCGCTCGCGGCAGTGGTACTGCTCGCGCTGGTGGCCACGCTAGTCGACGGCTGGGGGCGGGGCCGCCGGCCGCCGCGGCGCAGGACCCGCCCGCCGGGCCGCCCCGAGGGCTTCCACGGCCAGGCGGCCCGTCCGTACCCGGGGGACATCTGGTGGGCCAACGTCCCCTACGAGGACGGGCCGGGCGGCAAGGACCGGCCCTGTCTGGTGCTGGCGGTGCGCGGCAACCGGGCGACCGTCGCGAAGATCACCAGCAAGTACCACGACGAACGCGCCGGGGTGATCCCGCTCCCGCCGGGTTCCGTCGGGGACGCGCACGGGCGGCCGAGCTTCCTGGAGACGGACGAGCTCAGGCACGTGGCGGTGTGGGACTTCCGGCGCCGGGTGGGCGTGGTGGACCCGGTGCTGTGGGACCAGGTACGGCACTTGGCGGGCTGAGTACGGCTGAGTACTCCGCCGTTGACGGCTCGGAGGCCGCGTGCCGGCTCGGCCTCAGCGGACCTCCACGGTCACCTTCCAGCCCTGGATGCCCTTGCAGGACACCTGCCCGGGGCGGCTCGCGCACAGCGGCCGGGACGAGGTCAGGTGGGCCGTCCCGGGCGCGACCGCCTCGAACGCGGCGGTCGCGTCGCCCGGCTGGATCACGAACCCCGGGTTGGCGGCCTTCAGCGCGCCGCCCTCGGCGGTGACCGGTTTCCAGGGGCGGTCCTTGGTGCCGTCGAGGGTGAGCCGGAGCGTCTGGCCCTCGGCGAGGCAGACGGTACGGCCGTTGTCGGTGGCGTCGAGCTGGGTGCGGGGGGTGCAGGACCCGGACCCTGTCGGGGACGAGGGGGGCGAGGCCGAGGGTGACGTGCTCTGGGACGCCGAGTCGCTCGGGGTCGGGGTCGGGGACGGGGACTGAGACTGCGAAGGTGAGGAGGGTGTGGGGGACACCGATCCGCTGCCGGCCTCCCCTCCCCCGTCCTGCGAGCCGCAGCCGGCGAGGAGCAGCGCCGCCGCGGTGGCGGCGACGGCGAAGGTGCGGTGGAGCGTCGTACGGGGCATCGGGTGACGGCGCATGGGGTGTCGCCCTTTCCGCGGTGACCGGTTGGTACGGGTGTGACGTACCGGACGCGGATCCGGATCCGCACGGGGCCCCGGCCGTCGGCCGGGGCCCCGTTTTCCGCGGCGCTGGGTCAGCTGGTCGTCACGGCGGTGTCGTCCAGGACGAAGCTGGTCTGGAGCGAGGAGTCCTCGGCCCCGCTGAACTTCAGCGTGACCGTGGAACCGGCGTACGAGGACAGGTCGAAGGACTTCTGGGTGTAGCCGGAGGCCTTGTTGAGGTTGGAGTAGGTGGCCAGGGTGGTCGAACCGGCGGTCACCGTCAGCTTGTCGTAGGCGGTGCTGGTGCTGGTCTCCGCCGTGTCGACGTGCAGGTAGAAGGTGAAGGTGGCCTTGCAGCCGGAGGGGATGGTCACCGACTGGGACAGCGTGTCGGTGTGGGTGGAGCCGTAGCCGTCGAGCCAGGCGTAGTACGAGCCGCCGTGGGCGCTCTGGCCGCTTTCGTTGGTGATGACGCCGCTGGAGGCGGTCCAGGTGGTGCTGCCGGACTCGAAGCCGGGGTTGCCGAGCAGCTGCGCCGAGGTGCAGGTGCCGCCGCCCCCGCTGGAGCTCACCGTCCAGGTGAAGGAGGCGGAGCCGGAGGCGCCGGTGGAGTCCTTCGCGGTGACGGTGACGGTGTAGGTGCCCGCGGTGGACGCGGTGCCGGAGATCAGGCCGGTGGAGCTGTTGATCGACAGGCCGGTGGGCAGGCCGCTGGCGCTGTAGGTGAGGGTGGCGCCCGCGCTGTCGCTGGCGCTGATCTGGAGGCTGGCCGTGCCGCCGGTGGTGGTCGACTGGCTGCCGGGGTTGGTGACGGTCACGGTGTTGCCGGTGCTGGTGCCGGAGGTGAAGGCGGCGGTGCCGTCGGGGGTGCCCCAGCCGGTCGGGCCGTCGTATCCGGTGCCCGCGGTGCAGAAGTACGAGGTGGAGCAGCTGCCGTTGTTGCCGCTGGTGACGTCGTACAGGTTGCCGGTGTGGCTGTAGGGGTACTTCGCCGGGTAGTCACTGGAGCCCGGGGTGCCGGCGAGGGCGTACACGCCCGCGATGATGGGCGCGGAGGCGCTGGTGCCGCCGTAGACGGCCCAGCCGGAGCCGCCGTAGGTGTCGTAGACCGCGACGCCGGTGGCGGGGTCGGCGACGGCGGAGACGTCGGCCTCCATGCGCTTGGAGCAGCCGGTGTCGGTCTGCCAGCTCGGCTTGGCGTCGTACGAGGAGCAGCCGGAGCCGGTGCCCTCGGTGCTGGACGTCTTCCACACGGACTCGGTCCAGCCTCGGGAGTTGGAGGACGTGGACAGCGCGGTGCCGCCGACGGCGGTGACGTACTGGGAGGTCGCCGGGTATTCGGCGCCGTAGGCCTCGTCGCCGGAGGAGACGGTGATGGCGACGCCGGGGTGCTTGAAGTAGGAGGTGTCCTCGCTGGTCTGCGAGGAGGACTCGGAGCCGCCCCAGCTGTTGGAGACGAACTTGGCGCCGAGCGCGACGGCCTCGTTCTCGGCGGCGCCGAGGTCGGAGTCGGTGGCGGAGTTGGCCTCGACGAGGATGATGTTGCAGTTGGGGCAGACCGCGCTGACCATGTCGATGTCGAGCGCCTCCTCGCCCGCCCAGCCGCTGTCGTTGGTCGGCAGGGAGGTGGTGGAGCCGGTCTGGCTGACCTGCTTGAAGCAGCCGTTGGCGACCGTGCAGGCCGACAGGCCGTATGTCGAGCGGTAAGTGGCCAGGTCGGAGGCGGCGTTGGGGTCGTTGTAGGCGTCGACGACGGCGACGGTCAGGCCGGAGCCGCCGGTCGAGGGCAGGGCGTACGCGCTGTGCAGGTTGGCCGGGCTGAGGCCGGAGGGCGCGGCGGCGACCGCGGCGGCGAGCCGTTGCCTGATGTCGGTGCGGCGCTGGGCGAAGCAGGTGGCGTGGCCGGGCTTCGCGGTGGCGCACAGGTGCGTGGTGGGGACCTTCTGGCCGGCCTTGCCGGTGGAGTGGAAGGTCTGGCGCTCGGGGGCGGTGAGGGCCTTGGCGTTCTGGGTGGTGCGGGAGGTGTGGGTCGCGGCGGCGGCGGCGGGGGTGGCCTGGGCCCCGGCGGTGGGTGCCGCGACGAGTCCGGCGACGGTGAGGGCGAGGGCGGGCATGGCGACGGCGAGGAGTCTGCGCAGGCTCCGTCTCCGCCTGCTCGGGCGTGACTCACGCATGGGGTTCTGCCTCCATCGGTGGGGTCGAGCTGGATGGGCAGGCCCGTGACGCGCGTAGCGGCGGCGAAACCGCGCAGTCATGAGCATGACATTACTGAGGAGATGTTTCCGGAAGGGCTTCCGGAAAGGGGAACACCCCGCGTGCCGAGCTGAGCAAGACATGACAGGGTGCGGGCAGAACGTAGCCCCCACGGCCGGGCGGCGGCAGACCCGGACGGGGTTCTTTGCCGTCCTGTGGACAGCGCTTAGCCCCCTCATAGGAGGGGGATGGCGCTTCGATGATGAGCCCTATGCCCAGAGCTGGCCCTGGAGCGTCTCGATGGCCGCCTCGGTGGTGGCCGCCGTGTAGACGCCGGTCGAGAGGTACTTCCAGCCTCCGTCGGCCACGATGAAGACGATGTCGGCGGACTCCCCCGCCTTGATCGCCTTGTTGCCGACGCCGATCGCCGCGTGCAGGGCGGCGCCGGTGGAGACGCCCGCGAAGATGCCCTCCTGCTGGAGGAGTTCACGGGTGCGGGTGACCGCGTCGGCCGAGCCGACGGAGAAGCGGGTGGTGAGGACGGAGGCGTCGTACAGCTCCGGTACGAAGCCCTCGTCGAGGTTGCGCAGGCCGTACACCAGGTCGTCGTAGCGCGGTTCGGCGGCGACGATCCGCACGTCCGGCTTGTGCTCGCGCAGGAAGCGGCCGACGCCCATCAGGGTGCCGGTGGTGCCCAGGCCCGCGACGAAGTGGGTGA
Organism: Streptomyces sp. NPDC020299; assembly: GCF_044387825.1. Lineage (NCBI taxonomy): Bacteria > Bacillati > Actinomycetota > Actinomycetes > Kitasatosporales > Streptomycetaceae > Streptomyces > Streptomyces sp. NPDC020299. The sequence continues at coordinate 177,674 of NZ_JBIRWL010000012.1, forward strand.
TCGAGGGCAGGTCGGCGAGGATCTCCGGGCCGGTCGTGGCGTAGTGGGCGCCCGCGTTGTCCGGGTTGCCGTACTGGTAGAGCATCACCCAGTCCGGGTGCTCGGCGGACAGCTCCTTGGCGACGCGCACGGCCGTGTTGGAGCCGCCGGCCGCCGGGGAGGAGATGATCTCCGCGCCCCACATGCCGAGCAGGTCCCGGCGCTCCTGCGAGGTGTTCTCCGGCATCACGCACACCATCCGGTAGCCCTTGAGCTTGGCGGCCATGGCGAGGGAGATGCCGGTGTTGCCGGAGGTCGGCTCCAGGATCGTGCAGCCGGGGGTGAGCCGGCCGTCCTTCTCCGCCTGCTCGATCATGTGCAGCGCGGGACGGTCCTTGACCGAGCCGGTGGGGTTGCGGTCCTCGAGCTTGGCCCAGATACGGACCTCGGGGGACGGCGACAGCCGCGGCAGGCGCACCAGAGGGGTGTTGCCCACCGCGGCCAGCGGGGAGTCGTAGCGCATCGCTGATCAGCGGCCGATCAGGCCATGCCGCCGGCGACGGCGGGCAGGATCGTCACGTTGTCGCCGTCGGACAGCTTGGTGTTGATGTTGTCGAGGAAGCGGACGTCCTCGTCGTTCAGGTAGACGTTGACGAAGCGGCGCAGCTGGCCGTTGTCCACGATGCGGGCCTGGATGCCCGAGTGCCGGGTCTCGAGGTCGGCGAACAGGTCGGCGAGGGTCTCACCACTGCCCTCCACCGCCTTCTGACCGTCGGTGTAGGTGCGGAGGATGGTGGGGATGCGGACCTCGATGGCCATGGTTGCGGGCTCCTGTCGGAAAGTGTCTGGTCTGTGGGCGCGCGGCGGCGCGGAGTGCGGGTCGTGCTCGGGGTGCCGCGGCTCAGGCCGTACGGCGGCAGGGCAGCGTCAACAGATGGCGCTGTTCAGCCTGCACAGGTCGACGTGCAGCCGCGCCACGAGCAGCAAACTCGGCGCCTTCTCGCTCACGTCGTTCAGAACCATGGGGTCATCGTATCGATTCCCGGTCCGGGTACCGGAGTGTGGTCTCGCATGCTGGATGAATACTGATCGAACTGCGAGATAGCGGCGGGATCGCGGCGCGGACGTGGCGAGATCGTGCGGCCTCAGTAGCTCTCCACGATCTTGACTTCCTCCTCCGTGACCTCGCCCTCCACGATGCGGTACGAGCGGAACTGGAAGTCGCCGAGGCCGTCGGTGTCGGCGGTGGACACCAGGACGTAGTGGGCGCCGGGCTCGTTGGCGTAGCTGATGTCGGTGCGGGACGGGTAGGCCTCGGTCGCCGTGTGGGAGTGGTAGATCACCACCGGCTCCTCGTCGCGGTCGTCCATCTCGCGGTAGAGCTTGAGGAGGTCGCCGGAGTCGAACTCGTAGAACGTGGGCGACATGGCCGCGTTCAGCATGGGGATGAAGCGCTCGGGGCGGTCCGAACCGGCCGGGCCCGCCACGACGCCGCACGCCTCGTCGGGGTGGTCCTTGCGCGCGTGCGCGACGATCTGGTCGACGAGGGCCTGGGTGATGGTCAGCATGTCCGCCAATATAAGCAGTAGGGCCGCCCGTACCGAGGTGTGGTACGGGCGGCCCGTATGCCGGACGCCCTGAGCGGCAGCCGGAGCGGGTGCCACGAGAACCCGCTGCGGCCGGACGTCCGCGGTGAGGATCAGAAGTGCGGGTCAGCCGACCTTCTCGAGCTCCGGCTCACGGCGGTCGGCGACCTCCGGGTTGCGGGCCTTCAGCGCCAGCCAGCCGACGCCGAGGGCGGCGGCCCAGCCGGCCATCACGTACAGGCAGACGCGCGAGTCGGCGTCGTAGGCGATCAGACCGGTGACGAAGAGCAGGAAGACGATGGCGATGTACGAGCACACCGCGCCGCCCGGCGCCGGGAAGGAGGAGGCGGGCAGCCGGCCCGCGTCCACCGCGCGGCGGTAGAGGACGTGGCTGACCAGGATCATCAGCCAGGTCCAGATGCCGGCCGCGGTCGCCACCGAGGTGACGTAGCCGAAGGCCTTCTCCGGGACGATGTAGTTGAGGATCACGCCGATGCCCATGAAGGCGACCGAGACGGTGATGCCGAGCGCGGGGGTCTTGGAGGCGGAGAGCCTGCTGAAGGCGCGGGGGGCCTCGCCGTTGTCCGCGAGGGTGCGCAGCATGCGGCCCGTGGAGTACATGCCGGAGTTGCAGGACGACAGGGCGGCGGTGAGCACCACGAAGTTGACGATGCCGGCGCCGGCCGGGATGCCGATCATCGCGAACGCCTTCACGAAGGGGCTGACGCCCGCCGCGAACTGGGTCCACTTCACCACGCACAGGATGACGGTGAGGGCGCCGACGTAGAACAGCGCGATGCGCCAGGGCAGCGTGTTGATCGCCTTCGGGAGGGTCTTCTCCGGGTCCTCGGACTCCCCGGCCGTGACGCCGACCAGCTCGACGGCGAGGTAGGCGAACATGACGCCCTGGAGGGTCATCAGGGAGGAGCCGACACCCTTGGGGAAGAAGCCGTCGAACTGCCAGAGGTTGGCGACGGAGGCGGTGTCCCCGGCGGCGCTGAAGCCGAAGGTGAGCACTCCGAGGCCGATCACGATCATGCCGACCAGCGCGGTGACCTTGACCATCGAGAACCAGAACTCGATCTCGCCGAAGAGCTTGACCGAGATCAGGTTGGCCACGAACAGCACGACGAGGAACACCAGTGCCGTCACCCACTGGGGGATGGCGGGGAACCAGTAGTTGACGTAGATCGCGGCGGCCGTCAGCTCGGCCATGCCGGTGACGACCCACATCAGCCAGTACGTCCAGCCGGTGAAGTAGCCGAAGAACGGGCCGAGGAACTCGCGGGAGTACTCCGCGAAGGAGCCCGAGACCGGTCGGTAGAGCAGGAGCTCGCCGAGCGCCCGCATGATGAAGAAGATGATCACGCCTGCGAGGGCGTACATGAGGATCAGGCTGGGGCCGGCCTTGGCGATGTTCGCCCCGGCGCCCAGGAACAGGCCGACGCCGATGGCGCCGCCGATCGCGATCATCTGGACCTGCCGGCTGCCGAGCCCGCGCTCGTAGCCCTCTTCCGGGGCCTCGGTGGCCTCGGTGACCTGCGAAGAGGTCATGTGTGGTGCGCCTTTCTCCATGCCGACCCGGGCCGCTGGTCGGCCTCGGACCGGGTTTCGATCCCCCCGGATGACTGGAGTGAGCGGGTTTCGCGAGCCCGCCCGTGCCTGGCCGGCGGTTGCCGGCTCGGTGGCGCACCCGGCCGAACATGGGTGGTGTTGGCCGGGCGGTCGTGAAGATTTATCACGGCCGCAATATTGATCACCCTTGCGGAATGTGGCGCACCGCACAGGAAAAAGGGGGCAAATGGCCCCCAGGTGCGGCAAAACAGGCCGCAGTGGTAACGCGATCGTTATCCGGATTTGAGCGTCCGCTGAGCGAACAGAAAATCGGAATAATTAGGGCATCAGGGTCGAGACAAGCGTCTCCTGAAGCCCGCCCAGCCAGAGGTACGCCATCACCATCGGCTTGCGCGGGTCCTCGTCCGAGAGCCGGTAGAGCAGGTCGGTGTCGTCCTCGTCGGAAATCTCCAGCCGGGCGCCTATCGCCAGACGGAGATCGTTGAGGGCGCCCAGCCACTGCCGGGACTCCTCGGTGCTCAGGCTGAGAATCGCCTCGTCCTCGCCGGCGGACCCCAGCGCGTCCAACGTGCGGATCACCGACAGCGCGTTGTCCCGCTTGCCCGCCCGCAGGTCGTTCTCGGTGAAGCGGCGGAACTCGGCGGAGTGGGCGTGCCGCTCCTCGGCGTCCTGCGGCGAGGCGGGGGTCTGCTCCGGGTCGACGTAGGCGTCCGGGAAGAGGCGTCGCAGCACCGGGTCGGCCGGCGGCTCGCTCGGGCCCTCGGCGAACAGCTCGGCGAGCGGGTCGGCGGGGGCGTCCTCGGCGGGGCCGGGGCCGATGAGTTCCAGGAGCTGGACGGCCAGCGACCGGATGATGGAGATCTCGACGTAGTCGAGCGCGACGGCCGCGCCGCCGCCGGGGAGCGGTTCGAAGGTTCCGGGCATCGGTGGGTCGTTTACTCCGGTCTGCTTCTGGTTACTTCCGGTACTTCCGGTTACTTCCGGTCCTGCTGAAGAGTGGCCCACAGACCGTAGCCGTGCATCGCCTGCACGTCGCGTTCCATCTCCTCGCGGCTGCCGCTGGAGACGACCGCCCGGCCCTTGTGGTGGACGTCGAGCATGAGCTTGGTGGCCTTGTCCTTGGTGTACCCGAAGTACGTCTGGAAGACGTACGTCACATAGCTCATGAGGTTGACCGGGTCGTTGTGGACGATCGTGACCCACGGGACGTCGGGCTCGGGGACGGCGAAGACCTCCTCCGCCGATTCGGTTCGTTCGATCTCTACGGGAGCGGGTGACGTCACATCGCCCATGCTGCCACGCACGCCAGAAATCGTCACACTGACGAGATAGGAGTACGATCGACTCCCATGCCGCACACACCGGGGGACAACCCCCGGACCCCCGGCCGGGGCTGGGGGCATCCGAAGAGTCGTGATGAGGAGAGCTTTCGTGGCTGTAGCGGACCTTGGACTGCCGGTGGACGTCCCCTCGACGGCGCTCTTCACCGACCAGTACGAGTTGACGATGCTGCAGGCCGCCCTGAAGGCGGGTACGGCCGAACGGCGCAGCGTCTTCGAGGTCTTCACCCGGCGGTTGCCGGACGGGCGCCGCTACGGCGTCCTCGCGGGCGTCGGCCGGGTGCTGGACGCGGTGGAGAACTTCCGCTTCGACAACGGCGTCCTCGGCTTCCTGCGCGAGCGGAGGATCGTCGACGAGACCACACTCAAGTGGCTGGCCGGCTACCGCTTCTCGGGTGACATCTGGGGCTACCCGGAGGGCGAGATGTACTTCCCGGGTTCGCCCCTGATGCGGGTCGAGGGCTCCTTCGCCGAGTGCGTGCTGCTGGAGACGGTGGTCCTGTCGATCCTCAACCACGACTCGGCGATCGCGGCCGCGGCCTCCCGGATGGACTCCGCCGCCGGCGGCCGGCCGCTGATCGAGATGGGCGCCCGCCGCACCCACGAGCTGTCCGCCGTCGCCGCGTCCCGCGCCGCCTACATCGGCGGCTTCGCCTCCACCTCCGACCTCGCCGCCGGCTTCCGCTACAACATCCCGACCGTCGGCACCTCCGCCCACGCCTTCACCCTGCTGCACGACTGCGAGCGGGACGCCTTCCAGGCCCAGGTGGACTCGCTGGGCCGGGGCACCACCCTGCTGGTGGACACCTACGACGTCGCGGAGGCGGTCCGGACGGCCGTCGAGGTCGCCGGGCCCGAGCTGGGCGCCGTGCGTATCGACTCCGGCGACCTGCTGCTGGTCGCCCACCGGGTGCGGCAGCAGCTGGACGAGCTGGGTGCGCGGGACACGAAGATCATCGTGACCTCGGATCTGGACGAGTACGCCATCGCCTCGCTGGCGGCGGCGCCGGTGGACGCGTACGGCGTCGGCACCCAGCTGGTGACCGGCTCCGGGCACCCGACGTCCGCCATGGTCTACAAGCTGGTCGCGCGCGCCGAGTCGGACGAGCCGAAGGCGCCGCTGGTGCCGGTGGCGAAGAAGGCCAGGGGCGGCAAGACCTCGATCGGCGGCCGTAAATGGGCGGCGCGGCGGCTGGACGCGTACGGCGTGGCGGAGGCCGAGGTCGTCGGCACGGGCCCGGTCCCCAAGCAGCTCGCCGACCGGCAGCTCCTCGTCGAGCTGGTCAAGGGCGGCGAGATCGTCGCCCGCGAGCCCCTGGACGCCGCCCGCGACCGCCACGCCGCCGCCCGCGCCCTTCTGCCCCTGTCCGCGACCCAGCTCTCCCGCGGCGAACCGGTCATCCCGACGGAGTACGTCCAGGCGGGCTCGGGCAGCTAGCTCCTGTCGTCACCGGGAGCGCGGTCGGACACGGGAAAGAACCGAGCGCCGTGAACCGTCGGGGCGGCCCCCCAGGGCGCATCCGCGGCGAACCGGTCATCCCGACCGAGTACGCCCACGCGGACTCGGGCAGCTAGGCCCTGTCGTCACCGCGAGCGCGGTCGGACAAGGGGAGGGACCGGGCGCAGTGAATCGCCGCGGACGGCCCCCGCGGTCCGCCGCGGCGAACCGGTCATCCCGACGGAGTACGTCCACGCGGGCTCGGGTAGCTAGCTCCTGTCGTCACCGGGAGCGCGGTCGGATACGGGGGGAGGGGGCCGGGGGCCGTGAGACGGGCGGGAACCGGCCTGGCGGGCCCTGGGGCGCATTCCCGGAGCGCGCCGCGCCCGCGCGCGGTGCGTGCCCCCTCCCGCGCCCGGTGTGAAGTCTCTAGGCTCGGAGGTTCCCTCCCGGGCCCGCGCCCCCTCATCACTCGAGATCCCATAGCCGAAGGACACCGACCATGCGCCGCGCCTTGATCGTCGTAGACGTGCAGAACGACTTCTGCGAGGGGGGCAGCCTCGCGGTGGCCGGTGGTGCCGACGTGGCCGCCGCCATCACCGAGCTGATCGGGCAGGCCCCCGCCGGATACCGGCACGTGGTGGCCAGCCGCGACCACCACATCGCGCCCGGCGGCCACTTCGCCGACAACCCCGACTTCGTCCACTCCTGGCCCGCGCACTGCGTCGCCGGCACCGAGGGCGTGGGCTTCCACCCGAACTTCGCCCCCGCCGTGGCCTCGGGCGCGATCGACGCCGTGTTCGACAAGGGGGCGTACACGGGGGCGTACAGCGGCTTCGAGGGGGCGGACGAGAACGGCGTCGGCCTGGCGGACTGGCTACGGGCCCGGCAGATCGACGAGGTGGACGTGGTCGGCATCGCCACCGACCACTGCGTACGCGCCACCGCGCTGGACGCCGCCCGCGCGGGCTTCCGCACGCATGTGCTGCTCGACCTGACCGCCGGGGTGTCCGCCGAGACCACCGAGCGGGCGCTGGAGGAGATGCGCGAGGCGGGGGTGGAGCTGACCGGCAAGCCGGTCGTCTCCGCCTGACCCGGCCCCGTCCGGCGGATCAGACCCCGCTCTCCCTCACACCGGGGCCGTCGGCTGTCTCAGCAGGGACCGGATCGGGCGCCAGAGCTCCGTGACCAGCTCGGGCGAGGTGACACCGTTGTCGGGGGCCGTCCGCCATATCAGGCCGTCGGGGTGGTGCAGTACGGCGGTGATCTCGTCCGGGGTCGGCGGGGCCGCGTTCCCCCGCAGATAGACCGCGCGCATGCCGAGATTGCGCAGCCTGGTCAGGGCGCGGGCGCGGTTCCGGGCGTGCACGAGCACCCGGACGCTGCCGGGGCCGCCGGCCGGGGGACGGGGCAGGTTCAGCGCCACCACCACCGTGCCGTTCGGCAGCTTGCAGAAACCTCCTGCGGCCATGCGGTCATACCCCCGTGTCGGTCGGTGTCAATAAGAGAGCCACAGGACGCACCTAAACACGATCGGCGGCAGCCCGCCAAGGGGCTACCGCCGATACGCTTCTGACCTGCGGAAACGTGGACTACTTCACCGCGGGTCCGACCTGCAGCCTGATCTCCGAGCCGTCCTTGCTCTGCTTGCGGATCTCGATCTTGGTGTTGGTGTCAGTGATCTTGACCCCGGCCGCCGGGTTCGAGGCGTCGTAGTAGGTGCTGGTGTGGTCGTTGAAGACCGGCACCCCCTTCTGCCCCTTGATCACCGTCGCGACGTCCGCCTTGTGCAGCGTGATGCCGTCGGTGCCATCCAGGCTGAAGGGCGAGTCGTAGGCCTGGACGCGGTTGCGCATCAGCGTGCCGTCGGTCCACTTCAGCGGGGTGGGGTGCGAGTCGATCGGCAGGATCAGGCCGGTGCCGGCGTGGTCCTTGGTGTTGTTGTCCGCCTGGGAGGTGTCCCACTTCCAGATCAACAGGCCGTTCTGGTACGGGTAGTGCTCCACCCAGTCCGGACGGGTCGATGAGAAGCCGAAGTTGTACGGGCCGACCTTGAGGGTCTTGTCGTACGACACGTACTGGCGGTTCTCGGCGATGTAGTACTGCTTGTAGTCCTTGGTGAAGGACGCGCCGATGCGGGAGAAGCCGTTCGCGGTCCAAGCGGCGTCCGCGCTCTCGGCGTTGTCGGAGAACACGGCCGAACCGTCGGCGGTCAGCGTGATCTCGTCCGCCGCGAAGCCCTTCAGCGCCACGCCGCCGTCCGTCTGGTAGCGGAAGCGGAGCTGGAACTTCTTGCCCGCGTAGGCGTCCAGGGAGTACGACAGCTTCTTGTAGCCGTCGACCGTGCCGGTCAGGGCCGGGGTGTTGCTGGCGTCACGCGGGAGGGCCTGGCCGTCCACCGTGCCGTCCAGCGCGGTCCAGTTGGCGCCGCCGTCGGTCGACACCTCGGTGTAGAGGAAGTCGTAGTTGGCCTCGATGTCGTAGAAGCCGTCGAGGCTCAGCGTGGCCGAGGACTTGCCGGTGAGGTCCACGGAACGGGTCAGCGTGTTCTTCAGGTCGTTGCCGCTGCCGCTCCACCACTGGGTCGAGCCCTGCGCGGGGGTGACGACCTCGGTCTTGACCGCCTTGTCGGGCAGGTTGACCACCAGTGCCTGCGCGCGCTTGGTGTTGTACTCGGCGACGCCCAGCCGGTGCCGGGACTTCACGCCGGCGTTGGCGGTGTCGTAGTTGAGCCAGCCCAGCTGGAGCTTGTCCCAGGCGTTCATGTCGCCGGGGAGGTCGCCGATGGCCTCCTTGCCGGTGCCCAGCCAGGAGCCGGAGGACATCAGCGTCCAGAAGCCGGTGGAGTTCTCGCCGCCGTTGGTGTCGTACTCGTCCGGCAGGCCGAGGTCGTGGCCGTACTCGTGGGCGTAGACGCCCAGGCCGCCGTTCTCCGGCTGGATGGTGTAGTCGCCGACCCAGATGCCGCTGTCGCCGATCTGCGTGCCGCCGAGCTTGTTGCCCGTCGGGCCGGTGGCGCCGGCGTCGGTGCCGAAGGCGTACCAGCGGTGCGCCCAGATCGCGTCGGTGCCCTGGACGCCGCCGCCCGCGGACTCGTCCTCACCGGCGTGCACGATCTGGAAGTGGTCGATGTAGCCGTCGGGCTCGTTGAAGTTGCCGTCGCCGTCGTAGTCGTAGCGGTCCCACTGGTCGAACTGCGCCAGGTCCGCCTTGATGGCCGCGTCGGACTTGCCGGCCGCCTTCTGCTGCGCGACCCAGGCGGTCACGCCGTCGCTGACGACGTTCCACACGCTCGGGCAGTTGGTGGAGCCGCAGGCGTTGTTGCCGTAACGGGCCTCGTTGTACGGGACCTTGACCCAGTCGGCGACCTCGCCGTCCACCGAGTAGCGGCCCGAGGACTGCTTCTCGTAGTACTTCTTCACCGACTCGGTCTTCTTGCCGGTGCCGAAGTACAGGTCCTGGAAGTGCTTCTGGTTGTAGTCCTTCTGCCAGGCCGTCGAGTTGTCCTTCGTACGGTCCGGCGCGGCTATCTGGTTGTGCAGGGGGCCCGCGGTGCCGCCGTACTTCGGGTCGGTCTTGTCGCCGAACTCGACCAGGATGGTGAAGATCTTGTCGGTCTTCTCCCGGCTCAGCTCGACGTACTTGGGGTCGCCCTTCTTGCTCTTGAGCTGGACGACCTTCGAGCCGTTGCGCTCCGTGGCCTTGGCCTTGCCGGATATGACCTGGTTGAGGGCCTCTTGGTGCTGGGCCTCCTGGGTCTTGCTCAGCGGGCCGTCGAGGTCGTGCTCCTGCTGCTTCACCGGCGCCGGGTCGTGCCGGTTGGCGGCAGCGGACTTGGCGGTGGTGCTCGCCTCCGCAACGGCGAAGGTGGAGAACGTGGCGGAGGCCGCCGCGAGCGCGACGCCGATCGCGGCCGCTCTGAACGTCCAGGGTCTGCTGGTCACTTGAGTTCCTCCCCCGCGTCCGCGCGCACGGAAGGAGGGTCCCGGTCATGGAAGGAAGCCCGTGCGCGCCTGATCAACGCGTGTAGTCAAGTGACGACATTTGACTAGAGGTTTAAGAGAAAAGACAGACCTTGACTTGAGCAGGTCAAGTGCACTATGCGGAGCGGGGGTTCGCTTTACGAACACCTCGCGTCCCGCTCGACGGGCGCGTGAGCCGTCCACTTGCTGGACCTCATGACTCCGTGCGCCCCCTGTGCACCGGTACCGTGGGTTAGGTCACGCTTACCAGCCGTTCCACTCGGGCATCCAGCCGAATAGAGTCGAATGGTGGAACGCCCGGAAGTCGGCGGGAACACAGGCCGGCGTCCCGTCTCACCCCCAAATCTTCCGAGGACACGATTGCCATGCCTCGTCCGACCGCCGCACAGCTCGCCTACGGTTCCTGCACCGTGATCTTCTCGACGCTCGCCATGCTGCTGCTGTCACAGACGAGTTCGGGTCTCGGGATCGCGGTCATCGCCCTCGCGGCACTCGCCCTCGGGCTCCTGGTCGCCATGACGGTCCCGCTGCCGAAGCAGCGCGCGGCCGCCGCGCCGGTCGCCGCCCCGGCAGCCGCCCCGGTCGAGGAACCGGCCCCGGCGCCGGTGGCCCGCGAGCGGGTGCCCGTGCGGCGGGAGCGGGAGCCGGTGGCCGCCGCGGTCGAGCCGGTACGCGAGCCCACGGCACCCTGACAGCCGCCGGGCCGTCAACCGGTGCTGACCACCACCGTCTTGGCGGCCTTGTCGTGCAGCCCCTGCTTGTAGGGCTTGTCGAAGAAGCTCCAGCCGCCGCAGATCGCCGTCCAGATGCAGGCGCAGCAGAACGCGAACGGCAGCCACAGCACCAGGGCGCGCAACAGTGAGGTCTGCCGGGAGGGCGTGCTGCCGTCGTGGAGGTCGGCCACCCGCATGCGCAGCCACTTCTTGCCGAGGGTCTGGCCCGACCTGGCGATCAGGACGGTGTCGTAGGCGACGTAGAGCACGGCTGCGATGAGCGACTGCGTGAACCCCTTGCCGACCTCGACCCGGTCGCCGTTCATCTGGTACTCGCGCACCCCGAACGCCCAGGTGAGCAGCCAGACCACGATGCCCACCAGGATCATGTCGATGATGCGGGCCAGGGTGCGCCTGCCGCTGTCCGCGAGCGGGGGCATACCGGCGAGCGGGTCACTGGGGTAACCGCCGGCACCGGGCGGGCCGCCGTAGGGCGGAGGCTGGCTGCCGTACGGGGGCTGCTGACCACCGTAGGGCGGCTGCTGCCCCTCGCCGGGGGGCGGCTGCCCACCGCCGTACGGCGAGCCCTGCCCCTGGTCCGGCGGGGGCTGTTTCCTGAACGGGTCGTCCTCCGGGGGCTGCGGTCCGGAGCCGGGGGGCGGTTCGCTGCTCATGGCCCGAGTGGACCGCGAACACCCCGGCTCCGCACCCGGCGGACGGCCGTCCGGAGTACGCAGACGGGATGGGCCCTAGGGGCTGTCTGACAATTCCCGTCGTCCGCCCGAAGGGCGGGCCCCGCGGCGTCTGGTGCGTGCGATCGCAAGGCGCCGGAGCGCCCTCGTGGCGGAGCCACGTGGGTGGTTCGGCAACGCGGCGAGCGTGCGTGCCAGGCGTCGCGGGGCAGGCGGGAATTGTCAGACAGCCCCTAGGGGTGCCCTAGCCCGCCACGAAGGTGTGGGACGCCTTGTCGTGCCAGCACTGGTGCCAGGGCCGGTCGAACAGGCACCACAGGACGCCGACGACGCCGATGCCGAGCAGGCCGGGGACGCTGTAGACCAGCCAGCGGCGCAGGGCGAGCCCGAAGGACGGGGGCTCGTGCCCCTCGATGTCCCGGACCTGGATGCCGCACAGCTTCTTGCCCAGTGTGCGGCCCCACTTGGCGGTGGGCAGCACCTCGTACAGCACGCCGGCGAGGAGCAGGACGGCCAGGACGATGCCCAGGTAGGCGCCGGTCGTGCCGTCCAGCAGCCAGACCGTGACGGTACGGCCGGACAGCTTGGCCGCGTCGATCTTCTCCTGGACGTGGTCGACCACCTTGACGCCCAGCGGTACGGCGGCCGCGGCGGTGACCGCGCCGAGGACCAGCGTGTCGACCAGGCGGGCGGCCAGCCGCTTGCCGAGGCCCGCGGGCCGCGCCGCCGCCTGCCGGCGGGCGACCGCCTGGAACGGGTCCTCGACCGGCGGCTTCCACGGTGTCACGGGCTGCTCGTCGTCCCCGGCGCCCGCGAGCCGGTGCACCTGCTGAGCCCAGGACGACTGCCCGCCGCCCACCCCGCCGGCCATCGGGGCGCCGCCTCCGGACAGCGGGGCGCTCGCCTGGGGAGGTACCGAGGCGGATACCGGCCCCGCCTGAGCGCGGCCCGTGTCGCCCTGCGCCTGCCCGGGGACCTGGGCCTGGCCGTGGCCCGGGGCGCTTCCCTGGGGCGGGGCCGAGGCCTGGCCGGGGACCCAGGCCTGGCCCTGGCCCGGGCCCTGCGCCTGCGCCGCCGCGCGGGCCGCGGCGGCCTTCCCGGCGCCGAAGCCGGGCCCGGAGGGGGCTCCGGAGGCAGCCGCGCCACCTGCTTGCTGCCCACCGGCCCCGACGGGGCCCTGCACACCGAACGACCCGGACCGCGAGCCCCCCGCGCCCTGACCGCCCGACGCCTGGCCGCCCGACGCCTGGCCGGGGGCCGGGCCGTTCGGGGAGACGGGCCGGAACGTCATCGTCCCGTCGTCCGCCGGACCGGCGGAGCCGGCTGCCGGGCGCCTGAAGACGAATGTGCCGCCCGAGTCGATGTCGCCGGGGTCCGGATCGGCGGGCGGGATCGTCGCCGTGCCGTCGGTGCGGGCCGCCCTGCCGTCCGGCTGGGCCAGGGAGTCGGGCATGCGCGGATCGGCGCCCCAGGAGACCCGGCGGTCCTGGTCGCCGCCGAAGCCGGACTGCTGCGCCCGGTCGGCACCCCACGCCGACGCCGGTTCCGCCGGGCCGCCCGCCGGCGGGTCCTCGTCGAAGAAGTGCGGGCCGGTCTCCTCGACCGACGGCGGGGCCGACGCCGGGCCCTGTGACCGGTCCGGCCAGTTACCTGGCGGCGGAGCGAGCGTCTCGCCGTCCTCCGGGGCCGGCCGGCTGGTGCCCGGCACCCAGGCGGCGCCGTTCCAGTACCGGACGTATCCGGGGATGGACGGGTCCGGGTAGTAGCCCTCGCGGGGCCTGTCGTCGCCGGGGGCCGGGGTTGGGGCGCTCATGTCCGCGTCGTCCCGTATCTGCTCGGGGGTCGTATAGGGGGCTCCACATCTATCAGACCCACGCCATCGGGAGAGCCAGTCACGCAGGACCCACCCCTTTCCGGGCGACCCCGTGCTAGGGCTTCACAAGTCGCGGTACGCAGGGTTGACGCGGGTTCGAAAAAAAGTCCCCCGAACATCCCTGAACATCCCCCGAACCCGCGTAATGCCCGGGCCCCGGCCGCCTCTCACCTCGTACGGGCCGCCTCCCCGTGGCCCCGGCGAGAGAGGAACGGCACGTCATGCAGCACACCGTGGTGGAACGCGAACTTGAACTGCTGCTCATCCTGTCCCCCGACCGGAGCATCCCGGTCCCGGCCCGGCTCGGGTACCGCTCGGACGACCCGTACGCCGTCCACATCACCTTCCACATCACCTCCGAACAGCCCGTGACCTGGACGTTCTCCCGCGAACTGCTGGTGCAGGGGGTGTTCCGGCCGAGCGGGCAGGGCGACGTCCGGGTGTGGCCGACGCGGGTGGAGGGGCGCGGCGTCGTCCTGATGGCGCTGAGTTCACCCGACGGTGACGCCCTGCTCCAGGCACCGTCCGCCCAGCTGTCCGCCTGGCTGGAGCGCACGCTGCGCGCCGTGGCCCCGGGGAGTGAGGCCGAGCGCCTCGGGATCGACGACGCGCTCGACCATCTCCTCGCCCAGTGAGCCGGGCGAGGCACCGTCAGAAAAGTTTGCCGGGGTTCAGGATTCCCAGCGGGTCGAACACCTGCTTGACCGCGCGTTGCATCTCCAGGCCCACCGGGCCGACCTCGCGGGCGAGCCACTCCTTCTTCAGGACGCCGACGCCGTGCTCGCCGGTGATGGTGCCGCCGAGTTCCAGGCCGAGGGCCATGATCTCGTCGAAGGACTCGCGGGCCCGCCGGGACTCGTCGGCGTCCTGGGCGTCGAAGCACACGGTCGGGTGGGTGTTGCCGTCACCGGCGTGGGCGCACACGCCGATGGTCAGCCGGTACTTCTCCGCGATCCGCTCGACCCCTTCGAGCATCTCCGCAAGCCGTGACCGGGGCACGCACACGTCGTCGATCATCGTCGTGCCCTTGACGGCCTCCAGGGCGACGAGGGCCGTCCGACGGGCCTGCAGGAGGAGTTCGGACTCGGCGGCGTCCTCGGCCGGGACCACCTCGGTGGCGCCCGCGGCCTCGCACAGCGCGCCGAGGGCGGCGAGGTCGGCGGCGGGGTCCGGGGTGTCGAAGGCGGCGAGGAGGAGGGCCTCGGTGCTCTCCGGCAGGCCCATGTGGCCGAGGGCGTTGACCGCCTTGACGGTCGTACGGTCCATCAGTTCGAGGAGGGACGGCACATGGCCGCCCGCCATGATCCGGCACACGGCGTCGCAGGCGTCGGCGGCGGAGGAGAACTCGGCGGCCAGCACCAGCTGCCGCGGCGGCTTGGGCCTGAGCGCGAGCACGGCCCGCACGACGATGCCGAGCGAGCCCTCCGAGCCGACGAACAGGCGGGTCAGGTCGTAGCCCGCCACGCCCTTGGCGGTGCGGCGGCCGGTGGACATCAGGCGTCCGTCGGCGAGGACGACGTCCAGGCCGAGGACGTACTCGGCCGTCACCCCGTACTTCACACAGCACAGCCCGCCGGAGCCGGTGCCGATGTTGCCGCCGATGGTGCACATCTCCCAGCTGGAGGGGTCCGGCGGGTAGTACAGGCCGTGCTCCTCGACGGCACGGGAGAGGGCGGCGTTGATCACGCCCGGTTCGACGACGGCGACGCGGTCGACCGGGTTGATCTCGAGGATGCGGTCCATCCGGGTCAGGGACAGCACGATGCAGCCGTCGGAGGCGTTGGCCGCTCCGGACAGGCCGCTGCGGGCGCCCTGCGGGACGACCGGCACGCGCAGCTCGGTGGCGGTGCGCATGACGTGCTGGACCTCCTCGACCGTGCGTGGCAGCACCACCACGGCCGGAGTGCCGGCCGGGCAGAAGCTCGCCATGTCGTTGGCGTAGGAGGCGGTGACATCGGGGTCGGTGAGGATCGCCTCGGCCGGCAGGCCCGCGAGCAGCCGGTCGGTGAGGTTGCCCTGGGCTTCGTCACGCGGGGCTTCGATACGGCTCATGATCACAGCGTCGCACCCGGGGCCATCGGTGTGAACCCCGTCCATGGCTCCCTTGGGCCACCCGGATGTGGTCGTCATATTGACGCACAGTGTGCGCCATGGAGAAGCGACAGTCCGGTCCGGGAACGTCCCTGGTGGCCGAGCGGCCCCGGCGGCGCGGTCGCCGTCTGCTGCGGCGGGTGCTGGTGGCCTCGGTGACGGGCACCGCGGCGGTCGGCGGTGCGCTGATGCTGCTGCCGAAGGAGACCCCGCCCAGGGCCGGCCTGCCCGCGGCGGGGCCGAGGGCGCAGGCACCGGCCGCGGTGACCGCCGGGGTGCCTGCCGCGCTGCCCGACCTGACCCGGCTGATCGGGGACCGCGAGAACCGTCTGCGGACCCATCCCCGGGACGCGCGGGCGTGGGCGGTCCTGGGCACCGCCTATCTGGAGCGGGGCCGGCAGACCGCCGACGCCGCGAACTATCCGCGGGCCGAGCGTGCGCTGCGGGAGTCCCTGGAGGTCAAGGGCGGCAAGAACGTCGAGGCACTGGAGGGGCTCGCGGCGCTGGCGAACACGCGCCGGGACTTCGAGGTGGCCCGGGACTGGGGCGAGCAGGCACGGAAGCTGGCGCCGAAGCGCTGGACGACGTACGCGGTGCTGATCGACGCCTACACCGGGCTCGGCGACTACAAGGCGAGCCGGAGCACGCTGGACAAGCTGCTGGCCCTGCACACCAAGGGCGCCGCCCGCCCGGCGGTGATGGCGCGGACCTCGGCCGTCTACCGCGACCGGGGCTGGCGCGAGGACGCGGCGGCCCAGCTGGCCGACGCGGCGGCGACCGCCCGGACCTCCGCCGAGCAGGCCGACTACCTCGCCCGCGCCGGGCAGCTGGCCTGGGAGCGCGGCGACCGCGAGGACGCGCTGCGGCACTTCGAGGCGGCCCTGCGCGTCGCCCCCGGACAGCGGGCCGCGGCGGCCGGCCGGGCCCGGGTCCTGGTCGCGCTGGGGCGGACCGCCGAGGCGCTGACCGCCTACCGGACGGCGCTCGCCGCGCAGCCCAGCCCCGAATGCACCCTGGAGCTGGGCGAGTTGTACCAGTCGCTGGGCAGGGAGGAAGAGGCGCGGGCGCAGTACGACCTGCTGCGGGACCGGGCGGCGCGGGACGAGGCCGACGGGGTGGACGAGGAGCTGCTCCTCGGGCGGTTCGAGGCGGACCACGGGGACCGGGAGGAGGCTGTCGAGCTGCTGCGGGACGAGTGGGAGATGCAGCCGGGCATCGAGGTGGCCGACGCGCTGGGCTGGGCGCTGCACCGGGTGGGTGAAGACGAGGAGGCGCTGGAGTTCGCGCGGATCGCGACGGACAAGGACAAGGGGGGCGGGGTGCGCAGCGCGCTGTACTCGTTCCACCTGGGCATGATCGAGGGGGAGCTGGAACTCACCGGGCCCGCGCGGCGGCATCTTCAGGAGGCGCTGCGGATCAACCCGTACTTCTCGCCGCTGCGGGTGCCGGTCGCGCGGGCGGCGCTGGCCCGGGTGGGTGAGCCGCCCGAGGAGGGTCCGCCGGAGAGCTGAGCTGCTGCTTGCGGGCTTGCGGGCTTGCGGGCTTGCGGTGGACCGTGCTCACGGGGCCGCCCTTTCATGCCCTGCGGGTGCCGGAGCGGCACCCGCAGGGCGGCGGATTCACAGGTTCCCGCGCCGCTCCTGCTCCCGCTCGATCGCCTCGAACAGGGCCTTGAAGTTGCCCTTGCCGAAGCCCATGGAGCCGTGCCGTTCGATGATCTCGAAGAAGACGGTCGGGCGGTCCTGGACCGGCTTGGTGAAGATCTGCAGCAGGTAGCCGTCCTCGTCGCGGTCGGCGAGGATCTTCAGCTCGCGCAGGGTCTCGATCGGCACGCGGGTGTCGCCGACCCACTCGCCGAGGGTGTCGTAGTAGGAGTCGGGCGTGTCCAGGAACTCGACCCCGGCCGCGCGCATGGTGCGTACCGTCTGGACGATGTCGCCCGTGTTCAGCGCGATGTGCTGGACGCCGGCGCCGCCGTAGAACTCCAGGTACTCGTCGATCTGGGACTTCTTCTTGGCGATCGCGGGCTCGTTGATCGGGAACTTCACCTTGAGCGTGCCGTCGGCGACGACCTTCGACATCAGGGCGCTGTACTCGGTGGCGATGTCGTCGCCCACGAACTCCTTCATGTTCGTGAAGCCCATGACCTGGTTGTAGAACTCCACCCACTCGTTCATCCGGCCGAGTTCGACGTTGCCGACGCAGTGGTCGACGGCCTGGAAGGTGCGCTGGGCGGGCGGCTCGACCATCGGCTTCGCGGTCGCGTAGCCGGGCAGGTAGGGGCCGTCGTAGCCGGAGCGGTCGACGAGGGTGTGGCGGGTCTTGCCGTAGGTGGCGATGGCGGCGAGGACGACCGTGCCGTGCTCGTCCTTCAGCTCGTACGGCTCGGTCACCGAGCGGGCGCCGTGCTCGATGGCGTAGGTGTACGCGGCACGGGCGTCCGGGACCTCGATGGCCAGGTCGATGACGCCGTCGCCGTGCTCGGCCACGTGCTGGGCGAGGAAGTGGCCCCAGGTGGTGGCGGGCTTGATCACCGAGGTGAACACGAAGCGGGCGGAGCCGTTTTCCAGGACGTAGCTCGCGGTCTCGCGGCTGCCGTTCTCCGGTCCGGAGTAGGCGACCAGCTTCATGCCGAAGGCGGTGGAGTAGTAGTGCGCGGCCTGCTTGGCGTTGCCCACGGCGAAGACGACCGCGTCCATTCCCTTGACCGGGAAGGGGTCGGCCTGCCGGGCGGTCGTGTCGGGAGTGTGGTGTGTGGTCTGCGTCATGTCCGAAGGGTGGCTCTGGTCTGCAAGGTGCGCAATAGTTTGCGTATTGACTGGGCATTCTGCTCAGCGATACGGCCGTTTCGGCGGGCCTTCTGTACAGGATGACCAGGGCGACCAGGGGGACCACCCGGAGGCGGGCATGGCGATCGATCAGCTGGACGGGCGCATCATCGTGCTGCTGGCCCGGGAGCCGCGGATCGGGGTCCTCGAGATGTCCCGGCGGCTGGGGGTGGCGCGGGGCACGGTGCAGGCACGGCTGGACCGGCTTCAGTCGAACGGAGTCATCCGCGGATTCGGTCCGCAGGTGGACCCGGCGGCCCTTGGCTACCCGGTCACGGCGTTCGCCACGCTGGAGATCCGGCAGGGGCAAGGACCCGATGTCCGGGCCCACTTGGCGACCGTGCCGGAGGTGCTGGAGCTGCACACCACGACCGGCAGCGGGGACATGCTGTGCCGTCTGGTAGCCCGCTCGAACGCCGATCTCCAGCGGGTGATCGACCGGGTTGTCGGCTTTGATGGCATCGTCCGGGCCGCCACGGCGATCGTGATGGAGAACCCCGTCCCGCTGCGGATCATCCCGCTGGTGGAACAGGCGGCGGAACACCCGGAGGAGAGGACGTCCTAGCCGACCTGCGAACGAGCCTTGAAGAGGGAGTGAGGCCGCGTGAGCTTCTGGGAGTATCTGGGCGACCGCCACCAGCAGTTGCTCGCGGATGCCTGGCAGCACGCCTCCGCGGTCTTCCAGTGCATGGCACTGGCCACCGCGCTGGGCGTGCTGATCGGCGTCGCCGCCTACCGCAGTGACTGGGCGGGCAACCTGGCGACCACCGCCGGCTCGGCCCTGCTGACCGTCCCGTCGCTCGCCATGATCGGCCTGCTGATCCCGGTCGTCGGGCTCGGTGTGGCGCCCACGGTGATCGCCCTGACGCTGTACGGGCTGCTGCCGGTGGTCAGGAACGCGATCGTGGGGCTGCGCGGGGTCGACCCCGACCTGGTGGACGCGGCCCGGGGCATCGGGATGTCCCGCCGGGCCCGGCTGCTGCGGGTGGAGCTGCCGCTCGCCTGGCCGCCGATCCTGACCGGCGTCCGGGTCGCCACCCAGATGCTGATGGGCATCGCCGCCATCGCCGCCTACGCCTCCGGACCCGGCCTCGGCAACGAGATCTTCCGCGGGATCGCCTCCCTGGGCAGCGCCAACGCCCTGAACCAGGTACTCGCGGGCACCCTGGGGATCATCGTCCTGGCCCTGCTGTTCGACGCCGCGTACGTCCTGCTCGGACGGCTGACCATTCCCAGGGGAATCCGTGGCTGAGCCGTCCACGACCGGCATCCGGACCGCCCCTCAGACACTGATCGGGCTCACCCCCGGAGGGGCCCGTGGCTGAGACGTCCGCCGCCGGGGCGGCCATCGAGCCGGAGTACGCCTGGCCGCCCTTCGCCGCCCTCGGCTCCGGCCCCGCCTACGCCCCGACCGAACGGCTAACCCCCGGAGGGATCCGTGGCTGAGGAGTCCACGACCGGGGCGGCCATCGAGCCGGGGAGCCCTCGGCCGCCGACCCCGGCCGGCATCCAGGCCGCCATCCATACGCCGATGGGCATCGCGGCCATCGCCACCGGCCCCGCCTACGCCCCGACCGAACGGCTAACCCCCGGAGGGGCCCGTGGCTGAGACGTCCACGACCGGGGCGGCCATCGAGTTGGAGAACCTGACCAAGCACTATCCCGGCAGCCCGCACCCGTCCGTCGACCACGTCAGCATGGTCGTCGAGGCGGGCGAGACGGTGGTGCTGGTCGGGCCGTCCGGGTGCGGGAAGTCCACGACGCTGAAGATGATCAATCGCCTGATCGAGCCGACCGGTGGCCGTATCCGCATCGACGGCGAGGATGTCACCGGCATGGACCCGGTCCGGCTGCGCCGGAGGATCGGGTACGCCATCCAGTCGTCCGGGCTCTTCCCCCACCTGACCGTCGCCCAGAACATCGCGCTGGTGCCGAGGATGGCCGGCTGGCCGAAGCCCCGGATCCGGGAACGGGTGGCGGAGATGCTCCACCTGGTCGGGCTGGAGCCCGGCGAGTTCCAGGACCGCTACCCGCGCCGGCTCTCGGGGGGCCAGCAGCAGCGCGTCGGCGTGGCGCGGGCGCTGGCGGCCGATCCGCCGGTGCTGCTGATGGACGAGCCGTTCGGCGCGGTCGACCCGGTCACCCGCGACCACCTCCAGGACGAGCTGCTCCGGCTCCAGCGGGAACTGCGCAAGACGATCGTCTTCGTCACCCACGACTTCGACGAGGCGATCAAGCTGGGCGACCGGATCGCGGTGCTGCGCGAACGCTCCCGCATCGCCCAGTTCGACATCCCGGAGGCGATCCTCACCGACCCGGCGGACGACTTCGTCTCCGGCTTCGTGGGCGCCGGCGCCGCCCTGAAGCGACTGAACCTCACCCGCGTACGGGACCTGAGGGCCGGGAACTGCCCGACGGCGACCGTGGACACCCCGGTCGAGGAGATCCTCGGCAGGCTGCGCGGCGGCGGCACCACCGAGGTCCTCCTGCTCGACCGGCTCCGCCGCCCCCACAAGTGGCTCAGGCCCGGTGACCTGATGCGGGCCCGGGGTTCGCTGACCCGTGCGGGCAGACCGGTGCGGCACACGGTGACCCGGGAGGCGACGCTGCGGGACGCGCTGGAGGCGGTGCTGAGGAGCGACGCGGGCCGGGTTCCGGTGACGGGGCGGCACGGCGTGTACGAGGGCGTGGTGGACATGGAGACGCTGATGGGCCGCGTGCGTGAACTGCTGGACGCCGACCGCCTGAACGCCCTGGAGCGGACGAGGTGATCACGACCGAGCTGCAGCGACCGGCGGAACCGGACGGACCGGACGGACCGGGCTGCGTCGGGGAGCCGCGGGCGCCGCAGGGAGCCGTGCCGCCGATGCGGCCCGCCGGGCGGCGGTTCACCTGGCAGAAGCTGACGCTGCTGCCCGCGTTCCTCGTCGCGGTGCTGCTGGCGACCTGGCTGTGGTTCCGGCAGGCACACCTGGACGCGGTCTCGGCGAACGCCCTGTCGAACGGTCAGGTCTCCAAGGCCCTGTGGCAGCACATCGAACTGACCGCGATCTCGACCTTCTTCGTCCTGGTCATCGCCGTCCCGCTGGGCGTGCTGCTGACCCGTGAGGCCTTCCGGCGGGCCGGCCCGGCGGTGACGGCCCTCGCCAACGCGGGCCAGGCGACACCCGCGATCGGCCTCCTGGCCCTGCTGGTGATCTGGCTCGGCATCGGCCGGAGGGCGGCCCTGATCGGCATGATCGCCTACGCCGTCCTGCCGGTGCTGGCCAACACCGTCGCGGGCCTGAGGGCGAACGACCCGACCCTGCTGGAGGCGGCCCACGGCGTCGGGATGTCCCCGCTCGGCGTACTGGCCCGGGTGGAACTGCCGCTGGCGGTCCCGCTGATCCTCGCGGGCGTCCGTACGGCCCTGGTCCTCAACGTCGGCACGGCGACCCTGGCCACCTTCGGGGGAGGCGGCGGTCTCGGCGTACTGATCACCGCCGGCATCACCAACCAGCGCATGCCGGTGCTGGTGCTGGGCGCGGTGCTCACGGTCGTACTGGCCCTGCTGGTGGACTGGCTGGCCTCGCTGGCCGAGGTGCTGCTGCGGCCGCGGGGGCTGGAGACGGGGTGTCCGGGGACGGGGAGGTGAGACGGCTCGCCGCTCCGCTGGCCGCCGGGGCGCTGCTCCTGGCCACCGGCTGCGGTCTGAGCAGCGGCTCCCCCATGGCCGACGATGTCCGGCCCGGCTCGCTCGGACGGGGTGAGCCGCTGGGGGGCGCCCGTCTCACCGTGACGTCCAAGGCGGACACGGAGGGCCTCATCCTCGGCGCGATGGCCGGGATCGCCTTCCGGGCGGCCGGCGCGGACGTCCTGGACCGGACCGGCATCCAGGGTTCCATCGGCAGCCGGGAGGCGGTCAGGGGCGGGGACGCGGACGCCATGTACGACTACACGGGCACCGCCTGGATCACGTACCAGGGCCACAGCGAGCCCATCCCCGACCCGCACGAGCAGTGGCAGGCGGTGCACGACGCCGACCTGCGCAACGGACTGACCTGGCTGCCGCCGTCCCGGCTGAACAACACCTACGCACTGGCCATGAACCGGGCCGCCTTCAGGAAGTACGGCACCCGGACGCTGTCCGACGTGGCCGCGCTGTCCAGGTCGCACCCCGGGGCGGTGACGCTGTGCGTGGAGGGCGAGTTCGCCAACCGGACGGACGGACTGCGGGGCATGCAGCGGGCGTACGGGATGCGCGTACCGGCCAAGGACATCACGCAGATGGACACCGGGATCATCTACACCCAGGTGGCGAAGGGGAGTTGCACCTACGGGGAGGTCTTCACCACCGACGGCCGCATCGAGTCGATGGACCTGGTGGTGATGGAGGACGACCGGAAGTTCTTCCCCGACTACAACGCGGCCCCGGAGATCAACTCCCGGACCCTGAAGCGGTGGCCGGCGATCGCGGGCGTACTGGACCCGGTCACGAGGAGGCTGGACAACTCGGTGGCGCGGGAGCTGAACGCGAAGGTGGACGTGGGCGGGGAGGACCCGCATCAGGTGGCGCTGGAGTGGATGCGGGCGGAGGGGTTCGTGAAGTAGGCGTCCGAAGAAGGGGATGCAAAAGACTCGTTGCAAAGGACTCTTTGCAACGCTATCTTTGTACGCATGACGGAGCACGAAGAGCGGAAGTACCGGCGCCTCGATGCCCACGCACTGCGCGGTCTCGCCCACCCGCTGCGGATGCAGCTGCTGAGTGCACTGCGGCAGCGCGGCCCGGCGACCGCATCCCAACTGGCCTCGCGACTCGGTGAGTCGAGCGGCGCGACCAGCTACCACCTCCGTCAACTCGCCGCACACGGCTTCGTCGAGGACGCCCCGGAGCAGGGCAAAGGGCGGGAGCGCTGGTGGCGGGCGGTGGAGGAGGGGGTGGACTTCGACGGTACCGAGTTCGAGGGCGCCGGCCCCGAGGTGCGGGGGGCGATCGAGATGTTCCTGCACGAGGTCGCGCACACCCACGCCCGGGAGCTGTCCGCCTGGCTCGGCACCCGTGACCACTGGCCCAAGGACTGGCAGCGCGCCACCGACATGAGCGACATGACGCTACGGCTGACGCCCGAGCTCGCCGCCGAACTCGTCCACAAAATGCACGACTTGATCGACGGCTACCGCAACCGCGTGCCCGACGCGGACACCCCCGGCGCCGAGCAGGTGCGCGTCCACACGCACCTCTTTCCCATCGAAACCGACTGAGCGAAACCGACCGAGCCCGACTGAGACGCCCCGGAGGCTTCCCCATGCACACGCACATCGAGCTCGTCCAGCAGCACATGGCCGAACGCCGCGCCCAGGCCGACGCCTACCGCCTCGCCGCCCAGGCCGAGCGGCGCCCGAGCGAACTGCGCACCCGGCTCGGCTGGACCCTCGTGGAGGTCGGCCTGCGTCTCGCCGCCACGCGCGAACCGGCCCCGGCGATGGCCTAACAACTCGGTACGGAGCCCTTCCCCTTCTCCAGGGCCACCAGGGAGTTCACCGCGCCCTTCAGCGTGGTCACCGGAACCAGCCTGAGCCCCTTCGGCAGCTCCCCCTTGGCGTCGGCGCACTCGGCCTTGGGGACCAGGAAGACGGTCGCCCCGTCGCGCCGGGCGGCCTGCGTCTTGAGGCCCACGCCGCCGACCGCACCCACCGTGCCGTCGGCGTCGATCGTGCCCGTACCGGCGATGGTGCGGCCACCCGTCAGGTCGCCGCCGCCGCCGTCACCGTGCAGTTTGTCGACGATCCCGAGGGAGAACAGCAGCCCCGCGCTGGGCCCGCCGACATCGGCGAGCTTGAGGGTGACCTTGACGTCCTTGCTGTTCACGTTCAGGTACTTCAGCGCCGCCTCGGTCGCCGCGTCCTGGGACTGCTGCATCTGCTCGATGTTGTGCTTCTCGATCTCCTTGACGGTGTCGCCGCTCGGGTAGACCGCGTCGCGCGGCATGACCGCGCGGTCCGTACGGAACCAGCTGTCGAGCACGTCGGTCAGCGACACGCGCGTGTCCGGCGAGGTCGCCACGATCGTCGTCATCCGCAGCTGCCCGCTCGTCGCGCGGGTCGGCGCGCCGGAGACGGTGATCACGGCGGTGCCCTTGTTCTTGCCCAGCACGTTCGCCGTCATCCCCGGAGCCGCCACCGAGAACGGCAGCGGCGCGAAGACCGCGGTGGCGATCAGGGCCACGACGGGCGTGGCGCAGACGGCGACGGCCTGGAGGCGCGTGAGACGAGAGAGCACAGGATCAATCTACGGGACGACCACTTCCCGCCACGGCCCGGTCGGCCGGCGTCAGCCCCGGTCAGCCCGGTTCACTCCGCGCACACGTCCCCTCGCGCTCCCGGGCGGGTGTGCGCTCAGCGCAAGGCCTCCGCGACCTCTCGCGCCGCGTCGACCACCCGCGGCCCCACCCGCTCCGGCACGGCGTCCGCGAGCATCACCACGCCCACACTGCCCTCGACTCCCGTGACCCCGAGCAGGGGCGCCGCGGCCCCGCTGGCCCCGGCCTCGAGCTCCCCGTGGGTCAGGACGTACCCCGGCTCCGCGGACGGCGACTGCCGTGCGCACAGGATCGCCCTGCCCGCGGCTCCCCGGTCCAGCGGGTGCCGGAACCCCGCCCGGTACGCCACGTGATAGTCCGTCCACGTCGGCTCGACCACCGCGACGGCCAGGGCCTCGCTGCCGTCCACCAGCGTCAGATGCGCGGTCGCCCCTATGTCCTCCGCCAGCGACCGGAGCGCGGGCAGCGCGGCCTCCCGTACCAGCGGATGCACCTGCCGCCCCAGCCGCAGCACTCCGAGCCCGACCCGGGCCCGTCCGCCGAGGTCACGGCGTACGAGGGCGTGCTGCTCCAGCGTGGCGAGCAACCGGTACACGACGGTCCGGTTGACGCCCAGTTTGGTGGATAGCTCGGTGACGGTCAGCCCATGGTCCGTGTCGGCCAGCAGCTTGAGGACACGCAGTCCCCGGTCGAGCGTCTGAGAGGTCTCCGCGGTCACGACGCCCACTCCTTAGTGGTGAGGTCGGCAACCCCTGCGCGGTGGATGCGTCACCGAGTCCCGTCAGCGACGCGCTACAGAGGCCGCCGATCGGCAGGACGGCCCGGCGGCTCCGGGCCCAGTCGCTTCACGGCTGCGCTCCGCGGCGGCGCTGCCACGGGGCGTGTGCGTAGCGGGACAGTAGCGAAGCCGGTTCGCTGAGCGGAAGTCTCCGTCCAGAATCCGGGCACCGTCCGGCATGACCTGCGACCTTCGTCCGGATACGTACGGCGCGCCCCCGGGCGCCGCACGCCCCCGAGAACCGGGGCGGCGTCGGCGGCGTCACTTCATCCGCGTCGCCCACTCCTGCACCTTGGCGATCCGCTGCCGCAGTTGCCCGGCCGTCGCCTCGGCGCTCGGCGGGCCGCCGCACACGCGCCGCAGCTCGGTGTGGATGACCCCGTGCGGCTTGCCGCTCTGGTGCACGTACGCGCTGACCATGGTGTTGAGCTGCTTGCGCAGCTCCATCATCTCCTTGTGCGAGACCACCGGCCGCCGCTCGGCCGGCAGCTCCAGCAGGTCGGCCTCGGTGTCCGGCTTCTTGCGGCTGTGCGCGATCTGCCGGGCCTGCCTCTTCTGGAGCAGCATCTGCACCTGGTCGGGTTCGAGGAGCCCGGGGATGCCGAGGTAGTCCTGCTCCTCCTCGCTCCCCGGGTGGGCCTGCATGCCGAACTCGGCGCCGTCGTACAGCACCCGGTCGAAGACGGCCTCGGACTCCAGCGCCTCGAAGGAGAACTGCTCCTGCTCGCCGGTGTCCTCGTCCTGCTCCTTGTTCGCCTCGTCCATCTCCTTCTCGGACTCGGCGTACGGGTCTTCCTCGCCCTCCTTCTTCGGCTTGTCGAGGGCGTGGTCGCGCTCGACCTCCATCTCGTTGGCGAAGGTGAGCAGGTCGGGGACGGTCGGCAGGAAGACCGAGGCGGTCTCGCCGCGGCGGCGGGAGCGTACGAAACGCCCGACGGCCTGGGCGAAGAAGAGCGGGGTGGAGATGGTGGTGGCGTACACGCCGACCGCGAGCCTGGGCACGTCGACGCCCTCGGACACCATGCGGACGGCCACCATCCAGCGGTCCTCGTTCCCGCTGAAGTCGTCGATCCGCTTCGAGGCGCCGGCGTCGTCGGACAGCACGAGCGTGGCCTTGTTGCCGGTGATCTCCCGGATCAGCTTGGCGTACGCGCGCGCCGAGTCCTGGTCGGAGGCGATGACGAGCGCGCCCGCGTCCGGGATGGCCTTCCTGACCTCGGTCAGCCGCTGGTCGGCGGCGCGCAGCACGGCCGGCATCCACTCGCCGCGCGGGTCGAGCGCGGTGCGCCAGGCCTGGCTGACGGCGTCCTTGGTCATCGGCTCGCCGAGCCGGGCGGCGACCTCGTCACCGGCCTTCGTTCGCCAGCGCATGTTGCCGCTGTAGGAGAGGAAGATGACGGGCCGCACGACGTGGTCGGCGAGCGCGTTGCCGTACCCGTAGGTGTAGTCGGCGGCGGACCGCCGGATCCCGTCCTGCCCCTCCTCGTACGTCACGAAGGGGATGGGGTTGGTGTCGGACCGGAACGGCGTACCGGTGAGCGCGAGCCGCCGGGTGGCCGGCTCGAACGCCTCCAGGCACGCCTCGCCCCAGGACTTGGAGTCGCCGGCGTGGTGGATCTCGTCGAGGATGACGAGGGTCTTGCGCTGCTCGACCCGGTTGCGGTGCAGCATCGGCCGCACGCCGACACCGGCGTACGTCACCGCGACGCCCTGGTAGTCCTTCCCCAAGGGGCCCGCGCTGTACTCGGGGTCGAGCTTGATGCCCACCCGCGCGGCGGCCTCCGCCCACTGCTTCTTCAGGTGCTCGGTCGGCGCGACCACGGTCACCTGCTGCACGACGTGATGGTGCAGCAGCCAGGAGGCGAGCGTCAGCGCGAAGGTCGTCTTGCCGGCGCCGGGCGTGGCGACGGCGAGGAAGTCACGCGGCTGCTCCTGGATGTACCTGTCCATCGCCCCCTGCTGCCAGGCACGCAGCTTGCTGGCGGTGCCCCAGGGGGCGCGGCCTGGGAAGGCGGGCGAGAGGTGGTGGTTGTGCGTGGAGGAAGCAGACATAGGCGTGGGCCCGGAGGGCCCTCCGTTGAGGGTGGCGGCGGGTGACGGGCGGGCGGTAGTCACGGTCTCCGT
The DNA here is from genome assembly GCF_044387825.1 of Streptomyces sp. NPDC020299. Taxonomy (NCBI): domain Bacteria; kingdom Bacillati; phylum Actinomycetota; class Actinomycetes; order Kitasatosporales; family Streptomycetaceae; genus Streptomyces; species Streptomyces sp. NPDC020299. The sequence goes on from NZ_JBIRWL010000012.1 coordinate 204,973, forward strand.
GCGGGGGTTGGGCGGCTCGGCTGGGTATGACAACCGGGCCACCCTACCGGCGGGCCGGCGGTGTCCTTGCGCGGACGAGGGCGGGTCGGGGCGGGTGGGACCCACGTCACAGCACGCGGAGTCGTGCGGCGATCACGCCGACGTCGCTCTCCTTTCCCGAGGCCACGTCAATGACCAGGTCGTACGCCGTGTCCTGGTCCACGGCGGTGAGATCGACGCCGCCCAGGGCGAGGAAGGTGGCGGCGGCGAGCCAGGCGGTGCGCTTGTTGCCGTCCACGAGGGGATGGTTCGTGGCGAGGGCGTGGAGCAGTGCCGCCGCCTGTTCGTACAGGTCGTCGTAGGCCGCCGTACCGAACATGCGGGCGCGCGGCCGGTGCACAGCCGATGCGAGCAGCCCCGGCTCTCGCGCCTCGGGCGCCCGGCCGCCGAAGGCGATCTCGGCGAGGGCGGTGACATCGGCGACGGTCAGGTGACGGGTCACTCGCCCAGCCTCCGCAACAGGTCGGCGTGCGCCCCGGCCAGCCGCTCGGCAACGGCCCGCACTGCCAGGACCTCCTCGCGGAGGTACCGCCGTACGGCCTCCCGCACCACCTCATCCGAGGGGCGGTCCTGCGCGTCCGCGAGGTCGTCGAGGGCCTGATGGGTGGCGGGGTCCAGGGAGACGGTCAATTGGTGCATGCGGGGGAGAATAGAGGCGGTGCCACGGCTCGGCGACCGGATTCCGGCGGCTCAGCGTTCCCGCAGGCGCGTCGTCACCCAGGCCCCGATCAACGCCACCCCGGCCATCGGCAGGAACACCACGGCGAACGCGGCCGGAGGCGCACCGGTGGCGCCGTCCGCCGTGATCGCCGTGCTGCCGCCGCCCAGGGTCGCGAAGGCGGCGCCCGCCGCCGCGAGCAGGACCACGTTGGCGAGGGCGTCGGAGATCTGCAGGGCGGCCGAGTTGGCGCCGGCCTCCTCGGGGGCGGAGAGGTGGAGCAGGAGCACGCTGGTGGACGAGATGACCAGCCCCATGCCGAAACAGCCGAAGGCCCAGGCGACGGCCACCGTCCAGGCGGGCACGGAGTGGATCAGCACGCTCGGCGCGGTGGCGATGGCGGCCGCCACCAGCACCATCCCGACGGTCATCAGCCGCTCCCGGTACGGCTCCACCCGCGCCCGCGACTGCACCCAGGAGGCGAGCGCCCAGGTCCCCCCGCCCGCCGCGAGCGAGAGGCCGGCCAGTGTCGGAGACAGCCCCCGCTGGGTGACCAGCATCAGCGGCACGAAGGAGTCGGCGGCGATGAAGGAGCCGGCGGCGACTCCGCGCAACAGCACGACCGACGGCAGCCCGCGCGCCGCCCGGTAGGTGCCGCGCGGCAGCAGCCCGAGCACGGCGGGTACGAGCAGCGCGGCGCCGACGGCACCGGGCAGCACGGAGATCCACCGCAGGTCCTGCGCGGCGTACTGCAGCAGCCCCGCGCCGAGGGAGATCCCGAGCGCGAGCCGGATGCGGCGCCGGTCGAGAGCGGCGACCGCTCCCGCCTCGACGGGTCCTTCGGCCCGCCGCCGTATCTGTGGCAGCGCGAGCCCCAGCGGGAAGACGACCAGCACGGGGATACCGAGGAACACCCACCGCCAGCCCAGGTGCTCGGTCACCGCACCCGCCGCCAGGGGACCCACGACCGACGGCACGACCCAGCTCGCCGCGAACGCCGCCATGATCGCCGCCCGCAGCCGCTCGGGGTAGGCCCGGCCGACGACGACGTACAGGGCCACGATCACGAGCCCGCCGCCGAGCCCCTGCACGGCCCGCCCCACGATGAACACCCACATCGCCCCGGCGGTCCCGGCCACCACCAGCCCGGCCGCGAAGGCCCCGATCCCGGCGGTCAGCGCCCCCACCGGCCCCCGCCGGTCGGACCACTGCCCGGAGAGCACCATCCCGAACAGGCTCGTCGTGAAGTACCCCGAGAACGCGAACGCGTACAACGACACCCCGCCCAGCTCCCGCGCGGCGACCGGCATCGCCGTACCCACCGCGGTCGCCTCGAAGGCGATCAGCAGCACGACCGACACGATGCCGATGCTCAGCGCACGGTAGGCCCGCCCGAGGACCGTGTCCTCCGGGCTGTCGGCAGGGGCGTCAGCGACTCCGGCGTCGCGTCGTTCAAGGGCAGCCATGGTCGCCAGAGTAAGGTGCGCAGCTCGCTTTGACCCCTGTCCGAAGTCGCCTGCGGCCTGCGACCTTGGTCGTACACCCCGGCCGGCCCCGCCCCCTTTCATGAACGGCGTGTGGCAGTCCTGTTGCGGCCCCGGCGATTCCCTTGAGCCCCTCTCCGGGCGACCGTACATTCATTTCACGAACACGGCCGTGTGCCCGAGTGGTTCAGGGGCTCGCCTGCGCTGCATCCATCAGCGAGCTCCGCTCGCGGGGAGTTACGTGGGTTCGAATCCCGCCACGGCCGTGGGGATGAAAGTCAGTCACGGCCGTGTGCCCGAGTGGTTCAGGGGCTCGCCTGCAAAGCGAGTTACGTGGGTTCGAATCCCGCCACGGCCTCTGGATGCCTGACCAGGCAGAACGGAAGGGCGGTACCCCATATGGGGTACCGCCCTTCCGTCGTCCGTCTCAGTTCCCGTCTCACTCCTCGCCCTGGGATCACGCTCTGGTACACAGAGAGCCACAGCGGCCGTCAGCGACGTGGGTCTCGTGAGCGCACGGCGTTGTCAGTGGCAGGTGGCAGACTCGAAAGGATCTAACGTCTCCGTGACGGAGGACCCGTGCACAACCACCCGCTCCACCGGCCTCTCTTTGCTGAGTGTCTCTGCTGTAGAGCCGAGCAAGAGTTCGTCTTCACATCCAAGACAGACCACGTCATCTGCAAGAGCTGCACACGCCACCAGGGCGATACGACTACTAAGGCGCGTCTCCGTGACACGGACCACGTCGGCCTATGGCGCTCTGAACTCGCCCTCGAAAAGGAAAATCGGAGCCATGAGACGGAACGGCTTCGCAATCGTCTTGAAGAGCGCAACGTGGAGATTGCGCAGCTACAGACCCTGGTTAACGATCTACGAGCGACCTTGACGGAAGGTGTCGAAAACGCTCCTCTGCCCTCAGTAGAGCAGTGGTGGACCAACTCACAGGTTGCCGAGGCAGCACGGCAGCGCGACCAGGCATATCGGTCCAGGGACTACGCCTTCCGGGCGCTGTGGGCAATCCATCGGCTACACCATTCAGATGAGGCCCGAGATGGGTACTGCTCGTGCCACCGCCGAGCGGATAGCTGCAAAGAACTTGCGGCGCTGAAACCAGAATTGACCGCACTCGACCGATGGGAGAAGAACCAGGTCGACAGGCTACGGCGCGGGCTGACGCATGAACTCCCCGACGAGCATCCCGAAGTGCTCAAGCGTGGGGCGTATCGACGGCGTCCTTGGTGAACCATGCAGTCAGTTCACTACCACAGATAGGCGTGCAGGGCAGCCCCCTCGGCGCTGCCCTGCACGCCACTTTCAACTAGCCGACTCGCACAGGCACTCCAGCAAGGCCATCGTCATCATCCGGCGGGCCCGTCTCAGGGTTCCAGATCAGGCCGTCCACTTGCTTTGCGATGTCTGTCCGCACGGCATCCACCATGTGCTGATAGCGGGCGGCCATGGCTGTGGTCGACCACCCCATGAGGCCCATGACGGCCCGCTCGGGAACACCGAGGATGAGTAGCACCGTGGCCGCCGTGTGACGCGCGTCGTGCAAACGCCCGTCCCGCACTTTCGCCTCTGTCAGGAGAGCCTTCCACTCGGTCCAGTCTCGGCGGTGGGACGGGCTACGGCCGTACTCATCCGGGAAGACCAAGCCGTTGTCCTCCCAGCGCTTCCCGGCCCTCGTTCGCTCCGCTCCCTGCGCCTTGAGGTGTGCACGGAGTAGGTCAACGAGCTGATCGGGGAGACCGACCGCGCGACGGCCGGCGCGCGACTTGGTGGTGGACAACTCGGGGTTGGTTCGTCGCCTCTGAGGACAGTACCCGGCGGCCTTGCGTCCGCAGGGCTCCGTGCACCCGTGGGCGTACTGCGGGCGGTGGCGACTACGGCGGACAACGAGGAATCCGCCCGCAAGGTCCACGTCGTCCCACGTCAGCCCCAGCACCTCCCCTTGACGCAGTCCGAGGGCGAGCGCGACGGCCCATCGTGCGGAGTTACGGTGTCGGTCAGCGGCCTTCAGTAGTCGCTGTACCTCTTGGACGCTGTAGGGCTCCACCTCGTAATCCCCCGTCTTCGGGGCCTTGGCCAACAGGACGGGATTCTTGCCGAGATGGCCCCGCCGTACGGCCTCATTGAGGGCGGTACGCAAGGTTCGGTGCACCTGATGAGCGGTGGCGGGCTTACTGCCGTTGGCCTGCATCTTGGCGTAGAACGTCTCGATGTGCTCGGGCTTGAGCCTGTCGAGCCGGTGAGCGCCCAAGCCGGGGATGAGGTGCTTCCGCACCGCAACGCCGTACCCGACCATCGTGTTGTCGTTGACGGCGAGGGGTGCGACGTTCTCAACCCAGTGCGTCAGCCACGCCTTGACCGTCCACGCCTTGCCGGGCTTCTTCACGGTCTTGGTGTCGCGCTGTTTCTCCAGCTCTCGAACGGCGTCCGCTACTTCGGTCTTGGTCTTACGCTCGACATGGCGGCGGTCCGGCGTGCCGTCGTCGCGGACGCCGACGGTGACGCGACCGTGCCATTTGCCGTCCTTGCCGAAGTAGATCGAACTACGGCCGTTGGGCTGTCGGGTGCGCTTCTTCTTGTCCTCTGCCACAGGCAGGCTCCTGTTTCGTGGTGTCGGGATGGAGCCGGGGCGGTGGGCTGTCCTGTCCGGGAGTGCCACCGCCCCGGGCGTCGTCAAGCGGCTCGTTTGGCCGCACGCCGGCGGGCGACGTATTCGGCGGGCGCGTCAGCGGGGACGCGGCGGAGACGGCCGACGTCGATGGACTCCAGCTCTCCGGCACGGATGAGCGCGAAGCATGTGGTGCGGCCGATGCGGAGGCGGCGGGCAGCCTCTTCAACGGTGAGAAGGACCAGCGTCGGGTCATGCGCGGTGGTCGCGGGGGTGCCGTGTTCCTCCCGAGGTTCACTCAGGGGCAGCCGTTCGTCTTTCAGTGCGCGCCGGCGGTCGGTCGGGGTGCTCATGCAGAGGTCTCCCTGGGGTGAGGCGGGGCGGGCCGGGCTGGGGCCCGTGTGTCCGAGGTGGGGATTTCTGCGTCACCCGCGTCATCTGCGTCATTCAGACGTCTGACCTACGGGTTTTGGGTGACGCAGCGGGGTGAGGGTGCGTCATCGGTGACGCAGGCCGGCCGTCATCGGTGACGCAGGTGACGCGGGGTGACGCAGACTTCGCCGTTCTGCGTCACCGCTGCAGGCGCAGGTCACCCGCCGTTTCCCGGGGGCCGGTGACGCAGGTGACGCAGCGTTTCCCACTTAGGGAAAAAAGGGGGGTTCCTGTTGTGGTCCGGTGCGGCTCAGGACGTGAAGAAGGAGCCGCTGCGCGGCGCGACCCTCAGGCGGCGCGTGGCGCCGAACAGCAAGAAGAGCACGCCGGGCCGGTGGTGCTCTTCTTGCTTGTCCCCGGCGCCGGTCAGAACGCCTGCTTCTGCTCGTGCGGAGGCGAGGTCTGCGGACGGCTCATCTCGATGTAGCGGCCCGCGTTGGTCCGGCCCGAGTCGATGAGGACGCCACGTGCCGCAAGGGTCGGCTGGAGACGCTTAAGACGGTCGGAGAGGACTTTGCCGGTGGTCGGCCACCCCTTGGGCAGGGGGCAGAAGTCCTCGCCCGTGTAGAGACGGGTGAGGCAGTGCAGCCACTCCGTGGAGGTCATCCGCTGCTCTGCGCCCGGTTCCATGTCTTCGGCGTGCCGAAGAACGGTCTGCGCCAACAGGTCGCCCTCGATCACGTCGTCGTTGAGGTCGTCCAGACTGGCCCGGTAGGCGGTGAGCGCTCCCAGGCCGGTCGCCGCGTCGAGCTGCGCGCACAGGTGCGCGAAGTCCGCCATCCGCAAGTCCGTGGGAGTCTCCGCCTCAACCCCCCGGACCTTGACCGTCAGATCCAGGAGCGAGCCGAGGACGACGGGCAGCACCTCCGCGTACTCCGCCCACAGTTCCGCCTCGGTGCGCCGCACCCGGGGCCGCTCCAGACGCAACGGCAGAAGCCGTTCGGCGAGGTCGGGACGGATGACTCCGACATCAATGCCGGTCAGGAGCAGGGGGCGGCGGTAGCGGGCGCGGAACACGTCCCCGTCGGTGAACAGCGCGCGCTTGACGTTCTCGGCACCGGTCACGATGCAGCACATCGCGTCGGACAGGTCCGGAGTCATGTGCGAGAGGTTGTCCAGGGCGGTCACCCACCCGGCGGCCACGGCCGCAATCAGGTTCTCCTCGTCCTTCGGAGCGCGGCGCAGGTCACCGGTCATGCCCTCGATGATCCGCACGAGCATCCGGCCGCCCGTCGACTTGCCGGCGCCCTGCGGGCCCGTGAGGAACGGGGCAGGGACGGGCACGGACGGCCCGAGACACCCGACCAGCCACGCGATGGCCAGGCACTCGGTCTCGGCGGTGGCGAAGTTGCACAGCCTCAGCAGAAGGTCGATGCCCTTGCCGTTCGTGTCCTTGGCGGGCAAAGGGAGTTCGCCGGTGAGCTGGGTGCGCCGCCAGCACACCTCACGCGGGTCGGGAACGGTGATGTCCCATCCGGTGGGGTGGATACGGACCGACTGTCCGTCGGCGCGGCCCAGGTCCAGCCACGTCGCCCCGTCGAACCCCGGGGCGACGCGGATGTGCACGGCCTGTACGTCCTCCGTCAGCGCGAGGGCTTCGATCAAGTCCAACGCCTCCTTGAGTGCAGTCCCGTTGAACACGCCCAATCCGTCCTTGAACAGCCCGACCATGAGTTCCTGGCGGTGGCTGCCTGTGGTGCCCTGGGAGCGGATCGGGCGGGCGACGGGATGGCCGTTGCGCTGCGCGTACACGGTCCCGTCGGCGGTGCGGAAGTACCGGAAGTGCGCCTGCGCGTAGTCGGTGATGACCTCGCGAGCCGGGTTCTTGTCGTCTTCAGACATGGTCACAGTCCCAACCTGATCAGGGCGTTGGTCCACGCGTCCGTGCAGTGCCTCGGGGACTCACCCTTGGCCTGCGCTGCGGTGAACAGCCGCGCGACATGGGCGTCCGTGAGGCAGCCGCACCGACCGTGCGTCGACAGCACCGCGAGGAACGTCCGATACACGGTCGCGTGTACCGCGCTGCGGGCCGCGGTGATGCGCTGCACGGCCATGGTGATCCCACGGTCCAGGTAGGCGGGCGTACGGTGTCGGCACTCGCCTCCATGGCCCCGCAGGGGCACTGTGAGCGCCTGTGGCGCCCTGCGGGCCGGATTCGGGTCCTTTACTGCCAGCGCGCGCACAAAGTCCGGGAGAGAAGCCGTCATACCCACGCCGACATCCAACCAACGGGCGTACGCCATAAGGGATTTGATGTCCACGCCCGGCCGCACGGCGTTCGATGACGGCATGGTGCCCCGGTAGATCCAGTGCTCGCCCCGCGTCGTCACAACGGTGCGGGTGGCGGGCAGGGTCCTGCGGGCCCATGCGACGGCCGCCGTGTCGTCCAGGTCGACCACGGTCAGCCGGGCCCCGCCGGGGTGGTAGGCGACCGCCACCGCCTCACGCCATGTCGGCGCCCACACGGGCGAGGTGAGGACGTGTGGGTCGGTGGTCGCAGCGGCCCAGGCGTGGCACGGAGCGGCGCACTGGCAGGGGCCCGCGCTCTTCATGTTGGGTCGGCCGCCGCAGGCGCCGTCCTTGCAGGTGCGGCAGTTACCGAACGGGACCTTGCCCTGCCGCAGCGGCAGGACCGGGACGCCGGCCGCCGCGAGGCGCAGCGCGGTGTGCAGGTGACTCCCGTCCGAGTGATTCCCGTCGACGGGACGCCGGGCCTTGCAGTCAGGTGTCATGCTGTAGGTCTCCTGTTCTGCTACGTCGGGATTGGAGACCGTGGGCGGCGGGCTGTCCTGTCCGGGAGTGCCACCGCCCACGGGCGTAGCTATTTCGGGGTGTGGGCGGCGCGGCGGATCAGGCTCGCGATGGTGGCCACGGTGGGGTAGTCCCACCGGGCGATCCAGTCGACGATCAGCCGGTCGTGCGTGCCCAGTTCGACGCCCGCGTTGTCGAGTTCGGCGTATAGCGCTTCGCGCTGCAAGGACTCGGGCGAATAGCCGAACGGGGGGCTGTTGAGCGGGCCGTCAGAGATGGGGTCGTTGCCGCGGTAAGTCATGGGGTCCCTGTCTGTCAGCCGTAGAACTTGTTCCGCTTGATGACGGCCTTGCGGATGTTGACCGTCGTCCCGCCCCGGTGGCCGCTCGCGCTGAACACCTGCACGGCGATCCAGCCGCCGAAGATGACGGCGGCGAGGATGACGAGCTGGTGGATGAGCGCGGCGAGCGCGGCAATGAACGTGGTCAACAGGACCAAGCCGCCGCACACCGCGCCGAACCCCACGCCCCCGAGCGCGATGTTCACCGCCGTCCGCGAGACGGCCGACTTGTGCGCGACCGGTTCGGGCTTGGCGGGCTCGATGGCGTAGCCGGTGACGACGCGGCCGTCGGGAAGGACGACGCTCGCCACGGCCGGGACGGTGCCCGGCTGCACGGGCACGAGCGGGGCGGTGTGCGCGGGGGCGAGCGGGGTGGGGGTGTGGACTTCCACGGCCGCCGTCTCGTATCCGGCCGGACGGCCGTACGCGGTGGGTTCGTTCACGGTGCGTCTCTCCCTTCGGGTCAGCGGCCGACGCCGGGCACGGCGTCGGTGACGGCGGTGACGAGCTGGTTGACGGTGTCGGCCGCGCCGGTGTGGGCGAGGGAGAAGCCGAAGAGCGCGACAGCGACGGCCGCACCGGCGCCGACGGCCTTGAACCGCAGCAGCAGCGCCACGCCGACGGCGAGCAGCAGAACGAGCGGGATGGTGAGGGTCATGGCGCCTCCCGGCGGGTCTCAGCGGGTGCCGGCGCGGTAGGTGCGCGCGGCGCGGTTGTAGATCCAGCGGCCGACGCGTATGCGCTTGCCGGTCGCGTCGCAGCGTCGGCAGTCCTTGCCGCGCCGGGTCTTGCCCTTGCGGTCGGTCTTGAGCTCGTGGCCCATGCCGTCGCACTTGCGGCAGTCCCCGAACGGGCTCAGCCAACACTTGACGACGTAACCGAGGGTGACGAGCAGCAGGCAAGCGAAAGCAAGCAGAGCAAGGCTCATGAGGGGCCTCTCCGAGGGGGTTCGAGGGGTTTCCGCAGGTCGGCCGCTAGACGCTAGCGACCTGATCAGTGGTGGTTTTGGTCGCTAGCAGGGTCGCTTGCGCAAGCGACGGCCGGTGCTTGCGCAAGCGACCCCGGGGACCTATCCGGCGTCCCGCTTGTTGTTGCGCTCCGTAATCGCGGTGGCGATGTCGTCGCGCTTGATACCGCGCTTGTTGACCACCTTGCCGTCGACGCGGCGGCTGATCTGCTCGGTGGCCACCCCGTACGGCTTGAGCGCTGCAGTGAGCGCTTCCGCCTTGGGCTTGGCCTCCAGCTCCGCCCACGGGCCGTAGACGTCGGGGCGCAGGTCGGCAAGCCGGTCCACGACCGTTTCGGACCACACCTTGGCCTCGCCCTTGCCGAGCACGGCCGCGACGTCGTCAAGGATCGTCGCGGAAGTCTCCGCCGCCGGGGCCTCGCCCACCGCGTCGCCGGACAGGGTCCCCTCCGCATCGCGCAGCGCTGCGGCGCGGGTCAGGATGCGGTCGGCGTCGCGGCCGTCGGCGAGGTAGGTGCGCACGATCCCGGAGTCGTCGGACATGCCCTTGAGCAGACCCACACCCTTGTGCGACTTCAGCAGCTTGGAGGCATCCAAGCCCTCCGAGTAGGACCCGGCACCGAGGATGGTGTCCGACACCTGGTAGGCGCCGACCCGCAGCGCGAACCGGGCCTGATGCTGGTCACGCAACTCCGACGGGCACGCCTTGTCGTCCGGCTTCTGCGTCGCCGTCATCACCGAGACACCGACCGCGGGGGCGACCCGGGCGAGGTAGACCAGCAGAGACAGGATCTCCTTGCCGTGCTCGGGGTGGGTCAGGTACTCCTGCACCTCATCCACCACGAACAGCGTGAGCGGCATGTTCAGCTTCTTGTCCCGGCTGATCTCCGGGGTGAGCTTGCCCTCCGGGCAGACGTGCAGCGGCAGTTCAGACAGCCGGTGATAGCGGTCTTCGACGTCCGCCTTCAGCTCCCGCAGCGCGGTCAGCAGATGCTGAACCGGATCGAACCCGTTCTTCGGCACGATGCCGAACCCGATGCGGTGGGCGACCTTGGTGAACGTGCGCCAGTCCGGCGACGCCTTGCCGTCGAACACGTACAGCCTCACGTACGGGTCCAACGCGGCGGCGAGCGCGATCGTGCGGGCCGAGAACGTCTTGCCCTGACGCGGCACGGCGCCCACCAGCAGCGACAGCCACAGCATCGTGGCCATGACCGGGTTGCCGCGCTCGTCGACACCCCACGGGAACGGCTTCCAGAAGTCCACCCGCGTCGCCCCCAACAGCGGCGACTTGCCCGACGGCACGGCGAGCGGGTCACGGTCGGCGATCCAGTACGACACCCGCCGCCCACTCGTCTCGTCCTTGTCGAGGAAGAGCTGAGTGGGAGCGATGTCCATGCCGGACGACAGGCGCGCATGCGCCTTCATCGCGTCCTCGAACGTCTTGCCGTACGGCAGATCCACCACGACCCGCCAGCCGTCGCCGTCCCGGCCGATCGGTCGCGGGAAGGCGATCGTCTGATCCTTGCTGGTCAGCCCGGCCACCTCGTGCGCGCGGATGACGATGTCCGAGGACAGCTTGCGCTTGCGGAACGTCACCTTGGCCATGTCGATCAGCGGCCGGTCGGCCGGCGCCCCGACCACACCGAGGGTGGTGGTCAGTGCCGCCATGACCAGCATGAGCAGCCACGACGGCGCCATGACGTACAGGGTGAGCGCGGCGGCGAGGCCGACGAACCCGGCCACGGTGGCGACGATCCCCCGCAGCCTTACGCGGTCGTTGCGCTGCCGCGACAGCTTCAGGTACTCCGCCGCATCCTCGTTGGCCACGGAGGCAAGCCGAAGCGTCTTGCCCTCGGCATCGAACACCCACCGGCCGATCGCGGTCGACCACCGCCACGCGCCGCGCGGCGAGTACATGCAGATCTTCGGCGTGTACACCAGCGGCAGCCGGATCGCGTGATAGCCGGCCACGGCCGAGTAGTGCCGGATCGCCCACTTGCGCACAGCCGTGCGCTGGTCAGGGAGCTTCACCCAGTCCGGCAGCACCGGCATGCGGGCCTTGTCCTTGGCTTCCATCCATTCCGCGACCGAGGGCGGGTAGACCTCGCGCGGCGGGTCGACCGGAGCTCCGTCGCTCAGGCCGTCGGCTTCCGGGTCGTCGGTGTCGGGGAGTTCGGCCTGCCACTCCCCCGGCTTGGCCTCGCCCTCGCCCGGGGCGACCGGGGCGGGGGCGGTGTTTTTCTTCAGCGGGAACGGCAGTACGTCAGCCGTCGGCTGCTCGGTGCCCTCCGGACCGTCCGGGGGCGTGAAGGCGGTGGTTTCCGTCACGATGTACGTACTCCTTCGGGAGTCGACGGGTCCGGCCGGCTTGCTGTGGAAGGTCGGGCGGCCGGACCCGGGATTGTGGGGTGGTTCAGGCGGCGCACTGTTCTTCGAGATAGGCGCAGGTCACGCAGGTTCCGAGCGTGGGCGGGATGACGTATCCGGCGTCCCGGTGGCACTCGGGGCAGGTGCGGCGGGCGCGCATCATCGCTTCGTGGGACCGCCACCGGCCCGGGGTCATCGGCCGGACCGGTTTGGCGAGGTCGACGCGGTACAGGTAGGCGATCAAGGGCGGGCGGCCCCGCCGCCGGGGGCGTTCGAGTTGGGCGGCGACGTCCTGACCGCCGGGCCGCAGGTCGCGGGCCCGGAGTTGCCGGCGGGTGGCGTAGCCGTCCGGGGCGAGGTGCCACCGGAAGACGGGCAGCGTGCTCATGCCGCCCCGCGCCGTCCGGAACGGCGACCGGCCACCGACCCGAGCAGCCGCCCAAGACGGGCCCGGCGAGGACCGGACCGGCCGGACCGCTTGACCGCGTACATGGCCTCATCGGCGCGGCGCAGCAGCGCTGACAGGTCCTCGCCCGGGTGGTCGGCGGCCCGCACCCACCCCAGCGACACCGTGGTGTGCACGTCGGGGGCGGTGTCGACCGGCCGGGCCAGGACGCGGGCGAGGGTGTGCAACCGGTCGGCGGCCGTGCCGTCGCGGTCGACGACGACCGCGGCGAATTCGTCCCCACCGAGCCGCCCGACCACCCCGCCGGGGGTGGTGCCGTGGGCGAGGCGGGCGGCGACCGTGGCGAGCAGCGCGTCACCGGCCGCGTGGCCGTGGGTGTCGTTGATCTGCTTGAAGTGGTCGACGTCCGCCAGCACGACCACGGCGCGCGGGTCGCGCAGCAGACAGCGGGCCCGCCGGGTGAACGCGTCCCGCGTCCACAACCCGGTGAGCGGGTCACGGCGGGCGGTGGTCAGCCGTCCGTGCAGCCACCGGGCGTGCACCGCCCACCCGATGACGGGCGGCACGGCCGTTAAGAGCGCGGCGAGGGTGCTCACGGCGCCACCGCCCCGGTGGCGCGTTCGGCGAGCAGGGCGTCACGCAGCATGCGGGCGTTCGCGGGCGACGTGCGCAGGGCCCGGCGGATGCCCTCCCCGGTCACCTCAGCGTTCGTCAGACCGGCCGTCGCCTTGCGCGCTTCGGCCATGAGCTGATCGGGAGTGCGGCGGGTGCGGGTCGATTTCGCAGCGACCGGGACACGGCCCGTCGCCCGACGCGGCGCGGTCGACGCGGCCGGGACCGAACGGGCGGGCACCGGGGCGATCGGGACCGGCTTCACCGCCGGGACAACGGCGGGCATCGGCTTCATGCCGGTGCCCGACTTGCCGAGATCGACCGGCGCCGGGTCGGGCACCGCAAGCCGCGTCAGCACGACCGTGGCCGGGGTCGATCCCCGCAGGTCAGAGGTAGACCGTTCTCGACTATTTACGGTCGGTTCCTCCGCATTTGTGACCGAGGAAGAGTCGAGGGCCGCCGCGCCGAACATCGAGGCGAGGGCCGCGTCCGCGCCGTCGGTGATCCGGTCGCGCTGTACGTCCAGCAGCCTCGATCCGAGCGCAGCGTCCCCCACCCCGACCTTGCGGGCCAGGCGCCACGACTTGCGCTCCGACCACCACTTGACCCGGTTACTCGGGTGATGGGTGGCGCGGGCGCGGTGATAGGCGAGCGCCTGCACGATGTCAGCGGTGCGCTGCTCGTGTTCCGCGTCGCGGCCGTCGGTGTGGACGACGATCCGCCGGGCCAGGAACGCCATACCCTCCGCCGACACCGACATGCCCAACGGGGTCAGCGCGTAGATCACGGTCCGGCCCGGGTCCGGCGCGGCCATGGCGCCCATGACGGCGGCGGCGGCCGGCAGCGCCCACAGCCCGATCCGTACGACGCGCGGCGAGGACTGTCCCAGCAGGGTCAGCCCCAGCAGGACCAGGGCGAGCACGGCCGTGGCGCCCTCACCGGCACCGAGGGCACCGAGCGCGGTCCCCGTGCCGTAGGCGTGCCCGATGTTGCTGTACGTGCCGATTCCACCGACCACGCCCGTGGCGAGCATCGGCACGAACGCTGCCGCCAGGACACCGAGCTGAATCTTTGTCAGCGGCTTACCGGTCTCGCTCATGCCGCTTCCCCCGCCCCCGGCCGGTAGCCGCGAGCGGCGCGCAGGAACGGCACCGTACGGGTCAGCGCGTCGGCGTACAGGGCGTCCCAACCGGCGATCTCGTCACCGGCCTCCGCCTCCGCCCGCAGGTCGGCAAGGACGTCACGGGCCGCGTCCTCACGGGCGGCACGCTCGCCGTCCGTCTCGAACTCCAGCGGGCCCCGGAACAGGTCGACGTCGATACCGAGCGCCAGTTCCGCGAACTCCATATCGCCGTGGGCTTCCTGGCCGGCGACGAAGGTGCGCATACGCATGGTGGATCTCTCCTCTTCAGGTACGTCGGGAAGGGCGGGGCGGTCGGCTGTCCTGTCCGGGAGTGCGACCGCCCCGCGAAGCGGGGGTCAGGCAGTGGTGACGATCAGTGCAGCGACCATCAGCCGCAGGTGGCGCTAGCGCTCGTTGACGTCGCGGATCTTGACGTTCTTGCCGTATCCGTCGCGGAGGCGAACGAGCGTGAAGTAGCTACCGCCGACGTCCGTGATCCGGTGCTGCTCGCCCTCGTACTCGACGTCCGTTCCGACCTGGTCGACGTTCGGGTGCTTGGGGTTCGTGATCCTCTGGCGCATGGAAGCGTCCTCTCGCATCGGGTGGGAGCTCCGGCGCGGCGGGCCGTCCTGTCCGGGAGTGCCGCCGCGTCCGGAGATGAGGGCCAACGCCGCACGTCGCGACGGGCCAAGTAACCCCGGGCGGAAGTCGATTCCGCGCCCTCACGGCTGGATACCGGGGCCGACGGTCGTCACCCGGCCGTCACGGGGACGGGGTCACGCCCCGTCGTTCTCAAAGCACTCTGTTGAGTTCTCAAGGAACGAGCGCTGCCTTCGTACTCACCCCCTCGGGCTTTCCTCCGGGCACTGCGTTGCAGTACCTGTTTTACAGGTACTGCACAGGGGTCCGTCAAGTGCATCAACGGAACCTCTTGACTTTGCGCCGGGACTTCTTGGCGCACCATCAGAATCGACCCAGGTCAGGGGACTTGGTCACCCCCTGCGTGGACACCTCAAGGACGTCTCGGTACCTTCAAGAGGTCCCGAGACGTCCCACCGGGGGTGCAGATGTCCAACGAACGTTTGCGGTCTGCTCTGTTGGCCGCCGGCATGACGATTCAGAGGCTCGCCGAAGAGATCGACGTCAACCCGAAGACGATCGAACGTTGGATCACCAAGGGAAAGGTGCCGTATCGCCGACACCAGTACGCGACGGCGACAGCGCTCAAGGTCGACGTGACGACGCTGTGGGATGACGATCGAGCCGTAGAGAGCGCGGCAGACCTGACGAAAGCCGAGATCGTCAACGTCTACCCCCACCGGCACACGGTGCCGCCGAACCTGTGGCGCGAGATTTACGCACAGGCTGAGAACAACCTCGATGTCCTCGTCTACTCGGGACTCTTCCTGTCCGAGGATCCCGTGTTCCTGGATCTCTTGAAGGAGAAGGTGAAGGGGACCACTCAAGCGCGCATCCTGCTCGGGGATCCGGACTGTGAAGCCGTCCGGCAACGCGGCATAGACGAAGGTCACCGCATCATGGACGGCAAAATCCGGAACGCGCTGGTGAACTACCGGCCGCTACTCAAGAGCCATCCGGAGATTGGCTTCCGCCTCCACGCAACGACCCTCTACAACTCGATCTACCGATCCGATGACGAGATGCTCGTGAACCCCCACGTGTACGGCATCGGCGCCTACATGGCTCCGGTCTTCCACCTGCGGCGGCTACCGGGCGGCGGCCTGTTCGACACGTATGCGAATAGCATCGAACAGACCTGGGGAAGCGCTCGCCAGGTCACGGAACAAGACATCACGGGAGCTTGATCATGGGACGCATTGACTACCTGCACGACCCTGACGCTCCGCCGGCCAACTCGGTCGTGCCGTCCGTCGTGGCGTTCGTGCAGAACGATGCGGGTCAAGTGCTCATGATCCAGCGGTCCGACAACGGACGCTGGGCACTGCCCGGCGGGGGGCACGACGTAGGCGAGTCGATCAGTGACACCGTGGTGCGCGAGGTCTGGGAAGAGACCGGCATCAAGGCGGAAGTCGTCGACATGTCCGGGATCTACACCGACCCCGGGCACGTGATGAAGTACGACGACGGCGAGGTTCGGCAGCAGTTCAGTATCTGCTTCCGGGCCCGGCCGGTCGGCGGTGAGGTGCGTACGAGCGATGAAACGACACAGGTCCGATGGGTTGCCCCATCGGACCTGTCTCAGTTGGACGTCCACCCCACCATGCGTCTCAGGATCGAGCACGCGATGGACCGGACCCGCCCGACTCCCTACATCGGCTGAGGCTTGGCGGCGGCGACCCGTTCGAGCACACGCGAGGTGCTCGCCAGGATCTCCCGTTCGGCCCGACGGATGAACGTACCGATCAGGCTGTCCGGCCCGTAGCGGCCGGTGATCTCGTTCACCCGGTCCACAGGATTCGTGGGCGTCCCGTCCGGGGTCGTGTTCATGTCGCAGTAGCACAGTGCGTCATTGAGGTGCGCGTCCTCGCGCGGGAACTCGGCCTCAAGTTCCTCGCGCAACCCTCGGGCCTCAGCTTCCATCCATGAGCAGGAGTGGTGCGCCACCAAATTCACGACCCGTGCATCGGCTCGGGCGACGTCGCGAAGGTAGCGGGCTCCGTCCAGCGGGTGAAAGCCCGTCTTGGCAAGGTCCGGCGCGTATCCGATGTCATGCAGGACCGCAGCCGCCTCCAGGAGCTCCGCGTCCACATCGAGGAACGGCGCGATGGTGCGCGCCCGCTCGGCGACTCCGAGGCAATGCTTCCAGCGACGCGGCAACCGCTCAGCCAGCAGCGACTCAGCCAGGGGGTAGGCCCACTCCGTCAGCTTCGACAAGCTACGAACGCTCCTCTCGGTTCGGCACAGCGCGGACGGTCCGCACCCTGCCCTGCCCTCCACTCGCCAGCACGCCGGCGGCCTCCAACTTGTCGAGTGCCTTGGTCACGGTTGGGCGCGAGACGCCGAACCTCTCTGCCAGAACAGACGCACTGGGGAACGCTGCCCCAGCATCCAAGCCTTCATCCGCAATGACGTCCGCAATGCGTTCCTCCAACGGGCGCCGATCGTCCCGCTCTCCCGGACGTACCACACGCCACCGCCCGCCCGGCACTGGCGCGGCCACGCCCTCTCGCTGGAGGACCTCGAACGCACGGAGAACGACCCCACGCGAAATGTTGTGGTCACTCATGAGCTCAGCAACAGATGGAAGCACCGTCATGTCCGGGTCCGCATCAACCCGCGCCTTCACTGCGTTCGCGATCTTCAGGAAGGTTCCCCGAGGACTGGCCTGCTGCGGCACCCGTCTCCCTCTCTGCTCACCTGTCGTCGCCGTCAAGGGTCGCATGTTCGCAGTCTAGGAGGCAGCGCGTGAGGCCATGCGCGATCTTCAACGCCTCGCCCTACGCAGCCCCCTCAGAGACACGGCAGAGTAGCGACAGAAGAAGCTCATTCAGTGACTTCGTCGTTGGCCACCGCAAGCACGAACGCCTGTACATCTTCGACCTGCGGAGGAATTCCACTTGAATGGCGTGCTGCCCAGACTCTGTAGTAGCGGTCGACTCGCCTCCGAAGTGTGCTCTCGTCTGGCTCCTCGGATTTGAGAACGAACGTCACCTCGCCCGGTTGACCCACCGGCTTTACGGGCCTCGCCAACGCATCGAATGCTTCATAGAAGTCACTCGCATCTTCTATTAACTCATTCACCAGGGCCAGGTCATGGATGATGCACATGCCGCCATCCTCTTCAAATAAGAGAATGGGATCCTTTGGAATCCCTGAGTTCTCAATCCACATTCGTGAATTATCCTTCATGATCCGAGATCTAGCGAGGAGTCACAGCATCGCTCGGGCTAATCTTGTTTTGTCGAAGCCACTGGCTATAACGCCAAGCGAGCGCTTCGGGATGCGGCATCTTATCAAGCTCTAGTCGGTATCTCTTGATTCCCAGCCGCTCAACATTAGGACCATCAGGCAAGGTGTGAACCTCGCGAGTCTCTGGATGGATGGCGAACAAGTGAGCGTCAAAGGCGCGGTGAAGCGCCACATTCATTGGCAAACCATTCAAGGGGTGAGAACTACCACCGTCGGCGTCACCGCGGAGATGGGCCCCGTCAATCATCTCCGGCACGTCAGTACCGGTCAGGGGGCATCTAGCGCCATAGCGTTTGATCACTTCCAGTTTGAAGCGCGGCTGATCAGGGCGAACTTTGACTGACCGGTTCTTCCGATGGCTTCGGTTGCCCTCCAACCGAAAAGGAATGTCATCCGATTGATCCTCGTCAATGATGCGGCTGGGTGGCGTTTCCTCGAAGGAAACAAGGAAGCGCTGAAACTGGTCATCCCAGCCGGCAACCCATCCAAGCCGGACTAGACGAAGGACCCCGACTTCACTCACGGCGAAAACAGGCAACTCAAGGCGGGCAGCAGCTTTGACAGCATCAACCTCAGCCTTGTCGTGCCCTTTTCGCCGGGTCACAGGGTAGTGGTAAAGGGCACTATCTTCGTTGAACTCGTCTGGGTAATCTTGACCGGTGTGCTTCAGACCCACGGCTATACCGCCGGGTCGTACCTTGCTCGTACGTGCAGTGTCTACCCACACGCCTTGCTGTCCCCCGTATGCCCCCACGTCCCTAACGGCACCAGCCGACAGAAGTCCTCTACTGTCCATGCGAGAAACAAGGTTATCCCAAACACGATTTCGCCAAATCAACTCCGCGTCTCGCGACGTTGATTCACTGCTTAC
Organism: Streptomyces sp. NPDC020299; assembly: GCF_044387825.1. Lineage (NCBI taxonomy): Bacteria > Bacillati > Actinomycetota > Actinomycetes > Kitasatosporales > Streptomycetaceae > Streptomyces > Streptomyces sp. NPDC020299. Next base: position 223,534 of record NZ_JBIRWL010000012.1, read on the forward strand.
TACTGTGAAGCCGAGACCCCTGAGAAGGGGGTTCGCTCCGGTTTCCCCTCCATCAAAGTCAAGATTAGTAAGCGGACCCTCACTCGGGTACTGGAAACCGTAGGCCGCCCCTACAATCGATTTAGCGTCATACAACCTTTTCTTGTGTTGCAGATAGAACTTCCTTGATGCCCCGAAATCATACTTCGCACGGAACTCCGCTCCCCCGATGTCATCGAACTCCGCGATGGCACTTCGAACCGCTGCCGAGTCCGTCAGTCTGCGCTCGCGCACACCCGCCCCTTGTCTCGCATGAGTGTTGAACCTCGCCCCCTCAAACGTCGTGTCGTCCAGTTCGGTTCCACGACCAGCGCACCGCAGGTCAGGCACCGGTCCAGCCGCACCGCCTACGGACCGTGTACCGCAGACGGCCGGCCGCGACCGTCTCAGTTCCCGTCTCGTTCGCCTCCGTCCGCGACCGTTCAGGGCCGTTCCCGCGGGCGTGCCCATCACCGTGTTCGTACTGGCGCGAACTCTGGCGAACGACGCCGGATCAAGCACTGACCAGCGCGGACAAACCTGCAAAGCGAGTTACGTGGGTTCGAATCCCGCCACGGCCTCTTTACGCATGTGATTTACCGGCAGATTGTGGTCTTCACGTAGTTCCCGTTGACGTCGAACGTTTCTCGGGTGATGCACGTCTGGCCGTTGTTGTTGCCGGTGTTGTAATTAGGGTGGTTGTTGACGCAACGGCCGGGGTGAGTATCGCACCAGTTCTGGGGCAGTTGCGCACCGGCCGCAGGGTAGGTCGCCGAGAAGGCGAGCGCCATTGCTGCGCAGAACAGGCCCCCGGATTTGGGTATTCGCCGCCACATATTCCAAGTCATGGCAACACTCTCTTTTCTGGAGAGTACTTCCGTGCGGCGCCGCAACTCCAGGCTCCTCCTGCTCTTCACGCCGCGCAACCGATGTTTCGGCTCCGGTCAGAGCACGCCGCCCGCTTCGTCCTGGAAGAGCTCGGTCCAGTAGTGCCAGTCGGCGTCGGTCGCGGTGCCGGTGGGGTCCACGGATGCCAGGGTGTGGATCATGGCCGCGGCCAGCTGGTCGTAGGCCTCGGTGGTCAGTTCGTGGTTCAGGTGGTCGTCGATGGTCCGCTCGTGGTGGAGGAGCCAGAGGGTGAAGGCGAGGGTGGAGACGTCCGTGTTCAGCGGGTACAGGGTCGCCTCGGGCTCGCTGAAGTTCAGCACCGCGCCCGTCGCGCCGTCGACCACCAGGCTGTTGTCCTCGACGAGGTGGCCGAGGCGTATGAGGCGGTCGGCGTGGGCGGGGAGGTACTCCAGGGGGTAGTCGTCGGCGCGTTCCGAGGTGAAGTACTCGGTCAGCGTGGGGAGGGAGACATCCGTGTCCAGGTGGAAGAGAACCGCGTCCTCGGGCAGACCGGTCTCGCGCAGGAAGCGGCGCGTCGGCTCGTGGGTGAGCGTGACGGGGAAGTCGACCTCTTCGAAGCGGGCCACCCGGCCCTGACCGAACTCCTGGTCCAACAGGCGGCCGGGAAGGTCTAGGGCGAGGCCGGAGTCCGTGCCGGGGCCCGCGACCAGGGCGAGGGGGCGGATCAGCGCGGCGGCCTTCCAGTACGGCGGGATCTCGCCGTCCGTGCCCTCCTCGAAGAGTGCGAGGAGGCGGCGGGACGCCTCGGTGGCCGCCTTGGTGCCGTAGCGGCCCGCGTAGGCGGCGAACTCCCCGCGCAGACCGGCCAGTTCCTCGATGACGGAGGCGAACCGCACGAGCGCCTCGAGCGAGGGCGCGAACGGGCGGCTGTCCATCGCGTCGAAGAGGTACGTGGTCGTGATCTCGCCCGTGCCGCCGTCGAGCAGGAGCGATTCCGGGTCCATGCCCGCGGGGTTGAGCAGTGCGCCTATCACCAGCCGGTCCCGCAGGCTCTCCGCCGGGCCGTCGGTCGCCTCCGCCAGCGTGCGCAGCCCGTCCGTGCGCAGCGGCTCGAACGTCAACAGGCCGCTGTCGGCGGGCAGTCCGGGGCCGGTCAGCCAGTGGCGCGTCGGCGCGTGGGTGACGTACGGACCGAGGTCGTCCTCGGTCAGGGTGATCGCCGCGACACCGGCGTCGGTCGTGCTCATCGCTCCCCCGCGATTTCAGTCGTACGCGATTTCAGTCGTACCTGGTACGTCGTCCCGTCGGAGCGGCCCGAGCAGCCGTCCCCCACTGCTCAGCACACTACGCCGCACCACTGACAACGCGCCCCGGGAAAAGGACGTCAGGCGACCCGGGCCCGTTCCGCCCCACCGAGAATCGCGTCCACCGTCTCGCTCACCGTCAGCGCGGAGGTGTCCGGCCACAGTCCGACCGGCGGCGTTCTGGGCCACGGTCGACTTCTCCGAGGCCGTCACCCCGGTGACGACCACGACCCGTGCATCAGGTGAGGTAGACCCCGCCCAGCACCACCACGACCGCCGCCACCACGAACAGCAGGATCCACAGCAGCAACTTGCCGACCGCGGGCGGTGGTTCGTAGCGCGGCTGCTCCTGGGGCTCCTGATCGCTCACTGGGCGGTCACCACCGCGGCCTGGGGGCGGATCGGGAGGCGGTTGACCGGGCGGCCGGTCGCCGCGCGGACGGCGGAGGCGATGGCCGCCGGGGAGGTGACCACCGGTACCGCGCTGGCGGCCTTGGCGCCGAAGGGGGCGATCACGTCGCGTTCCTCGACCAGTTTGACGATCTGGATGTCGGGCGCGTCCAGGGCCGTGGGCAGCGCGTACCCGGTGAGGTCGGGGTGGCGGATCAGGCCGCGCGGGGTGCGCAGGTTCTCGGTGAGCGCGATGCCGACGCCCTGGGTGACGCCGGCCTCGATGCGGGCGTTGAGCTGCGCCGGGTTGAGCACGCGGCCCACGTCCTGGGCGACGGCCAGCTCCACGACCCGTACCGAGCCGAGTTCGATGTCGACGTCCACCACCGCGCGGATCGCGCAGAAGGCCAGGCCCACGAAGGCGTCGCCCTGGCCGGCGGCGTCCAGCGGTTCGGTGGGGTGCGGGCGGCACTGGGCCGTCGCCCAGAGTTCCTTGCCGTCCAGCGCCTCGGTGACGGTGGTGGACAGCACACCGTCGTACGAGGTGATCTTGCCGTCGGTGATCTGGAGCAGCTCGGTGGACATGCCGAACTTGTGTGCCAGGGGTTGCAGCAGTTGGGTGCGGACCATCTTCGCCGCCCGTTCCACCGCGCCGCCGGACACCCAGGTGTGCCGTCCGTGGCAGCTCGGGCCGGCCGGGGGCTGGTCGGTGTCGACGGGTGCCACGTGCACCTCGTCGATGCCGAGGGTGTCCTGGACGATCTGCCGGGCCAGGGTCGTGAAGCCCTGCCCCGTCTCCACGGCCGCGCACAGGACCGTGGCGATGCCGTCGTGGACCTTCACCGTCGCTGTGGAGACCTCGTCGGCGCCCTCCGCGCCGAGCATGTGCACCATGCCCAGGCCGTAGCCGACGCCCCGGCGCACCGCGCCCGGTTCGCCCGCGCCCTCGGGGCCGCCGGGCAGCAGCCACTCGTCCTCGGGCGTGTCCTTGGGCAGCGCGGGGAGCGGGAAGTCGCGTACCGCCTGGAGGAGTTCGGCGACGGGGGCCGGGCAGGTCACCGTCTGGCCGATCGGGAGGACGTCACCGGTCGCGAGCGCGTTGCGCAGGCGCAGTTCCGCCGGGTCCAGGGCGAGCTTCTTGGCGAGCTTGTCCATCTGCGCCTCGTAGGCGGCGCACACCTGCATGGCTCCCTCGCCGCGCACGTGGCCGGAGGGCGGGTTGTTGGTGCGGACGGCCCAGCCCTCGATGAAGGCGTTCGGAACGACGTACGGGCCGCAGGCGAAGGAGACCGCGGCGGCCAGGGAATCGGCGGAGGTGTCGGCGTACGCGCCCGCGTCGAGGAGGATCTGCGCCTCGACCTTGACCAGCTGGCCCTCGGCGTCGGCATGGTGCCGGTACCGGAGCAGGGTGGGGTGGCGGTGGGTGTGGCCGAGGAAGGACTCCTCGCGGGTCGCCGTCAGCTTCACCGGGCAGCCGGTCTTGAGGGCGAGCAGGCCGAGCGGGAGCTGGAAGCCCTGGTCCTCGCGGTCCGCGGTGGCGCCGGGGACGCCGGTGACGACGATCTTCACCCGCTCGGCGCTCAGTCCGAAGACGGCGGCGGCCGTGTTGCGGTCGGTGTGCGGGTCGGTGGAGGCGAGGTACAGCTCCACTCCGCCGTCGGGGCGGGGCACGGCGAGGCCGGCCTCCGCGCCGATGGGGGCGGGGTCCGCGCGGCCGATGCGGTACAGGCCCTCGACGACGATCTCGCCCTGCGCGTCCGGGTCGCCGTGCCGCAGGGGGATGTGTCTGATCAGGTTGCCGTCGGGGTGCAGCGGTTCGGCTTCGAAGGCGTGCTCCGGGTCGGTCACCGGGTCGAGCACCTCGTACTCGACGATGACGGCCGCCGCGGCCATCCGCGCGGTGTCCGGGTGGTCGGCGGCGACGGCGGCGATGGGCTCGCCGTGGTGGCGTACGACCTCGGAGGCGAACACCGGGCGGTCGGGGGTGCCCCGGCCGTGGCGCGGGGTGCCGGGGACGTCCTCGTGGGTGACGACGGCCCGTACGCCGGGCATCTCGCGCGCGTGGGAGGTGTCGATCGACACGATGCGCGCGTGCGCGTGCGGGGAGCGCAGTACGGCCGCCCAGAGCAGGCCCTCGGCCCACAGGTCGGCCGCGTACGGGAAGGTGCCCTCGGTCTTGGCGCGGGCGTCTGCGGCGGGCAGGGAGGTGCCCAGGCCGTGCGGCAGCGCTTCGTCGGCGGGGGCGGGCTCCGCGGCGGTGGTCGCGGTGGCGGCTTCGTTGCTCACGCCTGGCCTCCGTCCTGGCCGTAGTGCTGGTCGTGCGGTACGGGACCGCCGAAGACCCCTCCGGCACCACCGAAGGTCCCCGGTGAGTCGAAGGCCGACGCGTTGACGCCGCCGGCTCCCGGGCCCGCCTGGTGCGGAATGCGTACGCCGTCCGCGTCCGTGTCGGTCTCGGCGGCGGCCTGCGCCTCGCGTTCGGCGACGACCTCCTGGACGGCGTCCAGGACACCCCGGTAGCCGGAGCAGCGGCACAGGTTGCCGCACAGCGCCTGGCGGGCCTCCAGGTCGGTCGGGGCCGGGTTGCCCTCCAGCAGGTCGTGCACGGTCATCGCCATGCCGGGGACGCAGAAACCGCACTGCACCGCACCGCAGTTGGCGAGGGCCTGCTGCACGTCGGAGGGCCGGCCGTCGGCCGCGAGTCCCTCGACGGTGCGCACCTCGCTGCCGGCGGCGGTGACGGCGGGCACCAGGCAGGAGGCGACGAGCCGTCCGTCGACCTGGACGTTGCAGGCCCCGCACTCGCCCTGCGAGCAGCCGTCCTTGGCCCCGGCGAGCCCGAGCCGCTCGCGCAGCACGTACAGCAGCGACTCGCCGATCCAGGCGTCGGTGACGGGGCGGTCGGCGCCGTTGACGCGCAGGACGTAGGAGGCGAGGGGGTGTTCGTCGTGCGAGGGGGGCGGGGGCGGCTCCTCGGCTTCCCGCGCCGCGTCCTCGTCCGCCTGCGCGGCGTCGGGCGGGGGCGCGGTGTCGTCGCCCGTGGCGGCCTCGTCCGCGGCCTTGGGCCCGGACTCGGTGTCCGCGTCCGTCTCGGGGGCCGCTGGGGGCTCAGCGAGCCTCTCAGGGGCCTCTGCGGTCTCCTGTGCCGCCGGAGGTGCCTCGACGCGCTCGGCGTACTCAGCGGTTTCGGCGGCTTCGGTCTCCGGTGCCTGTCCGGCCGGCGTCTGCCCGGCCGGTGGCCCTGCGTACGGCGTGCCGGGCCGGTAGCCCTCGTGGGCGGGGTGACCGGCCGGCTGTTCGCCGTCCGGCTCCTGCTGCCGCCCCCAGGGCTGACCCGTCGTCTCCGTCGCCCAGGGGGCGGGGGCGCCGCCCGGGAGGGTGGCCGGCGCGTTGCCGCTCCACTGCTCGACCAGGGAGGACGTGGTGAACTCGCCCGATTCGTCCGGAAGGTCGCCCCCTGCGACGGGGATGGACCACTCCCCGGTCACATCGTGCCCGGGGGCCGACCCGGCGGGCGCGGGCCCGTCGAAGGTCCACTGCTGCGTGGTGGGGGGGTTGTACGTGAACCGGTCGTCCGCCCCGGTGTTCCCGCCCTGCGGTACGGCGTTCGGGTCGGGCCACCGGCCGCCGGCGTCCGGCACCGCCCAGGTGCCGCCGGCCGCCGGGTCGGCGCCGGGGTCCACACCGGGGGCCACCGTTATCCGCGGCGGCACATAGCCGTGACCGGGCGCGGCCAGGAGGGCGTCGATGCCGCCCTCGGGGAGCTTCACGAAGGCGGTGGCCCCGTCGTCGTAGTCGCCCTGGGGCAGCGGGTCCCAGCGCCCAGCGCCCTGGGACGTGCCCTCTCCGTGCTGGTCGTCGGTCACGACAGCGCCCTCCCCAGTGCTCGTCGGGCCAGCGCGGCGACAGTGCGCCGCAGGTGCAGTACGGCGGGCGGAAGCTGCGGTACGGAGCCGTCCTGTTCCGGTGCCGGATCCGGGATGCAGGCCGCGGCGACGTACTCGCCGAAGGCGTTCAGCGCCTCCGGGACGATCGCGCGGTCGTTGTCCCAGTCGATCAGCCGGGCGACCCACTGCTCGGCCTCCAGGGGGCGCAGCGGCATCGGCGCTATGGCGCCCACCGCACAGCGCACTCCGCGCCGGGCCGGGTCGAGGACCAGCGCCACGGAGGCGAGCGCGCGGCCGGGGCCGGTCCGCCCGGTGGCCTTCAGGAAGACCTGCGGGGCGTGCAGCAGCGGCACGCGCACGTAGCCGACGAGTTCACCGCCGCGGAGCATGTCAACCCCGGCCAGCAGGTGCGACACCGGGATCTCCCGGCGGGCCCCGCCCTGGCTCGCGATGATCAGCGTCGCCTCCAGGGCCGCCAGGACCGGCAGCGCGTCACCGGTGGGCGCGGCCGAGGCGATGTTGCCGCCCAGGGTGCCCGCGTTGCGGATGTGCGGCGGCCCCGCGGCGCGCGCGGCGGCGGCGAGCGCCGGGATCAGGGCCGCGAAGTCGGGGCGGCCCATGCGCGCGTGGGTGAGGCCCGCGCCGAGCAGCGCGTGGCCGTCCAGGTACTGCCAGCCGCGGATCTCACTGATCCGGCCGAGCCCCACCAGGGCGGCGGGCCTGAGCTGTCCTGAGTTGACGGCGGCCATCAGATCGGTACCGCCCGCCACCGGCACGGCCGTGGGCATGGCGGTGAGCGCCGCCACGGCCTCGTCCAGTGTCGTGGGCAGCGTGACGGCCTGCGCCGCCTGCGGTGCGTGCGTGGTCAAACCGGCTGCCCCTTCCCGCTGCCCCACCTGGTCCCACCTGTGTTGCCGTACGGTACGTGCTGACAGGGCGGACGTGGCAACTCTGGCACATCTTCGCAGGGCCGTAACGCGGGGGTCCGCTAGGAGGCATTGAGGGTTTTTCCGCCACCTTCACCCACTTGTCCATTTTCGTCTACCCGTTCGGGGGAGGGCCCTCGATCGGGCGGCCGAGCACGCCGGGCCGCCGCTGCCACGGCCGGGGCCCGGTCGGTGGCCGGTAGCCGACGCCCAGGGCGTCGAGCCTGCGGTAGTGGGCGGCCATCCGGTGCTCGAAGCCGGCGAAGTCCCGTTCCGCCGGGGCGGGCAGGGCGCTCCAGGCCACCTCGGCGAAGGCGGCGAGCCGCGGGAAGGCCTGGTAGTCCACGCGCGCGGAGTCCTCCATCACCTCCGTCCACACGTTGGCCTGGGTGCCCAGCACCCGGCGCGCCTCCTCCTCGGTGAGCTGCGGTGGAACCGGTTCAAAGCGGTAGACGTCCTCCAGGGTGCGCACGAAGCCGATCGGTACGGGTTCGTCGGCGCCGGCGTCCTGCCGGTGGTCCAGGTACACGTGCTGCTCGGGGCACATCACGACGTCGTGGCCGGCCCGTGCCGCCGCGATCCCGCCGCCGTACCCGCGCCAGGACGAGACGGCGGCGCCGTCGGCGAGCCCGCCCTCCAGGATCTCGTCCCAGCCGATGAGCCTGCGGCCGCGCGCGGAAAGCCATTTCGCGAAGTGGCCGATGAACCAGGACTGGAGTTCGTCCTCGTCGGCGAGACCGAGTTCCTTGATGCGGGCCTGGGCGGTCGCCGATCGCCGCCACTGCTCCTTGGGGCATTCGTCGCCGCCGATGTGGATGAACTCCGAGGGGAAGAGCGCGAGTACCTCCTCGAACACCGCCTCGTAGAAGCGGAGGGTGTTGTCAGTGGGGGCGAGTACGTTGGGGTTGATTCCCCAGGTGTCCCAGACGGAAAGGGCGGTGGTGTCGATGACGTCGGTGTTGCCGAGCTCGGGATACGCGGCGATGGCGGCCTGCGAGTGGCCCGGTACGTCGATTTCCGGGACCACGGTGATATGCCGTTCGGCGGCGTAGGCGACGATCTCCCGGATGTCGTCCTGGGTGTAGTGCCCGCCGTGCGGCTTCTCGTCCCACAGCGGTGAGGCCCGATGGCCGAATTTCGACCGCGCCCGCCAGGATCCGGTCTCGGTCAGTCCCGGATACCGCTCGATCTCGATGCGCCAGCCCTGGTCGTCCGTCAGATGGAGGTGGAGGATGTTGAGTTTGTGTGCGGCCAGGAGATCCAGATAGCGCAGCACGCCGTCCTTGGGCATGAAGTGCCGTGCGACGTCGAGCAGGAGGCCGCGCCAGCGGAAGCGTGGTGAGTCCTCGATGATCTGGTGCGGGATCACATGGACGGCCCCCGGGCGCACGGCGGCGCGCCGGAAGGCGTCGGGGCCGAGCAGTTGACGCAGGGTCTGGGCGCCCCAGAAGACCCCGGCCGCGTCGCCGCCGCGGATCTCGACCCCCCAACCGGTGACGGCGCTGAGCCGGTACGCCTCCGGCTCCAGCGTGTCGTCCAGGTACAGGCGCACGGAATCGCGCGCGTCCTCCGGTCCCGGCGGCAGGGGCAGGCCGAGGGCGGCGCCGAGCGTGGCGCGCAGCCAGCGCTCGGTGGTGCCGGCACCCGGGCCGGCCCACAGGGTGGTGTCCCGGTCGAGCGTGACGGCGCAGCGCATCGGGCCGTCGATGGTGCGCGGTGCCGGAATCAGTTCGCTCACGTCAGCCCTCGTCCCCCAGAGTCGCCGGACAGTCGCCGGAACGGGCGTTGCAACATGCGCAACGACCGTTTCACACATCACAACACCAGGAAGGCTAGGGGCGCGCCGACACGCCGACAAGAGGTCTCGACCACTTCCCCGGGCGGGCGCACGAAAGCCCCCGGGGCGTGCCACACACACCCCGGGGGCCTCGTCGGCGGCTAGCTGCCGCTACTTGTCCTTGCCACCCTCGTCGCCGCCGCTGCCCATGGACTCGTAGATCTCCTTGCACATCGGGCACACGGGGTACTTCTTCGGGTCGCGGCCCGGCACCCACACCTTGCCGCACAGCGCCACGACGGGGGTGCCGTCGAGGGCGCTCGCCATGATCTTGTCCTTCTGGACGTAGTGGGCGAAGCGCTCATGGTCGCCGTCACCGTGGGACACCTGCGGTGTCGGCTCGACGAGGGTCCCCGTACCAGTCCCGCGCTCGGGCTCGAGAGTGCTCATACGCCCCAGGGTACTGAAGCTCACACGCATCAGTTGAGCGTAGGGTCGTCCGGATAGGTGGCCACCATCGCGAGCTCGCTGCGCTGGCGGCGCAGCACCTCGCGCCAGAGTCTTTCCGGGGACGGGGACGAGACGTCGCCGGGCTCGGACTCGACGACGTACCAGGCGCCCTCCACCAGCTCGTCCTCCAGCTGGCCGGGGCCCCAGCCGGCGTATCCGGCGAAGATCCGCAGGGAGCCGAGGGCCGAGGCGAGCAGTTCCGGCGGGGCCTCCAGGTCGACGAGCCCGATCGCGCCGTGCACCCGGCGCCAGCCGAGCGGGGCACGGTCGCCGTTGCTGCCGCCGGGGATGACCGCGACGCCGAGCGCCGAGTCCAGTGACACCGGGCCGCCCTGGAAGACCACGCCGGGCTCGCCCGTGAGATCGGCCCAGCCCTCCAGGATGTCCCCCACGTCCACCGGGGTGGGGCGGTTGAGGACGACGCCGAGCGAGCCCTCCTCGTCGTGGTCGAGAAGGAGCACCACCGCACGGTCGAAGTTCGGGTCCGCCAGGGCGGGCGTTGCCACGAGCAGCCGCCCTGTGAGCGAGGACACCTCGGTCATGCCAGACATGATCCCGCATCTTCCCTTCGCATGGGGAGCCAATCGGTGCCCGGGAGTGAATGCAGCTCAGGGCGCAAGGATGCGCGGCCGAGCGCACGGCCCGGGTGGTGACGGGACGTGGCCGACGGGGAACGGTTCGTGTTGTGACACAGCTATGACCTAGCTGGGCGGTCCTTGGGCTTACGGGAGGGGGGTAATCGGCGATTACCCTGTCTCTCCGGCCCCTGCGCAAAGTGATCGGCCGGCCCCTGCCCGACTCATCGGAACGCGAGATACATGACCGTCAACGACGATGTCCTGCTTGTCCACGGCGGCACCCCGCTGGAGGGCGAGATCCGTGTCCGCGGCGCGAAGAACCTCGTGCCCAAGGCCATGGTCGCCGCCCTGCTGGGCAGTGCGCCGAGCCGACTGCGCAACGTTCCGGACATCCGTGACGTGCGCGTCGTACGCGGCCTGCTCCAGCTGCACGGGGTGACGGTCCGTCCGGGTGAGGAGCCCGGCGAGCTGGTCCTCGATCCGACGTACGTGGAGAGCGCGAACGTCGCTGACATCGATGCCCACGCCGGTTCGAGCCGCATCCCGATCCTGTTCTGCGGCCCCCTCCTGCACCGTCTCGGCCATGCCTTCATCCCGGGCCTGGGCGGCTGCGACATCGGCGGCCGGCCCATCGACTTCCACTTCGACGTGCTGCGGCAGTTCGGCGCGACGATCGAGAAGCGGGCGGACGGGCAGTACCTGGAGGCTCCGCAGCGGCTGCGCGGTACGAAGATCCGGCTGCCGTATCCGTCCGTCGGCGCGACCGAGCAGGTGCTGCTGACGGCCGTACTCGCCGAGGGTGTCACCGAGTTGTCCAACGCGGCCGTCGAGCCGGAGATCGAGGACCTCATCTGCGTGCTGCAGAAGATGGGCGCGATCATCGCGATGGACACCGACCGCACGATCCGCATCACCGGTGTGGACAAGCTGGGCGGTTACACCCACCGTGCCCTCTCGGACCGCCTGGAGGCCGCGTCCTGGGCGTCGGCGGCGCTGGCCACCGAAGGCAACATCTATGTCCGCGGCGCGCAGCAGCGCTCGATGATGACCTTCCTCAACACCTACCGCAAGGTGGGCGGCGCGTTCGAGATAGACGACGAGGGCATCCGCTTCTGGCACCCCGGCGGCCAGTTGAAGTCCATCGCGCTGGAGACGGACGTGCACCCCGGCTTCCAGACGGACTGGCAGCAGCCGCTGGTCGTCGCCCTCACGCAGGCGACCGGCCTGTCGATCATCCACGAGACGGTCTACGAGTCCCGTCTGGGCTTCACCTCCGCGCTGAACCAGATGGGTGCCCACATCCAGCTCTACCGCGAGTGCCTGGGCGGCTCCGACTGCCGCTTCGGCCAGCGCAACTTCCTGCACTCCGCGGTGGTGTCGGGCCCCACCAAGCTCCAGGGCGCCGACCTGGTCATCCCGGACCTGCGCGGCGGCTTCTCCTACCTGATCGCGGCGCTGGCCGCCCAGGGCACGTCCCGCGTCCACGGCATCGAGCTGATCAACCGCGGCTACGAGAACTTCATGGAGAAACTCGTGGAACTGGGCGCCAAGGTCGAACTCCCGGGCAAGGCCCTCGGCTGACCCCACCCCCCCGGCCTGCCCCGAGCAGCCCACTCCCGGCCGGGGGTCCGGGGGTCGCCCCCCGGGCAGACACAGCATGGAGAAACTCGTGGAACTGGGCGCCAAGGTCGAACTCCCGGGCAAGGCCCTCGGCTGACCCCACCCCCCGGCCTGCCCCGAGCAGCCCACTCCCGGCCGGGGGTCCGGGGTCGTCCCCCGGCAAGGCTCTGGCTGAACCGGCCGACCGCATCCCCAGCCACGGGCAGCCCGGGCCGACACGCCGTGGAGAAGCTCGGCCGCCACAGCGCGAAAGCAGAACTCCACGGCGACCCCTCGACTGAACCACGTCAGCCACCCCGCAGCCGGCCCCGGCCCGAGGGTCCGGGGGTCGTCCCCCGGGCAAAGCTCTCGGCTGAGGCCCCCAGCCATGGGCAGCCACCCCAGTGGGGGCCAGGGCCGCCCCCGGGTAAACGCGCGGAGCAGCCCGCGCCCCGGTTCAAGGCAGCCGGCGGGGCCGCGGGCACGAATGGGGCGGCACCCGGAGTCCGGGTGCCGCCCCATTGGCGTTCTACAGGCCGTACACCGTCCCGTGGCATACGGACGGCGAGGTCACTGGCCCTTGGCCGCTTCCTTGAGCTTGCTGCCCGCGGAGACCTTCACGCTGTAGCCGGCCGGGATGTTGATGGGCTCACCGGTCTGCGGGTTACGAGCGGTACGAGCGGCACGGTGGGTGCGCTCGAAGGTCAGGAAGCCAGGGATGGTGACCTTCTCGTCGCCCTTGGCGACGATCTCGCCGACGGTCTCGGCGAACGCGGCCAGCACGGCGTCGGCGTCCTTGCGGGTCACCTCGGCACGGTCGGCCAGCGCGGCCACCAGCTCACTGCGGTTCATGTTGTTACTCCCGTGTTCTTCTTGCCGTTGAGGCGTGCCACGCGGCAGAGCCGCATGTCGGGCACGGCCATGCCGATGCTGCCAGGGTCCTCGGAGAGTCCCCGGACCCGGGTCCGTCGTCAGACCCTCGCGCCCAGGGACGCATCCTGCCCCTACCTGCGGCGGGAAAGCCAATCCGGCACCCGTAGGAGTCGTGAGAACACCCTAGGGAGTCACACGAAAAGAGTGCCCGAACGTGGCCGACACCCTAGACGGCGGCTCCGCGCGCCGGGTTCCACGACGCGCCGGTACGACGCCCCGCCGTGGGGATGCTCACAAGGCTATGCACATCACCCACGGCCACGCATACCCGCCCTACGGCCACACAGGCCCCAGGACTGGCCAGGACTGGCCCGGGACTGCCCGGGGAGTGCCCCAGGAACGCCCTAGGACGCCGCGCCCACCGCCTTGGCCGCCTCCCGCACCGCGCCGGCCACGGCACCCGCGACCTTGTCGTTGAACACGCTCGGGATGATGTAGTTCGGGTTCAGCTCGTCCTCGGTCACCACGTCGGCCAGCGCCTGCGCGGCGGCGAGCATCATGTCGGTGTTGACGGTGCGGGACTGCGCGTCCAGCAGACCGCGGAAGACACCCGGGAAGACCAGCACGTTGTTGATCTGGTTGGGGAAGTCCGAGCGGCCGGTGGCCACAACCGCCGCCGTCTGGCGGGCGATTGCCGGGTCGACCTCGGGGTCCGGGTTCGCGAGCGCGAACACGATCGCACCCTCGGCCATGGCGGCCACGTCGTCCCCGTCGAGGACGTTCGGGGCGGAGACGCCGATGAAGACGTCGGCGCCGTGCACGGCCTCCTTCAGGGTGCCCGTGAGGTTCTCGGGGTTGGTGTTGTCGGCGATCCAGCGCAGCGCCGAGCCCACCGGGGCGTCCACCAGGTCCTCGCGGCCGGCATGCACGACACCCTGGATGTCGGCGACGACGGCGTTCTTCACACCGGCGGCGATCAGCAGCTTGAGGATGGCCGTACCGGCCGCGCCGGCACCGGACATCACGACGCGGATGTTCTCAATCGCCTTGCCGGTGCAGCGAAGCGCGTTCTTCAGGGCGGCGAGGACGACGATCGCCGTACCGTGCTGGTCGTCGTGGAAGACGGGGATGTCGAGGGCCTCGCGCAGCCGCGCCTCGATCTCGAAGCAGCGGGGCGCGGAGATGTCCTCGAGGTTGATGCCGGCGAACCCGGGGGCGATCGCCTTGACGATCTCGACGATCGCGTCGGAGTCCTGGGTGTCCAGGCAGATCGGCCAGGCGTCGATGCCGGCGAAGCGCTTGAAGAGGGCCGCCTTGCCCTCCATGACGGGCAGCGCGGCCTTCGGGCCGATGTTGCCGAGGCCCAGCACGGCGGAGCCGTCCGTCACGACCGCAACGGAGTTGCGCTTGATGGTGAGGCGGCGGGCGTCCTCGGGGTTCTCGGCGATCGCCATGCACACGCGGGCCACGCCGGGCGTGTAGACCATGGAGAGGTCGTCACGGTTGCGGATGGGGTGCTTCGACGCCATCTCGATCTTGCCGCCGAGGTGCATGAGGAAGGTACGGTCCGAGACCTTGCCCAGCGTGACGCCCTCGATGCCGCGGAGTTCCTCGACGATCTCGTCGGCGTGCGCGGTCGACGAGGCCGCGATGGTGACGTCGATACGGAGCTTCTCGTGGCCGGACGCGGTGACGTCGAGGCCGGTCACCGAGCCTCCGGAGGACTCCACGGCGGTGGTGAGCTGCGAGACCGCGGTCCCGCTCGCCGGCACCTCCAGCCGGACCGTCATCGAGTAGGAGACGCTGGGCGCCGTTGCCATGGCCGACTTCCTCTGCTTTCACCGTGTCTCTGGGTAATGCCGTCCGATCGTCGCACCTACCGTCGAGTAGGCGTTAGCCAGGCAGCATTGAGAACGTTTTGTTCACAACAAAGTCCACGACAAAAGAGGCCCACGTCACATCGGACGTGGGCCTCTCGAACGCAGTGAGGTGACACCGACCCGCCATGCTCGCCTCGCGGCAAGTGGTCGCTCGCAGCGACTATGGTTGGGCCCGGGGGCTTGGATCGGGCCGGTGCCACACCCAGGCTAACAAACGGATCCCGTAAGGCCATTCCCGTACGAGCGCTTCACAGGAAACCGGGACACAGGCTCCAGTGGGACACCAGCGCTCAGTCCCGGAGCAGATCCGGCACCCCGGTCGCGTCCGGCTGGTCCCGTTCCCCGGAGACCACCGTCAACTGCTGGGTGGCCCGGGTCAGCGCGACGTACAGCACCCGCAGCCCGGCCGGCGACTCGTCGGCGATCTCCGCGGGCGAGACGACCACCGTGGCGTCGTACTCCAGGCCCTTGGCCTCCAGGCTGCCCAGCGCCACCACCCGGTCGCCGAGCCCGGCCAGCCAGCGGGCGGCCTCCGCGCGCCGCTGCATGGCGACGACCACGCCGACCGTGCCGTCCACCAGGCCCAGCAGCCGTTCGGCCTCCGCGCGCACGGTCTTCTCCAGTGAGCCGCGGGTGCCTGACGGCATCGCTTCGTCGACGACGCTGAAGCGGGGCTCGACCCCGGTGGACCGTACGGCCGACGGGGACTCGGAGCCGGGCATGGCGAGGGCGAGGACCTTCGCGGCCAGTTCGGCGATCTCCGCCGGGTTGCGGTAGTTCACGGTCAGCTGGAAGCGGCGGCGCGGGCGGGTGCCCAGGGCCTCGTCTCGGGCCTCGGCCGCCTCGTCCGGGTCGGACCAGGAGGACTGGGCGGGGTCGCCGACGACCGTCCAGGTGGCGTGCCGGCCCCGGCGGCCGACCATGCGCCACTGCATCGGCGTGAGGTCCTGCGCCTCGTCGACGATGACGTGCGCGTACTCGGTGCGTTCCTGCGCCAGCCGCTCGGCCCGCTCGCGCTGGGACTCCTCGCGGACCGGCATCAGCTCCTCCAGGCCGGTGAGCTGGTCCAGCGGGTCCAGGTCGCGTCTCTTCTTCGGGCGGGCGGGTGCGCCGAGGACGGCCTGGAGTTCGTCGAGCATCGCGATGTCGTGCACGGACAGACCGTCCCGCTTGAGGGAACGGGCCACCTTGCGGACCTCGCCGGGGTTCAGGATCCGCCGGGCCCAGCGGCCGAGCCGCCGCTCGTCCGCCATGGCCGCGAGGACCGCCTTCGGGGTCAGCTCGGGCCACCACGCGTCGAGGAATGCGAGGAAGCTGTCCTCCGTGCTGACGTCCTCGTCGAACGAGGACCGCAGCTCGGCGGCCAGTTCGGGGTCCGTGTGCCGGGTGCCCGCCCCGGACTGGGACCACAGGGCGTCCAGCAGCAGCTTGCGGGCGCGGGGGCGGAGCAGGTTGACGGGCGCGGTGCCGCCCAGGGCCGTACGGCGGATCCGCTCCAGCGCGCCCGCCTCCAGCTCCAGCCGCCGCCCGAAGGCGACCACGCGGAGCCGGTCGGGCGGACCGGCGGGGGTGTCCTCTTCCCCGAAGGCGAGCTGCCCCTGAGCGGCGGCGGGGCTCGCGCCGCCCGAGCCGCCGGCCGGTCCCATTTCCAGCGCCCCCCGGGCCGCCTTCCGGAGCACCTTCAGCATCCGGTACGAGCCCTTGGCGCGGGCCACGGACGGGGAGTCGTACAGGGTGGCCTCGGCGCCCTCGACCAGCGAGCCGATCGCGCGGATGGCGACCTGTCCCTCCTCGCCGAGCGAGGGCAGCACGCCCTCGGTGTACGCCACGAGCAGCGGGGTCGGCGAGACGATCAGGATGCCGCCCGCGTACCGGCGCCGGTCCTGGTAGAGGAGGTACGCGGCCCGGTGCAGGGCCACGGCCGTCTTGCCCGTGCCCGGCCCGCCCTCGACGTACGTCACGGAGGCGGCGGGGGCGCGGATCACCAGGTCCTGCTCGGCCTGGATGGAGGCGACGATGTCCCGCATGGTGTGCGTACGGGCCTGGCCGAGGGCGGCCATCAGGGCGCCGTCGCCGATCACCGGCAGCTCGCCGCCGTCCAGGCGGGCCTTCAGCTCGGGGCGCATCAGGTCGTCCTCGACGCCGAGGACCCGGCGTCCCTTGGAGCGGATGACGCGCCGGCGGACGACCCGGCCGGGGTCGACAGGGGTGGAGCGGTAGAAGGGGGCCGCGGCGGGCGCCCGCCAGTCGATCACCAGGGGGGCGTAGTCCTGGTCGAGGACGCCGATGCGGCCGATGTGCAGGGTCTCGGCGATGTCGGCCGTACCGTCGTCCCGGACGGCTCCCTCGGCGGGCTCGACCGCGGTGTACGCGCCGTCGGGGCCCTTCTTGCCGTCCTTGCCGAGCAGCAGGTCGATCCGGCCGAACAGGAAGTCCTCGAACTCGTTGTTCAGCCGGTTCAGGTGGACGCCCGCCCGGAAGACCTGCGCGTCGCGCTCGGCGAGCGCGCCGGGGGTGCCGACCTGGCCGCGCTTGGCCGCGTCGTTCATGAGGAACTCGGCCTCGTGGATCTTCTCCTCGAGGCGCCGGTACACCCGGTCCAGGTGTTCCTGTTCCACGCTGATCTCTCGGTCGCGCAGGGTGTCCTGCGACGGGTCCTGAACCGAGCCGACCGCGGTTTCCTGCTGAGCCTGAGCGGCCACCGGGCCCCCTTCTGACGTGCTGCGCAGCCGTCAACCGTACGCGAAGAGGACCCCTCGACGCGAGGGGCCCGCCCGGCCGGCCGCCCCGGAAACACCCGGGCCCGGCACGCACACCCGCGACAACCCCGCGGATCCGCACACCGGGCCCCGATCACCCGCGCCGGACGCAAGCCGTCCGGACAGGCCTACGCGTCGACCTGCACCAGCTTCTTGCCGTCGAAGGTCATGATCTCGAAGTGATCGATCTCGTTCACCTTGAAGGCGGCGCCGCCCTGGGCGTAGAGCGGCTGCTTGGCCATCTCCGTCTTGGCGTTCGGGATGCCGTAGCCCTCGTTCGGGACCGACCAGGAGGTCATCGTCTCGCGCTCACCGTTCTTGCCGACGGCGATGAGCGAGCACTTCAGCGGGCCCTTGACGTTGCTGATCTGGACGACGCCCGCGGTGCCCCAGGGCTTCTCCTTCATCGCCACGGTCGCGGTCACCTTGGTGCTCGCGTCCGTCGCCGTGACCCTGTCGGACATCGTGTTGAACGTGTCCTTGGCGGTGGCCGACAGCGTCGTGGCCTTCTGGCCCGAGTCGCCGCCGCCGTTCACCGCCATCACGGCCACCGGGCCGGTGATGATCAGCGCGGCAGCCGCGGCCAGCATGAAGAAGCTCTTGCGGCGCTTCTGGGCATGGCGCTCGGCGACCTCGTCGACGAGCTTGTCCATCATCCGCACGGTGGGCTTGGCGGCCAGGGCTTCGCCGATCGCCGGTGTCCCGGCGCCGGTGCCCGGCAGGTCCGCGAGGGCGGCCAGCATCGGCTCCATCCCGGCGAGCTCGTCGAGCTGCTGGGCGCACCACTCGCAGGTCGCGAGATGTGCTTCGAAAGCGGTTGCTTCCGCGTCGTCGAGGATGCCGAGGGCATAGGCGCCGACGGTTTCGTGCTCGTTGGGCACCGGACCCTGCCTGGGGCTCATGGGTCCAGACATACCCGGACCTCCCGCTCCGAATCCCCCGTAGACACTCATCACGCCGTCACCCCCCGCTCCTCAAGTGCGAGCTTCATCGACCGCAGGGCATAGAACACCCGAGAGCGGACGGTTCCGCTGGGTATACCCAGCGTCTCGGCCGCCTCGTTGACGGTACGCCCCTTGAAGTACGTCTCGACGAGGACCTCCCGGTGGGCAGGGGTCAGGTCGTCGAGCGCGTCCGAAAGCGTCATCAGCCACAGCGCCTTGTCGATCTCGTCCTCCGCGGGGATGACCTCCAGCGGCGACGGATCAACCTCCTGCGGCCGGGCCTGCCGGCTGCGGTGGCCGTCGATGACGATGCGACGTGCGACCGTCACCAGCCAGGGGCGTACCGATCCGGTCGCTCGATTGAGCTGACCGGCGTTCTTCCAGGCACGGATGAGCGTCTCTTGCACGACGTCCTCGGCGCGTTGCCGATCACCGGCGACCAGCCGAAGGACATACGCAAGGAGTGGTCCGGCGTGCTCACGGTACAGAGCACGCATCAGCTCCTCATCTGGCTCCGAGGGCTGGGACATGCGATGTCGGGCCCTCGATCCACGTTCATTGGCCACGGCCGCATCCTTGCGCACGCCCACCTCCGGTGTCCGGGGGTTCCCCCAGTCGGTCGCTCGCCCACAGGTACGGAAGTGATCCGCGGCGTGTTCAAACCCGAGTGAGAAATTTCTCGGGGATGACGTGACGAGGGGGACATGCGGGCACATTCCCACCGCATGATCTTTACATTTCCGGCACATCGCCGAGGGGAACGGGGGACAGCGGGAGGTGCCCGCGCCACGCCGGAGGCAAACGCGGTGTTGTCGAAATCACTTCGACGCCAGACCGGTGCTTAACGTACAGAAAAGACCTAGCGGACACTCAGGCTCGCGCGAGTGCCGCCCGCCGACGGTGTCTCGCGACCCGTTCCCGGTTCCCGCAGACCTCGCTCGAACACCACCGCCGGCGCCGCCCGCGGGACGTGTCCACGTACATGATGGGGCAGTTGTCCCCCTCGCACTCCCGCACGGCCGCCCATGCGACCGGATCGGTCAGCAGCTCCACGGCGTCCCGGGCGACGGCCGCGAGCAGCGCCGCGCAGCACGGCGGGCCGTCCAACTCCCGTACGAGTGCGCCGCTCTCGGCGAGCATCGCGCGCGGGGCCGGGGGCGCGGGCCGGGCGAACTCGTTGAGGCGGGCGAGGGCGAGGTCGTAGGGCCGGCTGCCGGGGCCGCGGTTGGGTCCGGGGCCGGGTGTCGAGGAGTTGGTGCCGGGCCCGGGCGTTCGGGAGTTGGCGCCGGCCCGCATCAATAGCTCCACGCACCCCCGCAGTTCACGGAAGTCCGCGAGCCAGGAGCCGTCGGCGTGCGCCAGCGGGGTGCCGGGGGGTACGAGTCCCGAGCCGGTGATCCAGGCGCGCAACGGCTCGACGGAGCAGAGCCGTTCGCCGGGGTGGGTGGTGGAGAGGAGATCCAGGCAGATCCGCCCCGCGTCGAACCGCAGCTCGTACCGGTCCGTGGCCGTACCCAGTGCCATGTGCCTGTCACCGCCTTGGGCTGGGGAACCGTTCCCTCTCCCACAGTGCCTGCCCGCGCTCGGTGCCGGAACCCCTCGTACCGGCGGAGGACACGCCGGCCGTCCCGTTTTACCGTCCCCCCACGGGTGCCCGTCAGGCGTCGGCGTACTTCGCGTCGGCCGCCGGATCGAGGGCGAGCCGGTAGCCCCGCTTCACCACGGTCTGGATCAGCTTCGGCGCCCCGAGTGCCGTACGCAGCCGGGCCATCGCCGTCTCCACGGCGTGCTCGTCCCGCCCGGCCCCCGGCAGGGCCCGCAGCAGCTCCGCCCGGGCCACCACCCAGCCCGGCCGCCGCGACAGCGCCCGCAGCAGGGACATCCCGGCCGGCGGTACGGGCTTCAGGTCGCCGTCCACCAGCACCGCGTGCCCCCGGATCTCCACCCGGTGCCCGGCGATCGGCAACGCGCGCGCCCGTCCCGGAAGTTCCTGGCAGAGCAGCTGGACGAGCGGCCCGAGCCGGAACCGCTCCGGCTGGACCGTTTCGACGCCGCGCGCCTGGAGCGGCAGCGCGGTGACCGGCCCGACGCAGGCCGGCAGCACATCGCCGCCGAGGGCGGCGAGCAGCTCGTCCAGCAGCCCCCGCTCCTCGGCCCGGTTCAGCAGCGACGCGGCGGCGGGCGCGCTGGTGAAGGTCAGCGCGTCCAGCCCGCGCGAGACGGCGGCGTCCAGCAGCCGGTCGAGCGGAGAGAGGTCCTCCGGCGGCATCCACCGGTACACCGGCACGAGCACCACCTCGGCTCCCCCCTCCCGCAGCGCCTCCACGAAGCCGGGCAGCGGCTCACCATGCAGCTGTACGGCGATCCGGCGCCCGTCGACACCCTCCTCCAGCAGCCGGTCCAGCACCTCGGCCATGGACTCGCTCGACGGCGACCACTCCTCGGTGAGCCCGGCGGCCCGTATCGCGCCCTTGACCTTGGGCCCGCGCGCCAGCAGCTCCACGCCGCGCAGCCGCCCGAGCAGCTGCTCGCCGAGCCCCCACCCGTCGGCGGCCTCGACCCATCCCCGGAAACCGATCGCGGTGGTGGCGACCACCACGTCCGGCACCTGGTCGATGATCTCCTTGGTGGCGGCGAGCAGTTCACCGTCGTCGGCGAGCGGCACGATGCGCAGGGCAGGCGCGTGCAGCACGACCGCCCCGCGCCGCTGGAGCAGCGCCCCGAGCTCGTCGGCCCGGCGCGCGGCGGTCACGCCCACGGTGAACCCGGCGAGGGGCCCGTACCGGCCGTGGTCCGGTCGCTGCGTTTCGTCGTACATGGCTCTCCTAGCTGACCAGCATGCCGAACGAGCCTGTCAACGGCGCGTGACAGGCTCGGTTCGGGTTGATGTCGCCAGTGTTACGTCACACCTCGGCGTAGCTGAGCTGCGGTTTCGCCTCGGTGGCGGCCGCGGCGCGGGCCTGGCCGGCCGGGCGGCGAAGGTATACGGCCCAGGTCACCGCGAAGCAGACACCGTAGTAGGCCAGGAAGACGACGAACGCGCCGGTGCCGGAACCGTAGGAGAGGAAGGACTGCCGGAAGGCGAGGTTGATCCCCACTCCACCGAGCGCGCCGACCGCCCCGATGAGCCCCATGGAGGCCCCGGACAACCGCCGCCCGTGGGCCGCCGCCGCCTCGCCCTCGAGCCCCTTGGCCAGGGCTTTCGCCTGGAAGATGCCGGGGATCATCTTGAACGTGGACCCGTTGCCGAGCCCGCTGAGCACGAACAGCACCACGAACACGGCCACGAACAACGGCAGCGACTTCTCGATGCTGGCCCCGACCAGGACGGCGGTGGCGGCGGCCATGCCGACGTAGTTCCACAGCGTGATCTTCGCCCCGCCGTACCGGTCGGCCAGCCAGCCGCCGACGGGCCGGATCAGCGAGCCCAGCAGCGGCCCGATGAAGGTCAGGTACGCGGCCTGGAGCGGCGTCCGCCCGAACTGGTTGGTCAGCACCTGCCCGAAGGCGAAGCTGTAGCCGATGAACGATCCGAACGTCCCGATGTAGAGGAACGACATGATCCAGGTGTGCGCGTCCTTGGCGGCGTCCTTCGCCGCGCCCGTGTCGTTCTTCACGGTGGCGAGGTTGTCCATGAACAGCGCGGCGAGGACGGCGGCGACGACGATCAGCGGGATGTAGATCCCCAGCAGTACCCGCGGCCCGCCGCTCGCCCCGATGATCGCGAGGGCGACCAGCTGGATGACCGGCACGCCGATGTTCCCGCCGCCGGCGTTCAGCCCCAGCGCCCATCCCTTCTTCTTCAACGGGAAGAAGGCGTTGATGTTGGTCATGGACGAGGCGAAGTTGCCGCCGCCGATACCCGCGAGCAGCCCCACCAGCAGGAAGGTGCCGAACGACGTCCCCGACTTCATCACGGCGAACGCGGCGATCGTCGGGATGAGCAGCAGGCTCGCCGAGATGATCGTCCAGTTCCGCCCGCCGAAGACGGCGACCGCGAAGGTGTACGGCACCCGTACGACGGCACCGACCAGCGTCACCACCGACGTGAGCAGGAACTTGTCGGCCGGGGTCAGCCCGTACTCGGGCCCCATGAACAGCACCAGCACGGACCACATGGTCCAGACCGAGAACCCGATGTGCTCGGAGAGAACGGAGAAGAGGAGATTCCGCCGGGCGGTCTTCTCCCCGCCCTCGTTCCAGAAGACCTCGTCCTCCGGATCCCACTGCTCGATCCAGCGGCCTCCCCTGCCGCGCGAGGCGGGGGCCGTACTGGGGGATGGGGCTGGGGCTGTCATCACGCCTCCACGGTGCTCCGGGGCTCGGTCTGCCATCGACTCGACTGACTCAACCCGAAGGTAGGAAGGACGCGTTTCCGGTCTGTGCCTGTGGGTGACCGGAAAGGAACTTTGCTCTCACCCTGGCCGGGACCGGGATGAGAGGTCGCGCGGCGAGCGCCTTCGATGACGTCGCCTCGCCGGCGGGATCAACGCTGCGGGGGCTGCCAGCCGGGGTAGGACGAGGGCTGGCTGTAGGGCTGCTGCGGCTGCGGCTGCGGGCCATAGCCGTACGGCCCGGAAACCGGCCCGGGACCGCCGTACGGACCACCCCCGTAAGGCCCACCACCGTACGGCCCCATCTGAGGCATCTGAGGCATCTGAGGCGGGTATCCCCCGGGCGAAAGCTGCGCGCCAGGCGGCAGATACCGCACCCGCCCGCCGTCCTCCGTCACCCGCATGAATCCGGCGGCCTCAAGCCGGCGGGCGAACTTCGCGTTGCGCCGTCGATTGACGAGGAACCCGATGCCCATGATCCCCATGAAGACGACCCAAGCCCCACCCGCGACAGCAAAGCTGAAGGCGCCGCCGCCCTTCCGCACCGTATAGAGCACAAGCCCGACGGTGATGCCCAGACCCCCGTAAGCCATGCGCTTCTCGGCGTTCTTGCCGGTGATGTCGAACTGGATCCGCGCCTTGAGCAGCTCGAGCGCATCAGGCACGACCGGCGGGAGCGAGACCCCGTCCGCGGCGTTCGGATACTGCGCCCAGTTCTGCGCGGCACGGGCACGGGCCTGCGGGCTGTGATCGGGGACGACGACCAGCTTGAGCACGTTGTTACGCGACCCGCCATACCGCGCGTCGGCGTACTCGTACCCGAACTGCTGAGCGAAGAACGCCACCCGGGCCAGCCTCTTCACGGACGACATCGCACTGGTGAGCTCGACGGACTCCCCGCTCGCCATCAACCGCAGCATCTTCCGCACCTGCCGCTTACTCACCGCGTCTGCCCCCACCCGACGGTCACGTCACCCTCTTCACTTAGGCAACCCCGCCAGTTTTCCACGCGGCTCCGCGCGTGAGGCACCGCGAGCGGAGCGGTTGACGGGAACTTGGCCGAGGCTTGGTGGGGTCGAGATCCGTCACCCTGGGCGTCCGCTCCCACCGACTTCGAACCACAGCAGTTTCCCCGCACCCGGCCCGAGGGGATCACCCCCGAGCGGCCAGCCACCCCACGAATCGGCGTACTGCTGTACGAGGCACAGCCCGCGCCCGCCGTCGGCGTCCGCCGAGGCGATCGGAACGCGGTCCCTGGGAGCCTGGGCAAAGGGCGCAGGCACGTGCGAGTGGTTGTCCCAAACCCCGACCCGCAACCGACCACCACCCAAAGCGGTCAACCGCAGCGAGGCAGGTCCTTTGGTGTGCAGGTAGGTGTTGGTGACGAGCTCGGACGTCAACAGCTCAACGACATCGGCGACATCACCCATGCCGTGACCGCCAAGGGCGGCCCGCACGGTCATACGTGCGACCCGTGCAGCGCGAGGGTCATGAGGCAGACGGAGGGCGTACACCCAGGTATCGGGCAGAGTTACGGTGACCACGAAGACCTCCGGGAGAGATGTGGGCGCAGCGCGTTGGGCCGCTCGCGGAACTCAACGTAGCGATAAAATTGGAAGGTCTTCCATTGAAACCGCGAAGAACTACCAATGGCCACTCGTGTGGGTGACGTGCACGTCCCCGCCAAGCACAGGAGCGACTCGCCATGCCACCCGCCACCACCGCGACCCTGCGTCAACAGCGCCTGGGCACCGAACTGCGGAGGCTCCGTGAGCGTGCCGGGCTCACGTCCACCGCGGCAGCCGCGCTCCTCGGCGGGCCACAGGCACGGATCAGCAACATCGAGGCCGGCCGATACGCAGTGAGCGCCGACCGCGTACGCACATTGGCGTGCAACTACAGCTGCGCCGACGAGGAGTATGTCGACGCCCTGGCCGCGATGACGGGTGGCCGCAAGAGAGGCTGGTGGGAGGAGTACCGGGACACCCTTCCTTCCGGCTTGCTCGATCTGGCTGAACTCGAGCATCACGCCACGGCGTTGCGCGTGGCGGTGACGATCCACATGCCGGGGCTGCTGCAAACTCCGGAACACGCCCGGGCCACTATGCGCGAGGCCGTGCCACCCCTGCGCCCGCACGAGATCGAGCACCGCGTCTCGTACCGGGTGAAGCGCCAGGCCGTCCTCTTCGAGAACACGCCCACTCCCTACACGGCGATCGTCCACGAAGCGGCCCTCCGCATGGGCTTCGGCGGCCAGGAGACCGCCCGAGCCCAACTGACACACCTCTTGGAGATGAGCGAGGAGACGCCGATCACCGTCCTGGTGCTTCCCTTCGGCCAGGCCGGCTTCCCCGCCTCGGGCCAGCCCATCACGTACGCCACAGGCCCGGTACCCCGCCTCGACACCGTCGTCCTGGACACCGACCACGGCTGCGAGTTCCTCGACGCGGAGGCTCAATTGGATCGGTACCACTCTGTACTCGACCGCATGGAAGCACGGGCACTGCCCGAATCGCTCTCCCGAGATCTCATCCACCGCATCGCCCAGGACCTCTGAGGAGCCCCACACCATGCCCGAACTCGTCTGGCAGAAATCCACCTACAGCGCCGAGGCCGCAAACTGCCTCTACGTCGCCGCTGCCCCCACCGGCACACTTCACCTACATGAAAGCGACGAACCGATGATCACCCTCACCACGACGAAGTCCCGCCTCGGCACCCTCATACGCACATTGAAGACCCACCCTGAGCTGCTACGGCCCTGAGCTCACCTCAGCGTCCAAATGGCTTGAAGACCAACCCAAACACGCCCCGTCATCCCCTAGCAGGCCCACACAGGAATGAGAGATGCCCATGTCCGCCGATTCGACACACGAGGGGCCCAAGGCGCAGCCTTCTCGGCGCTCCTTCGTGGGCAATGTCGCTTTCGGGGCCGGATTGGTCGTGGTTCTGGCGACGATGACGCTCGGAGCCTTCGCGGGCGTCATGCTCACCAGCGACCTGGCGAAGGCTTCCCTCTTGTCGACCGTTGTGCCAGACGACGGGCACACCGCCCTGATGGTGGGAGCCATCGCTCTCGGCGGCATCACCGGCCTGATGCTGCCGGTGATCCTGCTGGGCATGGTGCGGGGAAGCGGGGACAAACCCAGGATCGGTCCTGGCGCAGCGGTGCGAAAGGTGCTCGCTGTGCTGGCATTCGATGTCTATCTGTTGCTCGTAGCGATCCTTGTGTCCCAGTTGGGCTGGATCCTGCCCAAAGGGGCCACCACCCTTGTCGCCGTATTCGCTGTCGGCTTCAGCTGGATGCCGCTGGCCATGGTGCCGTGGGAGAAGTTGGGGCTGGGCGGCACCAGCTCACCGAGGCGCACCGCCAAGTGTTCCTGGGTGGCGTCTTGAATCGATCACTTCCAGTGCAGCGACTTGGCCACCGCTTCGAAAAGCTCGACCATGGCTTCGGCAAACGGATCGAGAGATGTGGAAAACGTAAGCAGCAGAAAGGCATTGGTCTGCGGCACTCTGACCGCGTAGTCGACTAGCGTTACGGGAAGTTGGTTACCTGACGAGTCATCGGATTGCGGTACCATGCGCCTGCGTCGCCTTGTGGCAGGGCCTACGAAGGGCAGCATGATTTCATCGACCTGTTGGGTCCGGACTTGTGCGCTGACTGCCAATCCGAGATCCTGTCCCGCTGGGACTATGGTCACCAGAAGGGAAGAAGAAAGAGGCAGGGGGCCGATTGAGGTTGTTGAGACATAGAACTCTACTCCGCCATTTCCGTACGCCTCTTCAGCGCGTGCACGAAGAGCCCTTTTCAGCTCCCGCTTGAGAGTGACAGCATCGTCCTGACCCTCGAATGTCTTCTCGACCAAGGCCCGGATGGAACGTTTCCACTCGTCGGGCTCGAGTGTGACCCTGAACCAACCGTCCGGGACGATCAAACCGTAGTCGCTGGGAGGTGGAGCGGATTCTTCTTCCGAAAGGCCAGCGGTAATCGAGCCCGTCATCCGTCAGCACCTTCCTTGACTTCGGCAAGCTCCAACGATTCCGCCAGCGTCTGGGCCAGTTCCAGCAGCGTCTCGCTGAAGACCAGGTTCGTCCAGGACATCCGGAGCACCAACACATTGTCGACCTGCGGCGGAAGCACCGCGTAAGTGACGGTCTCCATCAGCGTCTTCTTCCTGAAGAGCGACCACGTCTCCACTGACTGCAACTCCTGGACACGTACGCCAGGACCGACTGGCAGGTGCGTCTGATCCACGCTCCTGCGGTCAGGTGACGATGGCAGAACATCCTGCAGCAGGTCGGGGAGTCGGTCGACTGATTGGTAACCCTCTCCGTCGTAGTCATGGACTTCGTACACCGCCATTACCGCTTTGGCGGCGTCCACCACGTAGGCATAGGCGAAAGTGGGGTCACCTAGCCCCGATGTCGCCGCCACACGCGCCAGGGCGGATGACAACTCGCGTACTTCTGCCCGATGTGCTGATGCGCCCAGGTATGCCTGAGCAGCCTGCTTCGACCACTCCTTGAAGTCCACCCCTTCCTCCACTGGCAGCCTGATACAGCCTTGCGGTTCAGAGATCAAGCACTGCCACACCGTTCCATCACCCACGCGCAACCCCACTCGGCATCATTGGCCCACTGTCCAAGTTTCTTTCCACTTGTTGTATGGGGTGTTCCATTCAGTGAGGCCGTGCAGCTTATCGTTTCCGTCGACGACCGTCGCAGCGACAGTGTAGCCAAGCCAACGCCGCCCTGACGATCGCACGTAGTCCGTGAACTTCATGCCGCCCATGGCTTCGAACTTACCCAGAATGGGCACTTCTGTGAGCGCTTTACTGGACTCCACCCATTCTGGGTTACCGAAGGGGCGAGCCCCTCTCCAGGCATCCCTACCGAAGAGTTTCCCTACATCTTTGAAATCCTTTAGCCCCTTGACGGCGTCCACCGAGTCCTGCCAGATAACCTTGGGATTCAAAACGTGCTGAAATTCGTTCAACTTCCCAAAAGACCCGGGGAGGTCTCTGGCCAATCGCTGAGTAGTTTCTTCGGCCGCTTGGTTCGCGAGTTTCGTGGCCTTGCCTTTGAGTGTGTTCGCCGCCTTCACGGACCTGCCGGCAAGGGAGTTCGCGGCGAGAAAGTCGGCCCGAGCCGTCCGACTGGCCGCCTGAACCCCTCGCACACCCGCTGCGGCAGACCTGCCCGCGCTCAGCGCCGCCCGCCCGAGGCCAAGGGTGAGGAGTGCCACGCCGTCCAGAACAAGGTCGGCAATACTCGCATCTCCGGAGAAGACAAGAACCAAGTGACAGCCCAAGGACACCACGGTCGCAAGCAAGGCGATCGCGTCCAAGACTCCAGCCAATGCCCAGCCGATCACGGGGATCCAACCCACCAGCAGCGAAGCGATGGCACAGAAGGTTGCTACCCAGCCAGCGATATCAGCAATGCTCTTCAGAGCACCCTTGATATTCTCCCAGGTGGAGTCCTTCAGCTTGTCGTGATCGATCAATTCCTCTAGAGCGCGAGCCGCCTTCTCGCCAGCCCGATTCCTGGCGTTCTTCGCCGCATGGACCCGTTTTATCGCATCCGTGATGCGATCGTCGACTTCATCTCGCTGCCGCGTCAGGTCCCGCTTCTTCTCATCATAGTCATCCGCCGACTTGTCCAACGCGTCAATACCCTTGTCGAGCCGACCCCGCTCCCCGCAATCCCGTTCAGCATCGCTGCGTGCCTTATCTGCCGCGCGCTGAGAAGAGGCTAGAACGGACGCGTACTTCTCATCTACTTGCTCGGTCTGTTCACCCAGGAGGTCGGCAGCGGTCTCGAAACGATCCAGCACTTTTTGCAGGCGACCAACGGTTCCTTCCGCTGTCTTACGAAACTCGCTCGCCGCGTCGCTCTGCCACCCGTCGACACTGCAGAGAGCTTCGATGTTGCCCGACTGTTTCCTGATCGCATCGGCAACAGCGCGAAATCGCCTGCCCAACTTCGCTACCGCAGCGGGATCCCCAGCCACTGGATCCGAGTCGAGGTCGACAGGCGACCAGTCCTTCGGACGGGACATCGTCTCCCCTAGCTCTTCGACTTCTTTTCCCTCTTACGGACTGCATCGGCGAGAGCGGTATCTATCTGCTCATAAGCATCAGCCGCAGCCTTGGTGATGCTGGCAAGCTTCTTCAATTCCTCTTCGAGTTTTGAACGCTTGTAGTCCCAGTTGGTGGCGAAGTCGTTGAGCCTGTCGGTGAGTTCCTCATGGCCGATGGCCTCTTGGTTCCACCCATACTTGTCGTCGTGATCGAGTCGTTCCAGTTCGTCGACGATCTTCGTGATCCCTGTCGAGACGCTTTTGATCACATTGAGGTCGTCAACCTTGGTCTTCTCGCCCACAATGCTTCCCTCTCCCAGCCTCTTGCGCGTGGTTCACCGGTTGACGGCTTGGATCTCCTGCACCACCACATCCTGGGTCGCCCCGAAGGTGCCGTCAGGCAGGTCGTCACCCGTGTTGCCCGTGCCGGTCCAGTGGATCTTCCAGGTGATGGTGGCTTTGAGGGGGTAGGAGCCAGTGCCGGAGGAGCGCAGGTATTTCACTCCACAGGGTGGCGTCTCGTCGGACTTGCCCTTGGCGTAGGGCTCGCCGATGGTGCCGTCCTTGATCTGGCAGACGCCGGATGCCGGGTAGGTCGTCGCGTCGGACGTCCCTGGGTCGATCCTCAGGGAGACCGGTTCGGCTGTCGTCGTCGCGGAGATACCCAGCACCGGGATCGAAGCGGTGACGGAGACCGGCTTGAACTTGGCGCCGTCCAGCCAGGCCCAGGTGGGGAGGTTGACCTTGGTCGTGTTCGCGGGGGCCAGGGTCACCTTCGTGCTGGGGACGCGGATTTCGTTGTAGGCCAGCTCGGCGAGGATCTCCGGGGTGACGGCGTTCTCGACGTTCGCCGGCGGGGGGTCACCCTTGTCGACCCAGAAGATGGGCTCCTTGCATTTGTCCCAGCCCGGCGGGAAGTCCTTGTTGACGTACGAGTCCCACCAGTAGCCCTTGCCGGCCTTGTCCTGGTTGAAGTCCTTGTACGGATGGCCGTCGACATACCGGGCACGCTGCGTTGCGTCCCACTCGTACCCCGTGGAATCTGCCTCCCAAATCGGCTCCAGGTAGGCCTTGAGCTGCGCCGGGGTGTACTTCGGCGCGTACCAGCAGGCCGGCGGGGTCCAGGATGTAGTGGAGGTGACCGGCCCCACCGAGTCGCCGGAGCCGTTCTTCGAGCGGTCATAGACGATGACGCCGGCGGTCGAGGAAAGAGTGCCGTCACCGGAGGCGTCGCCAGAGGTGTTCGGGTCTGAACCGCTGCCGACGGTTCCACCGCCGGGGGGTCCTTGGTCGGCGTAGGCCGAAGGAGCCAAGACCAAGCAGGTCGAGCCAACGAACAGCACAGCGATGGTACGAAGGAGTCGGGTCATGGCTGGCACTTGGCAGCCCCTCGAGTGGAAGCGATCTTCACAAGCTCCCAGACCCCCTTCTCGTTCTTCTGTACCTGCACACCGTAGGCAACGTAGCTGTCCTTGGAGACCTTCGTTCGTTTGATCTCGTTGGTCTTGATGACCTTGCTGTAGCCCTTGCTCTCATCGCCGCAGTAGGTGAGTGACGCCTTGGTCTTGGACTCCACACTGACTTGTCGGTCAAAGAAGCGCACGGTACCGGTAACCGTCCAGCCAGCGTCTTTGAAGGACTTGACCCACTGCTGAGCCGCTACGGCTCCCTCGCCCTCCGTGTAGTACTCCAGAGCGGGGAGACGAGGATTTTGCGCGACAATGGCCGCGTCGAGAGCACGGACGAACTCCGCGTTGTCATTCAAAATCGCATCCTTGACGGCGTCACCCGCCTGCTCCGGCGTGAAGGTCAACTTCACGTCCGACGGCAATTCGATCTTTGGATGATCGGCCGACGTGGACGCCGAAGCACTCGGCGAAGCCGACGACTTGCCCCCCGTATCCGCCCCCGCGATCTTGTCGTTCCCCTTCGAGCCCCCGTCCCCGCCCCCGCCGCAACCGGCAAGGAGAAGCGCGGCGAGCGCGCCGGCGGCTGCTGTCGGGATGAGGTGGGGGCGGCGGGTCACGGTGGGCTCCTGGTGGGGCGGTTGGGGTGGGGGAAGCAGTCGGTACGGTATCGAGGCTGTCAGTTGGGGCACCAGGGCGGGTTGGTGTGGGCCGGGGCCGGTGCCCTTTCGTGACATTGCAACAGCTGGGAGTTCTCAGTCGCCCACGTATGCCAGCGTGTCGCTGCCGCCGTCGTCCCACTTGATGTTCACGCTGTCGCCCGAACGGGTCAGCGTTGCCGCGAGGTAGTCGTCGCCCTTGGTGCTCTGGGTGCTCATGGGCTTGAGGACCATGCGGAAGGTGCCGTCGCTGCGGTCCATGCCGAGGCCGGTGAGGATGCCCTTGCCGCCGGGGTCGATGTAGGAGAGGGCGTATTTGCCCTTGTAGGTGCCGGAGTTGTACTTGTCGCCGATGGTGAGGGTTTTGTTGGCGTCGTCCTGCCACTGACCCTGGAAGCCGGTGGCGGGGGCCGTGGCGGTGTCCTCGTCCGAGGGGTCCGAGGGGGCGTCCGTCTCCGGTGGCGTCTCGCTCGCACTCGGGGTCGGGGTCGCTTCGGCGGACTCGCTCACCTGGGCCAAGGGCTTGTTGGGCTTGTCGTCGCCGTTGGTGGCGAAGTAGACGCCGCCGGCGATCAGGAGTACGGCCGCCGCGGCGCCGGACACTATGAGGGCCAGCTTCTTCTTTTCGCGGCCGCCGCCTCCGGGAGGTGGTGGCGGTGGGGGCGGATAGGCGCCGTACTGGCCGGGTCCGCCGTACTGGCCCGCTCCGTATGGTCCGCCGTACGCGGGCTGCGTCGCGTACGGGTTGGGGACCTGGCCGGGGGCCTGGGCGGGGGGCTGTGGCGAGTACGGCCCCGGGTACGGCTGCTGCGGCGGCTGCTGCTGCTGCGGCGGCGGCCAGCCGGGAGGCTGCGTCATCTGGAGGTGTCACTCCTCGGATCGGGTCGGCGGGCGGGCACCGGATCACGGGCATCAGCGACCAGCCGAATCCCCCGCCCCAGGCGCACCAACTTTCGCCACCCCGTCCGCCCGGCGCAAGCCGGTTCCCACGGCGCCCCGGCCAACTTCCGCTCCGCTTCAGGGGCTTCGCCGAGCCCCCGCACGATGCACACCGTTCGGCCACAACCTAGGGGCCCGTCTCGCCGCGATGTGACATCAGAGGTGCCGCCCCGATCACACGGAGGTCGGGGCGGCGGCTCGGGCGGGTCGCACCAGGCCGCCGGCCACCGTGCCCGGTCCGTTTCCGGTGCCGGTTCCGCCGCCCGGTCCACCGGTCCCCGTGCCGCCGTCGCCGCCCGCGGACGGTGAGGGGCTGCCGGAGCCACCGGTGGGGCCGGTGGGGGTGGGTGGGGCGGTCGAGGGCGTCGGCGCCGTGGGCTCGGGGTCCGGGGAGGAGCCGCCCGCACTGCCCGCCCCGGAGGCGGGGTTCGTCGCCGTCGGCTGCGGGGCGGTGGAGGCGCCCGGCTGCCTGGCGGTGCCCGTGGCGCCGGATGCGGCCGCGCTGCCGCCCGGCGACGGGGCTGCGGCGGGCACCCTCGGGCCCGTACCGGGCGCGGTGCCGGTGCGGGCGGGGGGCCGGGCGGAGTCGGCGGGCGCCGGGGAGATGTCCACCTGACCGGCCGGCTTGTCCTCGGTCTGGCCGGGCACGGGCAGCCAGGGCGCGTTCGAGCTGCCGGACAGGAGTGTGGCGACGATGACGACGGCGTACACCGCGCAGGCGATGCCGGCGAACATGCCGAGGCGGCGGAAGGTGCGCCTGCGGCGGCCCGACGCGTCCACGAAGACGGGCCTGCCGGAGGGGTCCTGGCCCCCGCCGCGCGGCGCCCGTCCGGGCTCGGTGAGGTGTGTACGTTCGTCCGCGATCCGGTCGGCGTCGAGCTGGACGGTCACCCCGAGCGGGTCATGCGCGTGCGGTTCATGGGCCGTCGGCCCGGGGGCTCGTACCGCGGCCAGCACCTCGGTCGGCCCCGCGTCGGGCACCTCCCCGTCCGGAAGGACGTCCGTCGTTCCGGTCTCCGGGAAGCTCTGGATGTCGTCCCCGGCCACCGGCAGGTCCTGGGCCCCGAGTTCGGCATCGGGCCATTCCGGCCGGGCATTTTCCGGCCACTTCTTCGCGCGCACCTGCGATCCCCCCACGGGAATGTCTCCGGGAATGTTTCCGGGTGCGCATACGACTCCGAGCTCGCGCCGCCGGACCCGGCCCCCACCGGTCCGAGCGCCCCCCTTGTCTCACGGTGCTCGGCTGTCCCGAACGTAGCGCCGGCATGGGACGGAGACTTCGGAAGTTTCAATGGTGAGCGGAAGTGACCGATTCACTGATCGATTCATCGATGGCTGGAATCCATGCGCTTTCGGGTCGCCCCAACCATCCCCATTTCACGGCGAGTTCGGCCGCTGCCCGTCGAACCGCGTCGAACGCGGGATGCGCGAGCCCTCTGCGCCACACCAGCGACACGGGTGACAGCGGGACGGGATCGACGAGCGGCCGCACCACCGTGCGCGGCAGGGCGGAGAAGCCGGTCACCGCGAGCACCGGGTTCCCGGTCTTCGCCATGAGCCGCTCGAACTCCTCCTCCCCCACGGCCAGCGGCGCCGGTGGCGCGACGGCTATGCCGCGTCCGGCGAAGAGGCGGTGGGCCAGGTCGGTCCACTCCGGCGTGCGCGCGTTGCCCGCCCCGGCGTACACGGTCTCGCCCGCCAGCGCGTGCAGCGGTACGGCCGTCAGCGGCGCCAGCCGGTGCGCCTCGGGCAGCACGACCGCCATCGGCTCGTACCGTACGAGCTGGTGGTCCAGCCCGGCCCGCAGCGCCGGGTCCAGGCCCGCGAACCTGCCGAACGAGACGTCCAGGCGCCCGGCGAGCAGTTCGGCCACCGCTCCCGTGAGCCCGCTCTCGTAGCGGGCCATGAGCTCGTGGTCGGGGGCGAGTTCCCGCGCCCGGTGCAGTACGCGGCGGCCGGTGTCCAGGTTCGGGGAGTTGAGGTCGACCAGGAGGGGGCGGGCCTGTCCGAAGGCGGCGAGCAGGTCGTCCTGGGCGGCGAGGACCCGGCGGGCGAGCGGCAGCAGGCGCTCGCCGTCGCCGGTCAGTGCGACCTGCCGGGTGGTGCGGACGAACAGCTCGGCGCCCAGCTCCCGTTCGAGGCGCCGCACATCACGGCTGAGGGCCTGCTGGGCGACGTACAGCCGGGACGCGGCGCGGGTGAAGTGCAGTTCCTCGGCGACGGTGACGAAGGCACGCAGGAGGCGGGGGTCGAGGTGGGCGGGAGCGGGCACCGGGCGAACTTACAACAGGGGTGTGTGAATCGGTACGGAGAAGGTGTTGGACCCCTTGATCCACTCCAGGTGATGGTGAGGTCATGCCTCCCCTATCCCCCGGCCCCTACCGCCGCCTGTTCATCCACCCCGGCACCCGCGCCTTCACCACCGGCAACCTCATCGCCCGCCTGCCGATGGGCATGTTCGGTGTGAGCGCGGTCGTCATGATCGCCGGGTCGCGGGGCTCGTACGCGCTCGCCGGCGCCGTCACCGCGACCGGTCTCGCGGCGACGGGGGTGGCCGGGCCCTGGATCGCCCGGCTCGTCGACCGGTACGGGCAGGCCCGGGTCGCCGTGCCGGCCACGGTCACCGCCGTGCTCGGCGCCCTCGCCCTGCTGCTGTGCGTGCGGCTGGGCGCACCGGACTGGACCCTGTTCGCCGCGTACGCCGCGACCGCCACCGTCCCCAACATCGGCGGCATGTCCCGGGCGCGCTGGGCCCACCTGCTGCGGGACGACCCCGAGGCCCTGCACACCGCGAACTCCTTCGAGCAGGCCGCCGACGAGTTGTGCTTCATGCTGGGGCCGGTCCTGGCGTCCTTCCTGACCGGCACGTTCTTCCCGGAGGCGGGCACGCTCGTGGGCGGGGGGCTGCTGCTGACCGGGGTGCTGGTGTTCACGGCGCAGCGGTCGACCGAGCCGCCGCCGCGGGGGCGTACGAAGGCGCCGTCGCCGCTGCGCACCCCCGGCATACCGCTGCTGCTGGCGTGCTTCGTCGCCACCGGCGCGGTGTTCGGCTCGATGGAGGTCGTGACGATCGCGTACGCCGACGCCCAGGGCCACCGCTCGGCGGCCGGGGTCGTGCTCGCGCTCCAGGCGGCGGGCTCCTGCGCGGCGGGCCTGCTGTACGGGGCGCGGAAGCCGGACGGGCCCGCGGAGCGCCGGCTGCCGTGGTGTCTGCTGGCGATGGCCGCGCTGATGTCCCTGCCGCTGCTCGCCGCCCGCACGGCCGGGACGCTCCCGGCGCTGGCGGTGGCCCTGCTGATGGCCGGTATGGCGACCGCCCCGACGATGGTGACCGCGATGACACTGGTCCAGGACCGTACCCCGGGGGACCGGCTCAACGAGGGCATGAGCCTGGTCGTCACCGCCCTGCTCACCGGCATAGCCTGCGGCTCGGCGACCGGGGGCTGGGCGGCCGAGCACACCGCGCCCGCGGCGGCCTTCGCGGCACCGGTCGCGGCGGCGGCCACCGCGCTGCTGATCAACACGGCGGGGAACGCCTTCCGTTCACTCTGTTCGCTCCGTTCACCACGTTCACCACGTTCACCCCGCTCACTCCGTCGAACCGCTTGCGGCAATTCCCGCCCGCCCCATTGACGCGATCACGGCACGCACATACCTTCCTCCGTCGAAGCGCTTCGACGCCACGCATCGAATCGATTCGACGATTCGCCGAACGGAACGCTGCGTGGCGCCCCGAGAACCATCCGACTCCGACCCCCCTGGAGGCGCTGGATGTTGACGGCACGAAGGCGATGGGCGGCCACGGCCGTGATCCTCTCCGGATCACTGCTCCTGGCCTCCTGCGGCGACTCGGACAGCGGTGCGTCCGACGGCAAGACGCTACGGCTCTGGCACTACGAGGGCCCCGACAGCGCGATGGGCGCGGCCTGGAACGAGGCCATCAAGGAGTTCGAGGCCACACACCCCGGCGTGAAGGTGAAGTTCGAGGAGAAGGGCTTCGAGCAGATCCAGAAGACGGCGCCGATGGTCCTGAACTCCTCGGACGCGCCCGACATCATGGAGTACAACAAGGGCAACGCGACCGCCGGCCAGCTGTCGAAGCAGGGCCTGCTGACCGATCTGACCGCCGAGGCCACCAAGCGCGGCTGGGACAAGAAGCTCAGCGCCGGTGTGCGCACGACCAGCATGTACGACACCGACGGGGTCATGGGCTCCGGCAAGTGGTACGGCGTGCCCAACTACGCCGAGTACACGATGGTCTACTACAACAAGGATCTCTTCAAGAAATACAGGATCGCCGAGCCGAAGACCTTCGACGAACTCACGGCCGCCATGGACGCCTTCGTCAAGACGGGGGTCACCCCGCTCGCCAACGCGGGTGCCGAGTACATGGCGCAGCAGTACCTCTACCAGCTCGCCCTCTCGAAGGCCGACCGCTCGTGGGTCGACAAGTACGAGCTGTACAAGGGCAAGACGGACTTCCACGACGCGGCCTGGACGTACGCGGCGCAGACCTTCGCCGGCTGGGTGAAGAATGGCTACATCAGCGAGAAGTCCACCAGCACCAAGGCCGAGGACGCGGGCGTCTCCTTCATCCAGGGCAAGGCGCCGATCCTGTTCTCCGGCAGCTGGTGGTACGGCCGCTTCCAGACGGAGGCCAAGTTCGGCTGGGACAGCACCCTGTGGCCCGGTTCGAACCTGACCCTGGGTTCCGGCGGCAACCTCTGGGTGGTCCCCAAGAACGCCAAGAACAAGGAACTCGCCTACGACTTCATCGACATCACCATGTCGAAGAAGATCCAGAACCTGCTCGGCAACAAGGGCGGTGTCCCGGTCGCGGCCGACACGTCCGCCATCACCGACCCGAAGTCCAAGGAGCTCATCACCGACTTCAACACGCTGAGCCAGAAGGACGGGCTGGCCTTCTATCCGGACTGGCCGGTGAACGGCTTCTACGACGTCCTGGTCTCCGAGACGCAGAAGCTGATGACGGGCAACGAGAAGCCGGACGGCTATCTCGACGCCTTGCAGCAGGCGTACGACAAGGGTGCCCCGAAGCAATGACGTTCACCGTCGAACGGGGCACGCGCGCCGCCGGCAAGAGCAAGGGCAAGCGCAAGAGCAAGCACACCCACACCGGCCCGCGCCGCCCCCGTACCCGCGACTCGTACGCCCTCTTCCTGCTCCCCGGGATCCTCGCGTTCCTGGCGGTCATCGTCGTGCCGTTCCTGATGAACACGGGCGTCAGCTTCACCGAATGGCAGGGCGTCGGCAGCCCGAAGTGGGCCGGGCTCGCCAACTACCGGGAGCTGATGGACGATTCGGAGTTCTGGGCGTCCTTCCGGCACAGCCTGTTCATGGTCGTCGCCATGGCGGCCGTACCGACGGCGCTCGGTCTCGTCCTGGCCGCCGCCCTGTTCGACTACGTCGGCAAGCACTTCGGCAGCAGGGTCGCCGCGATCCTGCGTGCCTGCTTCTACCTCCCGCAGGTGCTGCCCATCGCGGTCGCCGGGATCGTCTGGAGCTGGATCCTCGCCCCCGACAACGGCTCCCTCAACGAGCTGCTGAAGGCGGTGGGGCTGGGCGGCTGGCAGCAGGACTGGCTCGGCGATCCCGACATCGCGCTCTACAGCGTCATGGGCGTGATGGTGTGGGTCCAGCTCGGCTTCCCGCTGGTCGTCTTCATGGCCGGACTCCAGCGCGTGGACCCGCAGTTGTACGAGGCGGCCGAGCTGGACGGGGCCGGCTGGTGGCGCCGCTTCCGGCACATCACGCTGCCGCAGATCCGCCCGGAGACCTATGTCGTGCTGACCTGGTGCACGATCGCCGCGCTCAAGGTGTTCGGCGCGGTGTACGTGCTGACCAAGGGCGGGCCGGGCGGGGCGACCGACGTCCCCTCCTACTTCTCCTTCTCCACCTTCTTCGAGAAGACCCAGGTCGGCTACGGCGCCGCGATCTCCACCGTCCTCACCGTGATCATCCTGGCGCTCTCCCTGATCGGCCTGAGACTCCAGACCCGTGCCGAGGACGCCGAGGAGGGGGCCCGCGCATGACCGCCGCCCTACGCCGCTACCCGGTGCTGGTGGCCCTGAGCCTGGCCGCCCTGTTCATGGTGGTGCCGTTCGTGATCGTGGCCGTGAACGCGGTCAAGTCGCCGGCCGAGTACTCCGCGCACGGCCCGCTCAGCCTGCCCAAGGGCCTGTATCTGGACGGCCTGAAGGACTTCTGGCAGCGGGTCGACTACGGCCAGAAGCTGGTCAACTCCGTGCTGATCAGTGGTTCGGTGGCCGTACTCGCCGCGGTCCTGTCGGTGCTCAACGCCTACGCGATCGGCATCGGCCGGATCCGGGGCCGCACTTGGGTGCTGGCCTTCTTCGTCCTGGCGAACATGCTGCCGCAGGAGGCGCTGGTCTACCCGGTGTACTACCTGAGCAAGCAACTGGGCCTGTACGACACCCGGCTCAGCGTGATCATCGTGTTCACGGTGATCCAGGCGGCCTTCGGCACGTATCTGCTCTCCTCGGTCCTCGGGCAGTTCCCGCGCGAGATCATCGAAGCCGCCCGGATCGACGGCGCGAACAAGTGGCAGGTGCTGTGGCGGATCGTGGTCCCGGTCAGCCGTCCCACCCTCGGGGTCCTGCTGGTGTTCTTCTTCATCTGGACCTGGAACGAGTTCCTGCTCCCCCTGGTGATGCTGATCTCCAACGACAACCAGACCGTGTCGGTGGCGCTCGGCGTGCTCCAGGGCCAGCGCCTGATGGACGCCACGATGACCAATGCCGCCGCTCTGCTGGGCGTGCTGCCCGCGGTCGTCTTCTTCCTCGTCTTCCAGCGGACGCTCACCCGCGGCATCGCCGTGGGCGCGGTCAAGTGAACCATCAAGCAAAGGGGTGCGCGTGAAGTTCACCGACGGCTACTGGCTGCTGCGCGAGGGTGTCACCGCGGCCCATCCGGTCGAGGTCCTCGACGTCACCGCCCCGGACGGCGTACTGGAGATCCACGCGCCGACCCAGCCCATCCGCCACCGCGGCGACCTGCTGAAGGGACCGGTCGTGACGATCACCGCGCACACTCCGATGCCCGACGTCATCGGCGTGACCCTCACCCACTTCGACGGGGAGCAGCCGCGCGGGCCCGAGTTCGAGCTCACCGGAACGGAGGTGGCCGCCCACACCGAGTACGACGAGGAGCACGCGACCCTCACCTCCGGCGCGCTGTCGGTCCGGGTGGCCCGCACCGGCCCCTGGCACGTCGACTTCCTCGCCCACGGCCGCGTCCTCACCTCCAGCGGCGCCAAGGGCATGGGCATCATGCGGGACGGGACCGGCGCCCACTATCTGCGGGAGCAGCTGGGGCTCGGGGTGGGCACCAGCGTGTACGGCCTCGGGGAGCGGTTCGGGCCGCTGGTGAAGAACGGGCAGGTCGTCGACATCTGGAACGCCGACGGCGGCACGGCCACCGAGCAGGCGTACAAGAACGTCCCCTTCTACCTCACGGACGCGGGCTACGGCGTCTTCGTCGACCACCCGGGCAAGGTGTCCTTCGAGGTCGGCTCGGAGGCGGTGTCCCGGGTCCAGTTCAGCGTCGAGTCGCAGCAGTTGACGTACTACGTGATCCACGGGCCGACCCCGAAGGACATCCTGCGCAAGTACACCGCCCTCACCGGGCGCCCGGCCCTGCCGCCCGCGTGGTCCTTCGGGCTGTGGCTGTCGACGTCGTTCACCACGTCGTACGACGAGGAGACGGTGACGTCGTTCATCGACGGCATGCGGGCGCGTGAACTCCCGCTCTCCGTCTTCCACTTCGACTGCTTCTGGATGCGCGAGTTCAACTGGTGCGACTTCCGGTGGGATCCCCGGGTCTTCCCGGACCCGGAGGGCATGCTGGCCCGCCTGAAGGACAAGGGACTGCACGTCTCGGTGTGGATCAACCCGTACATCGCCCAGCGCTCCCCGCTGTTCGCCGAGGGCAAGGCGCTCGGGCATCTGCTGCGGCGGCCGGACGGCAGCGTGTGGCAGTGGGACCTGTGGCAGCCGGGCATGGCGCTGGTCGACTTCACCAGCCCGGCCGCCCGCGACTGGTACGCGGCGAAGCTGGAGGCGGTTCTCGCACAGGGCGTCGACTGCTTCAAGACGGACTTCGGGGAGCGCGTCCCGGTCGACGTGGCCTGGGCGGACGGCTCCGACCCGGAGCGGATGCACAACTACTACACCTACCTCTACAACCGCACGGTCTTCGAGGTGCTGCGCAAGCACCGCGGCGAGGGCGAGGCGGTGGTCTTCGCCCGCTCGGCGACCGTGGGCAGTCAGCAGTTCCCCGTGCACTGGGGCGGCGACTGCGAGGCCACGTACGCGTCGATGGCCGAGTCGCTGCGCGGCGGGCTGTCGCTCGGGCTGTCCGGCTTCGGCTACTGGAGCCATGACATCGGCGGCTTCGAGGGCACGCCGACGGCCGCGCTGTTCAAGCGGTGGCTGGCCTTCGGGCTGCTGTCCTCGCACAGCCGGCTGCACGGCTCCTCCTCCTACCGGGTGCCGTGGCTGTTCGACGAGGAAGCCGTGGACGTGCTGCGGCTGTTCACCCGGCTGAAGCTGAGCCTGATGCCCTACCTGTACGAGGCCGCCCGCACCGCCCATGCCGAGGGGGTGCCGGTGATGCGGGCGATGGTGCTGGAGTTCCCGGACGATCCGGGGTGCGCGCACCTGGAGCGGCAGTACATGCTCGGCCCGGACCTGCTGGTGGCGCCGGTGTTCAGCGACGAGGGGGACGTGAGCTACTACGTGCCCGAGGGCACCTGGACCCACTTCCTGAGCGGGCGGACGGTGACCGGGCCGCGCTGGGTGCGCGAGCAGCACGGGTTCGCGAGCGTGCCGCTGCTGGTCCGGCCGGGGGCGGTGATCCCGGTGGGGGCGGTGGTGGACCGGCCCGACTATCCGTACGCGGACGGGGTGACCCTGCGGGTGTACGGGCTGGAGCGGGGCGCGCAGGTGACGGTGCCGGTCGGGGACGTGACCTTCACCGTCGTACGCGAAGGGGACACGCTGCGAGCCTCGTCCGGGGACCCGGTGACACCGTGGGCGCTGGCGGCCGGGGAGCGCACGGCCCGGGCGCGGGCCGGTACCGGGTTTCTCACGCTGGAGCTGGGCTGATGGTGAAGATCACCGATGTGGCGCGGCGTGCCGGGGTCTCCCCCAGCACCGTCTCCTACGCGCTCAGCGGCAAGCGCCCCATCTCCGAGGAGACCCGGCAGCGGATCGAGGCGGCCATCGACGAGCTGGGCTACCGGCCGCACGCGGGCGCCCGGGCCCTGGCCAGCAGCCGGTCGAACGTCCTGGCGCTGGTGATCCCCTTACGGGCCGGCATCCACGTCCCGGTGGTCATGCAGTTCGCGGTGTCCGTGGTGACGACGGCACGCCGGCACGACCATGACGTCCTGCTCCTCACCCAGGAGGAGGGTGAGGACGGGCTGCGCAGGGTCGCGGACACGGCGCTGGTCGACGCGCTGATCGTGATGGACGTTCAACTTCACGACCCCCGGCTGCCGTTGCTGCGCTCGCTGGACCGGCCGTCCGTGCTGATCGGGTTCCCCGCCGAGCCGGACGGGCTGACCTGCATCGACCTCGACTTCAAGGCGGCCGGTGAGGCGTGCGTGGAGCATCTGGCGCGGCTCGGGCACCGGGTGGTGGCGTTGGTGGGGTCGCCGCCGGAGGTGTACGTGCGGGGGACGGCGTTCGCCCAGCGGGTCGTCCAGGGCTTCACGGCCGCCGCCGACCGCGGCGGGCTGTCCAGCACCGTCCACCCCTGCGAGGCCTCGCCTGCGGCGGCCCGTCTGGTCGCCGAGCAACTGCTGCGCGAACAGCCCGCGTTGACGGGAGTCGTCGTCCACAACGAGCCGATCCTGGAGCCGCTGATCGACGCCTTCGAGCAACTCGGCCTCCGGGTCCCCGGCGACCTCTCCATCACCGCCATCTGCCCCGACGAACTCGCCGAGTCCGTCCGCGTCCCCGTCACCTCCGTCGCCCTGCCCTCCGCCGAGGTGGGCGAGCGGGCGGTACGGCTGCTGATGCAGAAGCTGGACGGAACCGTCGTACCCGAGGCGACACTGCTACCGCCCCGGATGACCGACCGGGCGAGCACGGCGCCGCGGGCGCTCGGGTGAACAGTCGTCGGTCCTTGATGCCGTCGAGGCGCTCTGTGTGCTGTACTTGGACGTGAGGAGGGCCCCCGCATCGGACCGGATATCCGCGCGGAGGCCCAAGCTCAGCAAGAGCTCGCCGGATGCCCCCACCGTGGAAGGGGACATCCGGCTACTTGCTGAGCCACCAGAGCAGCCACCTCCTCACGTGCTTCGCAGCCCGCTCCGGCAGGCGCCGGATCAGCCGCATGACGAGAGTCGGCTCTTGCTCACGGTGACGCCTCATCTGGAGGCGCCCTCCCTTCGACGTGAGGCGGCCTCACACGGTCCCGGGACCGCTCTCGTCGGGCCGGGCCCCGAGGGGACGGGGCCCGGAGTGAAGGGAGGACGCACCCATCGGGCGCGTCACAAGGCAAGGTTAGCGGATCATGCGCCGCTTTCGTTACCGTCAGCGTTCATTCCGCTACGTTCGGTCAGTCATCCTGGGCGAGGTGCTCGATCCCGTAGGGCACGTGGTCCTCGCCGTAGCCGAAGCGTTCGCCGAGGGTCCGG
The DNA here is from genome assembly GCF_044387825.1 of Streptomyces sp. NPDC020299. Lineage (NCBI taxonomy): Bacteria > Bacillati > Actinomycetota > Actinomycetes > Kitasatosporales > Streptomycetaceae > Streptomyces > Streptomyces sp. NPDC020299. The sequence goes on from NZ_JBIRWL010000012.1 coordinate 265,935, forward strand.
CAGCGGGCGTACTGCCGCTTGGTGAGTGACTTGAACGCCACGTGCAGGACCCTCAGCAGCAGCCGGAAGCCGAGGTCGGGGTCGACCTGGACGACGACCTGCTCCAGGGCGGTCACATGCTCGGGCTCCAGCAGCGGTGCGGCTTCCCGGAGTTCGTGCAGGACCGCGTCCGCCAGATCGGCTCGGACCGGGGGCAGGGTGGGGATGTGTGCGGGGGCGACCTCGGTCAGCCGCGCCCGGCAAGCCTCGGCGATCCGGCGCGGCCAGTCCCGTCCGGCGGTTCCGAAGCGGTCGGGGTCGGTGTTCGACGCGGCGGCCCAGAGGGTGGTGAGGGTGTCGTCGGACAGCGGGGAACGGAGCAGCCGGACGGTGTCCTCCCACAGTACGAGCGCCTGGACGCCGGGGATGTGATAGCCGTCGGCGGTGACGGACTGGTGGAGGAGTTCGGGCGCCGGGACGCACACCTCCCACCCCGGGTCGCATCGCCGGGCGAGTTCCGAGAACCCGAAGTCTCCGTCGAAGTGACGCCGCGCGACCTCCAGGGGCCGCCATACGACGGTGAGCCCCTCGTAGACGACCTGGAAGTGATACCCGAACGGGGCACTGAGGTCGCCGAACCTCTCGCAGCGCTCCTCCGGGACCGGCACGGCCGCCGTCTTGAGCGCGCGCAGGTAGAGCCGGAACCCGAGATCGAGGTCAGCGCGGGTGGCGACCTCCTCGAGTGCCGGCGCCAGGCCGGGGAGTTCGCCGGCGGACGCCCGGATCTCCGCCAGGATCGCGTCCCGGACAGTGGCGACGGGCGGCAGGCGCCAGAACGACCACGTGGGGGCCGGCTCGCGGCCCACCATCTTCCGGGGCGGACGGGCCGCGCAGGTCGCGTCCATCCGCGCGAGCCAGTCCCGCACGCCGGTTCCGTGCGCCCCCGGATCCCACACGCCCCCCGTGGCGGCGAGCCACACGGCGCCGAGCACCTCGTCGGACAGCGGGGAGTCCAGGAGCTTGCCCAGGTCCGCGCGGAGTTCCTCGGCGTACCCGAAGTCGTCGTGGAACACGTCGTACCCGAGGATGTGGCGTTCGTCCTCGCTGAGCCGCTCGAAGCCCGACATGTCGACGGGCGTGTCGCCCTCGTACTCGGCGAGCTTCTCCATGACGAGTGCGAGTGCCGCCTCCTCCGTCCCGGGCGGCGTCGAGAGGGCGAACGACTCGGTCAGGCCGCTGAGCCCGAAATCGGCGTCGTACTTCTCGTAGTAGGGGCCGAGCTGCTGCCGCAAGGTCTGGACGCCTCCGAAGATCGGTGCACGACAAAGGCCCCGCCGCTCGCGAGCGACAGGGCCTCGGCCACATGGGATGAGTGGAGATGGCGGGAATCGAACCCGCGTCCAACGGTGCGGAATCAGGGCTTCTCCGTGTGCAGTTCGCTGTGATTTTCTCGGCCCCGGCGATCACGCGAACAAGTCGCCGACGGGCCCAGTCACTGTTAGATTTCCCTCTTCACCCCGTGACCGGGATCAAGGTTTAGTCCCCTAGCTGATGCCAGGATCCGGGTCGGGAACAGCCCCGGGCTGACACTCCTATGAGAGTTCGCTAGCTGCTAATTAGGCAGCGAGGGCGAACGAGGAGGAATCGCGCTTGGTGTTGGCGATTATTTTTTGCGACATATGGTTTACGAGATCATTGCCGCTTCCTCGACACGCTTCCCCTGCTTCGACAGCCGCTGTCGAAACCGATCATCCCCATGTTGCTGTGTTTAATTTAAAAACAGCTCAAAACCGCTCCACACCCGCTGTGGGGTGCGGTAGCCATCGTACGTGACCAACGCGGGTCCATGCCAGCTTATTCCCGGCGGCCGGGAGGGCTAGGCACCCCGCTGCTTGCGCTTCGCCGCCGCGATCGCCCGGTCCGACTCCCGCCGGTCCTGCTTCTCGCGCAGGGTCTGCCGCTTGTCGTACTCCTTCTTGCCTCGGGCGAGGGCGATCTCGGCCTTGGCCCGGCCGTCCTTGAAGTACAGGGCGAGGGGCACGATCGTGTGACCCGTCTCCTGGGACTTGGACTCCAGCTTGTCGATCTCCTCGCGGTGCAGGAGCAGCTTGCGCTTGCGGCGCACGGAGTGGTTGGTCCAGGTGCCCTGGCTGTACTCGGGGATGTGGGCGTTGTGCAGCCACGCCTCGTTCCCGTCGATCTGGACGAAGCCGTCGGTCAGCGAGGCGCGTCCCTGGCGCAGCGACTTCACCTCGGTGCCGGTGAGGACGAGCCCGGCCTCGTAGGTGTCGATGATCGCGTAGTCGTGCCGGGCCTTCTTGTTCTGCGCGACGATCTTGCGCTTGCCGTCCTTGGCCGCCTTCGCGGCCCCTCCGCCCTGCTTGGGCTGGGACTCCTTCGGTACGTACATTCCCTTGCTCATAGTGCCGTCCATTTTCGCACTACGGAGGGGTCCCCGGGAAAGCCGTTTACGACGGGTCGCCCAGGCCCGTGAGGACGGTCTCCGCCCGCTGGAGCGCGTTCTGCCCTGCCTCCAGGTCGGGGGTGATGCCCCGGCCGTCGACGGCGCGGCCGGAGGGGGTGCGGTAGTGGCCGACGGTCAGCTCGGCGACGGAGCCGTCGGGCAGCTTGCTCGGCATCTGGACCGAGCCCTTGCCGAAGGTGCGGGAGCCGATGACGACCGAGCGGCCGCGGTCCTTCAGGGCGCCGGTGAGCAGCTCGGCCGCGCTCATCGTGCCGCCGTCGACCAGGGTGACCAGCGGTCTCGCGGTGTCGCCGCCGGACGCGGCGTGCAGGGCGTGCTGCTTGCCATCGACGTCGTAGGTGGCGACCAGGCCGCCGTCGAGGAAGGCGGAGGCGGCGGTGGTGGCCTCGGTGACCAGGCCGCCGGAGTTGCCGCGCAGGTCGAGGATGAGCCGGCCGTCGGCCGGGGCCTCGCGGACGGCGGTGCGGACGGTGTCGCCGGAGCCCTTGGTGAAGGCGGCGACCCTGATGACGGTCACCCCGCCGGCGAGCTTGCGGACGGTGACGGAGTCGGTGGAGAGGCGGGCCCGGCGCAGTGTCTCGCTCCACGCGCGCGTGCCGCGCTCCAGGCCGAGCCGGACGGTGCTGCCGGCATGCGCGTCCTGGGCGTCGCCGCGGAGTAACGAGACGACCTCGGTGACGGGCAGTCCGCCGACCGGCCGCCCGTCGATGCTGCGCAGCCGGTCGCCCGGGCGGACCCCGGCGCCGGCCGCGGGCGAGCCGGACTGCACCTTGGTCACCTCGATACGTCCGTCGCGCTCGCGGCGCGCCCACAGGCCGACGCCGGTGTACTCGCCGTCGAGGGCCTCCTGGAACTCCTCGTACTCCCCCTCGGAGTACACGGCGCCCCAGCGGTCCCCGCTGCGGCTGACCGCGCGCTCGGCGGCCTCCATGGGGGACTTGCCGTCGGCCAGGGCCTCGGCGGCGGCCTTCTCGACGCCGTCGTGCCCGGTGGCCTGGCGGGCGGCTCCCTGCATGGCGGTGCGTCCGGAGGCGCCCGAGTGACCTGGGTGGTCGCCGTCCGGGAGGGCGCCGGTGGCGGCTCCGGCGGCGAGCACGCCCGCGAAGACCAATGTCAGGGCGGCCCCGCGGCCGAAACGGCGGGGCTGGCAGAACAGGTCGCGGCCTGACATGCGGGTGAGTCTAGGACAACGCGAAGGGCCGTACGCTCGCTTGAACGTACGACCCTCTTGGCATGCGTCACACCTTCAGGTACTTGCGCAGCGCGAAGAACGCGGCCAGCGACGGCATCAGCAGGCTGGTGGCCAGGATGAGCGGAAGCTTCGTCAACACGGCGTCCCAGCCGATGAAGTTGATCAAGTTCAGCTTCTGCGACAGGGCCAGGCCGTGGTCGATGATGAAGTACCGCGCCACGACCAGGAATCCACAGGCCACCGTGCCGCCGATCAGCCCGGCGACAGCGGCCTCGGCGATGAACGGCGCCTGGATGTAGAAGCCGGAGGCGCCGACCAGCCGCATGATCCCGGTCTCCCGCCGACGGCTGAACGCGGAGACGCGCACGGTGTTGACGATCAGCATCAGCGCGACCACCAGCATCAGCGCCATGACCATCCGGGCGGCCCAGTTCATGCCGTTCAGCAGCCCGAACAGGTTGTCCAGGATGCCCTTTTGGTCCTGCACGGACTGCACGCCGTCACGCCCGTCGAAGGCGGTCGCGATGACCTGGTACTTCTGCGGGTCCTTGAGCTTGATCCGGTACGACTCCTGCATCTGGTCCGGGGTGAGCGAACTGGCCAGCGGGGAGTCGCCGAACTGCTCCTTGTAGTGCTTGTACGCCTGGTCCTGCGACTCGTACGTCACCGTCTGGACGACCGTCATCTTCTTCAGGTCGGTGAGGATCTGCTTCTTCTGGTCCTCGGTGACCGCACCCTTGGTGCACTTGGGGTCGGAGTCGGCATCGCTCTTGTTGCAGAGGAAGATCGAGACGTTGACCTTGTCGTACCAGTAGCCCTTCATCGTGCTGACCTGGTCGCTCATCAGCAGCGAGCCACCGAACAGGGCCAGGGACAGGGCGACGGAGACGATCACCGCGAAGGTCATCGTGAGATTGCGGCGGAGACCCACACCGATCTCCGACAGTACGAACTGGGCGCGCATGGCGTCTGGTAAGCCTTTCCGTGGATCCAGGATCCGGGGGGATCGTCAGTGCTGGTAGCCGTAGACGCCGCGTGCCTGGTCGCGGACGAGGCGGCCCTTCTCCAGCTCGATGACGCGCTTGCGCATCTGGTCCACGATGTTCTGGTCGTGCGTGGCCATGACGACGGTCGTACCGGTGCGGTTGATCCGGTCGAGCAGCTTCATGATGCCGACGGAGGTCTGCGGGTCGAGGTTGCCGGTGGGCTCGTCGGCGATCAGCAGCTTGGGTCTGTTGACGAAGGCCCGGGCGATGGCCACGCGCTGCTGCTCACCGCCGGACAGCTCGCCCGGCATCCGGTCCTCCTTGCCGCCGAGCCCGACGAGGTCGAGCACCTGCGGCACGGACTTGCGGATCTCGCCGCGGGACTTGCCGATGACCTCCTGCGCGAAGGCCACGTTCTCCGCGACCGTCTTGTTGGGCAGGAGCCGGAAGTCCTGGAACACGGTCCCCAGCTGGCGGCGCATCTGCGGCACCTTCCAGTTGGAGAGGCGCGCGAGGTCCTTGCCCAGCACGTGCACCTGTCCGTGGCTGCACCGCTCCTCGCGGAGGATCAGCCGCAGGAAGGTGGACTTTCCGGAGCCGGAGGACCCCACCAGGAACACGAACTCGCCCTTCTCCACTTCCAGGGACACTTCCCTGAGTGCGGGGCGGGTCTGCTTGGGGTAGACCTTGGAGACATTGTCGAATCGGATCACGGATGCACCACGGGTCGCCGGGGGTAGATGTGCGTGACCATACGCGAACCGGGTACGGAAGCGCAGTCGCCGGTCGAGGTTGCGGGGGGCTTGTGCGTTTTTGTGCCCGGTGATGTCTCCCCGGGTCACAGCCCCGGCCTCGACTCCGGCCCCGCGGGAACCGCTGGAACCTGGCACAGTGGAGGGGGAACGTTCTCGGTTCCGGAAACGTTATATGGGTGATGGCCGGTGCAAGGAGGGCGAGCGCATGACGTACGACCGGTTGGTGTGCGCGAACTGTGCGGCGCCCGTGAGTGAGGGCCGGTGCCCCGTGTGCCGCGCCAACCGCGAGCGACTGCAGCAGGAGAACTTCCTCGCGGGACTGAACCCGATGACGCTGATCGCGCTGCTGGCGGTGCTGATCGCCGCGGTGGCGCTGCTGGCGCACCAGACCGCGTGAGAGTTCCCGCCCAGTACGCCTGAAAGGGCCCGGAGCGCCAAGCTCCGGGCCCTTCACTGTAAGCGATGGGCACGCATCGTACCCGATCGGCTACCGTCAGGCAGCCGCACCGCCCCGGCCGCCGACGAGGCGCGGCAGGACGCGGAAGCCGATGCCACCGGCGATCATGGTGGCGGCACCGATGATCAGGAACGCGGTCTGCCCGGCACCGGTCTCGGCGAGCTCGGAACCGCTGCCCTGGGCCTTGGCGCCGGAGCCCGTGGTGTTCGAGCCGGTGTCGGTGAGGGCGGAGGTGCCCTCCTCCTGGGCGGAGGTGTCGGAGCCGCCGCCGTCGGGGTTGTTGTTGTTCCCGCCGCCGTTGCCGTGGCTACCGCCCTGCGAGGGCTCGGAGGTGGCGGTGGGGTCCTGGGAGGGCTGGGCCGTGGTCGGGTCCGGGTCCTCGGTGGGCTCGGTCGGCTCCTCGGTGGGGTCCGTCGGCCCGTCGGTCGGGTCCGTCGGGACCGTGGTGGGGTCCGTCGGGATCGTGGTCGGGTCGGTCGGGGTGGTGGGGACCGTGGTCGGGTCCGTCGGGCCCGGGTCCGGGGTCGGGTTCTCGTCGGCGCACAGCACGCCGAGCACGCAGTCCGACTCCGTGGCGGAGGCGGCGCCCGCGGCGGTCAGCGAGGCGCCCGCGGCGATCACGGCGCCGGCGGCTATCCGCGCGATCCGGATCCGCGTCTTCTTCGTCATATGGTTGCTACCCCCAGTAGCTGTAGGTCAACTGAGCGGCGCATGGGGTCGGCCGTGATCGACGGAGGCAGCTGACGAAGTTCAAGTCACCGCGTGAGGCCCCCGGTTCACATGCGCCCCAGAGATACGCATGCCACGCTGCACCCTTCCGATTTTTCAAAGCAACGTCAAGGCCGTTGCGGGCGCAATGTCCATCGGTGGGCCGTATGCCGGGAGTTGCGGTGTGTAAGTGTGATGTAGAACCCAGACAAAACAGCAACTGCCGCCCGGTGGGCGGCAGTTGCCAAGTCGACAAAGTTACTTCTCTTGCTGCTTGCGCCAGCGAATACCGGCCTCGAGGAAACCGTCGATCTCACCGTTGAACACGGCCTCCGGGTTGCCGACCTCGTGCTCCGTCCGCAGGTCCTTGACCATCTGGTACGGGTGCAGCACGTACGACCGCATCTGGTTGCCCCAGGAGTTGCCGCCGTCGCCCTTGAGGGCGTCCATCTTGGCCTGCTCCTCCTGCCGGCGCCGCTCGAGCAGCTTCGCCTGGAGGACGTTCATCGCGGTGGCCTTGTTCTGGATCTGCGACCGCTCGTTCTGGCAGGAGACGACGATGCCGGTGGGAAGGTGCGTGATGCGGACGGCGGAGTCGGTGGTGTTCACGCCCTGACCGCCGGGGCCTGAGGACCGGTAGACGTCGATGCGCAGCTCGGACTCGTCGATCTCGACGTGGTCGGACTGCTCGACGACGGGCAGGACCTCCACGCCCGCGAAGGAGGTCTGGCGGCGGCCCTGGTTGTCGAAGGGCGAGATGCGCACCAGCCGGTGCGTGCCCTGCTCGACGGAGAGGGTGCCGTAGGCGTAGGGGATCTGCACGGCGAAGGTGGTGGACTTGATGCCCGCCTCCTCCGCGTACGAGGTCTCGTACACCTCGGTCTTGTAGCCGTGCTGCTCGGCCCACCGCAGGTACATGCGCTGGAGCCGCTCGGCGAAGTCCGCGGCGTCGACACCACCGGCCTCGGCGCGGATGTTCACGAGCGCCTCTCGGGCGTCGTACTCGCCGGACAGGAGCGTGCGGACCTCCATCTCGTCCAGCGCCCTGCGGACGGCGGCGAGCTCGGACTCGGCCTCGGCACGGGTGTCCGGGTCGTCCTCCTCCTCGGCCATCTCGAAGAGCACGGCGAGATCGTCGATCCGTCCGCGCAGCGCCTCCGCCTTCCTGACCTCGGCCTGGAGGTGGGAGAGCCTGCTGGTGATCTTCTGCGCCTCGTCCGGGTTGTCCCACAGGGACGGCGCGGCCGCCTGCTCCTCGAGCACGGCGATGTCTGCCCTCAGCTTGTCGAGGTCCAGAACGGCCTCGATCGACTCCATGGTGGAGGAGAGGGACTTGATCTCTTCGGATACATCGACGACTGCCACGCCATCCAGCGTAACGGTTCCTTCAGGCAACCCCGGCCGGAAAGGGCACCCGGCGCCGGTGCGGGGCCGCACGGCCGGACGGGCTCGTTTTCCTCACGGGGTCGAAGAGGTGTGCGTGTCCTGCGGGGAGGTTTCGGAGTCGTCGCCCGACGTCGCCAGCCACGCGCCCACCCCGAGCGCGGCCGCGAGCGTGAGTCCGGCCACTCCGAGGGTGATCCTGCGCCGCCGGGCGACCGCCCGGTGCCGGGCCGAGCCGGGGCGGGGCGCTCCGGCGGCCCGGGGGGCGCGTGCGGTGCCCCGGGCGCCGCCGGCCAGCTCGTCGGGCCCCGGTACGCGCATCGAGGTGTGCGTGTCCCGGTTGGAGTCCGGCTTGGCTCCCGGTACCAGGGACACCGCCCCGCGCCGCCGTACCGGCTCGTCCCCGGGTGACGCCGGGTACGCCGGTTCCTCGGCCGCCGCCTCCTCGGAGTGCTCCGCGTCCGGCTCGTCCACCTCCAGCGGGGGCATCCCGGCCAGCAGCGGCAGCTGCTCCCGCAGCCGGGCCGCCAGCTCCGACGCCCGCAGCCGCGAGGCCGGTGCCTTGGCCAGGCACTGCACGAGCAGCTGCCACAGCTCCTCGGGGATCCCGGGCAGCGGTACGACCGTCTCGGTCACGTGCCGCCGCAGTACGGCCCCGGGGTGTCCGCCGCCGAAGGGGGTGAAGCCGGCCAGCAGCTCGTACAGCACCGTGGCCAGGGCGTAGATGTCGACCGAGGCGCGTGGCGGCAGGCCCTCCACGATCTCCGGGGCCAGGTAGTCCGGGGTGCCGATGATCTTCGTGGCCCGGGTCCGCTTGGGCGAGTCGATCAGCTTGGCCACGCCGAAGTCGGTCAGCAGCGCCGGGTGCGCGCCGCCGGGGCCGAGCGGGCCCTGCATGTCCAGCAGCACGTTCTCCGGCTTGACGTCCCGGTGCACGACGCCGGCCGCGTGCGCCGCGGCCAGCCCGTCGGCGACGTCAGCGACGATCGCCACCGCCGCCTCGGGCGCGAGGCGCCGTTCACGTTCGAGCCGGGTGCGCAGGTCCGTACCCCGGACCAGGTCCATGACGAGCGCGAGGTCGTTGCCGTCGACCACCAGGTCGCGCACCGAGACGACGTTCGGGTGCTCCAGGCCGAGCAGGGCGGTGCGCTCCTGGACGAAGCGTCCGACGAGTTCCTGGTCGGACGCGAGGTCCTCGCGCAGCAGCTTGATGGCGACGGGCCCGTCCGGTCCCTCGCCCAGCCACACCGTGCCGGCGCTGCCCCGGCCCAGGATCTGGTGGGCGGTGTACCGGCTGCCGATCTTCCGTGCCAAGGCTGCTCCTACTGACGCGTGTTGTCGTTAAAAGTACGCGTCCGAGGAGCCAACCTTCACCGCGGAGACGGAAATCACCCGTCAGATGTCGACAAATCCCCAAACCAGCGATCAGTTGCCGACGGAACTCCCGAGGTCCCTGACCCATCCGGTCACCGTGCTGAACCAGTGCTTCAGCTCCTGGAAGTAGCCCCGGCCCGTGCCGATCCAGTGCTGCAAGGGGCTCAGCTCCCAGATCAGCCAGCCTGCGACGAACAGGATGACGATCGTGAACAGGCATCCCTTCAGGCAGCCGAGACCGGGGATCTTCATCGGGTTGGCGCTGCGCTGCCGCGGCTCCCGGGGCTCCCGGGCCGGCCGCCGGGGCTCCGCCGGAGCGGGCGGGGCGTACTGCTGCGGCTGCGGGGCGGCGTACCGCTGGGGCTGCTGCTGCGGCTGGCCGTAGCCGGGCGGCGGGCCCTGCTGCTGACGCTGCCGGGCCTGGCGCGGCTGGGGCTGCTGCGGGCGCGCCTGCGGCTGGGGCTGCTGCTGGGGGCGGGCCACCTGGCGCTGCGGGCGGCGGCGCAGCGGGTCCTCGTTCGGGTCGAGGTACTGGATCTGGGTCTGCTCGTTGCGGTCGCGGGCGGCGCGCAGCTGGTTCTGCCAGGGGTGCGGCTGCTCCGGCGACTGGCCCTGCGGTCCGGCGCCGGGCTGGCCCTGCGGCATCGGCGGCATGACGGCGGTCGGGTCGGCGGCCCCGGTGTTCGGCAGTACGGCGGTGGGGTCGGCCGCGCCGGCCGGGCCGCCGCTGTGGGGCAGGACACTGGTCGCCCCGTTGGGGTCGTACGCTCCGGGCGCCGAGCCCGTGGGCAGCACCTGCGTGGGGTCGGCGGCCCCGGGCGCGCCCGGTACGGCGGTCGGCGCCGGGTCGGGGGCGAGCAGTGCCCCGACGCCCTCGGCGGCGGCGATCTGCGCGCTGTTGGCGTGCACGCCGATGCCCTCGGCGACGACACGCAGGCCGCGCGCCAGGTTCACGGCGCTGGGCCGTTCCTCCGGGTTCTTGCGCAGGCAGCGCTCTATGACCGTCCACAGCGGGTCCGGGACGGTCGAGGGGCGGCGCGGTTCGGCGCTCAGGTGCTGGTGCAGGACCTCCAGGGCGCTGCCGCCGGAGAACGGCGGGTGGCCGGTGACCAGCTCGTACAGCAGGATGCCGGCGCCGTAGATGTCGACGGCGGAGGTCTGCGGGCGGCCCTCGGCGCTCTCGGGGGCGACGTAGGCGGGCGTGCCGACGAACTCGTGGGTGCGGGTGAGGCCCGGGGAGTCGGCCAGGCGCGCGATGCCGAAGTCGGTCAGCAGCGGGTGCAGCTGGCCGTCGTACTGCCTGAGCAGCACATTGGCCGGTTTCAGATCACGGTGGACGACGCCGTCGTCGTGGCTGGCGGCGAGCGCGTCGGCGATCTGCGCGGTCATCAGGGCGGCGGCGACCGGCGTGAGGGGGCCGTTCTCGCGCAGGTACCGGTGCAGGTCGGGGCCTTCGACGAGGTCCATGACCAGCGCCAGCAGGTCGCCCTCGACCACCAGGTCACGCACCTGGACGATGTTGGGGTGGGTGAGCCGGAGCAGGACGGAGCGCTCCCGGAGGAACCGCATGACGATGTCGGGGTCGCTCGCCAGCTCCTCCTTGAGGACCTTGATCGCGACGGTCTCGCCGGGCTGGCCTGGCACGGCCGCCTCGGCGCCCGCGGTCTCACGCTGGCGGGCTCGCCAGACGGTGCCCGTGGCGCCGCGTCCGAGCGGCTCCTCGAGCAGGTACTTGCTGCCTACCGGCCGCACGTCATGCGCTCCCTGTTGCTTGCTTGCCCTTACCGCTTACCTATTCCGACCCACTGTAGTGCCGCTCCCCAAGGCACTACGTAAGCGTTCCGGTGCACGTTCGAAGGAAAGACGCTCGCCTCGGTCTTCAGGTTGCCGTGGCCGGACGTGACCGATCTCAACTGATCACCCGTGCACTACTGGTCAGGCACTTTTAGGGACAGAGCTGACCAATCAAGATCACTTGACGCCGGGCGAGGGGCGCGTTGTCAGTGGCGGGTGCGAGGATGCCTGTCAGTACTGGCCGACGTGCTCGTGTGTGGTGGGGGAAGTCCGCGCCCGCGCAGAAGGGACCGCTGACGGCGATGCAGATCCGGCTGACCGTCGTAGACCCGCTGGGCCCGTCCCCGCAGCGGGGCCGCGCCGCGAGCCGCGACGTGCTCGTCACCGCGCCCGCGGGCACGGCCCTGTCCGCGGTGGCGTCGGCGCTGGCCTCGGCGGTCGCCGGCGACGGCGGCCGCGAGACCGCCGGCGGCGCCCCGGCCGTGCTGTACGCGGGCGTGGAGCGGCTGGACGCCGGCCGGGCCACTCTGGGCGAGCCCCCGCTGGTCGACGGCGCCGTGCTGTCCGTGGGCGCCCCCGCCGAACCGGAACCGCACCCCGAGCTGGACGACGCCCCGACCCAACTGCACGTGGTCGCGGGCCCGGACGCGGGCGGCGTCCACCTGCTGCACGGCGGCCAGGTCACCATCGGCCGCTCCGCCGACGCCGACGTCCCGCTGGACGACCCCGACGTCTCCCGCCTGCACTGCGCGGTCACGGTCGCCGCCGACGGCCGCGTCTCGGTCGCCGACCTGGGCTCCACCAACGGCACGGCGCTGGACGGCGCGCGCGTGGGCGACCGGCAGCTGCGGTTCGCCCCCGGGGCACTGCTGCGGATCGGCGAATCGGCCTTGCGGCTTACTCCGTCCGGGGGGCCCGGGGCCCGGGTGGAGACGATGCCCGACGGGGAGGGATGCGTACGGGTCACCCCCGGGGACGCGGCGGCTCCCGCGCGCGTGGGACACGACGGCACGCCCCTGGGGCACACGCGGCACGCCTACGGCCCGGCGGGCTGGGGCACCGCCGACGCGACGCCGGACGCCCGGGAACAGGGGGCCGCGGAGCCGGTCGTACCGGGGCAGGGCGGGGCGCCCCGGATCGAGAGCCGGGACAGCGGGGACACCCACGCGGGCCCCTTCGGGGTCGGCGGGGTCGGCGGGGCCTTCGCGGCGCCCGGCACGGCGGACGATCCCGCCGCACCGGGCCAGGCCCCCGGCGCCCGCAAGCCCACCCCGCTCCGTGGCACCGACATCCCGCAGGGCGTCCGCAGACGCGGCGGGCTCGGCGCCTGGGCGCGACGGCTGACCGGCGGACGCGGCGAACCGGCGGCGGACCCCCGGGCGTACGAGGAGCAGGGCCCCGGCGAGACCGCCCCGGCCCCGGCCGGCCTCCTCCCCCAGCAGCCGGACATCTGGCCGGACCCGGCGGCACTGCTGCTCACGGCGCTGGGCCCCGGGCCCCGGCTGTGGGAGCGCGGGCCGGGCCACCCGGAGACCCTCACGGTCCGGCTGGGCACCGCCGACCGGGCCATGCCGGACGGCTCGGGCCTGCTGCCCGCCGTCCCGGTGACCGCCGACCTGCGGGAGGCCGGGGCGCTGGGCCTGGCCGGACCGCGCCCGCGGCTGTCCGGGCTGGCGCGCGCGGTACTGGCCCAGCTGGCCGCGCTGCACTCCCCCGACGCGCTGGAGATCGTCCTGCTCAGCCCGGACCGCGCCCGGCCCCTGGAAGAACGCACCGCGGAGTGGTCCTGGCTCGGCTGGCTGCCCCACGTACGGCCCGGCCATGGCCAGGACTGCCGCCTCCTGCTGGCCTACGACCGCGAACAGGCGGCGGCCCGCACGGAGGAGCTGCTGCGCCGCCTGGACGACCCGGCGATCCGGCAGGCGTCCACCGCCCGCCCGTACCCGGCGTCGGACGACAGACCCCCGGCCCCCGGCGGCGCCACCACTACCGGCACCGGCCACGGCACCGGCACCGGCACCGGCGGGCATGCCGCACCGGAGGCCGCGGCCCGCCCGGCCCGGCGCCCCTCCTGGGCGCGGGACGACGCCGGCGCGGGCCCCGGCGGCTTCCCCGGGCCGTTCACCGTGGTCGTCGTGGACGGCGATCCCGGCGGCGCCGCCCTGCGGGAGTCGGTGGCGAGACTGGCCCTGGAGGGGCCCCGGGCCGGGATCCATGTGGTGTGCCTGGCCGAGACGGCACCGGCCTCGCCCGCCTCGCCGGTGACGGACACGTACGAGGCGGCGTGTTCGGCGGCGCCGACGTTCCGCGCCTGCGGGGCCGTGGCGCTGCTCAGCGGCGATGTCGCCACCGCCCTGCGGCTGACGCGCGTCGCCCGGACCGACACCCCCACCGCCCCCGCCGGACCGGTGGGCCCCGGCACGGTCGCCGCCGTCGACGCGGTCTCCGCCGCCTGGGCGGAGCGGTTCGCGCGGGCACTGGCGCCGCTGCGGACGGACGGCACGGTCGCCGAGGGGCACGCACGCGTGGCGGCACCGCTGCCCCAGTCGGCGCGGCTCCTGGACGAACTGGGCCTCGCCCGGGCGACCCCGGCCTCCCTGATGGCGCGCTGGGCGGACGCGGCCGACGACAAGGAGTCGCTCGGCGGGCGGGCCTGGGCGGTGCTCGGTGCCGGGCCGCGCGGGCCGCTCTGCGCCGACCTCCTGGCCGAGGGACCGCACCTGCTGATCGAGGGGCCGCCCGGCAGCGGCCGTACGGAGCTGCTGCGGGCCGTCGTCGCCTCGTTCGCCGCCGCCGAGCGCCCCGACCGCCTGGGCATCGTCCTGATCGACGGCCGGGACGGCGTCGGCACCGGATCGGCGCACGGCGAAGGGCTGCGCACCTGTACGGAGATACCGCACGTCACCACCCACCTCACGGTCAACGACCCGGTCCGCATGCGGGAGTTCGCCCAGTCCCTGAGCGCCGAGCTGAAGCGGCGGGCCGAGCTGCTCGGGCGCGCCGACTTCGCCGAGTGGCACACGCACCGGGAAGTCTCCGGCCGGATCGTCGCCCAGCGCACACCCTCCGGGCGGCCCGCTCCCGGGGCGGGCGGGACCGGCGGTGCGGGGGACCTGGAGTCACCGCCGAGCTCGACCATGCGGTTGCGGCCCGGGGCGGCCTCCCGGCGGCAGACCGAGGCGACACCGCCGCCGCTGCCCCGGCTGGTGGTGGTCGTGGACGACCTCGACGCGCTGGTCTCCCCCGCCCTCGGCTCACCGGGCCGGCCCGCCGCGGGCTCGGTGATACGCGCGCTGGAGGCGGTGGCCAAGGAGGGTGAGCGGCTCGGCGTCCACCTGGTGGCCGCCACCGGCCCCGGTGGCCGCACCGCCGAGTCGGAACCGGCCCGCCGGGCCACCCTCCGCGTCACCCTGGACGCGCCGTCCACCGGCCCGGACGAACCGGCGCCGGGACGCGGCCGGCTCGCCCACGCCGACGGGCGCATATCCCCCTTCCAGGGCGGCCGGGTGACCGGCCGCATCCCCCGCACCGCCACCCAGCGCCCCACGGTCGTCCCCCTGGACTGGCACCGCATGGGCGACCCGCCGACCCGCCGTCCCGTCCGCGAACTGGGCAACGGCCCGACGGATTTGGCCCTGCTGGCGAGTGCGGTGGAGCGGGCGGCGCGGCAAGTGGCGGCCGCGGAAGTCCCGTCGCTTCTGTAGCTCTCCGTAGTGCCGGCCGGACCGGCACTCCGTAGTGCGCATACGGGCCTAATCACGAGCCGGTCACGATCCCCCGGTTGACACCGCAGGCGCTCTTGCCGCCTTCAAGTCACCCGGCGTAGACCGGACGCCACGGGACAGTGCTCATACGTTCAACGAAGAACGAAGAACGGGGCAGTGATGCGTAGCAACAGCAACACCATCCGGACAAACAGGGCCGTCACGACATGCGCCGCCCTCCTCGCGGGAGCGCTGGCGCTCACCGCCTGTAGCGGCAGCGACGACAAGAAGGACGACGGCGGCAGCAGCAGCGGGCCGAGCGCGAGCGGCTCCACCGTCTCCCTCCCGAAGCTGAACGGCGCGAGCCTGGAGGTCGCCGCCGTCTGGACCGGCACCGAACAGAAGAACTTCAAGCAGGTCCTCACGGAGTTCGAGAAACGCACGGGCGCCAAGGTCACGTTCGTACCCGCGCAGGACCCGATCATCAACTTCCTCGGTTCGAAGATCGCCGGCGGTCAGCCGCCGGACATCGCGCTGCTGCCGCAGCCCGGCGCCATCAAGCAGGCCGTGGACAAGAAGTGGGCCAAGCCCCTCGGCGCGGACGCCGTCAAGGAGCTCCAGAAGAACTACTCGCAGGGCTGGCAGGACATCGGCAAGGTCGGCGGCAAGCAGTACGGCGTGTACTACAAGGCCGCCAACAAGTCGCTGATCTGGTACAACGCCAAGGCCTTCGAGAACGCGGGCGCCAAGGAGCCGAAGACCTGGCAGGAACTGCTGAAGACGGCGCAGGCGGTGTACGACTCGGGTGTGACCCCGTTCTCGGTCGGCGGCGCCGACGGCTGGACCCTCACCGACTGGTTCGAGAACGTCTACCTCTCCCAGGCGGGCCCGGAGAAGTACGACCAGCTCGCCCAGCACAAGATCAAGTGGACCGACCCCTCGGTGAAACAGGCGCTCACCACGCTCGCCCAGATCTGGGGCAAGAAGGACTATGTCGCGGGCGGCGCGAAAGGCGCGCTCCAGACCGAGTTCCCGGCCTCCGTCACCCAGACCTTCACCGGCGGCGACCAGCCGAAGGCGGCCATGGTCTACGAGGGCGACTTCGCGCAGGTCAACATCGGTGACACCAAGGCGAAGGTGGGCACGGACGCCAAGGTCTTCCCGTTCCCGGCGGTGGGCTCGTCCGCGCCGGTGGTCTCCGGTGGTGACGCGGCCGTCATCCTCAAGGACTCCAAGGCGGCCCAGGCGCTGGCCACCTTCCTGGCCTCCCCGGACGCGGCGTCGATCCAGGCCAAGCTCGGCGGCTACCTGTCCCCGAACAAGAGCGTCCCGAACTCGGACTACCCGAACGAGGTGCAGCGCACGATCGCCAAGGCACTGATCGCCTCCGGCGACGACTTCCGCTTCGACATGTCCGACCAGGCCCCGCAGGCCTTCGGCGGCACCCCCGGCAAGGGCGAGTGGAAGGACCTCCAGGACTTCCTGATGAACCCGAAGGACGTCGCGGGTACGCAGGCGAAGCTGGAGAAGGACGCGGCGGCGGCCTACGGGAACGGGAGCTGATCCGGTCATGTCGTCGGCAGCGGCGGCCGGGGCCCCACCGGGCCCCGCCGCGCCCAAGAGCCGCAAGAGCGTGACCGGCACCCGCAGAACCGTGGCAGCGCTCTTCCTGCTGCCCGCGCTGGTGCTGCTCGGCGCGCTCGTGGTCTATCCGATCGGGTACTCGGTCATCCGCAGCTTCTACAACGCGAACGGCGACGGGTTCGCCGGAGTCGACAACTACAAGGCCCTGTTCACCGACGACGGCATCCGCACCGCCCTGAAGAACAACATCATCTGGGTGGTGTTCGCGCCGACGGTCTCCACCGCGCTGGGTCTGATCTTCGCGGTGCTGACCGAACGGGTGCGCTGGGGCACGGCGTTCAAGCTGGTCGTCTTCATGCCGATGGCGATCTCGATGCTGGCGGCCGGGATCATCTTCCGGCTGGTGTACGACCAGGACCCGGACAAGGGCGTCGCCAACGCGGTGTGGGTGGGTGTCCACGACACCTTCGCCCAGTCGTCGGCGTTCCCGAAGGCGCACCCGGGCCGCGAGTCGCCGCTGAAGACCGACGGGGGCGGTTTCATCACCTCGTCGCCCGTGCACACCGGCCAGGTCGTCACCCTGCCGCTGGTCGGCGTGGCCCCCGACCAGATGCCGGACAGCGCAAAGAAGGCGGCGGCGGCGAAACCGGAATCCGGGAAGATCACCGGCACGACCTGGCAGGACTTCACCCGGGGCAAGGGCGTCGGCAAGCTGGGCGCTCCCGATCCGTCCGAGCTGGGTTACCCGGGCATGCGGATCGAGGCGGTCAAGGACGGCAAGGTGGTGGCCTCCACGAAGGCCGCCGGCGACGGCACGTTCACCCTGCCCGCAGCGGCGGACGGGGCCCGACTCCGATTGCCCGCGAGCAACTTCAAGGAGCCGTACAACGGCGTCGACTGGCTCGGCCCGTCGCTGGTCACCCCGGCCATCATCGGCTCGTACGTCTGGATGTGGGCGGGCTTCGCGATGGTGCTGATCGCGGCCGGGCTCGCGGGTGTGCCCCGGGAACTGCTGGAGGCCGCCCGGGTGGACGGGGCCAACGAATGGCAGGTGTTCCGCAAGGTCACCGTCCCACTGCTCGCACCGGTCCTCGCGGTCGTCGTCGTCACCCTGATGATCAACGTGCTGAAGGTCTTCGACCTGGTCTTCATCATCGCGCCGGGCTCCTCCCAGGACGACGCCAACGTGCTCGCCCTGGAGCTGTACCGAAAGGGCTTCGCGGAGAGCCAGCCGGGCATCGCGAGCGCGATCGCGGTGTTCCTGTTGCTGCTGGTGATCCCCGTGATGCTGTTCAACATCAGAAGGCTCAGGCGGGAGGTGAGGCGATGACCACGCATGCCGGAAGTCTGGGCGAGGTGAAACCCGTCGAGACCGTGAAGGCCAGGCAGTCGCTGGGCTCCAGGCTCGTGGAGAAGCTCGGGGGCGGACTGGTCCGCGTCTTCCTGATCGTCGTCGGTCTGTTCTGGCTGGTGCCGACCATCGGCCTGCTCGTCTCCTCGCTGCGCGCACCGGAGGACATGAGTGCGACCGGCTGGTGGCACGTCTTCAGCAAGCCGTCCCAACTCACCTTCGACAGCTACCAGAAGCTGCTGGAGAACAGCGACATCACCAGTTCGCTGTGGAACACCGTCCTGATCACCGTCCCGGCGACCGTCCTGGTCGTGGTCATCGGCTCCCTCGCGGGTTACGCCTTCGCGTGGATGGAGTTCCCGGGCCGCGACTGGTGGTTCCTGGCCGTGGTGGGCCTGCTGGTCGTGCCGGTGCAGGTCGCGCTGATCCCGATCGCCGAACTGTTCGGCAAGATCGGCCTGTTCGGGACGATCTTCGGGGTGGTCCTGTTCCACGTGGGCTTCGGTCTGCCCTTCGCGGTGTTCCTGCTGCGGAACTTCTTCGCGGAGATCCCGCGCGAGCTGCTGGAGGCGGCCCGGCTGGACGGCGCGGGTGAACTGCGCCTGTTCGCGCGGGTGGTGATGCCGCTGGGCGGGCCCGCCATCGCCAGCCTGGGCATCTTCCAGTTCCTGTGGGTGTGGAACGACATGCTGGTCGCGCTGGTGTTCACCAAGTCCGGCAGCCAGCCGATCACGGTCGCGCTCCAGACGCAGGTACGCCAGTTCGGCAACAACATCGACGTCCTGGCACCCGGAGCGTTCATCTCCATGGTGATCCCGCTGGCCGTGTTCTTCGCGTTCCAGCGGCAGTTCGTGACGGGCGTGATGGCGGGCGCGGTCAAGTAGACGGTCGAGCAGGCGCGCCTGACAGCCCTGTTGGAGGGGCGGGCCGGGACACCGGCCCGCCCCTTTTCGTTCACCGGGATGTCCCCCACATGCCGTACAAACCGTAACCAGGTCACTCCATTGGCCGTTCCCGGGCAGAACGCCCGCGCCGACCGACCCATGGATGTCCCTTGCCCAGGTTCAGTGTCATTGTCCCCGCGTACAAGGTCCAGGCGTACCTGTCCGAGTGCCTGGACTCGGTGCTCTCGCAGTCGTATCCCGATCTCGAACTGATCGCCGTGGACGACCGCTCGCCGGACGCCTGCGGGACGATCATCGACGAGTACGCGGCCCGGGACGCGCGCGTGCGGGCGGTGCACCTGCCCGAGAACCAGGGGCTGGGCCGCGCCCGCAACGCGGGCCTGGCGCTGGCCAGGGGCGACTACCTGGTGTTCCTGGACGGCGACGACACCCTCACCCCGGACGCGCTGCGCGCGATCGCCGACCGGATCAAGGCGACCGGGGAGCCGGACGTCCTGGTCTACGACTACGCGCGCACCTACTGGACGGGCGAGGCGGTCCGCAACAAGGTCGCGCTCCTGCTGGCCGAGCAGGGCCCGGCCCCCTTCCGCCTCGAGGACCGCCCGGGACTGCTGAAGGTGCTGATGGTGGCCTGGAACAAGGCCTGCCGGCGGGAGTTCGTCGAACGTGAGGGCTTCCGCTTCCCGCCGGGCTACTACGAGGACACCCCCTGGACCTTCCCGGTGCTGATGACGGCCGGGTCGATCGCCACGCTCGACCGGGTGTGCGTGCACTACCGGCAGCGCCGCCAGGGCAGCATCCTGCGCACCACCAGCCGCAAGCACTTCGACGTCTTCGAGCAGTACGACCGGGTGTTCGCGCACGTCGAGGAGCGGCCGGAGCTCGCCCGGTGGCGGCCGGAGCTGTTCCGCCGCATGGCCGACCACCTCGTGACGGTGTACACGCGCCGCGACCGGCTGCCGCGCGGCACCCGCGCCGAGTTCCTGCGCCTGGCCCGCGCCCATCTGCGCCGCTACCGCGCCCCCGGCGCCCCCGCCCCTGTGCGCGTCCGCCTCCGCCACACCCTGGTCCGCCTGGGCCTGCACCACACCTACGGCGCCCTCCGGTCCACCGCTTCGGCGGTCCGCCGCACACGCAGAGCGGCCGCCAGGTGCGTCCGTGCCGTGCGGGGCGCCGCGCTCCGGCTGCACTACCGGATCCAGCTGCGCCTTCCGCTGCGCGCCGACCGCGCGGTGTTCGCCGCGTACGGGGACCGCGGGTACGGCTGCGAGCCGGGCGCCCTGGAGGCCGCGTTCCGCACGCACGCCCCGCACGTGCGCACCGCCTGGATCGCCCGCCCCGAGCACCAGCACACCGTCCCGCCGGGCACCCGCAGGCTGCGCCCGGGCACCGCCGCCTACTGGACGGCGCTGGCCCGCTCCAGGTACCTGGTCAACAACGTCAGCTTCGACCGCCGGCTGGTCAAGCGCCGCGGCCAGGTCTTCGTGCAGACCCAGCAGGGCACCCCGCTGGGGCACATGGGCCTCGACCTCCAGGAGCGTCCGGCGGCCGCCCGGGACACGGACTTCGAGGAACTCCTCGAGGGCGTCGACACGTGGGACTACGTCCTGTCCGCCAACCGCCACTCCACCCTGACCTGGGAGCGCGTCCACCCCGGCCGCTACACCACGCTGGAGTACGGCAGTCCGCGCAACGACGTCCTCCAGCGGGCCACCTCCGCCGACGTCACCCGGCTGCGCGAGTCGCTCGGCATCCCGCGGGGCGCGATCGCGATCCTGTACGCCCCCGCCCACCGCGACTACCGCCGCACCCAACGCCCCGCCCTCGACCTGGAGCGGATCCTGCGCCGGCTGGGCCCGCGCCATGTGATCCTGGCCCGCGGCCACGACCGGCACGGCGCGTCCCTGGGCGAGGGCGGCCGGATCATCGACGGCCGGCTCATCGACGTCAGCGGCCACCCCAGCGTCGAGCAGCTCTGCGTCGCCTCCGACGCACTGCTCACCGACTATTCGCCGATCATGTTCGACTACGCCAACCTCGACCGGCCGATCGTCGTGCACACCGGTGACTGGGAGGCGTACGACGCGGCCCGCGGCACCTATTTCGACCTGCGCGCCTTCCCGCCGGGCGCGGTCGCGCGCACCGAGGACGAGCTGATCGACATCTTCGCCACCGGCCACTGGCGCGGCTCCCGCTCCACCCAGCTGCGCGCCGCGTTCCGTGAGCGCTTCTGCCCGCACGACGACGGACGGGCCGCCGAGCGGGTCGTAAGGCACGTCGTGCTGGGCGAGCCGGCGGGGCTGCCGAGGGTCGTGCCGCTGGAGCACCGCAACCCGGTGCCGTCGGCGGTGTCGGCGCCCATGCGCGCTCCGCTCGCCACCGTGCCGCAAGCTTCCGGCCCCGTCCCCGTCACCGAGAGCCGCTGAACGCCGTTTGTCATTCCGGGAGTTCCCATGCCCCACAGCACCTCGCGGCCCACTCCGTCCCGGCCGTCCACCTGGCGGCCGGCCGGGCGGCCCGGTCGCACCCGTACGGCCTGAGCCCAGGACGTCCCAGAACGGCAACGACTGGCGCCAGGACAGAGAACAGAAAGAGCAGAATGCCCCGCTTCAGCATCATCGTCCCGTCCCATGGGGTCGCCGGCCGGCTGTCCCAGGCACTGGACTCGGTCCTCGCCCAGTCCTTCGGCGACCTGGAGCTGATCCCGGTCTGCGACGGGCCCGACACCCCGGCCGCCGACGTCGCCGCCGGATACGCCGAGCGGGACTCCCGGGTGATCCCGGTCCACTCGCCGCCCTCGGCCGGCCGCGGCGGGGCGCGCAACGCCGGGGTGCGGGCGGCGACCGGCGCGTATCTGCTGTTCCTCGACGGTGACGACGTCCTCGTACCCGGGGCGCTGGCCAGGCTCGACGCGCGGCTGGCTCAGACGGGGGACGTCGACGTGCTGTACTTCGAGCACCTGCGGACCCCCTGGTGGGACGGCGAGCCGAGCAATCCGGCGCAGCCGCTGCTGGCGAGGGCTCCGGAGGGGGCCTTCGCCCCGGACCGGGCACCGCGGGTCACCGGCGTGCAGCTGCCGCCGTGGAGCGCCGCCTACCGCCGCTCCTTCGTCACCGGGCAGGGGCTGGCCTTTCCCGAGGCCCACTTCACGGACCTCGGCTGGGGCGGTCTGACCACGCTCGCCGCCGAGCGGATCGCGGTGCTGCGTGCGGTCGTGCTGCGGCACCGGCTGCGGCGGCAGGGCAGCCGGCTCAACCTGCCGGGGCCGCACCAGCACGAACTCCTCGACCAGGTCGAGCTGGTGCTGACCGGGGCGGCCGAGCGGGAGCTGCCCGCCGAGCGGATGCGGGCGCTGTTCGAGCAGCTCTTCGCGGTCGTGCTGAAGACGGCCTCCCGGCCCGAGCGGCTGCCCGCCGGGCGCCGGGTCTTCTTCCGCCGGGCATGCCGCCTGTACCGGCGGCACCGTCCGGCCGGCTTCCGGGTGCCGGGCGGCAGCCTGGGCGTGCAGCACCGGCTGCTGGCGGCGGGGGCGTACACGGCGTTCCGCGCGCTGCGGGGCGCCAACCAGGGGGCGGCACGGGCCGTCGAGGCCGTACCGCGCCCGCGCGCGCTGCGCACGCGTCTGCGGTACGCGCGTGACCTGCGCCGCCCGCTGGATGCGAACCTCGCCGTGTACTGCGCCTACTGGGGCCGCGGCTACGCCTGCAGTCCGGCCGCGATCCACGCCAAGGCCCGGGAACTCGCCCCGCACATCCGGTCGGTGTTCCTGGTCGAGCCCGGCCAGGAACACGCCATGCCCAGGGGCGTCGAGTACGCGGTGATCGGCAGCCGCCGCTACTGGGAGGTGCTGGCCCGGGCCAAGTACCTGGTCAACAACGCCAACTTCGCCGAGGGCGTGGTCAAGCGGCCGGGCAGCGTGCACGTGCAGACCCAGCACGGGACCCCGCTGAAGAAGATGGGCGTGGACCAGTCGACGTACCCGGTGGTGGCCGCGCAGACCGGCAGCTTCGCCAAGCTGCTCGGCCGGGTGGACCGCTGGGACTTCAACCTCTCCTCCAACCGCCACTCCACGCAGATGTGGGAGCGTGCCTTCCCCGGTTCGTACGAGGCGCTGGAGTACGGCTATCCGCGCAACGACGTCTTCTGCACGGCGACCGGCGAGGACGTCACCCGGATCCGGCGCGAGCTGGGTGTCCCCCAGGACGCGACCGCCGTCCTGTACGCCCCCACCCACCGCGACCACCACACCGGCTTCGAGACCGGCCTCGACCTGGAGGCCTTCTGCGAGGCCGCGGGTGAGGACGTGGTCGTGCTGCTGCGCGCCCACTACTTCTACGACCGGGGGCTCGGCGGGAGCAGCGGCCGGATCATCGACGTCACCGCGCACCGCTCCTCGGAGGATGTGTGCCTGGCCGCCGACGCGCTGGTCACCGACTACTCGTCGATCATGTTCGACTACGCCAACCTCGACCGGCCGATCGTGGTGTACGCCGACGACTGGGAGGTCTACCAGGAGACCCGGGGCGTCTACTTCGACCTGATGGCCGCGCCGCCCGGCCCGGTCGCCCGTACGCCCGAGGAGCTGGCCCGGGTCTTCCGTGACGGTTCCTACGCGGGGCCCGAGGCCCGGGAGCTGCGGGCCGCGTTCCGGCGGCGGTTCTGCGAGTTCGACGACGGCCGGGCCGCCGAGCGCGTCGTACGGCGGGTGCTGCTCGGTGAGCCGCCGGAGGCGATCCCGCCGGTGATCCCGCTCGCGGAGCGCATCCCCGCCCCCGCCGCCGCGACCCTCGTGAGGAGCTGACCCGCCGTGCCCCGCTTCAGCGTCATCGTCCCCTGTTTCAAGGTGCAGGGATTCCTGCGCGAGTGCCTCGACTCGGTTCTGGAGCAGTCCTTCACGGACCTGGAGCTGATCGCCGTGGACGACTGCTCTCCGGACGGCTGCGGCGCCATCCTCGACGAGTACGCGGCCCGGGACCCGCGCGTGAAGGTGCTGCACCTGCCGGAGAACGTCGGCCTCGGCCGGGCCCGCAACGCCGGACTGCCCCGTGCGACCGGCGACTTCCTCTTCTTCCTCGACAGCGACGACACCCTCACCCCCGGCGCGCTGGGCGCCATCGCCGACCGGCTGGCGGAGTCCGGGGACCCGGACGTGCTGGTCTTCGACTACGCGCGCACCTACTGGTGGGGCGGGACCCGCCGCAACGTCCTCGCCCACCTGCTCACGGAGGCCGGGCCCGGCACCTTCACGGCGGCCGAGTACCCGCAGATCCTCGACCTGCTGATGGTGGTGTGGAACAAGGTCTACCGGCGGGACTTCGTCGAGGAGAACGGCTTCGAGTTCCCGCCGGGCTACTACGAGGACACCCCCTGGACCTTCCCGGTCATGCTCAGCGCCGGGCGGATCGCGGCCCTGGACCGGATCTGCCTGGACTACCGCCAGCGCCGCCAGGGCAACATCCTGTCCACCACCAGCCGCAAGCACTTCGACATCCACGACCAGTACGAGCGGGTCTTCGCGTTCGTCGGCTCCCGGCCCGCTCTCGCGGCCTGGCGGCCCTATCTGCACCGCAAGATGGGCGAGCACTGCCTGGACATCCTGGCCAAGCCGGACCGGCTGCCGCCCTCCGACAAGGCGGAGTTCTTCAAGCGCACGGCCCGGATGTTCGCGCGGCACCGGCCCGAGGGCGCCCGGGTCGACGGGGAGGTCCGGCTGCTGACGGGCGGCTACGCGATGTACCAGGTCAAGCGGCAGGCCGGGCGGGCCGGCCGGGAGCTCGGGCGGCGCGGTCTGGAGGCCCGCAAGGCGGTGGGCGGACGGGCCAGGCGGGGGCTGGCCGGGCTGCACGCCCGCCGCCCGCTGGACCCGGACCTCGCCGTGTACTCGGCGTTCTCCCACAAGGGGGTGCTCGGCGACCCGGCGGCCGTGTACCGCGCGGCGCGCGAGTTCGCGCCGCACATCCGGGGGGTGTGGGTGGTCGGGGACGCGGAGGAGGCGCGGCGGCTGCCCCCGGACGTCGAGTACGTGCTCGTCGACTCCCCGCGCTACCTGGACGTCACCGCGCGGGCGACGTTCTTCGTCAACAACGTCAACTGGCCCGGCACCCTGGTCAAGCGGGCCGGCAGCATGTACATCCACACCCATCAGGGCACCCCCCTCAAGTACATGGGCGCCGACCTGCTGGGCAAGCCCGGTGCCCGGTACGGCTTCGACGTTCCGCAGATGCTGCGCCGGGCCGACCGCTGGGACCACAGTCTGGTCGCCAACCGCCATTCGGAGCTGGTGTGGGAGCGGGCCTACCCCTGCCACTTCACCTCGGTCCGCACCGGCAGCCCGCGCAACGACGCCCTCGTCAACGCGGCGCCCGGCGACGGGGCGGGGTTCCGGGTCCGGCACGGCATCCCTGAGGAGCACACGGTCGTGCTGTACGCGCCGACCCGCCGCGACTACCGCCGGGGCGGCCACGTCGACCGCGTGGACCTGGCCCGGTTCGCCGCCGACCTCGGCGAGGGCCACACCCTGGTGGTCCGGCTGCACCCCACCGTCGCCGCGGGTCCCGCGCGCGGGCTGGGCCTCGCCGAACTGCACCGGCGGGGCGTGCTGGTGGACGCGACGGACGAACCGCACGTGGAGGAGGTCATGCTCGCCTCCGACGCGCTGGTCACCGACTACTCGGCCCTGATGTTCGACTACGCCAACCTCGACCGGCCGATCGTCGTGCACGCCGACGACTGGCCGGCGTACGTGGCGAGCCGGGGCGCCTACCTGGACATCACGGCGGAGGCGCCGGGCCATGTGTCGCGCTCCTACCGGGAGCTGGCGTGGCTGTTCGCCTCGGGGGCGTGGCGGGACGAGGAGTCGGCGCGGCTGCGGGCCGACTTCCGGACCCGGTTCTGCGAGTTCGACGACGGGCGGGCCGCCGAGCGGGTGGTGCGGACGCTGATGCTGGGCGAGCCGATGCCGGAGCCGGAGGCCGGCCTGGTGCCCGGTCCGGCCGCCGGTCACGACCTGCTCGCGTCGACATGAGGCCGCGCACCTGGGTCCTGGTCCTGGGCGCGGTGTTCGCCCTGCTCCAGCTCGCCGACGTCACCGGCCGAGACACCCCCGACTCGAAGAGCTACGTCTCGTACGCGCTGAGTCTGAGCGGTGAGGACAAGCGTGCGGCGGCGGCCGACACCGTCGACTGGGTGTGCGAGGGCCGGGCGTCCCTGGCGCTCCGGGGCCAGAGCGTCAACGTGGTGCGCTACCACCGGCCGGACCCCACCGAGCAGGTGTTCGCCCAGTGCCGGGCCGACGAGCGGCGACTGGTGGACCGGCGGCTGCGAGCCGGGCAGACGGACGGGCACGTCGCGCCGTTCGTGGGCCCGCGGCTGCGCCGGTTCTTCGAGACACGGCCCGGCTATCCGGTGTTCCTGGTGCCGTTCGTCACGGTGTTCGGGGTGACCTGGGGGGTGTGGGCGGCGAGTGTCGTCGTCACGGTCGCGGGCGGAGTGCTCGTCTTCCTGACCCTGCGCACCCTGTCCGTCCCCGCGTCGCTCGCCCTGACCGGCCAGGTGCTGTTCTACGTGCTGCCGTGCGGTCCGACCGCCATGCGCCCGATGACCGAGGGCCTGCTGCTGGCGCTGACCCTGGCCGCGCTGTGGGGCTGCGCGCTGGCCCTGACCGGCCGGGCCAGGACCGGGGTGGCGCTGACCGCCGGCGCCCTGCTCGCGCTGTTCCCGGTGAAGCACTCGCAGGCGCTGTTCCTCGGGGCGTGCCTGGCCGTCGCGGGCGCCGCCATCGCGGTACGGCGCAGGCGGCACGGGCGGGCCGCGGGGCGCGGGGTGACGGCGATCGCGGCCGTGGGCTGCTGCGCCGCGCTGGGGACGGTGCTGCTGGCCGGGCTGCTGCACTACCCGTCCGAAGCGGAGAGCGTCCAGGACCTGCTCACCGGCCACTTCTCCCGCCCGGACCGGGTCCGCCCATGGCGGGACCTGGAGCATCTGGAGGCCGGCTTCTGGCTGGAGTGGATCCGGCGGCAGCTGTGGGAGCCGCTGTTCCTGGCGGCGCTGGCGGCCGGGGCGCGGGGCGCGCTCAGGCGGCGCGCGTTCGGCTGCTTCCTGCTGGCGACCGCGGGCACCGGGATCCTCACCCAGGCCGCGCACCCCGACATCAACATCTGGGGCGACCGGCTGATCGTGCTGGCCTGGCTGCTGCCGGTGGTCGGGGTGCCGCTGCTGCTGGAACCTCTCGTCCGGCGTGCGCTGCCGGTGCCCGCGCAGGGGCACGCCGGGCGAGAGGTTCACTCGATGAGGTGAACCACCGTCAGGTGACCGGGGTTACTCGATGACGAGGTCGACCTCGACGTTGCCGCGGGTGGCGTTGGAGTAGGGGCAGACCTGGTGGGCGGTCTCCACCAGCTTGCGGCCGGTCGCCTCGTCCACGGTGTCGGGCAGCTCCACGCGCAGCGTCACCTTCAGGCCGAAGCCCTCGCCCTGCTTGCCGATGCCGACCTCGGCGGTCACCGCGGCCTCGCTGACGTCCACCTTGGCCTGCCGGCCGACCAGGCCGAGGGCGCTGCCGAAGCAGGCGGCGTAACCGGCGGCGAAGAGCTGCTCGGGGTTGGTGCCCTCGCCGTTGCCGCCCAGCTCCACCGGCGGGGCCAGCTTGAGGTCGATCTTGCCGTCGGAGGACACGGCGCGACCATCGCGGCCGTGGGTGGCGGTGGCGACAGCGGTGTAGAGCGCGTCCATGGATGACCATCCCTCTCGAAGTCACGTTCCGGCGGCTCCTCGGTGGGCCGCCTCACGACCACAAGTAGAGCACACAACTCAGTTGTGCACAACTGAATGACTCGCAAGAGCTATCCTGGAGCCATGACCGCCACCCCGTCCTCCGCGCCTACCCCCGCCCCTGCCCCCGAGGCCGACTGGCTCCACCTGGACCGCCAGATCTGCTTCTCCCTGCACGCCGCGTCCCGCGCCTTCAACGGCGTCTACCGCGTGGTCCTCAAGGACCTCGGTCTCACCTACCCGCAGTACCTGGTGATGCTGGTGCTGTGGGAGCACGGCGACCTGCCGGTCAAGAAGCTGGGCGAACACCTGCGCCTGGACTCCGGCACGCTCTCCCCGCTGGTCAAGCGGCTGGAGGCGGCCGGCCTGGTGCGCCGGGAGCGCAGCGCCCGCGACGAGCGCTCGGTGGAGGTGCGACTGACCGAGGAGGGCGCGGCGCTGCGCGAGCGAGCCTTGAAGGTGCCGCGCCGCATCGCCGAGGCGACCGGCTTCGACCTGGCGGAGATCAGCGAGCTGCGCACCCGTCTCGACCGGCTCACCACCGCCCTGGACGCAGCCGCACTGGACGAACCAGGCTGCCCGTAGCCAGGGTCCTGCGGACGTAGAGCCGCAGCACCACCCCGTCGCGTGCCTGTTCCTCCCGCAGCGCGAACCGGTCCCGCACGAGGTCCAGTTTCGCCCGGTCGGTGGGGTCGCCGGGGTACCAGGGCGAGCGGACGAAGCGCTTCTCGGCGACGACCCAGACCCGGTCGAGCCCGGCCAGCCTGCGGCGCAGCAGGTCCGGGTCCACCTCACGCCCGTACAGCGTGCCGGACGCGGGCGCGCCCGCCGCGAGCGCCACGTCCCGGATGCCGCGGAAGCCCGCCGGGTAGGCCAGCGCGGTGCTCCGCGCGTGGGACGGCAGGAAGAGCACGGGGTCGCCGGGGCGCAGTTCGCGGGCGGCGTCCGTGGACATGGCGGCGAGGTTGTCGGGGCGGTGGTCCGGGGAGCGGTCCTGGCGGAGGACCGGGAGCTGGTGGACGAAGGCGAGGGCGACGGCGAGGACGCCGGCGAGGGTGAGGAGGGGGGCGCGGACGCGCGGATTCTGGCGGCGGCCGGGCCTCAGCGGTCCGGTCGTACGATCGGTGCGTCCGAGCGGTCCGGCCGTACGGCCGACGCGGCCCAGCAGCTCGGCCACCCGGTCCGCCCCGGCCGCCACCAGCAGCGGCGCCCCCGCGAGCGCGTACAGCACGTACCGGTCGACGTAGAGCGGGGTCAGGCGTGAGGCCAGCATGAGGACCGTCGGTGGCACCACCGCCAGCGGCAGCGCCACCGCCGCGCACGTCAGCTCCCCGCGGCCGCCCACGAGCCGCGTCAGCCCGAGGACCGCCAGGGCCAGGCAGGCCCAGTACACGCCGGAGGTCGGTCCCGCGAACTCCCGCAGCAACGCCCCCGCGGTCTCCACCGTCGGCTCCCGCACCCAGGCGAGCTGCGCGGACTGGGCGTGCGAGACCACCACCATCGGCAGCAGCGCCAGCGTCACGGCCCCGGCCGCGCGGCCCCATCCCCGCCACACCCCGGCCGGCACCCGGGCCAGCGCGAGCGTCCCTGCGTGGGCGAGCAGCAGCAGGACCGCGAGTTCGTGCAGCCAGCAGGTGACGCCGAGGACCGTGCCGTACGCCCACCAGGTCCGGCCGCCGTCCTGCACCGCCCGCACCAGGAGCAGGGTGGCCCCCGCCGCACCGGCCGCGACCAGGGCGTAGGAGCGGCCCTCCTGCGCGTAGTGCCCGACCATCGGCGTGACCGCGTACAGCAGTCCGGCCCACAGTCCGACGCGGGGCCGGGCCAGCCGGGTGCCGAGCGCGGCGACCAGGCCCGTGGCCAGCGCCGCCGCGCACACCGACGGCAGCCGGAGCAGGACCTCGCCGGGGTGGAGGGCGAGGACGGCGTGCATGAGCAGGTAGTACAGGCCGTGCACCGCGTCGACCCCGTGCAGCAGGCGCCAGATCTGCGGCACCGTGCGCCGTGCCACCTGGAAGGTGACCGCCTCGTCGCGCCACATGCCGCCGCGGTCGATCCCCCACAGTCCGAGCGCGAGCATCACGGCCGTGGGAACGGCCACCGCCGCCCGGCGACGGGCACGGCTCGACTCCGGGTTGACCAGGGGACGAAAGTTCACCACGGCCCGATCTTTTGCGATTAGCCAATATTTGGTGTGTATTGACGGCGTATCGACATGAATACTCCATACTCGCGGCCTACGCTCCGAGGGATGAACCGCCGTCTGCTCTCCCTCGCCGTCGTCTGGCTGACCACCCGTGCCGCGATGCTGTGGCTGCTCGCCCACAACTCCGCTCCCCTCCTGGGGCGGGGCTCGGTGGCGCGCGAGGTGTGGCGGCTGTACTTCAACTGGTACGTGACCCTGTCCGGGGGTGCCTTCCCGGCGCACGACAAGCTGTGGCAGTACCCGCCGGGCGCGGGCGCGGTGCTGCTGGCGCCGGGGCTGGTGCCCGGACTGACCTATTTCCAGGCGTTCGTGGCGCTCACGCTCGCCGCCGACGCGCTGATCGCGCTGGTGCTGGCCCGCGCGGGTACCCGGCCCGGCCGCAGCCTGGGCGGGGCGGCGCTGTGGGTCGGTGCCCTGCCGCTGCTGCTGCACGTGCCGCTCGCGCGGTACGACGTGCAGGTCACGGCGTTCGCCGTCATCTCCCTGTTGACGTTGTCGCGCTCCCCGCGCGTGGGCGGGGTGTTCGCGGCGCTGGGCGGGCTGGTGAAGGTGTGGCCGATTCTGGTGCTGCTCGGGGTGCCCAGGGGGCGTGCGACGCGGTCGGCGTGGACGTGGGCGGCGGGCGCGGGGGCGCTCGTCTTCGGAATCCTCGCCGGATTGTTCGACAATCCCCTGGCCTTTGTGCGTCAGCAGGGGAGCCGGGGCGTCCAGATCGAATCCCTCGGCGGGACCGCGCTCAGCCTCGCCACCCACGCGGGCTGGCCCGGCCGGGCCCGCTACCGGTACGGCGCGGTCGAGCTGCTCGGCCCGCACGTCTCCGCCGTCGCCGACGCCTCCCTCGCGCTCACGGCGGTCGCCTTCGCGCTGCTGGTGCTGTGGCGGGTACGGGCCCGGCACTGGAGCGAGGCGACGCCCTACGACGCCGCGCTGTGCGCCGTGCTGCTGTTCACCGTCACCAGCCGG
Source organism: Streptomyces sp. NPDC020299 (assembly GCF_044387825.1). NCBI lineage: Bacteria > Bacillati > Actinomycetota > Actinomycetes > Kitasatosporales > Streptomycetaceae > Streptomyces > Streptomyces sp. NPDC020299. The sequence continues at coordinate 296,530 of NZ_JBIRWL010000012.1, forward strand.
GTCATCAGCCCCCAGTACATGGTCTGGCTGCTCGGTCTGGCCGCCGTCTGCCTGACCTCCCGGCACACCGTCCAGCGCCCGGTGGCCGCGCTGGTGGTGGCGGCGAGCGCGGTCAGCGCCGTCGCCTATCCCACGCTGTACCGCGAGGTCATGGGGTGCACCTGGACGGGCTGCCTGCTGATGCTGCTGCGCAACGGGCTCCTCGCGACGGCCGCCGTGCTCTCCCTCACCCGGCTGTGGCGCTCCACCCGGCCCCCGGTCGCGGAGCCCCCGCCCGTGACTGAACCCCGCTCCTCCTCCGGCCGTCTTCCGCATCGAGCACTGAGCCCCCATTAGCGGGCGAACACCCGCCATTCCCGCGATTGCATTTCATCAGGTACAACGACGCCGCCCCTGTGACGGACGCGGTGCTTTCCGCTGAGGGCTTTTGCGCGGACTGCCGCGCCGCCTGCTTCACTGAGAAGTGGCGCCGGCCCGGCGACCGACGCACGCACCACGAGCCGCGGGCCACGGAACGAGGGCCACGGAACGAGGAGACGGCCTCACATGACCTGGTTGATCACCGGCGGCGCCGGTTACATCGGGGCGCACGTCGTGCGGGCGATGACGGAGGCGGGGGAACAGGCCGTGGTGTACGACGACCTGTCCAGCGGCATCGCCGACCGCGTCCCGGACGGGGTCCCGCTGGTGGCGGGCTCCACCCTGGACGGCGTCCGGCTGGCGCGCACCCTGGCCGAGCACTCCGTCACCGGCGTCGTCCACCTCGCGGCCAAGAAGCAGGTGGGCGAGTCGGTGGACCGCCCGCTGCACTACTACCGGGAGAACGTGGAGGGCCTGCGGGTCCTGCTGGAGGCGGCGACGGAGGCCGGTGTCGCGTCCTTCGTGTTCTCGTCCTCGGCGGCCGTGTACGGCATGCCGGACACCGCGCGCCACGGGGAGCTGCTGACCGAGGAGACGCCGTGCGCGCCGATGTCCCCGTACGGCGAGACCAAGCTGGCCGGCGAGTGGCTGGTGCGGGCCACGGGCCGGGCCACGGGGCTGTCCACGGCGTCGCTGCGCTACTTCAACGTGGCGGGCGCGGCCGGCCCGGAGCTCGCCGACACGGGCGTCCACAACCTCATCCCGATGGTCTTCGAAAAGCTCTCGGAGAACGCCTCGCCGCGCATCTTCGGCGACGACTACCCGACCCCGGACGGCACCTGCGTCCGCGACTACATCCATGTCGTGGACCTCGCCGAGGCCCATGTGGCCACCGCCCGCGCCCTCCAGTCCTCCCCCGGCATCGACCTGACCTTCAACATCGGCCGCGGTGAGGGGGTCTCGGTCCGCGAGATGATCGACCGCATCAACGCCGTCACCGGCTACGACCACCCCCCGACGGTCACCCCCCGCCGCCCCGGCGACCCCGCCCGCGTCGTCGCCTCCGCCGACCGCATCGCCGTCGAACTCGGCTGGCAGGCCAAGTACGACATCGAGGACATGATCACCTCAGCCTGGGAGGGCTGGCTGCGATTCCACCCGGAGGCGGCCCGCTCCTGACCACCCGCCGAAGGCCCAACGCCCGTACGCTGCCCGGGTGACCGATCCCCTCCGTGCCGAGCGAGCCGAACGCGTCGAACGCGCGGTCGGCGCCGTCGTGGGCTCCGCCGTCGGCGACGCCCTGGGCGCCCCCTTCGAGTTCGGGCCCGAGGGCGCCTTCTCCGCCCGCTTCCCGCAGGCCGGGCAGGGCGGGGAGATGTGCGGGGGCGGCGGCTGGGACCCCGGCGAGGCGACCGACGACACGCAGATGGCCGTGCTGGTCGCCGAGTCGCTGCTGGAGCACGGCGGACTGGACCTCCCGGACGTGTTCCGGCGGTTCCAGCGGTGGGCCGCCGCCGATCCGAAGGACATCGGTCTCCAGACGGAGGCGGTGCTCGGCAGCGGCGACCCGTGGGACCTGGCGGCGGCGCTGCGCTTCCAGGGCAATGGACGTGCGGCCGGGAACGGGGCGTTGATGCGGGCGGCGCCTTCCGCCGTGCGCTTCGCCGCCCTGGGGCGGGAGGCCACGATGGACGCCGCCCGCCGTCTGGCCGCGCTCACCCACGGGGACCGGGCGGCCTGGGAGGGCACGGCCGTCTTCCACGAGCTGGTGCGGGTCGCCCTGGACGGTGGCGATCCGCTCGCCGCCGTACCGGAGGCACTGCGGTCTGTTCATCCCGATCACCGGGAACGGTACGCGGTGGTCCTGGCACCCGACTGGCACCCGGATCTCGCCACCGAGTTCAACGGTGCCGTCCGGCCCTGTCTGGGCTCCGCCGTCTGGGCGCTGCGGACCACGTCCTCGTACGAGGAAGCGGTGCGCGCGGCCGTCGACCTGGGCGGCGACACGGACACCGTGGCGGCCGTCACCGGCGGCCTGGCCGGAGCCGTCCACGGCATCCACGCCGTACCGGCCCGCTGGACCGAGACCCTGCACGTGCCGCTGCCCGGGTTCGACGGGCGGGTGCTGAGCGCGACGGATCTGGCGGGGCTGGCCCGGAGCCTGGCGGGCTGACCGGCCGGGCCGCGGGCGGCGATGTGCCTCAGAGCGCCTTCAGTGCCGCCGCCGTCGCCGTGGCCAGGGCGGGCAGGTAGCCCTTGGGGAGTTTCGGGCTGCGGATCACGACGGAGCGCCAGTACAGGGGGCCGGAGATCAGGTCGAGGGCCAGTTCCTCGTTGACGCCCGGGCGGAGTTCGCCGCGCTGTCCGGCCGCTGCGATGATCTTGCTGGCGACACCCGCCTGGCCGTCGCGCAGGGCCTTCTGCATGGCTTCGGCGATGTCGGGGTTGCGGGCCGCCTCGGCCTGGAGGTCGGGGATGATCTGCGAGGCGACGGGGTGGCGCAGCGCGCGCGAGGTGAGCTCGTAGAGCAGCCGCAGGTCGCCCTCCAGGGAGCCGGTGTCCGGGACGGGCAGGCCCATCACGGCGAGCGCCGAGACGACGTCGAGGACGAGGTGCAGCTTGGAGCGCCAGCGGCGGTAGACGGCGGTCTTGCCGACCCCGGCGCGGCGTGCGATGCCCTCGATGGACATGCGGGCGTAGCCGCTGGCCGCCAGTTCCTCGAAGACGGCGGCCCGGATCGCCTCGGTCACGTCCTCCCGGAGTACGGCGGCCCCGGCGGGGGTCCGTCGGCGCGGACGCGTCTGGGGCTCGTCGGCGTTCGTCGTCATACCTTCCAGCATAGGGCGTTACGACGAAACGGTTGCGTTCCGACGTCGATTGGGCCTACTCTCACGTTGCGACGATACGGTCCCGTCCCGACGTAAGAAAACGTGAAGAGACGCGTAAGGAAACGCCAGGCGACGCGGACCCGGCGCCAGCCCGGACGCACGCACCCCCTCCCCCCGAACGAAAGCAGCGGATGTGAGCCAGGTTCTCCACACACCGCCCGCGGCCCCGGTCCCGGCCGACGACGACCTCGCGGCCCTGGCCGCCCGGCACGGCCTCACGGTCAGCGGCGCCCGCCCCTCCCTGCCCGAGTACGTCCGCCAGCTCTGGGCCCGGCGCCACTTCATCGGCGCCTTCGCCACCGCCAAGCTCACCGCCCAGTACAGCCAGGCGAAGCTCGGCCAGATCTGGCAGGTCATGACCCCGCTGCTCAACGCGGCGGTCTACTACTTCATCTTCGGCGTGCTCCTGAACACCAAGCACGGCGTCCCGGACTACATCCCGTTCCTGGTCACGGGTGTGTTCATCTGGACGTTCACGCAGAGCTCGATCATGGCGGGCACCCGGGCCATCTCGGGCAACCTCGGCCTCGTACGGGCGCTGCACTTCCCGCGGGCCGCGCTGCCGATCTCGTTCGCGCTCCAGCAGCTCCAGCAGCTGCTGTTCTCGATGGCCGCGCTGATCGTCATCCTGCTCTGCTTCGGCGTCCCCGTCTCCGCTTCGTGGGTGCTGGCGCTCCCGGTGCTGGTGCTGCAGTTCACCTTCAACGCCGGCGTTTCGATGATCATGGCCCGGATGGGTGCGAAGACCCCCGACATCGCCCAGCTGATGCCGTTCATCCTGCGCACCTGGATGTACGTCTCCGGCGTGATGTGGAGCATCGACAAGCTGACCAAGGGCGACCATCTGCCCCACGCGCTGACGATCGCCCTGGAGACCAACCCGGCCGCCGTGTACATCGACCTGATGCGCTTCGCGCTGATCGACAGCTTCCACGCCCACCAGCTGCCCCCGCACGTGTGGGCGGCGGCCACGGGCTGGGCCCTGCTCGCCGGGGTCGGCGGCTTCATCTACTTCTGGAAGGCTGAGGAGACGTACGGCCGTGGCTGACAACGTGAACGACACCCCCATCCCCACCGTCATCGCCGACGGGGTCGACATCGTCTACCGGGTCAACGGCACCGGCGCCGGACGCGGCACCGCCACCGCCGCCCTCAACCGCATGCTGCGCCGCAAGCAGGCCGAGAAGGCGGCCGGCGTGCGCAAGGTGCACGCGGTCAAGAACGTCTCGTTCGTCGCCTACCGGGGCGAGGCGATCGGGCTCATCGGCACCAACGGCTCCGGCAAGTCGACGCTGCTGAAGGCGGTGGCCGGCCTGCTCCCCGTGGAGAACGGCCACATCTACACCGACGGCCAGCCCTCCCTGCTCGGCGTCAACGCCGCCCTGATGAGCGACCTGACCGGCGAGCGCAACGTCTACCTGGGCGGCCTCGCCATGGGCATGTCCCGCGAGCAGGTCAAGGAGCGCTACCAGGAGATCGTCGACTTCTCCGGCATCAACGAGAAGGGCGACTTCATCACCCTCCCGATGCGCACCTACTCCTCCGGCATGGCCGCCCGCCTGCGCTTCTCCATCGCCGCCGCCAAGGACCACGACGTCCTCATGATCGACGAGGCGCTGGCCACCGGCGACCGCTCCTTCCAGAAGCGCTCCGAGGAACGCATCCGCGAGCTGCGCAAGCACGCGGGCACGGTCTTCCTGGTCAGCCACAACAACAAGTCGATCCGCGACACCTGCGACCGGGTGCTGTGGCTGGAGCGCGGCGAGCTGCGCATGGACGGGCCGACGGAGGAGGTCCTCGCCGAGTACGAGGCCTTCACCGGCGACAAGGGCCCCAAGGCCGCGCCGAAGAAGACGCCGCAGCCGAAGCCCCTGCAGACCGCGTAGCCGGAACCCGCAGACCGCGTAGCCGGACCGCGTGACAGGACCCCCGGGCGGCGCAACCAGATCCGCACCTTTCATCCCATTGGTGACATTATGAGATGAAAGGTGTGGCCACGGTGACGTCGAGGCGAAGGAGTCCCCCGCGATGCCCGAGCTCAGCGTCATCGTCTACGGGCCGAACACCCAGGGGCACCTGACAGCGCTCCTCGACTCCCTGGACGCGCACCCGCTCCCGGACGCCGAGGTGATCGTGGCCGCGGTCGGCGACTGGGCCCGGGAGACCGCCGAGGGGCACTCCCCGGAGACGGTGGTGCTGCCCCTGCCGGCCGGGACGGGCGACGCGGCGGCCCGGGCGGCGGGCGCCGCACGGGCGTCCGGACGCTGGCTGCACTTCGTCCACGCCAAGGACGGCCTGCCCGCCGGCGCCCCCCGCATGGTCGCCGAGCGCGCCGCCGAACTGCCCGACGACGTCGACGTCCTCCTCTTCGACCACACCACCAGCACCTGGCAGACCTCCGGCAGGCCCTCCGGCGGCGGCCGGCTCCTGGCCCGCGCGGGCCGCGCCGAACTCCCCCTGGACGAGGCCCCCCACCTGCTGCGCCTGCCCCCGCTGCTCGGCAACCGCGCCCTGCGCGCCGGCTTCTGGCGGGTCCACCAGGAGCGGCTCGGCACCGACGACGAGCCCCGCGCGGCGTACGCGGCGCTGCTGCACGCCGAACGGATCGCCTGCCTGAACCAGGTGGCGTACGACGACCGCCGGCTGCGCGCCGAGAGCCTGCCCCCCACCGCCCCCGAGGACCGCTACGCCCTCGTCGACCGCTACGAGACGCTGCTGACCCTGGCCAAGGACCGCCCCGCCACCCGCGCGGTCCTCTACGACCTCATGGTCCGCGAACTGCTGCGCACCTTCGCCCGCGAGCCCCTGCCCGAGCCGGTGGCCCGGGAGTTCTTCCGCCGGGCCTCCCTGGCGGCGGTCCGCTGGCGCGCGCCGGACCACCGCCGACCGGACGGTCTCGAGGGTGTCCGCCGCGCCCTGCTCGAGGAGGGCGCCTACACCCGCTACCGCGCCTTCCAGGCCGCCAACCGCACCCGCCGCACGGCGAAGGCGACCCTGCGGACCCGCAGGCGGCAACTGGGCGCCAAGCTCCGCGACCACCAGTACCGCCGCGCCCTCGGCCGCCCGGTCGACCCCCACCTGGCGGTGTTCGCCGCCTACTGGGACCGCGGGGTGGCCTGCAACCCGGCCGCGATCGCCGCGAAGCTCACCGAACTCGCCCCCCACATCCACCCGGTGTGGGTGGTGGCCAAGGAGAACGTGCCGCTCCTGCCGCCCGGCACCGACCACGTCGTCCCCGGCACCCGCCGCTACTGGGAGGTGCTGGCCACGGCCAGGTACCTCACCAACAACGTCAACTTCCCGGGCGCGGTGGTCAAACGGCCCGACGCGATCCACCTCCAGACCCACCACGGCACCCCGCTCAAGCGCATGGGCCTGGACCAGATGGAGCATCCGGCCGCCGCCCAGGGCATGGACTTCGCCGCCCTGCTGGCCCGCGTCGACAAGTGGGACTACAGCGTCTCCGCCAACAGCCACTCCACCCGCATGTGGGAACGCGCCTACCCCGCCCGCTACACCTCCCTCGATCACGGCTATCCACGCAACGACGTCTTCTACGGCTGCGACGCCCAGGGAGTGCGCGCCATCCGTGACCGCCTGGGCATCGCGCCGGGCCGGCGGGCCGTCCTGTACGCCCCCACCCACCGCGACTACGAGGCCGGCTGGACCCCCCGCCTGGACCTGGCGACCCTGGCAGACCGCCTCGGCGAGGACACCGTCCTGCTGGTGCGCGGCCACTACTTCTACGGCGGCTCGGCCTCCCCGCTCGCCGGCCTGCGCCGCACCGGAAGGGTCGTCGACGTCTCGGCGTACGACCCGGTCGAGGACCTGTGCCTGGCGGCGGACGCGCTGGTCACGGACTACTCGTCCATCATGTTCGACTACGCCTGCCTCGACCGCCCGATGGTGGTCTACGCCGACGACTGGGAGACGTACGCGACGACCCGCGGTGTCTACTTCGACCTGATGGCCGAACCGCCGGGCCAGGTGGCCCGCACCCAGGAGGAACTGGCGGAGATCCTCACCACGGGCGCCTGGCGGGACGAGGGCGCGACGAAGGCACGGGCCGCCTTCCGGCGCCGTTTCTGCGAGTACGACGACGGGCGCGCCGCCGAGCGGATCGTGCGGCGGGTCTTCCTCGGCGAGGGCGAGGAAGCGCTGCCGCCGGTGATCCCCGTCGAGGAGCGCACACCGGCGCCGACCCCCGAGGAGGCGGCTTCATGACCCCCCTTGTCCCGACCCCCGTTGCCCCCCGGTACCCCGACCGCCCCGACGCCACGGTGACGGTGATCGTCCACAACGACGCGGCACGCCTGCCCCGGGCGGTCGCCTCGCTGCGGCGGCAGACCCACCCCGGCATCGAGATCATCATCAGCGACGACCACTCGACGGACGGCACCCCGGCGGTGGCACGGCGGCTGGCGGCCCAGGACCCCCGTATCCACTACCTCCGGCTGCCGGAGAACAGCGGTGGCTGCAGCGCCCCGCGCAACCGCGCCCTGGAGATCGCCCGGGCGCCGTACGTGATGTTCCTGGACAGCGACGACGAACTGCCCGCGAACGCCGTCGAACTGCTCCTGGCCGCGCACCGCGAGCACCGGATCGACTTCGCGATGGGCGCCGTGCGGCGCATACGGGCGGACAACGGCCACCGCTCGACCTGGATGCCCCACCTGGTGGCCGAACGCCGCACGGTGCGGGGCATAGCGGCGGACCCCCGCCTGCTGTTCGAGCACCTGGCGACCAGCAAGATGTACGCCCGCTCCTTCCTGGACCGGCACGGCCTGCGCTTCCCCGAGGGCATCCACTACGAGGACCAGCTGTTCTCGGCGCAGGCGTACTGCCTGGCGAAGTCGTTCACGATCATCCCGCAGCCGGTCTACCACTGGTACGTGGACCCGCACGCGGACGCCGGCTCCGCCTCGATCTCGAACCAGCGGCACAAACTCACCAACGTCCGCGACCGCGTCCACGTCCAGCGGCTGATCGACGAGTTCCTCACCGAGAGCGGGCACGAGGCGCTGCGGGAGGACAAGGACTACAAGTTCCTCAAGCACGACTTCCGGATGTACGCCGGGGACCTGCCGTACCGGGACGAGGAGTGGCTGGCGTCCTTCGCCGGGATCGTCACCCCGTACCTCGACTCGCTCGAACCCGGCGCGTACGCCCGCCTCCCGCGCCCGGAGCGGGTCGTCCTCCAGCTCGTCCGTGACGGCCGCCTGCCCGAGGCCCGGGAAGCGGCACGCGGCCTGGGCCACGCGGTTGCGCCGAGACAGGTGACACCCGGCCCCGAGGGCGAGGCCACGTACTGGGGCGACCGCGTCCCGGGGACGATCTGGGCCCGCCGCGAACTGGACGTGACCGATCTGGACCTCGACGCGCGTCCCTTCCCCAGCGCCCTGTTCCGCCACGAGATCACGGAGCTCACCCCCGGCCCCGGCGCCTCGCTCGACCTGACGATCCGCACCTACGACCCGGGACTGCGTCTTGCCGTCGGCCCGCAGCGCGCCGCCCTCCTCCTCAGCCCCGGCCGGCGCCGGCTCACCCTCCCCTTCCGCCTCGACCCCGTGCGTCCCGGTGTCTTCGAGGGGCGGGTCCGCTTCGAGCCGGCCACCGCGCCGCTGCCCCTGCACGGCTTCGACGGCATCCGCCACCCTGTGCTCCGCATCGGACAGCAGGGCCTCGCCCACACGGGCGTCCTGCTGGCTCCCGCGGCCTTCCCCTCCCTGACCACCCGGACCGCCCACCACCGTCTGACGGTGGAGCCGGAGGGCCGCAACCCGGGCCGCCTCCAGGTGCGCTGGCGGCCGGCCGGCGTCACGGCTCACCTGATCCGCCCGGTCGCCCGCGGGATCGCCCGCCCGAAGGTGCGACGGGCGGCGCGGCTGGTGGCCGGTGTGCTGAGGTAGCCCCGGCCGGGCCGGGCGACGCCGTGCTCCCCCGTTCCGGGACCGTACGCCACAGCCGGTCGAGTGCGAGCGGCACGCCGATCACGGGGATCAGCCACACCGGGACGTACAACCGGTCCAGTTCGATCGCGAGCGGGTGCGCCACCGTGGTCGCGAACCCGGTGAGGCCCATGGCGATCACGCACAGGGCGACCGGCACCGAGCGCTGCCACACGCCCCAGGCCCCCACCGCGAGCAGGAAGAGCAGCATGGGCGCCAGGGCCTCCTTCTGGAGCCACTGCCACCAGTAGTCGTAGTCGAGGCGGGCGAGGGCCCGCCACGGGTCGGCGATCTCGGGCCGGGTCCAGTGCAGGGTGAAGGTGTCCTGGAGCGAGTCGGCGATGCCGGGCAGGTCCAGGGCCTTGCCCAGGACCAGTGCGGCCAGGGTGCCGCCCGCCGAGAGCCCGGCCAGCCAGTAGGTGCCGCGGTGGCGGGTGCGGGGGACGAAGAGCAGCGCGGCGCACGCGGCGGCCGCCAGGAAGGGGGCCGCCAGCAGGAAGCTGGAGTACTTGACGGCGAGCCCGAGTGCGAAGGCCCCGGTGAACAGCACGGCTCCGATCAGCACTCGGCGTTGCAGCAGCCACACCGAGGCGAGCAGCAGCGCGGTCATCAGGGCGAGGGCCGGGCCCTCGGTGAGCGGCCGGCCGCCCCAGGAGGCGAGCGGGGTCACGTAGTAGAGGACCTGGCCGAGTACGGCGGCGGTAGGCGGTGCCCGCAGTGCGCGCAGCAGCAGGTACACGAGGTATCCGGCGAGCGCGGTGAACGCGAGTGCGACCAGGGTGAGTCCGGGTTTGGCGCCGAGCAGCGCCACGAAGGGGGCGGCGATCAGCGGGTAGGCGGGCCGGGTGTGGAAGATGCGCTCGTAGCGGGGGTCGGTCGGCGCGAGTCCGCCCGCGTACTTCTTCTCGCACGCGGCCGCGTACGGGGCCTCGCGGCCCGGTCCGCGGAACTTCAGCTGGTCGAGCATGCGGTTGCGGTGGACCAGCTTGGCCGTGTCCTCGCAGTAGGCGGCGACGGCCTTGCGGGTGGCCGTGTGCGGGGAGTCGCCGAGGAATTCGTACGCCTCGCGGGCGTAGCGGTAGGAGTCGTTGGAGAAGCGGGTCGCCGGGTAGCCGAAGACGTGCAGCAGCACGAAGGCCGCGACGAGCGCCGGGACCGCCCGGGGGTGCGCTGTCACACAGCAGACCTTAGTCCGAAATGTCCCGATCAGCAGTGGGCGCCCCGAGCCGAGACCGGCCCGGGGCGCCCCGCTGTCGAACGCCTACGAGGTCGTACGCCTACGAGGTCGTACGCCTACGAATGCGTGCGCAGCAGCGTCCGCATCGTCCGCATCGCCACCGACAGGTTGGCGAGGTCGAAGGTCTCCGAGCCGCGGATCTCCTCCAGGGTGGTCCGCGCCCGGCTCAGGATCGCCGTGTTCTTCTGCTCCCAGGCCTTGAAGCGCTGCTCGGGAGTCGAGGTGCCGTTACCGACGGCGAGGACGTCCGCGGTGAGGGACGCGTGGGCCGCGTACAGGTCCTCGCGGATGGACGCGCGGGCCATGGACTGCCAGCGGTCCGCGCGGGGCAGCTCGATGATGCGGTCCATCAGCCGGGTGATGCCGAGGCGGTCGGCGAGGTCGTAGTAGACCTCGGCGACGTCCAGCGGCTCCTTGCCCATGCGGTCGGCCACCGAGACGATGTCCAGCGTCGGGAAGGCCGAGGAGAACCCGGCCACCCGCGTCGCCAGCTCGTCCGGGACACCGGCCGCGGCCAGCTCGTCGTACACGTGCTGGTACCACTCCAGGTCCTCGCCGCGCAGCAGCTTCGGCAGCTGCTGCCAGACCTGCTCGACCCGTTCGGCGAAGAACTCGACGGTCTCGGCGAGCTGCAGCGGCTGCGGCCGGTTGTTCAGCAGCCAGCGCGTGCCGCGCTCGACCAGACGGCGCGAGTGCAGCCGGATACGGGTCTGGACGTCGGCGTCGACCTGGTTGTCGAGCGCCTCCACCGCGTCCCACACCGGAGCCGAGCTGAAGATCGTACGAGCCACGGTCTGGGCCCGGACGATCTCCTCCAGGGAGGCCCCGGTCTCCTCGCGCAGCCGGTGCAGATACGTCGTACCGCCCGTGTTGACCGTGTCGTTGACGAGCACGGTCGTGGTGATCTCGCGGTTCAGCGGGTGGCCGTCGATCCGGTCGGCGAACTGCTCGCGCAGCGCGGCCGGGAAGTACGCGTGCAGCAGGCCGCGCAGGTACGGGTCGTCCGGCAGCGAGGTGTGCAGCAGCTCGTCGGCGACCGTGATCTTCGTGTAGGCCAGCAGGACGGCCGTCTCCGGGCTGGTCAGGCCGTGGCCCTGGGTCAGCCGCTCGCGGATCTGGCGGTCGGTGGGCAGGAACTCCAGCGCCCGGTCGAGGTGGCCCTCGCGCACCAGGTGGCGGATGAAGCGCTGCTGGGCGTTGAGCATGTCCTTGGACTGGGCCAGCGCGTTGGCGATCGCCGTGTTCTGCGCGTAGTTGTTGCGCAGGACCAGACGGCCGACCTCGTCGGTCATCTCGGCGAGCAGCTTGTTGCGCTGCTTGACGGTCATGTCGCCGTCCGTGACCAGGCCGTTGAGCAGGATCTTGATGTTCACCTCGTGGTCGGAGGTGTCCACGCCCGCGCTGTTGTCGATCGCGTCGGTGTTGATCTTGCCGCCCTGCATGGCGAACTCGATGCGGCCCAGCTGGGTCAGGCCCAGGTTGCCGCCCTCGCCGACGACCTTGACGCGCAGGTCGGCGCCGTCGACGCGGATGGCGTCGTTGGCCTTGTCGCCGACGTCCGCGTGGGTCTCGGTGGCCGCCTTGACGTACGTGCCGATGCCGCCGTTCCACAGCAGGTCGACCGGGGCCTTGAAGATCGCCTTCATCAGGTCGGCCGGGGTCAGCTTGGTGACCTTGCCCTCGATGCCGAGCGCCTCGCGGATGTGCGCGTTGACCGGGATGGACTTGGCGGTGCGCGGGAACACGCCGCCGCCCGCCGAGAGCAGGCCGGTGTCGTAGTCGGCCCAGCTGGAGCGGGGCAGTTCGAACAGGCGGCGGCGCTCGGCGTAGGAGACGGCCGCGTCCGGGGTGGGGTCGATGAAGATGTGCCGGTGGTCGAAGGCGGCGACCAGCCGGATGTGCTCGCTCAGCAGCATGCCGTTGCCGAACACGTCACCCGACATGTCACCGATGCCGACGACCGTGAAGTCCTGGGTCTGGGTGTCCACGCCCAGCTCCCGGAAGTGCCGCTTGACGGACTCCCAGGCGCCACGGGCGGTGATGCCCATGCCCTTGTGGTCGTAGCCCGCGCTGCCGCCGGAGGCGAAGGCGTCACCGAGCCAGAAGTTGTACGACTGCGCGACCTCGTTGGCGATGTCCGAGAACGTCGCCGTGCCCTTGTCGGCCGCGACCACCAGGTAGGTGTCGTCCTCGTCGTGCCGCACGACGTCCTGCGGCGGAACGACCTCGCCCGCCACCATGTTGTCGGTGATGTCCAGCAGCGCCGAGATGAACGTCTTGTAGCTGGCGATGCCCTCCGCCAGCCACGCGTCCCGGTCCACGCTCGGGTCCGGCAGCTGCTTGGCGACGAAGCCGCCCTTGGCGCCGACCGGCACGATGACGGTGTTCTTCACCATCTGCGCCTTGACCAGGCCGAGGATCTCCGTACGGAAGTCCTCACGGCGGTCCGACCAGCGCAGGCCGCCTCGGGCGACCTTGCCGAAGCGCAGGTGCACGCCCTCGACGCGCGGCGAGTACACCCAGATCTCGTACGCCGGGCGCGGCGCCGGCAGGTCGGGGATGGCCTGCGGGTCGAACTTCATGGAGACGTAGGCGTGCGGCTCGCCGGCGCGGGTCTCCTGGAAGAAGTTCGTGCGCAGCGTCGCCTTGATGACGGTGAGGAACGAACGCAGGATGCGGTCCTCGTCGAGGCTCGCCACCTGGTCCAGGGCCGCGTCGAGCTCCTCGAGCAGGGCGTCGACGATCTCCAGCCCGGCGCGCTGCCGGTCCGGCGACATCCGCGCCTCGAACAGGGAGACGAGCAGCCGGGTGGTGTGGACGTTGTTGCGGAGGGTGTCCTCCATGTAGTCCTGGCTGAAAGTGGAGCCCGCCTGCCGCAGGTACTTGGCGTACGCGCGCAGCACCATCGCCTGCCGCCAGGTCAGGCCGGCGCTCAGCACGAGGGCGTTGAAGCCGTCGTTCTCCGCGCGGCCGGTCCAGGTGGCCGCGAAGGCGTCCTGGACGCGCTCACGGCCGTCGTCGCCGAGGTACTCCGCGCCGCCGCCCGCCACCTTGGGCATGCGCAGCCCGAAGTCGTAGATCCACGCGGTCGACCGGTCCGCGCAGCGCAGTTCGTACGGCCGCTCGTCGGTGACCTCGACGCCGAGCCGGCTGAGCACCGGCAGCACCGCGGAGAGGGAGACCGTGCCGCCCTTCTGGTAGATCTTGAAGCGGCGCTCCTCGGGCGCGGCGCCCACCGGCTCGTACAGGCTGAGCGAGAACGTCTTGTCCTCGCTCAGCCGCTCCAGGTGGACCAGGTCGGCGACCGCGGCGCGCGGGCTGTGGTCCGCCTTGTAGCCCTCGGGGAAGGAGTTGTTGTAGCGGCGCAGCACCTCGGCCGCGTACTCCTCGCCGCACTCGGCGGTCAGCGCCTCGGCGAACGCGTCGGTCCAGGAGCGGGCCGCCTCCACCAGGCGGGCCTCGATGCGGTCCTTGTCGCTGTCGCTGAGCTGCGGCAGCTCGGTGCCCTGCGGGACACGGACGACGAAGTGCAGCCGGGACAGGATCGACTCGGTGTTCCAGGCCGTGAAGTCGACGCTGGTGCCGCCCAGCTCCTCCTTGAGGATGTCGATGATCCGCAGCCGCACGCCGGTGGTGTAGCGGTCGCGGGGCAGGTAGACCAGCGCGGAGTAGTAGCGGCCGTACTCGTCCTGCCGCAGGTAGAGCCTGAGCCGCCGGCGCTCCTGGAGGTACAGCACCGACGTGACGATGGACTGGAGCTCGGCGATCGGGGTCTGGAAGAGCTCGTCGCGCGGGTAGGTCTCCATGATCTGGAGCAGGTCGCGGCCGTCGTGGCTGTTGGACCCGAATCCGGCGCGCTCCAGGACCTCTTCGACCTTGCGCCGGATCACCGGGACCCGGCGGACGGACTCGGTGTAGGCGGCGGAGGAGAACAGGCCGAGGAAGCGGCGCTCGCCGACGACGTTGCCGTCCGCGTCGAACTTCTTGACGCCGATGTAGTCCAGGTACGACGGCCGGTGCACGGTGGCCCGGCTGTTGGCCTTGGTCAGCACCAGCAGCTTGTGCTCGCGGGCCTTGGCCCGGGCGTCGGCCGGGAGCCGCTCGAAGGACGGGCTGACGGGGTGCTGCTCTTCGTCGGAGTGGTGCGGGTCCGAGCGCAGTATGCCGAGCCCGGTGCCGGGGACCGCGGCCAGGGAGTCGTCCCCGCGCAGCTGGTACTCGCGGTAGCCGAGGAAGGTGAAGTGGTCGGCGGCCAGCCAGCGCAGCAGCTCGCGGGCCTCCTCGACCTCGGGCGCGGCGAGGTCGCCGGGAACGGGCTCGTCCGGCAGGCCTTCGGCCATGCGCAGCGCCGCGTCCCGCATCTTCTCCCAGTCCTCGACGGCCTCCCGGACGTCGGACAGCACGCGCAGCAGGTCGGCGGTGATCTGCTTGAGATCGGCGCGGTCGGTCTCGCGGTCGATCTCGACGTGGATCCAGGACTCGACGTGCGCGTCGTGCGGGCGCTCGCCGCCGCTGGGCGGGGTGGGCAGCACCTCGATGAGCTTGCCGGTGACATCGCGCCGGACGACGAATTGCGGGTGGATGACGACGTGGATGCCGCGTCCCTGCCGGGTCAGCTCATTGGTGACCGAGTCGACGAGGAAGGGCATGTCGTCGGTGACGACCTCGACGACGGTGTGGCTGCAGGTCCACCCGTTCTCCTCGACGGTCGGGGTGTGGACCCGCACGTTGGCCGTGCCCTGGGGGCGGTTCTCGGCCAGGCGGTGGTGCGAGACCGCGGCTCCGAAGACATCGACCGGGTCGCGGTCGGCGAGGTCCTCGGGGGCGGTGTGCAGGTAGTAGCGCTGGAGGAACGCGATCATGGATTCCTGGTCCGGGCTGCCCGGGGTGCCCGGAATGCCCTCGCCCGTGATCCCAGTCGGTAGGTGCCCCCCGACCGGGCTGTTCTCAGCTACCCGAGCAGCCCTCTCGAGCAACTCGGCCTTGGCTTCGTCCAGCTTGGTCTGCATTGTCCTCTGGCTCCTGTCGCGCGCCGTTGCGTGACGTAGAAGGAAGTACGGCCTCTTCCCTTCCGGCTCGCCGCCACGGCCCGGGGTGTCCGGTCCGGTCCGACGCTATGCCGCAAGATGAGAGGAGCGGGGGGTAATCAGCCATTCTCGGCGCGCCCGACGGGTGTGACGCTGCTCTCGGCGACGTCCTTGCCCGGGGAGTGCGCGGCGCCTCGGGGACCCTTGCGTCCCCGTCCCGCCCGCGAGGACCAGCGACTGCCGCCCGGCCACGGATGTCGTCCGTGTTCTCCGGGCGCAGGGCGAGGGCACCGGTGCCCCCGCGAACTATCGCGCTGATCACGCCACAAGGCTATCGCTCCTGACGGGGGGCCCGTCATGAGCCGTATGTGTACAAATCCCGGGGTGGAAGTTTGACGTTATGCACAGGGGTGGAGACGCCCGGGAAGGCGTATCCGGGTGTCTCTTTCGGAAACCGGCGGGTCCTCTTGGCAACGGGGCTCGTCGGAGGGACGTTTGCCGTAGACAGGGATTGTCCTCCCGAGAGGAGCCGCCCGACATGACCGCCAAGATCCTCGTCGTCACCGGCGATGCAGCGGAGTCACTGGAGGTCCTGTACCCCTACCAGCGCCTCCGCGAGGAGGGCTACGAGGTTCACATCGCCGCCCTCGCCCGCAAGAAGCTGCAGTTCGTCGTCCACGACTTCGAACCCGGATTCGACACGTACACCGAGAAGCCCGGTTACACCTGGCCCGCCGACCTCGCCTTCTCCGAGGTCGATCCCGGCCAGTACGTCGCCGTCGTCATCCCCGGCGGCCGCGCCCCCGAGTATCTCCGCAACGATCCCGAGGTCCGCAAGATCCTCAAGTCGTTCTTCGACACCGACAAGCCGGTCGCCCAGATCTGCCACGGCCCCCTGCTGACCGCCGCCACGGACAGCCTCAGCGGACGCCGTGTCACCGCCTACCCCGCCCTCGAACTCGACATGCAGGCCGCAGGCGCCACCTTCCAGGACGCCGAGGCGGTCGTCGACGGCACCCTCGTCTCCGCACGGGCCTGGCCGGACCACTCCGGCTGGATGCGGGAGTTCCTGAAGGTCCTGCGCGCGAAGGCGCCGGTGACCTGAGCCGATGTGCGCGAGGCGGGGCCCGCCGGTCAGGCCGCCAGCCGCTCCGCCTCCGCCACGGCCTCCGCCAGCGTGTCCACCACGGGCACGCCCACCTCCTCCAGGCTGGCCCGGCTGTGCGACCCCCCGGTGTACAGCACGGCCCGCGCCCCGACATACCGCGCCGCCACCGCGTCGTCGGCCGCGTCCCCGATCACCACCGTACGCGCGGGCGCGACCCCCACCCCGAGCAGCGCCTCGAGATGCCGCACCATGTGCTCGGCCTTGCTGCCCCCGGACGGCCCTGTCCGCCCCTCCACCCGGAGGAAATGCGCCTCGATCCCGAACCCGCGCACCAGCGGCACCAGTTCGTCATGCCCGTACATGCTCAGCAGCGACTGGCTGCGCCCCGCCGACCGCCACGCCGCCAGCAGTTCCACCACACCCTCGGTCAGCCGGCAGCGCACCCGGTGCTCGGTGTAGTACCGGTGGAAGACGTCGTCCATGACCTCCCACTCGGCATCGGTGGGCAGTCTCCCCAGCAGCCGCTCGTAGAACTTCGGCACCGGCACGCAGTACAACGCCCGGTACCGCTCCAGTGTGATCGGCTCAAGACCCAGCTCGCCGAACGCCGCGTTCGTCGCCCCGATGATCGCGTCGTTGTCATGGAACAGCGTCCCGTTCCAGTCCCAGACGATGTGCGTGCTCGCGTGCATCCCCATGCCCAAAAACGTACCCGCCGCCACTGACAATCATGGACCCGACGGGTAGTCCCGCAGGTCACAGGGGTTGCGTCGGTCGCGTCGGTTACCCGAGCCCCACCAGATTCGGGATCTCCTGCGTCGCGAACCACAGCAGTTCGTGGTCCTCGGCCCCATCGACGACGGCCTGCGCGTCGTCGTCCCCGCCGTCCGCCGCCTCGAGCGCGCCGGCCGCGGCGGCCACGTCCGCCTCCGCGTCGTCCGCGTCCACATGCACCGCCGCCGCCTTGGCCAGCCGCACCGGCCCGGCCACCCGCACCTCGCCGAGCGCCGCCGGGTCGAGCCCGCGGTCCGGGTCGGCGGTGGCCGCGCCGTCGGACACGTCGACGGCGACCACGACACGCCGCCGCGCCGTGTCCGGCTCCACGGCCAGCAGCCTCAGGGAGGCCAGCGCGGCCCGGCTCAGCGCCGCGTACTCCAGTTCCTCGAGGTCGTCGGAGAGGTACCACTCGCGCAGCCCCGGCGTGACCGCGTACGCGACGAGCGGGCCGCTCCCCAGCTCACCCGTCTTGTAGGCCTCGGAGAGCCCGGAGAGGGTCAGGGGGACGTAGACGCGCATGCTGGCCGCTCTTTCGGTCGGAGGCTCCGCTGAGGCTCTTCAGGATACGTGTGGAGTCCCCTTTCGGGTTCCCGCCCATGGCCCCCCGGCCGTCCACCCGACGCCCCGCGGCTCACCCGGGCCCGCCGCCGCGCCACGGGGTTTCTCTCCTGGGCGACCACTCGGATAGGTGAACCTCCCGGCCCCGCGACACCAGCCGGGCCCTTCCTTGCTGCCGCCGTCGTCGGCCCGTACAAGATCCCCACCAGCAAGTTACCGCCCGGTACCCGCCGGGCCCGCCCAACGGGGACTTCCATGAACAAGGTCATGACCAGGTCAGCGGCACAGCACCGCCCCGGCACCCGCCCCCCGAACCGCCGCGACCCCCGCCGCCCCGGCGGCACCCCGCCCCGCAACCCGGCCACCGCGCCGCCTGCGGGCCCCCGTCCCACCGACCTCTTCGCCGACCGTCTCCTCGCCGTACTGAGCGGCCGGCGGCCCGTCCACTGGATGCTCCGGCACACCGTCGGCCGCGCCTACGACGACCTGGCCCGGCTCGCCGAAGCCGGCACCCTGCGCACCCGCGGCACCCGTCCCGTCGTCCGCGACATCGGCTACTACGTCCCCCGACCGGGCGCCGTCGAGGCCTTCGCCCGCATCGGCGCCGGCGACCAACTGCGTGCCCTGGCCTTCCGGCTGGAACAGGGCCCCGACCTCCGCTGGCGCTGCACGGCGGTGGAACTGGGCGGACCGCGCACCTGAAGCGCCGGCGAAGGGGCGGCGAAAGAGCAGCCGGGGCAGCATGCCGAAGGGCCGGGCACCCCGAGGGGTTCCCGGCCCTTCCCACCGTCAAGGCGCCGCAGGCACGCCCGCGGTCACTTCTTGCGGCGACGGGTCACTTCTTGCGGCGACGGCCCGCCTTGGCCTGCTTGCGCCGCTCGGCACGGGTGAGGCCATCGGCCTCGGAGCGCACGGGCTCGTCGTCGCTCTCGAAGTCACCCTCGATAGTGCCGCCCTCGCCGTCCACGGTCGGGGCGGAGAAGTGCAAGTTCCGGCGCTGCGGGGCGTCCAGCCCCTTGGCGCGGATCTCGGGACGGGCACCGGCCTGCGCCGGAACCGTGTCCTGCGGCTGCTTCTCGAGCGACGGCGCGGCGTCCTCGACCGGGACCTCCTCGACCTGCTGCTCGACCTGGACCTCCAGGTTGAACAGGTAGCCGACGGACTCCTCCTTGATGCCCTCCATCATGGCCTGGAACATGTCGAAGCCCTCGCGCTGGTACTCGACCAGCGGGTCCTTCTGCGCCATCGCGCGCAGGCCGATGCCCTCCTGGAGGTAGTCCATCTCGTAGAGGTGCTCGCGCCACTTGCGGTCCAGGACCGACAGCACGACCCGGCGCTCCAGCTCACGCATGATCTCGGAGCCGAGCTGTCCCTCACGCGTCTCGTACTGCTCGCGGATGTCGTCCTTGATGGACTCGGAGATGAACTCGGCGGTCAGCCCGGCCCGGTCACCGGCCGCCTCCTCCAGCTCATCGACGGTGATCCGCACCGGGTAGAGCTGCTTGAAGGCGCCCCACAGCCGGTCCAGGTCCCAGTCCTCGGGGAAGCCCTCGGCGGTCTCCGCGCCCACGTACGCGTCGATCGTGTCGTCCATGAAGTGCTGCACCTGCTCCTGCAGGTCCTCGCCCTCCAGGACACGGCGACGCTCGCCGTAGATGACCTCGCGCTGGCGGTTGAGCACCTCGTCGTACTTCAGGACGTTCTTACGGGTCTCGAAGTTCTGCTGCTCGACCTGCGACTGCGCGGACGCGATCGCGCGCGTGACCATCTTGTTCTCGATCGGCACGTCGTCCGGCACGTTCGCCATGGACATCACGCGCTCGACCATCTGGGCCTTGAACAGCCGCATCAGGTCGTCGCCGAGGGAGAGGTAGAAACGGGACTCACCGGGGTCGCCCTGACGGCCGGAACGACCGCGCAGCTGGTTGTCGATCCGGCGCGACTCGTGCCGCTCGGTGCCGAGCACGTAGAGCCCGCCGAGCTCCTTGACCTCTTCGAACTCTGCCTTGACCGCCCGCTCGGCCTTCTCCAGGGCGGCGGGCAGGGCGTGCGCCCACTCCTCGATGTGCTCCTCGGGGTCGAGGCCGCGCTGGCGCAGCTCAGCCTCGGCGAGGTCGTCGGGGTTGCCGCCGAGCTTGATGTCCGTACCACGGCCGGCCATGTTCGTGGCGACCGTGACCGCGCCCTTGCGGCCGGCCTGGGCGACGATCGTCGCCTCACGGTCGTGCTGCTTGGCGTTGAGCACCTCGTGCTGGATGCCGCGCTTGCTGAGCTGCTGCGAGAGGTACTCGGACTTCTCGACCGAGGTGGTGCCGACCAGGATCGGCTGGCCCTTCTCGTGCTTCTCGGCGATGTCGTCGACGACCGCCTCGAACTTGGCGACCTCGGTGCGGTAGATCAGGTCCGACTGGTCCTTGCGGACCATCGGCTTGTTCGTCGGGATCGGGACCACGCCGAGCTTGTAGATCTGGTGGAACTCGGCGGCCTCGGTCATCGCCGTACCGGTCATGCCGGAGAGCTTCGAGTAGAGGCGGAAGAAGTTCTGCAGGGTGATCGTGGCGAGCGTCTGGTTCTCGTCCTTGATGTCCACCCCTTCCTTCGCCTCGATCGCCTGGTGCATGCCCTCGTTGTAGCGGCGGCCGGCGAGGATACGGCCGGTGTGCTCGTCGACGATCATGACCTCGCCGTCGATGACGACGTAGTCCTTGTCCTTCTTGAAGAGCTCCTTGGCCTTGATGGCGTTGTTCAGGTAGCCCACCAGCGGGGTGTTCACCGACTCGTAGAGGTTGTCGATGCCCAGCCAGTCCTCGACCTTCGAGACGCCGGCCTCATGGATGGCGACCGTGCGCTTCTTCTCGTCGACGTCGTAGTCGCCGGTCTCCTCCATGCCCTTGAGCGGGTTGCCGGCCTCGCCCTTCTTCAGGCGCGTGACCAGCTTGGCGAAGTCGCCGTACCACTTCGTGGCCTGGTCGGCCGGGCCGGAGATGATCAGCGGCGTACGGGCCTCGTCGACGAGGATGGAGTCGACCTCGTCGACGATGGCGAAGTTGTGGCCGCGCTGGACGAGCTCGTCCTGCGACCACGCCATGTTGTCGCGCAGGTAGTCGAAGCCGAACTCGTTGTTCGTGCCGTACGTGATGTCGCACTCGTACTGCTCGCGGCGCTGGGCCGGCGTCATGTTGGCCAGGATGCAGCCGACGCTCAGGCCCAGGAACTTATGGACACGGCCCATCATCTCGGAGTCGCGCTCGGCCAGATAATCGTTGACCGTGATCAGGTGGACGCCGTCACCGGAAAGGGCGTTCAGATACGCGGGCAGCGTGCCGACGAGGGTCTTGCCCTCACCGGTCTTCATCTCGGCCACATACCCGAGGTGCAGGGCGGCGCCGCCCATCATCTGCACGTCGTAGTGCCGCTGGCCGAGGACGCGCTTGGCTGCCTCGCGCACGGTGGCGAACGCCTCGGGGAGCAGGTCGTCCAGAGTCTCACCATCGGCGTACCGCTGCTTGTACTCCTCGGTGAGGGCTCGCAGATCGGCGTCGGAGAGGTCGACGAAGTCCTCTTCGATGGAGTTGACCTGGTCCGCGATGCGGTGCAGCTTGCGCAGGATCTTGCCTTCGCCTGCACGCATGATCTTCGAGAGGACGGACACGGGGGCTGGTCTCCTTGCCGGTCGGGCCTGGGACGGTCGGTTTCCATTGGACGTACTGAGCAACGGCCATCGTATGCGAGGACCCGGCCACGCCGGGAGGCCTGGCGGCGCGAGGGCTGTTCCCATCGGGGACAACGGCCGGGCCACGCGGATAGTGCCGCATCGTCGCATGGATTTGCGCGAAATGTGATCACGCGCTCACGCAGGGCATAAACGATGGCGTCCCCGCCCGCCGCCCGAGCACAATCACCCGATGGAACCCGTGACGCTCACCACCGATCGTCTCCTGCTGCGCACCGTGGGCCCGAAGGACACCGACGCGGTGTACGCCGCCGCCCAGGACCCCGACATCCAGCGCTGGATCTCCCAGCTCCCCTCGCCCTATCTGCGCGAGCACGCGGAGAGTTTCACCGGACAGATGGCACCGGACGGCTGGACGCACGACTCGATGTACTCGTTCGGCCTCTTCCTGCCCGAGGGGCAGCTGGCCGGCATGCTCGGCATCACGATGCGCGCCCTGGGTGTCGGCGAGATCGGTTTCTGGGCCACCAAGGAGCACCGCGGGCACGGTTACATCACCGAGGCCGCGCTCGCCGCCGCCCGCTGGGCCTTCACCGCACTCGCCGTCGACCGGCTGGAGTGGCGTGCGGAAGTCGGCAACCGACCCTCCCGCGCGGTGGCCGAACGCGTCGGCTTCACCATCGAGGGCACCCTGCGCTCCGCGCTCAACAACAAGGGCGTGCGCCGGGACTGCTGGGTGGGCTCCCTGCTGCCGTCGGACCTCAGCCTGCCGTCCACGGCGCCGTATCTGCCGGCACCGGGTCACCTGGGCTGAGAACTCCCAGCTCATCCCCCGCTGTCAGTGCCGCCCTCTATCGTCCGGACCCATGACGACCCCGCGCCCCGCCACCGACCTCTCCGCAGACGACGCCCGCCGCATCGCCCTCCGCGCACAGGGCTTCCTCGGCACCACCGACCGCCGAGCAGGCGTCCGCGGCGTCCTCCGCCACCTCGGCGCGGTCCAGCTGGACACCATCTCGGTCCTCGCCCGCTCCCACGAACTCGTCCCGTACGCCCGGCTGGGCGCGGTCGGCCGCAAGACCGTCGAAGGCGCCTACTGGAAAGACACGCACGCCTTTGAGTACTGGTCCCACGCCGCCTGCATCCTCCCGGTCGAGGAGTGGCCCCACTTCGCCTTCCGCCGCCGCGCCTACCGCAACCGCCCGCACTGGTCGCACGAGCTGCCCGACGGCGCCTACGAGCAGGTCATCAAGCAGTTGCGCGCCGAGGGCCCCCTCACGGCCACCGAGCTGGGCGGCGCGAAGCGGACCAGCGAGTGGTGGGACTGGTCCGGTGCGAAGGTCGCCGTGGAGCGCGCCCTGATGTACGGCGAGGTCGTCTGCGTGCAGCGCCGCGGCTGGAAGCGCGTGTACGACCTCGCCGAGCGCGCCGTCCCGGACGCGCTGCTGCACGACGAGTTGGACGACGCCGAATGCCTGCGCCGCCTGGTCCGCCTGGCCGGCCAGTCCCTCGGCGTGGGCACGCGCGCGGACATCGCCGACTACCACCGCCTCAAGGGCGAGCAGGTCGATGCGGTGCTGGCGGACTCGGGCCTGGTCCCCGTCACGGTCGAGGGCTGGGGCAAGCCGGCCTGGGCCGACCCGGCGGCCCTTCGGACACCTCCGCGCGGCCGGCACCGCACCACGCTGCTGTCCCCGTTCGACTCCCTGATCTGGGAGCGGGCCCGCACGGAGCGGATCTTCGGCTTCACCCACCGTCTGGAGGCCTACGTTCCCAAGCCGAAGCGGGTGCACGGCTACTTCGCCATGCCGGTCCTGGCCGGCGGCCGCCTCGTCGGGCGTGTCGATCCGGCCCGCGAGGGCCGCACCCTGGTGGCCAGGCAGGTCACTCTGGACGGCGCCAAGGCCGTCCCGGCCGTGGCCCAGGCCCTGGTCGAGGCCGCGAGCTGGGTGGACTGCACGGACGTCCGGGTGGAACGCGTGGACGCCCCCGAGCTCCGCGAGTCCCTCACCGCGGTTCTCGCCCGTCTCCTCGCCTGAGCCTCACCGGATCTCGAGGATCTTCTCCCGCATCGCGTAGACCACCGCCTCCATCCTGGAGTGCAGCTGAAGCTTCTCCAGGATGTTGCGCACATGGTTCTTCACGGTGTTCTCGGAGATGAACAACTCCTTGGCGATGTCCCGGTTGTTCATCCCGGTGGCGACCAGCTTGAGCACCTCGAGCTCCCGGTCGGTGAGCCGCGGCGCCGGCACCAGCCGGCGCTCGTCGGTGCGCTGGATCATCGACTTGAACTCGGTCAGGAGTTTCGACGCCATGGAGGGGCTGATCTGCGACTGCCCGTCGGCCACCGCGCGAATGGCGGTGGCGACCTCGTCCGTGGAGATCTCCTTGAGCAGGTAACCGGTCGCGCCCGCCTTGATCGCCTCGTAGAGATCGGCCTCTTCGTCGCTGATCGTCAGCATGATGATCTTCGCGCTGGGTGCCACCTCCTTGATGGAGGTGCATGCCTCGATCCCGCCGCGCCTGGGCATCCGTACGTCCATCAGGACGATGTCGGGCAGCAGGTCGGCGGCCTTGTCGACGGCCTCGGCGCCGTCCCCCGCCTCCCCGACGACCTGGATGTCCTCCTCGGCGGCGAGCACGATCTCCAGACCACGGCGGAACAGGGCGTGGTCGTCCACGACCAGGACTCTGATCGGCTCCTTGCGTGGAGTGCCCCCGTCCGGGCCCATGCCGACGGCGCCGTCGGCAGCTTGCTCCTGCATCGGTCCGAAGCTGTCCGCCATCGTTCCTCCCCCTGAGGCTGTGGCCTGTGGTCCTGTGCCATCGCCAACCCAAGGCAGCGGCCCACCGGTTGGGCCGGTGCGGCCATGATTTCATGCCGGGACGACACTGCGGTGACAGAGCGGGGCGCGAACTGGTCGCACACCGGTGCCCCTGGGGGCGCACACGCGCGCTCCAGGGGCACCCGCTCAGCTGTCAGCCGGATGAATTTCAGCCGCCCAGCGTGCCGCCCGCCGCGGGGGCCTGCGCCTGGGCGACCATCGGGTCCGTGCTGAGGTGAATCACGCCGTAGTCGTAGGCGTGCCGCCGGTAGACGACGGCCGGTTCCTTCGTCTCGGAGTCGACGAAGAGATAGAAGTCGTGCCCGACCAGTTCCATCTCGTAGAGAGCCTGGTCAAGGGTCATCGGGGAGGCGACGTGGGTCTTCTCGCGAACGATGAGAGGGCCTTCGCCCTGCACCTCCAGCGAGCCGATCCTCTTCGTCGGCACTTCGCCCTTTTCTTCCTCATGGACGGGGAGGCCGTTCCCGTTGAGCGTCGCCGCGCCCGGGACGTGGTCGGGAACCTCGGCCGCCGAGATCCGGCGCGCGCCACGGCGCGAGAAACGCTTGTCGTGCTGCTTGCGCAGCCTGGCTTCCAGCTTGTCCGCCGCCAGGTCGAGTGCCGCGTACGGATCGTTGGCCGCTGCCTCCGCCCGGATCACCGGACCGCGGGAGCGGAGGGTGATCTCCACCCGGTCGCAGCGGTCGGCCTGTCGCGGGTTGGGCTCCTTGGACACCTCGACATCGAGGCTGATCACCTTGGCATCGAGCTTCTGGATCTTGTCCAGCTTCAGCTTCTCGGCCACGTGCTTGCGGAACCGCTCGGGCACCTCGGTCTTGCGGCCCTTGACGACGATGTCCACGCAGAACTCCGTTCCCGGATCGCTCCGCATCACTGGCGGAGCATCTCCCTTTTGCACCCGGCTCCGGTGAGCCCCAGAGCCTCGGACTCGGTGACGTCCACCTCCTCCTCCCCCGCGGGCAAGATCTCCACCCAGCCGGTGCGGGTGATTGCAGGAAACCCGCAGCACGGCATTCGAATATGAGGGGTATGGCCTGCGCCTTTCCCTCACAACCGAACATATCTCGCCCGGACGGATGTCGTCACCCTCTACTGCGGCGTACCTCCGTTCCGGTGAATTGGCCTCCTCGTTACCTGCAACGACGCAAGTTCGAAGTCAGTTCCGGTTCTTTTCGAAGGAATCCGGCGGTGCCGCGATCACGGCCCCGCGGATCACCGCTCCTCCCGTTGATCCGGTCCTCCGTTCCCCCATCTCTTCCCGGGTTGCGTGCGCGTACACGACCGTTCTCCGGCCGTCGCGGACGAGGGCCTCCCGTACGGCACGCGCCGCTTCCGTCAGGGTGGCGCCCGTCGTGACCAGGTCGTCGACGAGCACCAGACGGCTCCCGCCGAGCAGCCGGGCACCGCCCGCCGTCACCTCCAGGGCGCCCGCCAGATTGTCCAGCCGCCCGCGCCAGTCCAGCCCCGACTGGTCGGCCACGGCACGCCGCTGCCGCAGTACCGCCACCACCCGGGCCGGCGTTCCGGCACTCCGCAGCTCACCGGCCGCCGCCAGCGCGATCCGCCGCACCGGGTCGTGCCCGCGCGCCCGCACGGCCCGCCGCGCGGAGGGCACCGGCAGAAGCAGCACGGGCCCACCGGCCCGCCCGGCGGCCGGCAGCCCCGCCCGCACCGCACCCGCCAGAGCCGCCCCGAGAGCACCGGTGAGGGTCAGCGCGCCCCGCTCCTTGTGGGCGAGGAGAACCGCCCGCACCTCGTCCCCGTACGGAGCAGCCGCGCGGACCTGAGGCAGCCCGGGCGGCTCCGGCACCGGCCGCACCCGGCGCGGTACGGCCCCGTTCAGGGCGGCACGGCACTCCTGGCAGAGCACCGTGCGAGGCCTTCCGCAGCCTCCGCACTCAGCCGGCAGCACCAGGTCGGTGAGGTCCTGCCACCACCCCCGCATGGCCTCCACTGTGCCAACGCCCGACCGGGCCGGCCACCCCTGTGGAAAACTCCCTGTGGACAACCCGCCCGGTATCCCGGATCGTGTCACCCGGGCCGTGTCACCCGGGATAGACCGGCGCGAACCCTTCCTTGACCACCTTCTGCCACTGAGCACCGGACGGCAGCCGTACGATCCCGTCCTCCGAGTACGCCACCAGCGGCAGCTGGTCGTCCTCGGACGCCGTGATCGCCTTCACGCCCGAGAGCGCGGCGGGCGCCGGGCCCTCCGGCGTGGAACCGTCGACCTGGACGTACCGCATCTGCAGCAGTCCCCCGTGCTCCTGTCCGGCCACCACGAGCCGGCTGTCGCCCGCCCACGACATGGCGGTGACCTCCTCCAGCTCCGGCGTCACCGAGCGCAGTTCCGTGACCGCCACCGGGTGCCCCGCGGACCCGTCGTCCCGCTCGACACGGCCGATGAGCAGGGACTGCTTGCCGTCCTTCTCCACCACGAGCGCTATCCGCACCCCGTCGCCGGCCACCCGCACGTCCCTGATGCGTCCGGGCAGCTGGGGGGTCCGCACGGTGACCGGCTCGCCCCTGCCCTGCTCCAGCAGGAGCAGCCGGGGAGCGTGAGGGTTGCGGTCCGCCACCCACAGGTCGCCCCGGGCATCCCAGCTGGGCGTGGTGAGCCGGTCGTCCTTGGTCGCGCCCTGGCTGGTGACCACGGCGTCACCGAGCGAGCTTCCCGAGGTCAGCGACGTGACGTACAGCGAGCCGCCGTCGATGCCCACCCCGGCCGCGGTGCGCTCGTCACGCGAGACGGCCACCGAGCGCAGTTCCTTGCCGCTCTCGCCCAGCGCGCCCGGCACCGGCACCGCGCTGGTCCCCGGGCTGCCGCCGACCATCCGCACCAGCCGGTGCTTGTCGTCGAGGAAGTACAGGTACTCGGGGCTCTTCGCCGCGGCGTCCCAGGCGGTGCGCTCGGCCCGGCCCTCGCTGAGGTCGCACAGCCTCCTGCCCCCGGTGCCCCGCAGGTCCACGGTGTCCACCGTCGGCGTCTGAGCCCGCAGGGTGAACAGCAACTGGGTGGCCATCTCGTTGCACTGGGCCACCCCCACCCCGGAGGCCTTGTCGTTCAGCGGCACCGTCAGCACGTTCTGGTCGTCGGGCGTCAGCGAGGCGGTGCCCTTCCGCAGTGCCGAGCCCGTGGGGAAGCTGGATCTGACCACGGGTGACAGCCGGCTCGTGGGCCCGGTGATCAGGGACCGCACCACCTGGGTCATCGGGTCCACGCCCTTGCGCACGAAGACCGGGTCGGCGACGGCCACCGGCTGCCCGCTCGTCCCGACCCAGGTGTTCGAGGCGAAGTAGTACTTGTCCACGGACTTGTAGTTGCGCTGGAAGTCGGACTTGCCCATGACGACGCCGGGCGGCAGCGCGCTGATGCGCCACTGTTTGGTCTTCGCGTCCCGCGTCAGACGCAGTTTCTTGCTGTACGGCCCGCCGGCGGGCGCGTACGCCTGCTCGTCGTCCACCGACGCGACCCTTTCCCCGGCCAGCGTGTAGGAGACGTTGTCGGCGTCCTCACGGGCGCCCGGCTGCGGGTCGGGCGCGATGTTAGGCCCGTCCGCGAGCACTGTGGTCAACCGCTCGGGCAGCCACTTCCTCGCAGCCTCACCGGTCAGATACTTGCGCGCCGTGTCATAGTGCGGATCGTCGCTGGTCAGCGCCTCCAGGAAGCCCTGCACGATCTCCCCGGGCTGGGCGTCCTCGGCCGGCGGCATCGCGAAGACCCGCACCTGGGTGTCCTGCCGGGGCGTGGACTCGACATCGCGCAAATCCCCGCTGTCGGGCATCGAGGCGCACCCCGCCAGCAGTACGACGCCACACACGGCGTACACCACCGCGCGCACCGGCCGCCGACGCACGCCCCCCTCGTGGTCAGCGCCCACGAAATGCCTCCCCTGGCTCGTTCAAGTCCTCGACCGCGTCCGCGCGGCCCTCGGTCTCCTCGCGCGCCGCGCCCGAGGCGGGCGCGCCGCCCTGCCTCCGCGCGCCACCGTTGGGCCTGGGCACCACGCGCGCGCCGTTGCCGGGCAGCGCGGTCGGGTCGGCGGTGGGACTGACGGCCGGCCGGGGCACGATCGGATCGCGCGGCGGCAGCGGCGCCTGGCCGCCCGTCGGCTGCACCGGGACGGTGGCACGCTTGCCGTCGCCCCCGCCCGGCAGTCCTGCGCCGTCGAGCCCCCGGTTGCGCCGCGAGTCCTTGGGCTCCAGGGGTATCGGCGAGCCCCGCAGCGGCTCGTCCGCGGTCCGCGGCAGCGTCAGCCGGAACTGTGAACCACCACCCGGCTCGCCCCAGGCCTGCAGCCAGCCGCCGTGCAGCCGGGCGTCCTCCAGGGCGATCGACAGCCCCAGACCCGTACCACCGGTGGTACGCGCGCGTGCCGGGTCCGCGCGCCAGAAGCGGCTGAAGACCCGGGTCGCCTCGCCGGGCTTGAGCCCGACGCCGTAGTCGCGCACCGCGACCGCGACCGCGCCGCCCGCCGCGGCCAGCCTGACGACGACGTCCCTGCCCTCGCCGTGCTCCACGGCGTTGACCACGAGGTTGCGCAGCACCCGCTCCACGCGCCGGGCGTCCGCCTCGGCCACGACGGGCTGCTGGTCGCCAAGGACGCGTATGTGCGTGCCCTTGCGCTCCGCGAGCGGCGCGGCACCGCTGACCACCCGCCGGACGACCTCCCTGAGGTCTATCGGCTCGGCCTCCAGCGCCGCCGCGCCCGCGTCGAAGCGGCTGATCTCCAGCAGGTCCGCGAGCAGCGACTCGAACCGGTCCAGCTGGTCGGCGAGCAGCTCCGCCGACCGCGCGGTCACCGGGTCGAAGTCCTCACGGGCCTCGTGGATGACGTCGGCGGCCATGCGCACGGTCGTCAGCGGGGTGCGCAGCTCGTGCGACACGTCCGACACGAACCGCCGCTGCATCCGCGACAGGTCCTCCAGCTGCTGGATCTTCAGCTGGAGGACCTGCGCCATCTTGTTGAAGGCCTCGCCGAGCCGCGCGATGTCGTCCTCGCCGGTGACCTTCATCCGCTCCTGCAGCTTGCCCGCGGACAGCCGCTCGGCGATCCCGGCGGCCATCCGCACAGGCGTGACAACCTGCCGCACCACCAGCCACGCGATGGCCCCGAGCAGTACGACCACGAAGAGCCCGGCTGTCGCCAGGGTGCCCTTGACCAGGCTCAGCGACTTCTCCTCCTGCGTGAGCGGGAAGAGGTAGTACAGCTGGTACGGGTCACCGTTGGGGTCGTTGACCTGCTTGCCGATGACCAGCGCCGGCTGGGACTCCTTGCCGTCGGTGTAGACGACGCGGGTGTAGCTCTGAGCCGCCGTCGTGTGCTCGTTGACCCGGGCGCGCAGGTCGTCCGGCACGCTGGTCGTGGCGTCGACGTTCCCGGAGCCGCGCGGACTGCGCCCGCCGCCGCTCCCGTCACCGGCCGGAAGCGTCACGACGTCGAAGGCGCCCTGGCCGCCGCTGGACAGCGAATCGACGAGGTCGCTCATCCACACGATGAGGTTCTGGGACGGACGCCCGTCGGTGGCCGAGCCCGCGTCGGCCGTGGCGGTGTCCCCCGCCGCCTCGTCGGCCTTCTGCTTGGCCACCCCGAACCCGCCGGTGGCCTGGCTCTGCGACGCCTTCACCTTGGCGTCCAGCAGACCGTTGCGCACCTGACCGATGACGACGAAACCCAGCAGCAGCACGACACCCAGCGACATCAGCAGGGTCGTGGCGACGACCTTGAGCTGGATGTTGCGGCGCCACAGCCGCATCACCGGCAGCAGCGGCCGGCGCACCCAGCGCATGATCAACCGGAGGACCGGGCTGCCCTGGAACCCGCCCTGGAGCAGCCCGCCCTCGAAGAGGCGCGCCCAGCGCGAACCCGCCGCCTTCCGGCCGACAGACCGCCCCGGACGGTCCCCGGACCGGCCGGGAGCCGAAGCGGCACTGTCACCTGACATGTCAGCTCGGTCCCGCCTTGTATCCGACACCACGCACTGTCACCACGATCTCCGGCCGCTCCGGGTCCTTCTCGACCTTGGAACGCAGCCGCTGCACATGCACGTTGACCAACCGCGTGTCCGCCGCGTGCCGGTAACCCCACACCTGCTCCAGCAGCACCTCACGCGTGAACACCTGCCACGGCTTGCGCGCGAGCGCGACCAGCAGGTCGAACTCCAGCGGCGTCAGCGCGATCGACTGCCCGTCCCGCTTCACCGAGTGACCGGCCACATCGATGACCAGGTCGCCGATGGCCAGCTGCTCCGGCGCGGGCTCCTCCGACCTCCGCAGCCGCGCCCGGATCCGGGCCACCAGCTCCTTCGGCTTGAAAGGCTTCACGATGTAGTCATCGGCGCCCGACTCCAGGCCCACCACGACATCGACGGTGTCGCTCTTGGCCGTGAGCATCACGATCGGCACCCCGGACTCCGCCCTGATCAGGCGGCACACCTCGATACCGTCCCGCCCGGGCAGCATCAGATCGAGCAGCACAAGATCGGGCTTGGACTCACGGAATGCTGCCAGCGCCTTGTCGCCGTCGGCTACGAAAGACGGCTCAAAACCTTCACCACGCAGCACAATGCCGAGCATCTCGGCCAGTGCGGTGTCGTCGTCGACGACAAGGACTCGTCCCTTCATAAACGACATCATCCCATTCTCGTAACAGTGACCGGGGCGCTGGTGAGCGACGTCACTGGCCAGTGACGATAGTCGTACGGGACCACTACTGTCTGCCCTCGTCCCAGGAGCCCGGCGAACACCCCGCCGGAACGGGGTTCACCGGACGGACAGCCCCGCGAGTGCCTCGGCCGTCACCGGTGAGACGGCGCCCTCCTCGGTGACGATCGCGGTGATCAGCTCGGGCGGCGTCACGTCGAACGCCGGGTTGTACGCCTGGGTTCCCAAGGGAGCCACCGGAATCCCGCCACCCGCGCCCGTCACCGGCATCTGCGGTGCCACGACCTCGGTCACCTCGAAGCCGGGGCGCTGCTCGACCTCGATGGACGCCCCGTCCGGTGTCTCCGGATCGATCGTCGTCACCGGCGCCACCACGATGAACGGCACATGGTGGTACCGGGCCAGCACCGCGAGCGGGTAGCTCCCCACCTTGTTCGCCACCGAACCGTCGGCCGCTATGCGGTCCGCCCCTATCAGCACCGCGTCCACCTCGCCGGCCGCGAACAGCGAGCCCGCCGCGTTGTCGGTCAGCAAGGTGTACGCCATACCGCTGCGGGCCGCCTCGTACGCCGTCAGCCGCGCCCCCTGCAACAGCGGACGTGTCTCGTCCACCCACAGGCGCCGCAGCCGCCCCACCCGGTGCGCGCCGAGCGCCACCGCGAACGCCGTGCCCTCCCCACCGGACACCAGCGATCCGGTATTGCAGTGGGTGAGGATCCGGTGCCCGCCAGCGGGCAGCAGCTCGTCCAGCAGCGCCAGCCCGTGCTCGGCCATGCGGGCGCTGGCCTCGGCGTCCTCCCGGTGCAGCGCGCGCGCCGCGGCCAGCGCCGCCGCGGCCGCCTGCCTGGCGTCTCCGCCCTTGGTGAGCGCGGCACGGTACGCGGACCGGGCCCTGCGCACGCCGACGGACAGGTTCACCGCGGTCGGCCGGGCACCCACGAGCGCCCCGGCGGCCTCGTCCACGTCGAAGCCCCGCGCGGCGGCGAGCGCGACACCGTACGCCCCCGCGATACCGAGCAGCGGCGCACCGCGCACGGCGAGCGAACGGATCGCCTCGACCAGCGCCGACGCGTCCGTGCACACCAGCTCGACCTCTTCGGTCGGCAGCCTCGTCTGATCGAGAAGGACCAGTACGGGGCCTTCGGGTGGCTCCTCCCATCGGATCGCCGATTTCTCGGTCGGCCGGTTGTCCTCGCGGGCTTGCGCGTACTGATCAGCCATGCCGTCAGTCTGCCCCGTATCCGACGGACAATTGAAGGTGCGCAGCCCATACCGCGGCCGGTCCACCCAGGAGCGCCCCATGGCACGATGGCTGCCAACCTGCCGCCGCGACCGCGGACGGGCACCGTGAAGGAGCTTCGATGAAAGACACTCCGGGCTGGGCCTCGCCCGGATCCGCCCCGTCCGACGGGCAAGAACCCGGCGCGTCCCGGCCTGCCGAGCCCGCCGACCGTCCGGCCCCCGCACAGCCCGCCGAACAACCGGGCGCGGGCACGCAGGACTCCGGCTCGAAGTGGTCCAAGGAGCAGCCGCCACCCGGCCAGTGGTCCGCGCCCACAGGCGCTCCCAGCCCAGGCCAGGCACCACCGCCGCCACCCCCCGGACCCGGCTGGGGCGGTCAGTACCCCGTCGGCGGCCACGGAGGTCCTGGCGGATACGGAGGCCCGGTCGGCCACGGAGGCCCCGGCGGATACGGCGCCTGGGGCGGCGGCTGGGGCGGCCCCCCGCCCGCGGCCAAGCCCGGCGTGATCCCGCTGCGCCCGCTCGGCGTGGGGGAGATCCTCGACGGAGCCGTCTCCACCATGCGCACCTACTGGCGCACGGTCCTGGGCATCTCGCTGACCGTCGCCGTGGTCATCGAGGTCGTCATCGTCCTCCTCCAAGGACTCGTCCTCAACGACAGCGCCGACACCGCGGCCCTCGACGACCCCAGCGCCACCCTCGGCGAAGTGACCCGGGCCATGGGCGACGTCATGCTGAACTCCGGCGTCGTCATCCTGATCTCGCTGCTCGGCACGATCGTCGCGACCGCCCTGCTGACGGCCGTGACCAGCCGCGCCGTACTCGGCAAGTCGGTGACCACCGGTGAGGCCTGGCGCGACGCCCGGCCACAGATCCCGAAGCTGTTCGGCCTCATCTTCCTGCTGCTGCTCATCGCCTTCGGCATCGCGTGCGCGGGCGCGCTGCCCGGCATTCTCGTCGCGGTCGCAGGCGGCGGGGACGGCGCCGCCGCACTCGCCGTCCTCGGCATCTTCGGGGCCGCCATCGTCGCGCTGTGGCTCATGATCCGCTTCTCCCTCGCGTCGCCGACACTGATGCTGGAGAAGCAGGGCATCGTGAAGTCGATGAGGCGCTCCGCGAAATTGGTCCGCGGCGCCTGGTGGAGGGTGCTCGGCATCCAGCTGCTCGCCGCGCTCATCGCGAACATCGTCGCTTCGATCGTCGCCATCCCCTTCGCCGTGCTCGCCGCCGCGGCCAGCGGCAACAGCGTCTCCGACTTCCTCAACGGCACCGGCGGCGACCTCGGCTGGACCTTCCTCATCATCAGCGGCATCGGCTCGGTGATCGGCTCCATGATCACGTTCCCGATCACGGCGGGCGTCACCGTGCTCCTGTACATCGACCAGCGCATCCGCCGCGAAGCCCTCGACCTCGAACTGGCCCGGGCCGCCGGCGTCCAGGGCTACGGCACCGGCACGACCCCGGGGAGCTGATGCGGTGAGCCTTACGGGGGGAATTCTCGTTTCATTGGCGCGCTCCGGCGACGAGCCGCCAGTGACCACTCCACGCGACCCCGCGCGAGAAGCGGCACGGCGCGAGCTGTCCAAGCGGATGTACCACGAGAACGACCCCAGTCTCCTCGAACGCGCCCTCAACGCCTTCTGGGACTGGGTCGACCGGGTGCTCAACGCAGCCTCCGCCGCGACACCCGGTGGAGGGCTCGGCCTGGTCGTCGTGGTCCTGGCCGTCATCGCCGTCCTGGCCGCCCTGTGGTGGCGCCTGGGCACTCCGCGCCGCCAACCGGCCTCCGCCGCAGCCCTGTTCGACGACCGGCCCCGCAGCGCCGCCGAGCACCGCGCGGCCGCCGAGGCACACGCCGCCCAGGGCCACTGGAACCAGGCTGTCCAGGAACGCATGCGCGCCATCGTCCGCTCGCTCGAGGAACGCGCCCTGCTCGACGTCCGTCCCGGCCGCACGGCCGACGAGGCCGCCGCCGAAGCCGGCCGCGCGCTGCCCTCGCACACGGACCGGCTGCGCGCCTCCGCCCGCGAGTTCGACGACGTCACATATGGCGGGCGCAGGGCGAGCGAGCAGTCGTACCAGCGCATCGCCGAACTCGACCGCGACCTGGACCGCACCAGCCCGGTCCTGGCGAACAGCGCCCCCAGCACGGCCGACAACACCCGCCAGGGAGACGCCGGATGACCGCCGGGGCCGCCCTCCCCTCCACCTCCGCCTCGCTCACCACCCGCCAGGTGTGGACCCGCGCACGCGGCGTGGTCATCGCCCTGGTGCTGCTCCTCGTCGGCGCCGTCGCGATCGCCGTCGTACGCTCCGACGTCAAGCACGGCGAGCTCGACCCGCGCTCGGCCGACCCCTACGGCAGCCGGGCCGTCGCCGCGCTCCTCGCCGAGCGTGGCGTCTCCACTCGCGTGGTCACCACGCTCGACGAGGCCCGCGCCTCGGCCGGCCCGCGCACCACGCTCCTGGTGGCCGTCCCCGACCTGCTGACCCAGCGGCAACAGACGCAACTGCGCTCCGCCACCGCCCACTCGGGTGGCCGCACCGTCCTTGTCGCCGCGGGCAGCTCGTCCGTCGAACAACTCGTCCCCGGCGTCACCGCGGATCCCGCCACC
This sequence comes from Streptomyces sp. NPDC020299, assembly GCF_044387825.1. NCBI lineage: Bacteria > Bacillati > Actinomycetota > Actinomycetes > Kitasatosporales > Streptomycetaceae > Streptomyces > Streptomyces sp. NPDC020299. Next base: position 331,473 of record NZ_JBIRWL010000012.1, read on the forward strand.
AGTTTCCACTCGGCACTCGCACCCCACTGCGACCTGCCCGCCGCCCGGCGCGCGGGCACCGCCGACACGGGCGGTATCCGTTACACCACCACCCACCTCGACGCCGACTCGTGCTACCCCAGCGAGCGCCTGGCCACCCTGGTCCGCGTCCCCGCGGCCTCCGGAGGCGGCGACACCGTCGTCCTCGGCGCCCCCGACATCCTCTACAACGACCGTCTCGACGAGCAGGGCAACGCCTCGCTCGCCCTCCAACTCCTCGGCTCACGCCCCCATCTGGTCTGGTACCTCCCCTCGCTCTCCGACACCTCGGCCACCGGCACGGACGACCGCAAGGACTTCTTCGACCTGCTCCCCTCGGGCTGGCTCTGGGGCACGCTTCAGCTCTTCATCGCCGCCGCCCTCGCCGCCCTCTGGCGGGCACGCCGACTCGGCCCTCTCGTACCCGAGCGACTCCCCGTCGCGATCCGCGCCTCCGAAACCGTCGAAGGCCGCGCCCGCCTCTACCGCAAGGCCAACGCCCGCGACCGCGCGGCCGCTGCCCTGCGCTCCACGACCCGCACCCGCCTCGCCCCCCTGGTCGGCGTCCCCGTCGCCCAGGCCGACGCGCCCGAGGCGCTCCTGCCCGCACTGTCCGCCCACCTCCACAGCGACGGACAGTCCCTGCACACCCTCCTGTTCGGCCCGCCGCCCCGCGACGACGCGGCCCTCATCGCACTCTCCGACCAACTCGACGCCCTCGAAAGAGAGGTACGCCGTTCATGATGGACCCGACCACTGACAACGCCGGGTACACCGGGGACCCTGGCGCCGCCCGGGCCTCCCTGGAGTCCCTGCGCGCCGAGATCGCCAAAGCCGTGGTCGGCCAGGACCCCGCCGTGACCGGCCTCGTCGTCGCCCTCCTCTGCCGCGGACACGTACTACTTGAAGGAGTCCCTGGAGTCGCCAAAACGTTGCTCGTCCGCGCACTCGCCTCCGCACTCGAACTCAAGACGAAGCGCGTCCAGTTCACCCCCGACCTCATGCCGAGCGACATCACCGGCTCCCTCGTCTACGACACCCGCACCGCCGAGTTCCACTTCCAGCCCGGCCCGGTCTTCACCAACCTCCTGCTCGCCGACGAGATCAACCGCACGCCCCCCAAGACCCAGTCCTCCCTCCTGGAAGCCATGGAGGAACGCCAGGTCACGGTCGACGGCACGCCCCGTCCGCTCCCCGAACCGTTCCTGGTCGCCGCCACCCAGAACCCGGTCGAGTACGAGGGCACGTACCCCCTCCCCGAGGCCCAACTGGACCGCTTCCTCCTCAAACTGACGATCCCTCTGCCCTCGCGGCAGGACGAGATCAACGTCCTCACCCGCCACGCCGAGGGCTTCAACCCACGCGACCTGCGCGCGGCCGGCGTACGCCCCGTCGCCGGCCCCGCGGACCTGGAAGCGGCACGCGCCGCCGTCGCCAAGACGGCGGTCTCCCCCGAGATCACCGGCTACGTGGTCGACATCTGCCGTGCCACTCGCGAGTCCCCGTCTCTGACCCTCGGTGTCTCGCCGCGCGGCGCGACCGCGCTCCTGGCCACCGCACGCGCGTGGGCATGGCTGACCGGCCGTGACTACGTCATCCCCGATGACGTCAAGGCCCTTGCCCTGCCGACCCTCCGGCACCGCGTCCAGCTGCGCCCGGAGGCCGAGATGGAGGGCGTCACGGCCGACTCCGTCATCAACGCGATCCTCGCCCACGTCCCGGTCCCCCGCTGATGGCCCTCACCGGGCGCACCGCCCTCCTCGCAGCCCTCGGCTCGATTCCCATCGGCGTCTGGGGGCCCGGCTGGGCGGGCATTCTCGCGGTCAACGCACCGCTGGCCGTGGCCTGCGCGTGCGACTTCGCGCTGGCGGCACCCGTACGGCGGCTCGTTCTGACCCGCTCCGGTGACACCTCCGTGCGCCTGGGCGAGGCCGCCGAGGTCACGCTCACCGTCACCAACCCGTCCGGACGCCCGCTCCAGGCCCGGCTGAGGGATGCGTGGCCGCCCAGCAGCTGGCAGCCCGGCACGGAGGGCGAAGCTTCCCGGCACCGTCTCACGGTGCCGGCGGGTGAGCGCCGACGAGTCACGACCGGTCTGAGGCCCACCCGCCGCGGCGACCGGCAGGCCGACCGCGTGACCATCCGCTCGTACGGCCCCCTGGGCTTGTTCGCCCGCCAGGGCACGCACCGAGTCCCCTGGACGGTACGGGTTCTGCCCCCGTTCGCCAGCCGCAAGCACCTCCCGTCGAAACTCGCTCGTCTGCGTGAACTCGACGGCCGCACCAGCGTGCTCACCCGCGGCGAGGGCACCGAATTCGACAGCCTGCGCGAGTACGTCCCCGGCGACGACACCCGTTCCATCGACTGGCGCGCCACTGCCCGACAGTCCACGGTCGCGGTACGCACCTGGCGTCCGGAACGGGACCGGCACATCCTCCTGGTCCTCGACACCGGCCGCACGTCGGCGGGACGCGTCGGCGACGCGCCTCGCCTGGACGCCTCCATGGACGCGGCGCTGCTCCTGGCGGCGCTGGCTTCCAGGGCCGGCGACCGCGTGGACCTTCTCGCATACGACCGCCGGATCCGCGCCCTGGTCCAGGGCCGTGCGGCGGGAGACGTGCTGCCGTCCATCGTCAATGCGATGGCAACGCTCGAACCCGAACTCGTAGAGACCGACGCCCGGGGCCTCACGGCCACTGCACGACGGACAGCTCCGCGCCGCTCCCTGATCGTCCTGCTCACCACCCTCGACGCGGCACCGGTCGAGCAGGGCTTGCTCCCTGTTCTTCCGCGGCTCACCCAGCGTCACACCGTCCTGCTGGCATCCGTGGCCGATCCGCACGTCGCGCGCATGGCGACAGCGCGGGGCAGCGCTGAGGCGGTGTACGAGGCTGCGGCCGCTGCGCAGGCTCAGGCTGAGCGGCACCGGACTGCCGAGCAACTTCGCCGTCATGGTGTGACCGTTGTGGACGCGACACCGGATCAGCTTGCTCCGGCGCTGGCCGATGCGTATTTGGCTCTCAAGGCGGCAGGGCGGCTCTAATCGGAGCCGGGCCCTGCCCGTTTGCCGGCTTTGAAACGCAGAAAGCCCCCGCACCGAAGTGCGGGGGCTTTCTCAATATTTGTTCGGCGGTGTCCTACTCTCCCACAGGGTCCCCCCTGCAGTACCATCGGCGCTGTGAGGCTTAGCTTCCGGGTTCGGAATGTAACCGGGCGTTT
>NZ_JBIRWL010000013.1:0-41929 GCF_044387825.1 Streptomyces sp. NPDC020299
GGACTAGGATCGGGGGGGGGGGAGCCATCACGCGACCGCTTGTGCGGGGGACACGGCTCCCACCCCGCTACCCCGCCGGGGGGGGGGCCCGGCGCCCGGGGCCCCCCCCCCCCCCGGGGGGGGGGGGGCCGCCGCGTGTGAAAACCCGGGCTCAGGAGAGCTGGGTGGGTACCGGACGGTTCCTGTCGAGCGAGGCGACACCGCCCGGAGTGAGTGCCTCGGTGAAGAGCTGTACGTCGGCCACCTTGCCGCTGGCGTACTCCCCGTAGCGGCCCTCTGCGATCCTGCGCCCGATCTGCAGTGGCCCGTTCGCGTTCCAGACCGTTCCCTCGTAGGAGGCGGTGGCGGCCAGGTCGCCGTTCACGTAGAGACGCAACTGCTGCGTGTCGGCGTCGAAGACGCCCACGAGGTGGAACCACGTGTTGGTCTTCGGGCTCTGTGCACCCGTGTCGGGCCCGTAGGCACTGGTGAAGTCTCCTGAGGTGTCGTCCGCGTGTGGAGTGACCCCCGAAATTCCGACACCTGGACGCTGGATGCTTCGTCATCCAGGGGAAGTGATCCAAGGTGGCAAAGCGGAAGAACTATCCCGAAGAGTTCAAGCGGGACGCGGTGGATCTGGTGCGCTCCTCGACAGACCGCTCCCTCACCGACATCGCCCACAGTCTGGGCGTTCATCTGGAGACCCTGCGAAAGTGGGTCCGCGACGACAAGGCCCGCACCCAGTCGACGGACGGCGGGGGTGATGCCGGTATGACCCCCGACGAGAATGAGGAACTCAAGCGTCTGCGGCGGGAGAACGCCCGGCTGAAGGAGGACAACGAGATCCTCCGGAAGGCTGCCGCCTATTTCGCGCGGGAGACGACACGGTGATCCGCTTCCGTTTCGTTGACGAGTACCGGAGCACCCACAAGGTGAAGCGGATGTGCGATGTTCTCGGCTGGGACCGCTCCGGCTACTACGCCTGGCACCAGAACAGAGGAGCGCGGCAGGAGAAGGCCGATGCGGAAGAAGATCTGGCCGGCAGCATCCGGGCGATCCACACAGATTCCCGGGGAGCCTACGGCGCCCGCCGGATCACTCAGAAGCTACGTGGTCAGGGGCACGTCGTGAACCGCAAACGCGTCGCGCGGATCATGCGGGAGCGTGAGATCGTCGGGATAACGCGCCGGAAGTCGCGGTCGCTGACGAAGCAGGACCGCACGGCGCCGCCTGCGCCGGATCTCATCCAACGGGACTTCACGGCGCCGATGCCGGGCCTGAAATTCGTCGGGGACATCACCTGTTTGCCGACGGCCGAGGGGTGGCTGTACCTGGCGACGGTAATCGATCTGTGTACACGGGAGGTCATGGGCTGGTCGATGGCCGACCACATGCGCGCGGAACTCGTCGCAGACGCAATCCGGATGGCCCATGCGGGCGGACACACGGCAGGCAACGCGATCTTCCACTCCGATCGCGGATCCAATACACCTCTCGCCAATTTCAGGAGGTCTTGGCCGAGTTGGATATCCGGCGAAGCGTCGGTCGTACCGGTTCGTGCTTCGATAACGCCGCCGCGGAGAGTTTCTTCGCCGTCCTGAAAACGGAGATCGGCACCACGGTCTGGGAGTCCCGGGCGCAGGCTCGACAGGACGTGTTCCGCTGGATCGCGGAACATTACAACCGGGAGCGGATCCACTCGACCATCGGCTACATCACGCCGTACCAGGCCAGGACCCGCTGTCACCAACGACTGGACCTCGCGGCATAAATCGTAAGTGTCGGGAGCCGAGGGGTCACTTCAGGTCCGGGTCGTCCCCGACGCCCCCTCTCCGAGGTCCCTGGGGCTCAAAGTCACCAAGAAGGTCGGTGCTGAAGACATCCAGATCTTCGGTACCGCGGACGCCATGGGGCTTCAGATGTTCACATCCGACGAGAAGTTCCTGCGGGGCGCGGAAGCGCAAGGAGTAGTGTTCGACGCCATTGTCCATCCGCCAAGTTCCTGGAAGGGGAAATGATGTTGGAGGACAACCCCGAGCTGGCGGAAGTCGTGCGGGAACTCGTCGAGATCTTTGCCGACGGCGTCGTCGAAGACGACTACTACCCCCTCCTGGTGATCCTTTCCGACGCGCTCTCGGAAAGGAATCTGGGAGTGGCCGTGCACGCGGCCTTCGGCCTAGATCCACACGTTGCTCGAAACGAAGCGGCCGATGCCTGCACAGGCAACAGGCCTTCCCGGCGAAGGATCGAGGACTTGCGAAGCCGCATGACGGCGAAAGGCTGGTCCATCGGCGAAGACGAGGACTGACGTGACGACGTGCCGGGAAATCGGGCACTGAGGTGACCTGACCGGCCGGGCGCCGCGGTCAACGCCGCGGCGCCCGGCCTCACCCATGCCGAGTTCATCGACGCCCACCCGGACGTACGTCGGCACGGTCAACTGCAGCCCGAAGTCCGAAGGCGCTGGCCTGACGCGAAATGACCCTTCGGAGAGGCATGGGACACCACTGTTGGAGCCTGACATAAGGGTCTGCCACTGCAGCAACATGTGGCTCCCGTCATGAAGGCAGCGGGTTTCACCAAGAAAGGTAGGGTCTTCCGGCTGGCGGCACCGAACGGCGATCACGCGCTCTTGGAGTTCGACACCCACGCGGTTGATCCGGAGAAATTCGTCTTCGATGTCACTTTCTTCATGGTTCCACTGCCGCACTGGGAGTTCGTGCAGCGCCAGCACGTTGACCCGGGCGTGCCGGACGCCAGCGGAGCCCTGGCGATTTGCCTGGTGGTGCTGCCGTCCGAGGTCGCCCATCAACCGGACGAGGAAATGCCGTTCCGGTCGCGCTGGGCGTTCACGGAACCGGAGACACGTGACGTCTGCGGGCAGCACTTGGCGTGTGTGCTGACCGACGAATCCATCCCACGGGTGGTTCGCCTTCTGAACCGCCGGGCTCTGCTGGAGGAGACTCGGACCAACCCGAACAACAATCTGCTGCGTCTGAGGGGAGCGCTCATGACCGAGATCATCCTGCGCATTGATGACGATCCGGTGGCGGACTTGACTGCTCTGCTGGACAGCGTCGAGGTCAACGAGTTGGAGAGGCTGATCCTCAATTGGGCGCGCCAGCGTCTCTCCCGGCGCGCGGCTGAGGGATAGCGAACGCTTCCCGCCCAGTGGGTACCTCCGTCCCCGGGGGTCTTTGGCTCCCGGGGACGCCGCACGTTGCAGGATCTCCCCCGGCATCCTGCAGCCGATCGGGGGATCGCGTCCCATTGGAGTGACCCCACCCAAGAATCGACACATGACCTACTACGCGGATTTATCGCTCTACGACTACGACTTCCACGCAAAGCCCGAGGGGCTCACGATGGGCTGGCTGGAGCACGGCTACGACTACGCCATCGACGAGGTCTCCGAGGAAGATCTCGCGAACATCATTGATCTCGGTCCGCTGCGGCAGCACAGGAGCAGGGGCTGGCACACGTGCACCCTCTGTCCGGAGTACGCGGAGCACACGGCGACCTCCGCACGGGCGGGCTTCAGGTACCGGCTCGGCCATGCCGAGATCCGGGCCGTCTCGGACGGCGGAGTGCTCTACGTCGCCCCGAACCTGATCATCCACTACATCGTCGACCACCTCTACGGACCACTTGCCGAGTTCATCGACGCCGTCCGGTCCGAAGTCCGAAGGCGCCGGCCCGACGAGCAATGACCCTGCAGCATGAGGGCTGCCAGTGGGCCGCGGGTCGAAGACCTGGAGCCAGTGACGGCTACTCCCCGTTTGAAACGCGACTACAACGGAGGCTGAGCTGATGACTGCCCGAGCCGCGTGGCTGGCTCTGCTGCCCGTCATGACCGGCGGCCGGCAGGGGCGATTGTCCTGTCCGCGTTGCGGTCACGCTGATCTGCATGCTCGCTACATCGTGGATCGTGAGACCTGTGTCGGGTGCTTGCTGATCTGGTGCGGCGTCTCTGCACGGCATTTCGGTCTCCCGGGTCCGGGCGCATGACGGAGCCGAAACTCGCTGGTTCGGCGACGCAGACGCTCTTGAGGGCGTGCCCGATTTCGTGCGTTGCGAGTGAGCTTGCGTCTGTCGGTTTGTCCGACGGTACGACCTACCTGACTGCGCTCAGCGCGTGGTCGTCGATGCCCCAGTCGGCACCGTGGCCGAGAGTACCGCCGTCGCCGAGGTGCCAGGTAGAGACGTCGCGGCCCCCGACCTGATGTGGCGTCACGAAAGTCAGCAATCGGTCAGTGTGAGTCCTGGAACACCTGGGGACAGCTGACCGAACATGCGAAACGTTGTAGCCTCCGAACATCGCCCTTGACCTGCAAAAAGCAGGCAGGGAGCAGACGAACCGGGAGTTTCTCCATGCTTCGCACCATGTTCAAGTCCAAGATCCACCGTGCCACCGTCACCCAGGCCGACCTGCACTACGTGGGATCGGTGACCATCGACGCCGACCTGCTCGACGCCGCGGACCTGCTGCCCGGCGAGCTCGTGCACATCGTCGACATCACCAACGGTGCGCGTCTGGAGACGTACGTCATCGAGGGGGAGCGCGGGTCGGGGGTGATCGGGATCAACGGGGCCGCCGCGCATCTCGTGCACCCCGGGGATCTGGTGATCATCATCAGCTACGCTCAGGTGACCGACGCCGAGGCGCGGGCGCTGGAGCCGCGGGTCGTGCACGTCGACCGCGACAACCGGATCGTGGCCCTGGGCGCGGACCCGTCCGAGCCGGTGCCGGGCTCGGAGCAGCAGCGCAGCCCGCAGGCCGTAACGGCCTGACCTACGCCATCAGGAGCGTGCCCATGACCGACATCGAGATCCGCGACGACCGGGCGGCGGGGCGCCTCGAGGCGGTGGGCGGCGGGGAAGTCGTCGGGCATGTCGAGTACTTCGTTCTCGACAGCCCCGCCCGGGCGCTCGTGCCCGTGCACACGATCGTGGAACCGGCCCACGAGGGGAAGGGCATCGCCGGCTCCCTCGCCCGCGAGCTCTACGCCATCGCCGAGCGCGAGGGCGTCACGGTGGCGCCGCTGTGCCCGTACGTCGTCAAGTGGGCCGAGCGGCACCCGGACGTCGCCCCGACGCCCGACCCGGAACTGCTGGGTGCCGCGAAGGCGTGGCTGGTGGCGAACCCGGGCCGGTTCTGAGGGAGGGGGACGGGTACGCGGGGGAGTAGTCCAGAGCCCACGTCGAGTGACCGGCCGGAGGACACCATGACGAACCCGTATCCCGACCCGGTCCGGCCCGGACCGACGCCGGGCCCGGACCCGCAGCACCCCGAACCGCCGCCGAACCCGGTCCCGCCCCCCGAGCCGTCCCCCGCCCCCGCGCCGCCCCCGGTCCCGGGGCCGAACCCGGTTCCGCAGCCGCCGCCCGAGCCGGGCGGCCCCCCGGAGCCCTCGCCGTCCCCGGTCCCGCCGGGCCCCGAGCCGGTTCCGGACCCCGAGCCGGGACCGCCGCTGAGCTGAGCCCAGCACAGGATGGGCGAACACGCCGGTGGGCGGCCACCCGGGCCGCCCACCCGTGCGTACGTCCTCCTGCCGGGAGGTTTACGCGGACACCTCCGACCGGTCCCCGCCCCACAGCGTGTGGAAGGAGCCGTCCCGGTCGACCCGCCGGTAGGTGTGCGCACCGAAGAAGTCCCGCTGGCCCTGGGTGAGCGCGGCGGGCAGCCGCTCGGCGCGCAGGGCGTCGTAGTACGCGAGGGCGGCGGCGAAGCCGGGGGTGGCCACACCCTGCCGGGTCGCGGAGACGAGCACCTCGCGCCAGTCGTCCTGGGCCGCCGCGATCTCCTGCGCGAAGGTCTCGTCCGACAGCAGGCTCGGCAGGTCGGGCCGGGCGTCGTACGCGGCACGGATGCGGTCCAGGAACGCCGCGCGGATGATGCAGCCGCCGCGCCAGATCGCGGAGACCGCGCCGAGGTCGATGTCCCAGCCGTACTCCGCGCGCGCCGCGTCGATCTCGTGGAAGCCCTGCGTGTACGACACGATCTTCGAGGCGTACAGCGCCTGCTCCACCCGGTCCGCGAAGGCCCCCGCCTCCGACTCGCTCAGCGCGGCCGGCTTCGGCCCGGCCAGGCCCCGCGAGGCCTCGCGCAGCGCCGCGTGCCCGGAGAGGGAACGGGCGAAGACCGCCTCGGCGATGCCGGAGACCGGGACACCGAGGTCAAGCGCGATCTGCACGGTCCAGCGGCCGGTGCCCTTCTGCTCGGCCTGGTCGACCACCACGTCCACGAACGGCTTGCCGGTGGCCTCGTCCACGTGGGACAGCACCTCGGCCGTGATCTCGATCAGGTACGAGTCCAGCCGCCCGGTGTTCCAGGTGCGGAAGATGTCCGCGATCTGCGCGGGGGAGTACCCGGCGACATCGCGCAGCAGCTGGTACGCCTCGCCGATCAGCTGCATGTCGGCGTACTCGATGCCGTTGTGCACCATCTTCACGAAGTGACCGGCGCCGTCCGGGCCGACGTGCGTGACGCAGGGCGCGCCGTCCGCCGCCTTGGCCGAGATCTTCTCCAGCATCGGGCCGAGCGAGTCGTACGACTCCTTCGGGCCGCCCGGCATGATGCTCGGCCCGTGCAGCGCGCCCTCCTCGCCGCCGGAGACGCCCATGCCGACGAAGTGGATGCCCTGCTCGCGCAGCGCCGCCTCCCGGCGGCGGGTGTCCGCGAAGTGCGCGTTGCCACCGTCGATGATCATGTCACCGGGCTCCAGGAGCGGGGCGAACTCCTCGATCACCGCGTCCGTCGGACCACCGGCCTTGACCATGATGACCAGCCGGCGCGGCCGCTCCAGTGCCGCCACGAACTCCTTGGCGGTCTCGGCCGCGATGAAGTCGCCCTCGTCCCCGAACTCCTCCACCAGGGCGTGCGTGCGCGACGCCGTCCGGTTGTGGAGCGCGACCGTGTAGCCGTTGCGCGCGAAGTTCCGGGCGAGGTTGCGGCCCATGACCGCGAGTCCCGTCACGCCGATCTGGGCTGAAGTGCTCATATCGCCTGCTCCCTAACTGCCTCGAAAGTACGGCCCCGCCAGTATTGCCCGGCAGTGGTACTGCGCCCATCCTGACGTGCCGCTTCGGCGAGCGCACATCCGACCCGCCAGGCTTGATTACGCACGGAAGGCGCTCCTCGCCTCAGTGGGTCTCCGGCCGATCGCACGCAGGCAGGGCAAACATGGCCGATTCCCGGCCACTTGGACGCCGCGGGCGGCTGATTGCCGTCTTGTCATGGCCTGTTCGCAGCGCTTACTTTTGCCGCTCCTGACGCATGGCTAGGGGGCTTGAGACATGGCCGTACGCGGCCGGCACCGCCGGTATCAGCCGAACAGGATCAACCGCGCCTCGCTCACCGTCACCGCGGGCGGCGCGGGCCTCGCCATCCCCCTCGTCGCCGCCGGCAGCGCCGACGCGGCCGACGCGGCCACCTGGAACAAGGTCGCCGCATGCGAGTCCAGCGGCGACTGGAGCATCAACACGGGCAACGGCTACTACGGCGGGCTCCAGTTCACCCAGTCCACCTGGGAGGCCTACGGAGGCACCGCGTACGCGGCCCGCGCCGACCTGGCCACCCGGGACCAGCAGATAGCCGTCGCCGAGAAGGTCCTCGACGGACAGGGGCCCGGCGCCTGGCCGGTGTGCTCGGTCCACGCCGGCCTCACCCGGGGCGGCGGCACGCCCGGTGTCCACCCGGACGGCGGCGCGACCCACCCGGCGAAGTCCACGCACAGCTCCGTCAAGGACGTCCAGCCGCAGACCACACCCCAGTCCCGGGCCGGCAAGGCCGAGATGTACACGGTGGTGCACGGCGACACGCTCTCCGAGATCGCCACCGACAAGCACGTGCAGGGCGGCTGGCAGCGGCTGTACGCCGGCAACCGTGCGACCATCGGATCCGATCCCGACCTGATCATCCCCGGGCAGCGGCTGAGCCTGCACGCCAAGGCGTCCCCGGCCACCGACACCCACACCCCGGCCAAGTCCGCGAAGAAGAAGGAGCCTTCGCAGAAGAAGGCGTCCACGCACCACGGCCACACCACGCACCGCACCCACTCCACGTCCACGAGCAGTCACTCGCTCGTCGCCCCCGTCGACGCCGCCATGGGCACGCCCTACCACGCCGCCGGTTCGCACTGGTCGAAGGGCTACCACACCGGCGTCGACTTCCTCGTACCCACCGGCACCTCCGTCAAGGCGGTCGCGGCCGGTCATGTGGTCGCCGCGGGCTGGGGCGGCTCGTACGGCTACCAGGTCGTGATCCGGCACTCCGACGGCCGCTACTCCCAGTACGCCCATCTGTCGGCCATCTCCGTGAAGGCCGGGCAGTCGGTGGGCGAGGGCCGGCGCATCGGCCGCTCGGGGGCCACCGGAAACGTCACGGGCCCGCATCTGCACTTCGAGGTGCGGACGGGGCCCGGTTTCGGTACGGACGTCGACCCGGTCGCCTATCTCCGGGCCGGCGGCGTCAGGATCTGACCCGCGCGCGGCGCCGTTCGAGCACCGGCAGCGGGACGTACACGCCCGCGTAGGGGGCCGGGATCAGGAGCGCGACGTCGTCGACCAGGCTCTCGACGTCGTCCGGGACGGTGTCCGGGACGACGGCGTCCGCGAGCACGGTGTCTGCCAGCACGGCGTCCGCCTGGGCCGCGTCGCCCAGGGGCTCCGCGGTGCGCTGCTGGGGGAACACCAGGGCAGCCTCGGCGGCCCGGTCGACCACGGGCTGCGGCACCAGCTCGGGTTCCGGGGACGGTTCCGGCGCGGCCACCGCCTCCGCCGCCGTCTCCCCGGCGTGCGGAGCGTGCTCCAGCCGCTCCGTCGTCAGCAGGATCAGGCCACCGGCCGCCACCACCCCGCAGCTCAGGGCGAGCGCGGTGCCCGTGGCGCCGTACCGGAAGGCTTCGCCGAACATCGTGATGCCGACCGCGGCGGCCAGCACCGGGTTGACCACTGTGAGCGTGGCGAGCGGCGCCGTGAGGCCGCCGCCGCGGTAGGCGGCCTGCGACAGCAGCACGCCCGCGACGGCGAAGACGCCGATCATCCCCAGCGAGGGCAGGTCCGACGCCGAGACCCCGGGGGTCCAGTCGACCGCGACGGTCTTGGTGAACACCGACGACATGCCGAAGGCTATGCCGGATCCGGTGGCGAGCAGCACGCTGCGCACCGCCGGGTGCCGGTGCGCGGCACGGCCGGCGATCATCAGCGCGACGACCGCCCCGCCGGTGACCAGTGCGACGCCGACCCGCTGGGCGGCGTCCAGCGCGTGGCCGTCGGCGGTGGTGCCGACGAGGGAGAGCAGGCCGGCCAGACCGAGGGTGGCCATGACGGCACCGCGCCAGGCGGCCGCCCCGGCCCTGCGGCCGACGAACAGGGCGGCCATGGGCAGTGCGAAGACGATGGTCAGCGCGCCCAGCGGCTGCACCAGGCTGAGCGGACCGTAGGCCAGCGCGACGACGTGCAGCACTCCGCCGAGGCCGTTCAGCGCGAGCGCCGCCCACCAACTCGGGCGGCGCATCGGCGCGTACTGCCCGTCGCGGCCGGACAGCGCCACCTGCTCCTGCACGATCGCCCCGCCCGCGTACGCGACGGCGGAGACGAACGACAGCAGCACGGACAACGCGAGGGCGCTCATCAGCGTCTCCTCTGCGTGGGGCGGGGGCCCGGGGCCCGGCGCGGCGAACGGTCGGCTTCCATGACGAACACTCTGCCCGCTCGGGTTGTTCCCGTCGTCGTCCCTGAGCAGGCAATGGGTCCTACTGCCGATGGAGTATTCGTGGGGCCCGATCCTCCCCAAGGTGGGCGACGCGGGGTGGATGCCGCCTCGACCGGGCCTGTACCGGCCCTGGTACTAATCTCGTCCGTGGACCTCGACCCCCAACTCGCCGCGCTCCGCCCGCTCGGCGGCTTCTTCGTCCTGCGCACGACCGCGGACACCGGCGCGACCCCGCCCGGCCCGCTGCCGACGCTCGCGCAGACCTACGCGGGCACCGCATCCCACCTGCGGCGAAGTGCCCTGACCGCGCGGGTCGAGACCGTCGCGGACCGGTTGCGCACCGCCGAGCCGCGGGTCGCCGCGTCGATCGCCCACCAGGGACTCGCGGCCCGCCTGTGGTCGGCGGCCCTCGGCTGCGCCGCCCTGTACGGCCGTCTCCCCGACCTGGATCCGGCGCTGCTGACCTGGGACTTCGCCGTGACCGCCCCCGACGACCTGTGGCTGACCGAGGTACGCCCGCTGCCGCCGGCCCCGTGCCCGACTCAGGCCGACGCGCTCGCGGACGCCGTACTGCACGGCCACCTCGAGCCCCTAGGGGACGCCCTAGGGGCCCGCTACGGGGTCGCGACGGGACTCCTGTGGGGCAACGCGGGCTCCGCGCTGGCCGGCGCGGCCCGCGGGCTCGACCGGTGGGCGCGGACGAACGGCCGTACGGACGTGGCCGACCGGGCCCGTACGCTCACCGCGGCCCTCTTCGCCCACCCCCTGCTGCGCACCACCGGCACCCTCACCGAGGCCGGCTTCCGGCGACGCAGCTGCTGCCTCTACTACCGGGTGCCGGGCGGCGGTGTCTGCGGTGACTGTTGTTTCCCACGACCGCCGCGCCCTTCCCCGCGCGCCGCATCTGGGTGACCATGGGAGTCCGGCCGTGTGAGACCAGGGAGTTGCCGGTGCGAGTGGGACTGCTGACCCGGGAGTACCCCCCGGACGTGTACGGCGGAGCGGGAGTCCACGTCGAATTCCTGGCCCGGGAGTTGCATCCCCTGGTCGACCTCGAGGTGCACTGCTGGGGCGAGGGCCGCGGGGTCGGCGTCGTACGCCACCGGCCGTGGTCCGTGCTGGACGGCGCCAACGACGCGCTGCGCACCTTCTCGGTGGACCTGGCCATGGCCGGCGCCCTTCAGGGCCGCGAACTCGTCCACTCCCACACCTGGTACGCCAACCTCGCGGGCCATGTCGCCAAGCTCCTGTACGGCGTCCCGCACGTGGTCACCGCCCACTCGCTGGAGCCGCTGCGCCCCTGGAAGGCCGAGCAGCTCGGCGGCGGATACGCCCTGTCCGGGTGGGCGGAGCGCACCGCGGTCGAGGCCGCCGACGCGGTGATCGCGGTGTCGGGCGCCATGCGCGAGGACATCCTCGGCTGCTACCCGGCGCTGGACCCGGCGCGCGTGCACATCGTGCACAACGGCATCGACACCACCCTGTACCGGCCGGATCACGGCACCGACGTGCTGCGCCGCCTCGGCCTCGACCCCGACCGGCCCTATGTGCTGTTCGTCGGCCGCATCACCCGGCAGAAGGGCGTGCCCCATCTGCTGCGCGCGGTCCGCGACATCGACCCCGCCGCTCAGGTCGTGCTGTGCGCGGGCGCGCCCGACACCCCGGAGATCGACCGGGAGTTCCGCGACCTGTTCCAGGAGCTCAGCCGGGTCCGCGCGGGCGTGCACTGGATCCCGCAGATGCTGCCGCGCGCGGAGGTGATCCAACTCCTCACGCACGCCGCCGTGTTCGTCTGCCCGTCGGTGTACGAACCACTCGGCATCGTCAACCTGGAGGCGATGGCCTGCGGTACGCCGGTCGTGGCCTCCAGGGTCGGCGGCATCCCCGAGGTGGTGGAGGACGGTGTGACCGGTCTCCTCGTGGCGGCCGACGACGACTTCGAGACGGGCCTCGCCCGCGCGCTGGACACCGTCCTCGGCGATCCTGAGGCGGCCCGGCGGATGGGCGAGGCCGGACGGGAGCGTGCGGTGGGCGAGTTCGGCTGGGACGCGGTGGCCCGGCGCACGGTCCGGCTGTACGAGGAGATCCTCAAGCAGGCTTAGCCCTCGGGGGCCGGGGGCAGGCATGGTGTCAACCACGGTGAGGGGAGCGGCCATGCGTCGTGGCGGACCTTCGGTGCTCGGAATCGTGCTGGCGGGCGGAGAGGGCAAACGCCTGATGCCGCTGACCGCGGACCGGGCCAAACCAGCGGTCACCTTCGGCGGTACCTACCGCCTCGTAGACTTCGTGCTGTCCAACCTCGTCAACGCCGACATCATGCGCATCTGTGTGCTGACCCAGTACAAGTCGCACTCGCTGGACCGGCACATCACCACCACCTGGCGGATGTCCAGCCTGCTCGGCAACTACGTCACCCCGGTCCCGGCCCAGCAGCGGCTCGGCCCGCGCTGGTACCTGGGCAGCGCGGACGCCATCCTCCAGTCGCTGAACCTGGTGCACGACGACGGGCCCGAGTACGTCGCGGTGTTCGGCGCCGACCACGTGTACCGGATGGATCCCCGGCAGATGCTCCGGCAGCACATCGAGGGCGGCGCGGGCGTGACGGTGGCCGGGATCCGCGTGCCCCGCTCGGAGTCCTCCTCCTTCGGCGTGATCACCCCGGGCTCCGACGGGCAGATCGTGGAGCGCTTCCTGGAGAAGCCCGCCGATCCGCCGGGCCTCGCGGACGACCCGGAGTGCGTCTTCGCCTCGATGGGCAACTACATCTTCACCACCAAGGCCCTGATCGAGGCCCTGCACCGGGACGCCGAGGACGACAGCTCGGTGCACGACATGGGCGGCTCGATCCTGCCCCAGCTCACCGCCCGCGGCGAGGCGCAGTTGTACGACTTCAGCGCCAACCACGTCCCCGGCGAGACCATCCGCGACCAGGGCTACTGGCGGGACGTCGGCACCCTCGACGCCTACTACGACGCCCACATGGACCTGATCGCCGAGCGCCCCGCCTTCAACCTCTACAACCGCCAGTGGCCGATCTACACCCACTCCGGCCAGCTCTCGCCCGCCCGCTTCAACGCCGGCGGCATCGCGAGCGAGTCCATCATCAGCGCCGGCTGCCTGATCCGCGGCCAGGTCACCCGGTCCGTGCTGTCCCCGGGCGTGCGGGTCGACCCGGGCGCGGTGGTCCAGGGCTCGGTGCTGCACGACAACGTCCGCATCGGCCGGGGCGCGGTCGTGCGCGGGGCGGTCCTCGACAAGAACGTGGAGGTGCCGCCCGGGGCGACGATCGGCGTCAACCCGGAGCGGGACGCGGAGCTCTACACGGTGTCCAAGGGCGGGGTGATCGCGCTCGGCAAGGGGCAGCAGGTGTCGTAGGGCCCCCGGCAGGCCCCGGCGGCTCAGCCGGTCAGCGGCGGGAAGTGGGTCATGGTCACCTCGCTGGTCCGGCGCAGGTCGTCGGCGAGGCTGAACTGGAGGTACTCGCTGCCCGGCTCGGTGTGCACGGGTACGTGCCCCGGCGGGGCGTAGAAGGCCTCTCCGCCGCGGTACACCTCGTCGTGGTCCGGGTAGCGGAACGTGAGCTCGCCCTTGAAGACGTATCCCCAGTGCGGGCACTGGCAGCGGTGCTCGGGCAGTGCCCGCAGCAGCGGGGTGTGGTCGACGTCCTCGCGGAACGTCAGGAAGTCCACCGTGTAGGGCTCGAGGTCCTCGGAGCGGTCGACCACCGGGCCGTAGTCGCCGCCCTGCGTGGCCGTGTCCCTGGAAACCTTCGGCATCGTCCTCGCCTTCTTTCCGCTGAGGAGGGCCGCTGGGGATGTCGGCTGAGGATGCCCGCTGAGGACGCCGTCCTCCCTCCGCCGAGGGGGTGGCTGCCTCCATTGTCGGCGCGCGACGCGTTGCGCGCGATCCGCGCGCCCTCCCCGGCTTCCGGGCCCGCGGCCCGCAGGATGCGGACAACGATGTCGAACCTCCCGGAGGTCACATGAGAGGGACCCGGCGCCCGCGGCTGTGCCTGGCCGGGGTGATGGCGGCGTCCGCGCTGCTCGCCACCCCCGCCGCACGGGCCGCAGAGCCGTCCGACGGCCACCTCACCGACCTGGTGAACCCCTTCATCGGGACCCAGAACGAGGGCAACACCTTCCCCGGCGCGGCCGTGCCGTTCGGCATGGTGCAGCTCTCGCCCGACACCGGGCACAGCACCGGCTACGACCACTCCCAGGACCACATCCGCGGCTTCTCCCTGGTCCACCTCTCGGGCGTCGGCTGCCGGATCGGCGGCGACCTGCCCGTGCTGCCGACCACCGGCGAGGTCACGCGGACCGACTACGCCCGGTACGCGGCCGGCTTCCGGCACCAGGACGAGACGGCGAGCCCGGGCTACTACCGGGTCGGCCTGGACTCGGGGATCGAGGCCGAACTCACCGCCACCGAGCGCACCGGCGTACAGCGCTACACCTTCCCCGCCACCGACCACGCCAACGTCCTGCTGAACGCGGCGCAGGCACTGCACAAGCCGGTCACCAGTTCGGTGGAGATCCTCGACGACCGGACCGTGCGCACCGCGATCACCGGCCACGGCTTCTGCCGGGAGACCGGCCCGTACACCGTGTACACGGTCACCCGTTTCTCCCGGCCCTTCACCGCGTACGGCACCTGGGACGGCACCACGGTCACCGCGGGCTCCCGCAGCGGGCGCGGCGGCGCCTACGTACGCTTCGACACCACCCGGGACCACACCGTCGAGGCGACCACCGCACTGTCGTACGTCGACGCGCGCGGCGCCGAGGTCAATCTGCGTGCCGAGGGCGGACGTTCCTTCGACGCCGTCCGCGAGCGGGCCCGGCGGGCCTGGGAGCGCCGGCTCGGCGCCGTCCGGGTCCGGGGCGGCGACGCGACCCTGCGCCGCACCTTCTACTCGTCGCTTTACCGGTCGTTCCTCGCCCCCAACACCGGCAGCGACGCGGACGGCCGCTACACCGGCTGGGACCGGCGGATCCACCGGGCCGAGGGTTTCACGTACTACCAGAACTGGTCACTGTGGGACACCTACCGCACCCAGTGCCAGCTCCTCGCCCTGCTCGCGCCGCGCGAGGCCCGGGACATGGCGATCTCGGTGGTCAGGGTCGACGAGGACGGCGGCTGGCTGCCCAAGTGGGGCTACGGGCCCGTCGAGACGAACATCATGACCGGCGACCCGGTGACCCCGTTCCTGACCACCGCCTACGAGTCGGGTCTGCTCGAGGGGTACGAGGAGCGGGCCTACCGGGCGCTGCGGAAGAACGCCGATGGCGTGCCGCCCGCGGACTATCCGGGGGTGGGCCGGGAGGCCAACGCGGAGTACCTCGGATACGGGTTCGCGCCGTACATCAAGGACCGCCCGCGCACGAAGCCGGGCGACTCCGACTACCACGAGGGAGCCTCCGTCACCCTGGAGTACGCCCTCTCGGACGCGATGCTCGCGCAGATGGCCCGGAGCCTCGGCCACCACGAGGACGCGGCCCGCTATGCGGCCCGGTCGCGCGGCTACCGCAACGTCTTCGACCCCTCGACCGGTTTCTTCCGGGCCCGGGACGCCTCCGGCGCCTTCACCGGCCCGGCCGACCCGGCCGCCGGCGTGGGTTTCCACGAGGGCACCGCCTGGCAGTACCAGTGGCTGGTGCCGCAGGACATCCCCGGCATGGTTCGCCTGATCGGCGGGGAGCGCGCGGCGAACGACCGGCTCGACGCGTTCTTCGCCTACGACCGGCTGCTCGCGGACCCGGCCCGCACCGCGCGCGAGGCGTGGGTGCACGGTGGTGCGTACGATTACTACAACGCGGCCACGTACAACCCGCAGAACGAGCCCGACCTCATCGCGCCGTACACGTATCTCTCGACCGGCGAACCGTGGAAGACGACCGACGTGGTGCACGCGGCGCTGACCCTGTTCACCGACGCGCCGACCGGCATGACCGGCAACGACGACCTCGGCACGATGTCCGCCTGGCACGTGCTGTCGTCGATCGGGATCTTCCCGGTGCAGCCCGGATACGGCACCTGGGGACTGTCCACGCCCGTGTTCGACCGGGTCGACCTCACCCTGGACCGCCGCTACTGGCCCGGCGGCGGCCTCACGGTCACCGCGCCGGGGACCTCGGCGACCGACCGCTATGTACAGGGGGTGCACGTGGACGCGGCGGCCCATGACCGGACCTACCTGACGACCCGTGAGCTGCGGTCCCTGCGCTCCCTGGCGTTCACGGTCGGCCCGCGCCCGTCGGAGTGGGGTACGTCACCCCAGGCGGCGCCTCCGGTGCTGAAGTGACCTCAGGCGTCCCGTGTGTCCCGCCCGTTTCAAGAGGGGCGGGACTTAATCTGCTGTTAACTGAGCGTAGCCTGACCGTACTTGACCGTAATCGCCTGGCGAGGATTGACTTCAGACTCACCGCCCACCCCCCTCCACCCGTCGTCGACGCGAGGCAAGCCATTGACTTCCGACCCGCTCGCTCCTCTCGATCTGGCGTTCTGGAACATCGAGTCCGACCGGCACCCGATGCACCTGGGCGCGCTCGGCGTCTTCTCCGCGCACTCGCCCACCGCCGGCGCCCACGCGGCCGACCTGCTCGCCGCCCGTGCCGCCGCCGTGCCCGGCCTCCGCATGCGCATCCGCGACGTGTGGCAGCCGCTCGACCTGCGCGGCCGGCTGGGCTCCTTCGGCGGCGCGGCCCGTGAAGTGGACCCCGACTTCGACCCGCTCAACCACGTGCGGCTGCACGCCCCGACCGGCGACTTCCACGCCGTCGCCGGCCGGCTCATGGAACGCCCGCTGGAGCGGTCCCGGGCCCCCTGGGAGGCGCACGTCCTGCCCGGCGAGGACGGGGTGTCCTTCGCGGTCCTGTTCAAGTTCCACCACGCGCTGGCCGACGGCCTCAGGGCGCTGACCCTGGCCGCCGCCGTGCTGGACCCGATGGACATGCCGGAGCGCCGCCCACGCCCCGTCGAGCCGCCCCGCGGGCTGCTGGCCGACCTGCGCGGCCTTCCCGGCCGGGTGCCGGGGGTGCTGCGCGGCACGCTGTCCGACGTGGGCCGGGCCCTGGACATCGGCGCCTCCGTCGCCCTGTCCGCCCTGGGCGTGGCCTCCTCCGCGGCGCTGGCCTCCGGCTCCAGCGGCACCCGGTGCACCGCCGGGGTCGACCTGGACATCGACGACGTGCACCGGGTGCGCAAGGCCGTCGGCGGCACCGTCAACGACGTCCTCATCGCCGTGGTCGCGGGCGCCCTGCGCCGCTGGCTGGACGAGCGCGGCGACGGCAGCGAGGGCGTGGCGCCGCGGGCCCTGATCCCGGTCTCCCGGCGCCGCCCGCGCACCGCGCACCCACAGGGCAACCGGCTCTCGGGTTACCTGATACGGCTCCCGGTCGGCGACCCCGACCCGCTCGCCCGCCTCGCCCGGGTCCGTACGGCGATGGACCGCAACAAGGACGCCGGCCCCAACCGGGGCGCGGGTGCCGTCGCGCTGCTCGCCGACCACGTGCCCGCGCTCGGCCACCGGCTCGGCGGACCGCTCGTCGGCCAGGCGGCCCGGCTGTGGTTCGACATCCTGGTCACCAGCGTGCCGCTGCCCGGCCTCGGCCTCCGGCTCGGCGGGCACCCTCTGACCGCGGTCTACCCCTTCGCCCCCCTCGCCCCCGGCCAGTCCCTCGCCGTCGCCATCTCCACCTACCGCGGCCACGTCCACTACGGCCTCGTCGCCGACGCCGAATCAGTACCGGACCTGGACCGCCTGGCCCGAGCGGTGACGGCCGAGCTGCAAACCCTGCTCGGGGTCTGCGCCTCCTGACGGGGGGCCGGGGTGGCGGCGGGCCTCGCCCACCGCCCTGCCCGGGCCGGCCGTCCGCCACGACAACGCCGGGCCTCGGCGGGCTCGGCCCGGGCGGTGACCGACGAGGTGGAGGCGCCGAGGGCGGTGTGCGATCCCGACCGGGCGGGTCCGGTGGCGGCGGCCGGTCGCTGTCGTGCGTGTCGCTGCTCGTTGCGGTCGGGTCGCTCGTCGGGGGCGTGCCCGTACGTGGTGACGGGCGAGGTGGAGGCGCGGAGCGTGGTGTGCGCCCCTGGCGGGGCAGGTTCGGTGGCCGGTCCCGCCCGCCGCCGGTCGCGTTGCCGCGCGTCGCGGCGGCGGCCTCGCCCACGGCGGCCCCCGGCGCCCCACCCCGCCCCGTCGTCGGCGCCGTGGCGGTACCGGACCTGGACCGGTCGGCCCGGACGGGTCACGTGCGCGTACCGACATGCCCACGGGCGGGCCTCGGCAGGACGGCGCGGGCCGTGCCGAGGTGACCGAGCCGCGCATGTCCGGGCACGTCCCGACGGCCCGGGCGGGGTGGGGATGACGGTCCGGGGCCGTGTGACCCGAGCGGAGCGGTTTGGCGATCGGGGCCCGCGCTGCCGTAAAATCCACCGTTCTGGGGCGGGCGCGAGTCGGAGCGCTGCGCGAGTGATCAGGGAAGCGGCAGCGCGATGACGGTGATACAGGACGGCCCGATGGCCGAGGACGAGGCGGTCTACGGCCCCGGCATCGACCCCGAGCGCCTGGCCGTCTGCCTCGGCGTGCTCGAGGAGCTCGACAAGCTGGAGGTCGACCACCCCGACGCCATCGCGGTGCGCCGGGCCACGGCCGGCATCTACCGCACGGTCAAGCAGCGCCGCCGTCAGGAGCGCCGGGCCGCGAAGACCGCCCACGACAAGGTGGTCACCGAGGCCACCGCGACCGGCTCCGCCCAGCGCATCGACGACGAGACGGAGGGAATCCTGCCGTCGTCGATCACCGAGGAGGGCAGGATCGCGGGGATACTCCAGCGCCCGCGCTCCTGTTACACCTGCAAGTCCCGCTACGTCGAGGTCGACTACTTCTACCACCAGCTCTGTCCGGACTGCGCCCGGACGAACCGGCTCAAGCGCGATGTCCGGGCCGACCTCACCGGCAAGCGCGCGCTGCTCACCGGCGGCCGCGCCAAGATCGGCATGTACATCGCGCTGCGGCTGCTGCGCGACGGCGCCCACACCACGATCACGACCCGCTTCCCCAAGGACGCCATCCGCCGCTTCAAGGCCATGGACGACTCGGCGGACTGGATGCACCGGCTGGAGGTCGTCGGGATCGACCTGCGCGACCCGGCACAGGCCGTGGCCCTCGCCGAGCAGGTCGCCGCGGCGGGCCCGCTCGACATCCTGATCAACAACGCGACGCAGACCGTGCGCCGCCTGCCCGCCGCGTACGCGGCCCTGGTCGAGGGCGAGAGCGCCCCGCTGCCCGCCGGGGAGCTCCCCGCCCACCACGTCATCGGCGCCTTCGGCTCCGGCGCCGTCGACGGCATCGCCGCGCTGCCCCTCGGCACCAGCGGCCTGGACGCGCAGAAGGTCGCCGACCTCGCGCTCGTCGCGGGCAACGCCAGCGTCGCCCGGCACCTCGACGGCACCGCCATCGACGCGGGCGGCCTCGTCCCCGACGTCGTCGAGAGCAACACCTGGGTGCAGACCATCGACCAGATCTCGCCGGTCGAGCTGCTGGAGACCCAGCTCTGCAACTACACGTCGCCGTTCATCCTGATCAGCGCCCTGCGCCCGGCGATGGCGGACGCCGCGCGGAAGGCCGCCGGCGGCCGTGCGTACGTCGTCAACGTCTCGGCGATGGAAGGCGTCTTCAGCCGCGGCTACAAGGGCGCCGGGCACCCGAACACCAACGCCGCCAAGGCGGCCATGAACATGGTCACGCGGACCAGCGCCGAGGAGATGTTCCAGTCCGACGGCATCCTCATGACCTCCGTCGACACCGGCTGGATCACCGACGAGCGTCCGCACTACGACAAGCTCCGCCTGGCCGAGGCCGGCTTCCACGCCCCCCTCGACCTGGTCGACGGCGCCGCACGCGTCTACGACCCGATCGTGCGCGGCGAGGCGGGCGAGGACCTGTACGGCGTCTTCCTGAAGGACTACGCGCCGGGCAAGTGGTGAGACGGCGCCCGAACGGGCCCGACGGGCGTGGAAAACCGTTGGCCTGCTCGGGCAGCG
This sequence comes from Streptomyces sp. NPDC020299, assembly GCF_044387825.1. Taxonomy (NCBI): domain Bacteria; kingdom Bacillati; phylum Actinomycetota; class Actinomycetes; order Kitasatosporales; family Streptomycetaceae; genus Streptomyces; species Streptomyces sp. NPDC020299. Next base: position 19,739 of record NZ_JBIRWL010000013.1, read on the forward strand.
GCGCCCTACCGTGGGGGACGAAGCGCCGACGTGCCCGGTGCGCAGGTAACGCGTTCTTCGTGGTTCGATTCCACACAGGTCCACCATCCGGGGCCTGTGGCCCCTCGGGGGGCAAACCGCGTCACCGACCCGACCTCGGGCACCCGGCGCCTCCCGCCGTGCCCGCGGCCCTCAGTCGACCGCCCCCAGGCGGGAGTTGCGCGCCGCCACCAGCCCCAGCACCGTGCGCCAGTCCTCCAGGACCCCGGCGTCGAAAGCGGCGACCGCGGCCTCCTCGACGGCGAGCCGCAGGCGCAGCAGATCGTCGTCGCCGCCGGGACCGTCGTCGCCGGGCTGCCCGCGCACCAGCCGGCAGACCCGCTCCCCGAGCAGTGCGCGCACCGCGCGGCCCGCGGCGTCCGCCTGCCCCACCCCGGCACCCGGCACGAGCAGCCGCCCGATGCCCGCGACCAGCCCGGCCACCTGGAGTTCCTTGTCGGCGGGCCGGGCACGGCGCAGCAGCGCGGCGGTGCGCAGCCCGGGGTCGTACCGGCAGGCGTACAGCAGATCCATCAGCTCCTCGACGCTGCGCAGCTCCATGCGTCAGTCCTCCCGCGAGACAGCCGTTCCCGCCCGCCAGCAGATCATGGCCGGCTTTCGGCTCGGCCAACGGAACCTGAACTGCGCGGCGAACCGGATCCAGGCGTGGCGGGCGGGCCTCAGCCCTTGACGGCCTCCACGATCCGCAGGGCGGCCTGGGCGGGCGTGAGGTGCGTGGTGTCGACGACCTCGGCCTCGGCGTGCAGCCATGTGCGGGCCGCCTCGGCGTAGGGCTCGAGGTATGCGAGGCGGAACGGGGAGGGGCCGAGGACGGTGTCCCCCTCGATGCGCCCGCGAAGGGTGTCCTGGTCGGCGTGGAGGACGAAGTGCCGTACCGGGATGGCATGCCGGGCGAGGCCCGCGCTGATCTCGCGCCAGTACTGCTCGACCAGGACGGTCATGGGCATCACCAGGGTGCCGCCGGTGTAGTCGAGCACGCGGCGGGCCGTCTCGACGACGAGCGGCCGCCACGGAGGCCAGTGCTGGAAGTTGGTTGTGGTGGGCAGGCCCGGCGTGATGTCCATGAGTGTCTCGCCCACCTTCTCGGCGTCCAACACCCGTGAATCCGGGATCAGTTGCTGCACCAAGGGGCTTGTCGTCGTCTTGCCCGCACCGTGGGTGCCGTTGATCCATACGATCATGGGCCCCGATGCTAGCGCCGTGCGGGCCAGGAGCCGCGGCCGAAGCGGTAATCGAACCTGCATTCGGTTGGATAGGTCAAGATACGCGAAAGTTACACCTTGTTTGCACTCCCTATCGAGCGGGACCCCGCTCATTTGGTTAACCTGGGTGCGGACGGACAGCAGCACGGGGTCCCACCCACACCCATGGTCCGTACGAGTTACCGGCGCCACCGCGTCCGAACTGGCCTTCCATCCAGACCCGAGCGGGCGTCAGGCGGCAGATCACAGACTGTCCGGTACGCCCCGAGGGTGACCCGACACATAAGGAGTGCGCGGTGACACCGGAGAAGACGAATCGCGATCAGCGCCCCAAGGAACGCACGGAGCGCGCGGGCCGTGGGCCCACGGAACTCGGCAGCCTCGACGTGTGGGCCAGGTCCGCCCCGATCCGCCTCGCGGGCTACGAGGACGACCTCGCCGAACCCCACATCCTGCCGAGCGTGGACTGACCCGCAGAGGGGTCGTACCCGTCGCGATCGCCGAAGGCATGGGCGTGCGAGACTGACGCCGATGCTGATCAGGGAAGCCGTGGCCGACGACTGGCGACGCATCTGGCCCATCTGGCACCGGATCGTCGCCCAGGCCGAGACGTACGCATGGGACCCGGACACCTCTCAGGAGGCCGCCCGGGCCCTGTGGATGGGCCCGGCCAAGCGTGTCTACGTCGCCGAGGACCCCGGCGGAGCCCTGGTCGGCTCCGCCTATCTCACCGCCAACTACGGCGGCCCCGCCGCCGAGGTCGCCAACGCCGGCTTCATGGTCGACCCCGACCAGGGCGGCCGTGGCATCGGCCGCGCCCTCGCCGAGCACGTCCTCGCCGCCGCACGGGCCGCCGGCTACCGGGCGATGGTCTTCAATGCCGTCGTCGAGACCAATCCCGCCGTCAAGCTGTGGACGTCCCTCGGCTTCACGATCATCGGCACGGTCCCGGAGGCGTTCGAACACCCCCGGCACGGCCGGGTCGGCCTGCACATCATGTACAAGTCACTGCGCTGAACCGCGCCGGCCGCGCTGAGCCGCCCCGAGCCGCGCTGTGCCCCGCGTCAGCCGATCGGTGCCGTCCGCTGCCACGGGCGCAGGCCCTCCAACTGCTCCGCGACCTCCAGCAGCAGCCCCTCGGACCCCGGACGGGCGACCAGCTGTACGGCGCAGGGCGCACCGGAGGGCAGCGTGCCGAAGGGGACGGACATCGCCGGCCAGCCGGTCAGATTCCACGGCGGGGTCAGCGGCGAGTAGTTCGTGTTGGCCAGCACATTACGCAGCCAGCCCCGCTCGTGCCAGGGCCCGGCCTTGGGCGAGCGCCGGGCGAGGGCCGGGGTGAGCAGCACGTCGTGCTCGGCGAAGAACGGCTCCAGGCGGCGGCGCAGCCGCTCCCGCTGCTCGCCGGTGCGGACCGTGCGGACGAATCGGCGCCCCACCGCCGCGTGCACCCGGGTCCGCCGGGCCAGCCGCGCCGGGTCCAGGTCTTCGGCGTCCACCGCGGTGCCCGCCGTCCAGTGCTGCAGCGCGGTGACGCCCAGCGACGCCGGATACGGCGGCTCGGCGCGCCGCAGGCGGTGCCCCGCCCCGGCCAGCAGCCCCGCCGCCTCCCGCACCGCGCTCGTGTACGGCTTCCCGACGCTCACCCCGAGCAGCGGGCTGCGCAGCGAGACGGCGATGCCGAGCGGGGCGGGGTCCGCGCGGGGGCCGAACTCGGCGTCGGCGAGGACCGAGAGCATCAGCCGCAGGTCCTCGACCGTGGTCGCCAGCGGACCGTTCTCGGACATGCCGAACCAGTCGCCGTGGCCGATGGCCGCCGGCACCACCCCGTGCCCCGGCTTCAGCGTGACCAGGCCGCAGTTGGCGGCCGGGATGCGCAGGCTGCCCATGCCGTCGTTGCCGAGGGCGACCGGTACCAGGCCGGCGGCCACCGCGGCGGCGCTTCCGCCGGAGGAGCCTCCCGCGGTCCGCGACAGGTCCCACGGGTTGCGCGCGGTGCCGTGCACGCCCTCGGTGGTGCCGAAGACGCACAGCTCCGGCACGTTCGTCAGCCCCACGACCACCGCGCCCGCCGCCCGCAGCCGGGCCACGGTGACATGGTCGTCGGCCGCGGGCGCCTCGGAGGTCGCGGCGGAGCCGTTGCGGGTCGTCTCGCCGCGTACGGCCAGGTTGTCCTTGACCGCCACCGGCACGCCGGCCAGCGGGAGTTCCGCCAGATCCGTGCGGCCGGCCACCTCGTCCGCCTCGGCGAGCGCCGCCTCGGCCCGCACCGTCCGGAACGCGCCGGTGCGGGCGCCGAGATGCTCGATCCGGGCGAGGTGCTCCGCGACCACCTCGCGGGGCGTGACCCGCTTGTCGCGTACGGCGGCGGCGATCTCGGCGGCGGTCCGGCCGACCCAGCTGGTCACGGGCGCTCCTGAGGGGACCTGAGGGGAAGGGACATGGACGTACCGGCCGGTAGGCCCGGTACGTAGGGAGAACTGTGCCCGCTCGCCCGCCCCGCGTCGAGAGGCCCCGGCCCGGCGCTCACCAGGTGGTGAGCAGCAGGTGGTTGACCAGCAGGGCCAGGACGGCCTGGGCGGCGAGCCAGATCCGGGGCCGGGTGAGGAACGCGCAGGCCGGCAGCAGCCACATCGCGAACGGCAGCCAGATGCGTTCCGTCTCCGCCTTGCTCATGCCCGACAGGTCGGCGACGAGGAGGGCCAGCAGGGCGGCGAGGACGAGCAGGGCCAGGCGCGCCTCGGTGGCCGCCGGGGGAGCGCCGGCCGCCGGGCGGTCGAGCGGGGCGCGGCGCTCGCGGGCGAGTGTGCCGGCGGCCCGGCGCAGACCGGCGACCGTGGCGAGCCCGGTGATCACCACCGTGCAGGCGAGGTTCGCCCAGACCCAGTAGCCGTAGGGCCGGGTGCCGCCCGCTCCCTGGTAGTAGCGCGTGATCAGCAGGTGGTAGGCCTCCCACCAGTCGAACCCGGCGGCGCTGAAGGCGGCCGGCACCACGGCCGCCCCGGCGAGCAGAGCCCCGAGCAGCAGCGGACGCTCGCGGACACGGTGCCGGCCGAGGAGGAGCACCGCCGCCAGGATCACCGCGAAGAGGGTGAGGCCGTAGGAGAGGTAGCAGGTGAGCCCGAACAGCAGACCGGAGCCGGCCGCCCACCACACCGACCGCCCGGTCACCGCGAGGGCGAGCAGCGCCACGGCCCAGGAGGCGACGGCGGCGAAATACGCGTCGGCCGAGACGCCCAGCCACACCGCGGCCGGGGCCAGCGCCAGGAACGGCGCCGCCCGTCGCGCCGGAGCGTCCCCGGCGAGGGCGCGTACCGCGACCAGGACCGCCACACAGGCCGTGGCACCGACGGTGACGCACCACACCGCCGCCCAGCCACCGCCGCGCAGTCCGATCCGGTCGAGGAGGACGAACGTCAGCGTCGCGGCCGGCGGGTGCCCGGCGACGTGGGTGGGCCACGGGTCGGGCGTGCCCCAGACGATGTGGTGGGTGAAGTCCCGCAGGGCGGCCGGGATGTCGTGGAAGCGGCCGACGGCCCGGAGGTACTCGGTGCGGGTGGTGAGCCGGCCAGCGACGCCCCGCTGCCGGCCGTCGACCAGCGCGAGGGACCAGATCCAGGCCATGGCCGTCACCCAGGCCGCGGCGAGCAGCGCCCCGGGGCGCAGCCGTGCCGCGAGCGCCGGCCCGTACGCCACCACGGCGGCCGCCACCAGGACGGCGGCCGGGGTGCCCGGCCCGAGGTGCGGGTCCCAGTCGGCGTGCAGCGGGGGCCAGTGGACGAACAGCGTGTGGCGGCCGTCCTGGATACGGCGGCCGACGACGACGGCGGTCAGCACGAGCAGGACGGCGGCCACGACGGCGTACAGGTCGCGGCGATGGCGCAGGTCGCGGCGGTCGCGCGGGCCACGGCGGTCGCGCAGCTCACGACGGCCGTGCGGATCACGACGGCCGCGCAGGTCACGGCGGAGAGGGCGGGTCACACGGGAACGCTAGGCCGCACGGCGGGCGCGGGGCCGTTGCGCGCGGCGGACGTCAGCGTTTCGTCATCGGTCGTGGGCCCGCCGCCGGGCCTCCACCGGCCTACGGTCGGAACATGAGCGATCCACGGCTCCCCACCTCTCCCGGTTTCTGGCGCAGTCCGCTGCGCGGCCCCTGGTTCACCTCGGTGCTCGGCCTCGTCCTCCTCGTCGGCGTCACCGTGCTGTTCGTGACGGGCCTGGTGTCGTACGCCGCCTACAACCCGGGCCTCTCACCGGTCAACGACAAGACCCCGGACAAGGGCGTCCTCGGCTTCTACCTGTTCGCCTGGCCGACGAACCCGTACTGGCTGTACCGGCTCACCCAGGGCGTCCACGTCACGCTGGGCATCACCCTGATCCCGGTGCTGCTGGCCAAGCTGTGGTCCGTCGTGCCCAGGCTCTTCGCCCTGCCGCCGGCCCGTTCCCTCACCCACGCCCTGGAGCGGATCTCACTGCTGCTGCTGGTCGGCGGCGGCCTGTTCGAGTTCACCACCGGCGTGCTCAACGTCCAGCTCGACTACGTCTTCCCCGGGTCCTTCTATCCGCTGCACTTCTACGGCGCCTGGGTCTTCTTCGCCGCGTTCGTCGCGCACGCCGCGCTGAAGCTGCCGACGGCGGTGCGGAACGTGCGCCGGATGCGGGACGGCAGCGGCGATGCGGAGCAGGCGGGGGAGACCGGGGACCTGGTCTCGCCGCGACCGGATCCTCCCACCGTGTCACGGCGCGGCGCGCTGTGGCTGGTCGGCGGCGGTTCGCTGCTGCTGTTCCTGACCAGCGCCGGCCGCAGCTTCGACGGGCCGCTGCGCCGGACCGCCCTGCTCACCCCGCACGGCGGCGCCGAACCCGGCGGCGGACCGAACGGTTTCCAGATCAACAAGACGGCCCGCTTCGCGGGCATCGACGCGGCGGAGACGAGTGAGGAGGCGTGGCGGCTGGTCGTCACCGGCCGCACCGGCACCGTCCGGCTCAGCCGCGCCGACCTGCTGCGCATGCCCCAGCACAGCTCCGCGCTGCCGATCGCCTGCGTCGAGGGCTGGTCCACCTCCGACCAGTGGTGGCGGGGCGTGCCGCTGCGCGACCTCGCCGCCCTCGTCGGGTACGACGACCCGCCCGACGTCTTCGTCGAGTCGCTCCAGCGGCACGGCGGCTTCCGCCGGGCGGCCCTGCGCGCCAACCAGACCGCCGACCCGCGCTCGCTGCTCGCCCTGTCCGTCAACGGCGAGGACCTTTCCCCCGACCACGGCTATCCCGCCCGGGTCATCGTGCCCGCGGCGCCCGGTGTGCTCAACACCAAGTGGGTGGCCCGGATGACCTTCGGAGACCTGTGATGCGTGTGACGCGCCGCCGGATCCCGCTCGGCAGCCCGCTGCAACTGCTGCTGCTCGCCTGCTCCTTCGCGCTCGCCGGATACGCGGGGCTGCGGCTCCTCGGGGGCGACTGGTTCAAGGTGGCGCTCTGGTTCGTGGGGGCGGCGCTGCTGCACGACCTGGTGCTGCTGCCGCTGTACGCGGCGGCCGACCGCGCCCTCGTACGCTCGCTGGGCGCGGCCGGGCGGCGCGGCCGGGTGCTGTATGTCCGGGTGCCCGCCGCGCTGTCCGGGCTGCTGCTCCTGGTGTGGTTCCCGCTGATCAGCGGCCAGGTCAGCGCGCGCTACCGGTCGGCCGCGGGGCTCTCCACGGACGTTTTCCTGTCCCGCTGGCTGCTGATCACCGCCGTGCTGTTCGGCGGCTCCGCGCTGCTGCTGGCGCTGCGCGGGCTGCGGTCGCGGCGGTTGCGCAGGGCGACGAAGCGGCGGGAACCGGCCGTCCACTGATCCTCGGCACGCCAGCCCGCCCCGGCCGCGTGCCGGAGCAGGGCCGGCGTGCCGAGCCGCGCCCAGGGAAACGGGCGGGCGGCCGGCCCCGGCACGACGCCCGCGTCCACGACCTGTACCCGGGCGCGTTCGTCGACATCGACCGGCGCGGTCTCCGCGACCAGCAGCCCGCCCGGGGCGAGCAGTTGGGCGAGCCGTTCCAGCAGCGCCGCAGGGTCCCCGCCGATGCCGATGTTGCCGTCCAGCAGCAGTGCGGTGTCCCAGCCGCCCTCACCGGGCAGCGACTCGAAGACGGAGCGGCACAGCGCCGTCCCGCCCCGCCGGACGGTGCGGGCGACGGCCGTCTCGCTGACGTCGACACCGAGGACCCGCCGCCCCTGCGCCGCGAGCGCGGCCACCAGCCGGCCCGGGCCGCAGCCCACGTCGAGCACGGCGCCCTCGCACCGCGCCAGCACGGTCAGGTCCGTCTCGTCGGCCCGGGCACACCAGCGCTCCACCTCCAGCGGCAGCAGCCACCCGTCGGCCCGCCGCAGGAACAGCGGGCCACGCCCGGCCCGCAGCGCGGCGGAGTAGGAGTCGTCGGCGGACCAGGCGGGCGCCGGCTCGCCGGGGTCGGGGGCGGCCACGTACGGACCGTCGCCCGGCCGGGCGGGCGCGGGCACACGGACGCCGGGAGTACGGGTCCCCGGTGGCCGGGGCGGAGCCGTGGGGCCCGGAAGGCCGAGACCCTGGGCGGCGGTCATCGGCCCGCCCCCGCGGTGAGGCGGGCGAGCCGGGCGGCGAAGCGTCCGTGCGGGGCCAGGGCGGCGACCGCGCGCGCGTCGGCGGCCGTGTCCACGTCCCGCAGCCGGGGCAGATCGCGCACCCGCAGGCCCGCGGCGACCAGCCGGTCCCGCTGCACGGCACCCGTCGCCGGCGTCGACATGGGCACGCCCCGCAGCAGGCCGGGGTCGGGTGCGGCCAGGCCGAGCGCCCAGAAGCCGCCGTCCTCGGCCGGGCCGAACCACGCGTCGCAGTCGTCGAAGCCGACGGTCAGCAGTCGCGGGGTGACCTGCGGGGTGTCCATGCCGATGAGCAGGGCGGGCCCGGCGCAGCCGGCGAACGCAGCGGCCAGCCGCTCGTCCAGCCCGCCCGGGCACTGCGGTACGACGTCGAAGCCGGGCGGCAGCCACGGCCCCGGCTTCCCGTCGAGGACGAGGACCCGCCGCCCGGCGGGCGCCGCGGCCACGCTGTGCAGGGTGTCCGCGAGGGCCGCCTCGGCGAGCTCGGCCGCCTCCCGGGGCGTGAACGGCGGGGTCAGCCGGGTCTTGACCCGGCCCGGCCGGGGCTCCTTGGCGATGACGAGCAGGGTGATCACCGGGGGCTGCCTCCTCGGACGGGTGGCCGGGCGGGCGCCTCGGCGAGGACGCGGCTCATGTCCCGTACCGCCTGCCAGGTGCCGCGCCAGGTGCCGGTCACCTTCGAGGCGCCGGAACGCGGCCGGTAGGGGACGTCGTGTTCGGTGACGCGCCAGCCGGCGTCGGCGGCGCGCACCACCATCTGGAGCGGATAGCCGCTGCGCCGGTCGGTGAGGTCCAGGGCGAGCAGCGGTTCGCGGCGTGCGGCGCGCAGCGGCCCGAGGTCGTTCAGCCGCAGCCCGGTGCGGCGGCGCAGCATCCGGGTGAGCGCGAGGTTGCCGGCCCGGGCGTGCGCGGGCCAGGCACCCCGGCCCTGCGGACGGCGCCGGCCCAGCACCAGATCGGCCCCGCCGGCGCGCACCTCCCGCACGAAGGGCACGAGCAGTGCCGGGTCGAGCGAGGCGTCGCAGTCGCAGAAGCACACGATGTCGGCGTCGGCGGCGGTCAGCCCCGCGTGGCAGGCGGCGCCGAAGCCACGGCGCGGCTCGTGCACGACGGTCGCGCCGAGCGCGCGGGCGATGTCCGCCGAGCCGTCGGTGGAGCCGTTGTCCACGACCAGCGCGCGCCAGCCGGGCGGGATGCGGGCCAGGACCCAGGGCAGGGCTTCGGCCTCGTCGAGACAGGGGAGCACCACGTCGACCCCTGTGGGTGTGGGAGTGGTCGTCACGCCTCTCACCCTACGAACGCGAAGCGGACATACCGGGCTTCACCTCCTTACGAAACGCGGACGTCAGGGCCCCGGCCGCGTCCGGTGGCGGCGCGGGCGGGGTGGGCGGTGCGAGGCTGGACGCATGCAGCAGCCGTACGAGTTCACGCAGGCGGGGGCCTCCGCCGAGCCCCCGGCGCCCGCCTCCGCCCGGGTCCTGGTCGTCGACGACGACCCCACGGTCGCCGAGGTGGTCGCCGGGTACCTGGGCCGCGCCGGCTACACGGTGGACCGGGCCGAGGACGGGCCGGCGGCGCTCACCCGGGCCGCCGCGCACCGGCCCGACCTGGTCGTGCTGGACCTCATGCTGCCCGGCATGGACGGCCTGGAGGTGTGCCGCCGGCTGCGTGCCCACGGGCCGGTGCCGGTCATCATGCTCACCGCCCGCGGCGACGAGGACGACCGCATCCTCGGCCTGGAGGTGGGCGCCGACGACTACGTCACCAAGCCCTTCAGCCCCCGCGAACTCGTGCTGCGCGTCGAGTCGGTGCTGCGCCGCGCCCGGCCCGCCGCCCAGACGCGCACGCTGAGCTCGGCCGGCCTGACCGTCGACCCGGCCGCCCGCCGGGCCACCAAGAACGGCGCCGAACTCGCCCTCACCCTGCGCGAGTTCGACCTCCTCGCCTTCTTCCTGCGGCACCCGGGGCGGGCGTTCGCCCGGGAGGACCTGATGCGCGAGGTGTGGGGCTGGGACTTCGGCGACCTGTCGACGGTCACCGTGCACGTCCGCCGGCTGCGCGGCAAGGTCGAGGACGATCCGGCCCGGCCCCGTCTGATCCAGACCGTGTGGGGCGTCGGCTACCGCTTCGAACCCCAGGACCGGGAGGCGGACTGACCATGCGCGACACCTTCCTCATCGCCCTGTACGCCTTCCTCGGCGCCGCCGCCACCGGGGTGGCCGGCGCGGTCGTGCTGCGGCTGATCCGGCGGCGGTCGCTCACGGCGTCGCTCGGCGTGGTGGCGGCGGTCGGCGTGTTCGCGATGCTCGCGGGCACCATGGCCGTGGCGCAGGCGATGTTCCTGTCCGCGCACGACCTGAGCGTGGTGACGACCGTCGTCGCGATGGCGGCCGTCGTGTCCCTGGCCACCGCGCTGTTGCTGGGCCGCTGGGTGGTCGCCCGCAGCCGGGAACTCGCCCTGGCCGCCCGCTCCTTCGGGGACCGCGGCGACTTCGCCGCGCCCGCCCACCCGGCCACCGCGGAACTGGACGCGCTCAGCCGCGAACTGGCGGCCACCAGTGCCCGGCTCGCCGAGTCCCGGGAGCGGGAACGTGCCCTGGAGTCCTCCCGGCGTGAGCTCGTCGCCTGGATCTCGCACGATCTGCGTACGCCGCTCGCCGGGCTGCGGGCCATGTCGGAGGCGCTGGAGGACGGGGTGGCCGCCGACCCGGCCCGCTATCTCACGCAGATCCGCACCGAGGTGGAGCGGCTGAACGAGATGGTGGGGGACCTCTTCGAGCTCTCCCGCATCCACGCCGGGGCGCTGGCGCTGAGCCCGAGCCGGATCTCCCTGTACGACCTCGTCGGGGACGCCCTCGCCGGCGCGGATCCGCTCGCGCGTGAGCACGGGGTACGTCTCGTCGGCGACCGTGTCGAGCCGGTGCCGGTCGAGGTGGACGGCAAGGAGATGAGTCGCGTCCTCGGCAATCTGCTGGTGAACGCGATCCGCCGGACCCCGGCCGACGGCACGGTCGCCGTCGCCGCCTCGCGCTCACCGGAGGGCGTGGTGCTCTCCGTCACCGACGGCTGCGGCGGCATCCCCGAGGAGGATCTTCCCCGCGTCTTCGACACCGGCTGGCGCGGCACCCACGCCCGCACGCCCCCCGCCGGGGCGGGCCTCGGCCTCGCCATCGTCCGCGGCATCGTCGAGGCCCACCAGGGCCGGGCCACCGTGCACAACATCCCGGGCGGCTGCCGCTTCGAGGTGACACTCCCGGCGGCGCGCGCCTGACCGGCGGCGGGCCCGAGGCTTCCTCGCCCCCGCCGCCCCTACCCTTCCCGACCTCCAGGGGCTGCGCCCCTTCGACCCCGCCGGGGCTGCGCCCCCGAACCCCGCCGGGGCTGCGCCCCCGACCCCTCCGCCGGGGCTGCGCCTCCGATCCCTCCGCCGGGGTTGTGCCATTGAACCTCCGCCGGGGCTGTGCCCCGAACCTCCGTCGGGTTGTGCCCCGGACCGTCGCCGGGGGTTGTGCCCCGGACTGTCGCCGGGGGCTGCGCCCCGAATCCCCACCGGGGCTGTGCCCCGGGCCCCCGCCGCGGGCTGTGTCCCTTCCCCGTCCCCGAGGCCTGGTCGGCGTCCGTCACCGTCCGCCTGGGGGTGTGAGCTCGCGCCGGTACGGGGGGCCTGCCGGGCGGGTTGTGTCACTCTTCTCGGAGGCGGGCTCGGGCGAACTCGCGCATGCCGTCCTCGAAGGGCACCTCCGGTTTCCAGCCGAGTTCCGCTCGGAGCCGGGAGGAGTCCGCGGTGATGTGGCGGACGTCGCCGAGGCGGTACTCGCCGGTGATCACGGGGGCCGGGCCGCCGTGGGCCGTGGACAGGGCGCGGGCCATGTCGCCGACCGTGTGGGGGTCGCCGCTGCCGGTGTTGTACGGGGTGAGCGTGCCGGTGGGCGGACTCGCTTGCAGTGCGGCCAGGTTGGCGGCGGCCACGTCGCGTACGTGTACGAAGTCCCGCCGCTGGCGGCCGTCCTCGTAGACCCGTGGGGCCTCGCCGCGTGCCAGCGCCGAGCGGAAGAAGGAGGCGACGCCCGCGTACGGGGTGTCCCGGGGCATGCCCGGCCCGTACACGTTGTGGTAGCGCAGCGACACCGCCGAGCCGCCGGTGTCCCGCGCCCACGCGGCCGCCAGGTGCTCCTGGGCGAGTTTGGTGGTCGCGTACACGTTGCGGGGGTCGGCCGGGGCGTCCTCGCCGATCAGACCGGGCGCGAGGCTGGCGCCGCAGAGCGGGCAGGCCGGCTCGAAGCGGCCCGCGTCCAGGTCGGCGACGGTGCGCGGGCCGGGCCGCACCACCCCGTGCCGGGGGCACTCGTAGCGGCCCTCCCCGTACACGACCATCGACCCCGCCAGGACGAGGCGCCGTACCCCCGCCTCCGCCATGGCGGTGAGCAGGACGGCCGTGCCGAGACAGTTGTGGGAGACGTACTCCGCCGCGTCGGCGAACCCGGTGCCGAGACCGACCATCGCCGCCTGGTGGCACACGGCGTCCACGCCGGACAGCGCACCGGCGACCGCCGCCGGACTGCGCACGTCGGCGCCCGGGGCCCGCCGCACGTCGAGCACGAGCGGCTCGTGCCCGCGCGCGGTCAGCGCCTCGACGATCTGGGACCCGATGAACCCGGCACCGCCGGTGACCAGTACACGCATGCGGCCAGGCTAGGTCCGCGACGGCAGCCCGCCGCGCGACCGGACCGCCGTGTCACCACTCCGTAAGACGTCAGCCGGTCAGACCACCCCGGCGGGTGTCGACGCGCGCCCACTCGTCGTCCCACTGCCGCAGCCGCCGCCGTTCCAGGCCCGCCCGCGCCAGCTGGGCCGCGCCGAACACGGCGGCGGCCGTGCCGGTGGCGACCAGCGTGCCCGTCCACCCCGCCCGGAACCCGGCCTCGCCGGGCGACAGGGGCTTCGCGGCGACCCGCCCCCGCTGGTCCGTCCACACCGTGACCGCGGCGCCCGACTCCGTGCCGGGACGCACCTTCGCCCGGTCCGTGTGCACCACGCCGTCCGGCGTCGTCCAGCGGACGGTGACCCAGACCCGCCCGTCGGTGCCGGTCCGCTCCGAGGAGAGGCCGGGCGCCCGCCCCACGAGGACCGCCTGGACGGGGTGGCGCTCCTCCCACTGCCGGTCGAGTCCCCGGGCCGCGGCGTTCGCCGCCACCAGCCCGGCGAGCACGCTGCCCACGACGGCGGCCAGCCACGCCACCAGCACGATCCAGGCCTCGACGACATCGCTGCGGCGCCTCAGTGAGTTGCGGCGCCACCGCCACGCCCACGGGCTGCCGTTTCGGGTTCCGGCCATGGTCACACCCCCTCGCGCGCACCGACCATCAGGCCCGTCCATCCCAGTGTCCGCCCACCCGCGGTCCCAGGCACCCCCGGAGCTTCCAGGACCGCGCCGCCCCCGTGCTGTCCCTGCCGACCAGCCGCGGCACCGGCACCTGTACCGTCCGCGCCGGGCCCCCGTCGAGCAGCGCGGTCAGCTCGGTCGCCGCCGTGCGGCCGAACTCCACGCTGTCCCGGGACAGGGCGGACAGCCACGGCTTGACCATCCGGCACAGCGCCGAGTCCTCCCAGGAGACGACCGACAGGTCCCCGGGCACGCGGAAGCCGAGCTCGGCGGCGGCGGCGACCCCGGCGACGGCCATCACGTCGTGTCGCGACGCGGAGCGTCGCCGCATCCGCCGGTTCAGGGCGCGGAGCGCCCGTACAGCTGCCGGTATCGCCAGGGTGATGCGAACGCGTGTACCCGTGATCGCTGGTCGGGGTGGTGACCATGGGATCGGCGTGCGTTCGTGCTGCTGTCGTACGTATGGTCCTTCAAGGTTGGTCAGGGGCGACACAGTGTTCCGGTCGAGGCCGAAGCCGTGGGGGAGGCGAGATGGCGTAGGCGAGGGCGGCTGCGGGGGCAGGACGCGCCCGATACACCTACCGACTGTGCGTGTCGTGCACCGCCCGCACCGCCCTGGCGGCGGAGTGGGATCGGTGCCGCTGGGTGTGGAACGAGTGCGTCGCCAAGTCCAGGGCCGTACACCTGCGCAACAACAAGTCCACTGGCCAGCAGGCCACGTGCGGCCCGGCTCAGCTCGATCGGATGCTGACCGAAGCCCGCGCCCGTACGCCGTGGCTGAGCGAAGGCTCGTCGGTTGTCCAGCAGCAGGTCATCCGTGACTTCGCCCGCTCTCGGGCCAAGGCGCACAAGGACATCTCTTCAGGGAGGGGAGGGCGGCCCTCCCCTTGCGCCGCCCGTGGACACGCCGGCTCAGGAACCCAGCTGCGTCCGCAGCCACTCCTCCACCTCGCCCACGTGCGCGGCCGCCGCGGCCCTCGCGGCCTCCGGGTCGCGGGCGGCCAGGGCGCGGTGGATGGCGGCGTGCTCGCGGCGGGTGCGGGCGAAGGCGCCCTCCTCCTGGTAGCCGCGCCAGACGCGGGCGCGGAAGGTGCGGGAGGACAGGCCCTCCAGGATGGCCGCCATGGTCTCGTTGCCCGCGGCGGCCGCGATCTCGCGGTGGAAGGCGAGGTCGTGGGCGAGGATCTCCTCCGGGTCGTCGGTGGTGTTCATCGCCGTCAGGTGCTTCTCGACCTCGGCCAGCCGGTCCGGCGTGATGCGTGCCGCCGCCAGGGCGGTCGCCGTGGACTCCAGGACCCGGCGCACCTCCAGCAGCTCCACCAGGCGCGGGCCCCGGGACAGGTCGGCGACCACCCCGAAGGTCTCCAGCAGATCACCGGCCTGGAGCTGGGTGACGTAGATCCCGGAGCCGTGCCGGGCCTCCAGGACGCCCAGCACCGTCAGCGCGCGGATCGCCTCGCGCATCGAGCTGCGGGAGATGCCCAGCTGAGCCGCGAGATCGCGCTCGGTGGGCAGCCGCTGGCCCGGCTCGAGGCGGCCCTCGCCGATCATCAGCTTGATCTGCTCGATGGCGCGCTGGGTCACCGTGCCCTTCTGCGGGGCCGTCTCGTCCACGCCATACCTCCACTCACCGGCTGCGCCGCAGTCTAACCACCAGGTTGGTCCGACCACTACGACCCCGAACCGGGAAAATATGGCGTCGGAGGCTGTTCTTCCGGGGAAGTGGTCTGATAAGTATGCGGACGTCTGCTCGAAGTCGCTCAACGAGGAGCCGAGAAATGCCCGGCACAAAAGTGTGGAAGCGAAGCAGGTCCCGGATCGTCGGCGCGGTGGCCACAGCCGTCGGCGCCGCGCTCGCGCTCGCCGCGTGCGGCAGTACCAAGGACACCGGCGCCGGGAGCGCCGGGGGCGGCGGCACCGGCAAGGTCGGGGTGGTCCTGCCCCTGCTGACCTCGCCGTTCTGGCAGTCGTACAACGACTACGTACCGAAGATGGCCAAGTCCGAGGGCGTCGAGACGCTCAAGACGGTCAACTCCAACAGCGACCCCTCGCAGCAGATCACCGACATCAACAACGAGCTCAACCAGGGCGTCAAGGGTCTCGTCGTCGCCCCGCTGGACAGCGCCGCCATCGAGGCCGGCCTCGACCAGGCCGAACGCAAGGGTGTGCCGGTCGTCGCCGTCGACGTCGCGCCCGACAAGGGCAAGGTCGCCATGGTCGTACGCGCCGACAACGTCGCCTACGGCGAGAAGGCCTGCGACTACCTCGGCGCGCACGTCACCAGCGGCAAGGTCGTGCAGATCATGGGCGACCTCGCCTCGGTCAACGGCCGGGACCGCTCCGAGGCGTTCCGCGCCTGTGTGAAGAAGAAGTACCCGAAGCTGAAGGTCCTGGAGATCCCCGCCAAGTGGGAGTCCGACACGGCCGCCTCGAAGCTCGACACGCTCCTCAACGCCAACCCCGACATCAAGGGCATCTACATGCAGGCCGGCGGCGTCTACCTCGCGCCCACCCTGCAGACCCTGAAGTCCAAGAGCATGCTCAAGGCGGCGGGCCAGAAGGGCCACATCGTCATCGTCTCCAACGACGGCATCCCGCAGGAGTTCGACGCCATCCGCAAGGGCCAGATAGACGCCACCGTCTCCCAGCCGGCCGACGCCTACGCCAAGTACGGCATGTACTACATCAAGGCGGCGATGGAGGGGAAGACGTTCAAGCCCGGCCCGACCGACCACGACTCCACGATCGTCAAGCTGCCCAGCGGCATCCTCGAGGACCAGCTGCCCGCACCCCTGGTCACCAAGGACAACGTCGACGACTCCAAGCTCTGGGGCAACACGGTCAAATGAGCACCCCACCCGCAGAGGCGCTCGTAGAGGCGCGGGGCATCGTCAAGCGGTACGGCCCCACCACCGCCCTCGCCGACGGCCGGCTCACCGTACGGCCCGGCGAGTCCCACGCCCTGGTCGGCCGCAACGGCGCCGGCAAGTCCACCCTGGTCAACGTCCTCACCGGCCTCCAGGCACCGGACGAGGGCACGGTCCGCTTCGACGGTGAGCCCGCGCCCCCGCTCGCCGACCGGGACGCCTGGCGCCGCAAGGTCGCCTGCGTCTATCAGAAACCCACGGTCGTACCGGAACTGACGGTCGCCGAGAACCTGTTCATCAACCGGCAGCCCCTCACCCGCCGTTTCATCAGCTGGCGCAGGCTCAGGGCCGAGGCCGCCGAACTCCTCGGCACCTGGGACGTGCGCGTCGACCCGGAGGCCCGCACCGCCGACCTCAAGGTCGAGGACCGGCAAATGGTGGAGATCGCACGGGCGTTGAGCTTCGGCGCCCGGTTCATCGTCCTCGACGAACCCACCGCCCAGCTCGACAACCGCGAGATCGAGCGGCTGTTCACCCGGATGCGCGCCCTCCAGGGATCCGGTGTCACCTTCCTGTTCATCTCCCACCATCTGCAGGAGGTGTACGAGGTCTGCCAGACCGTCACGGTGCTGCGCGACGCCCGCTGGATCGTCACCGCGCCCGTCGCGGAGCTGCCCAGGGCGGCACTGGTGGAGGCGATGGCGGGGGAGTCGGTGGCGGACCACCGGACCGCGCGCGCCGCCGAGGCGGCCGCCGAGGGCGCCGTGGTGCTCGACGTGCGCGGGCTCACCGCCGAGACGTATACGGCTATCGACCTCACCGTCCGCCGCGGCGAGGTCGTCGGGCTCGCCGGATCCAGCGGCAGCGGCAAGACCGAACTCGCCGAAGCCCTCGCCGGACTGCGAACACCGACGGGCGGGACCGCGCGGCTGGAGGACCGGGACCTCCCCTTCGGCGACGTGCGGGCCACGCTGAAGGCGGGCGTCGGCTGCGTGCCCCGCGACCGGCACGACCAGGGCCTGGTCGCCGGCATGACCATCGGCGACAACACCACCCTCGGCGTCCTGGACCGGCTCGGCCGGTTCGGCTTCGTCGCCCCCGACCGCAAACGCGGTTTCGCCACCGACCTCATCGAACGCCTCGACATCCACGCCGAGGGCCCCGACCAGCCGGTCTCCGACCTGTCCGGCGGCAACGCGCAGAAGGTCGTCATGGCCCGCGCCCTCGCCCGGGACCCCCGGCTGCTCGTCCTGATCAACCCCACCGCGGGTGTCGACGTGAAGTCCAAGGAGTCGCTGCTGGCCCGGGTGGACGGCGCCCGGGAGGACGGCACCGCCGTCCTCGTCGTCTCCGACGAACTCGACGACCTGCGCCGCTGCGACCGCGTCCTCGTCCTCTTCCACGGCCGGGTCGTCGCCGAACACCCGGCCGGCTGGCACGACCACGAGCTGATCGCCTCCATCGAAGGAGTGGACCATGGCTGAAACCAAGGCAGCTCCGCCGCTCGCCCCCCTCAGGGCCCCCGACCCGCGCGCCACCAAGGCCGTCCTGCTCCGCCGGGCCCGCGAACTCGCCCTCGTCCCGGCCCTGTTGCTGCTCATGGTGCTCGGTGCGGTGGTCAACGACTCGTTCCTCACCGAGCGCAACCTGATCTCGATCCTCGGCGCGTCCGCCGCGCTGGCCATGGTCGTGCTCGCGGAGTCCCTCGTCCTCATCACCGGCAAGTTCGACCTGTCCCTGGAATCGGTGGTCGGCATCGCGCCCGCCGTGGGCGCCCTGCTCGTGCTGCCGTCCGCGCAGTCCGGCTGGGGCACCGAACTCCCGGCGCCGCTCGCCCTGTTGGCGGTGCTCGTGGTGGGCGCGGCGGTCGGCGCCTTCAACGGTGTGCTCGTCGTCAAGTTCAAGCTCAACGCGTTCATCGTGACGCTGGCGATGCTGATCGTGCTGCGCGGCCTGCTGGTCGGCGCGACCAAGGGCAAGACGCTCTTCGGCATGCCGGACAGCTTCTACTCCCTGGCCACCAGCACCTTCCTCACCGTCCCGCTGTCGGTGTGGGTGGCCGCCGCGGCCTTCGCGATCGCCGGGTTCCTGCTGAAGTACCACCGTGTCGGCCGCGCCCTGTACGCCATCGGCGGCAACCAGGAGGCGGCCCGGGCGGCCGGCATCCGCGTGGAGCGGGTGATGCTCGGCGTGTTCGTCGTCGCCGGGGTCCTCGCCTCCGTCGGCGGGATCATGCAGACCGGGTACGTCGGCGCGATCAGCGCCAACCAGGGCAACAACATGATCTTCACCGTGTTCGCCGCCGCGGTGATCGGCGGTATCAGCCTGGACGGCGGCAAGGGCACCATGTTCGGCGCGCTGACCGGCGTGCTCCTCCTCGGCGTCGTGCAGAACCTGCTCACCCTCGCCCAGGTGCCGTCCTTCTGGATCCAGGCCATCTACGGCGGGATCATCCTCGTCGCCCTCATGATCGCCCGCGTGACCACGGGCCGGGCGCAGGACTGAGGCTCTGCCCCGGCGCCCACCTCACCCCTGACGGAAAGGCCTTCAGTGTTCCCGACCCCCGCCCGTGTCACCGCGGTCGACACCTACGACATCCGCTTCCCCACCTCGCGCGAGCTGGACGGCTCCGACGCGATGAACCCCGACCCCGACTACTCGGCGGCCTATGTGGTGCTGCGCACCGACGCGGCCGACGGGCACGAGGGACACGGGTTCACCTTCACCATCGGGCGGGGCAACGATGTCCAGGTCGCCGCGATCGACGCGCTGCGGGACCATGTGCTCGGCCGCCCGGTCGAGGAGCTGTGCGACGACCCCGGATCGCTCTTCCGGGACCTGATCGGCGACAGCCAGCTGCGCTGGCTCGGCCCCGAGAAGGGCGTGATGCACATGGCGATCGGCGCCGTCGTCAACGCCGTCTGGGACCTCGCCGCCAAACGCGCCGCCAAACCGCTGTGGCAGCTGCTCGCCGACGCCGAACCCGAGTGGCTCGTACGGCAGATCGACTTCCGGTACCTCACCGACGCCCTCACCCCCGAGGAGGCCCTGGACCTCCTGCGCCGGGGCCGGGAGGGCGCCGCCGGCCGCCGGGCCCGCCTCCTGGAGCGCGGCTACCCCGGCTACACCACCTCCGCCGGCTGGCTCGGCTACGACGACGACAAGCTCACCCGGCTCGCCGCCCAGGCGGTCGCCGACGGCTTCACCCAGATCAAACTGAAGGTCGGCGCCGACCTCGACGACGACGTGCGCCGCTGCCGGGTCGCCCGCGCGGTCGTCGGACCCGGCGTGCGCCTGGCGATCGACGCCAACCAGCGCTGGGACGTCGAGGAGGCGATCCGCTGGACCAAGGCCCTCGCCGACTTCGACCCGTACTGGATCGAGGAGCCCACCAGCCCCGACGACGTCCTCGGCCACGCGGCGATCCGCGCCGCGGTGGCCCCGGTCAAGGTCGCCACCGGCGAACACGTGCAGAACCGGATCGTGTTCAAGCAGCTGCTCCAGGCCGGCGCCCTCGACATCGTGCAGATCGACGCGGCCCGGGTCGCGGGAGTCAACGAGAACCTGGCGATCCTGCTGCTCGCCGCCAAGTTCGGCGTCCCCGTCTGCCCGCACGCGGGCGGTGTGGGACTGTGCGAACTCGTCCAGCACCTGTCGATGTTCGACTACCTGGCCGTGTCCGGCACCACCGACGACCGGGTCATCGAGTACGTCGACCATCTGCACGAACACTTCCTCGCGCCGGTGGTGATCCGCGAGGGTCACTACACGGCCCCCACCGCGCCGGGCTTCTCCGCCGCCCTGCGGCCCGAGTCCATCGCGCGGTACACGTTCCCCGGCGGCACCTTCTGGGCCACCGACCCCGAGACGCGGAAAGGCAAGGCTGCATGAGCGACTTCGAGGGCCTCAAGGCCCTGGTGACCGGCGGCGCCTCCGGCATCGGCCGGGCCACCGCCGAACTCCTCGCCGAGCGCGGCGCCCTGGTGGCGGTGCTCGACCTGGACCCCTCGTCCGTCGACAAGCCGCTGCTCTCCTTCCGCGCCGACGTCACCGACGACGCCTGCGTACGCGCCGTCGTGGACCGGGCGGCCGAGGACCTCGGCGGACTGGACATCCTCGTCAACAACGCCGGTATCGGCGCCCAGGGCACCGTCGAGGACAACGACGACGAGGAGTGGCGCCGCGTCTTCGACGTCAACGTCCTCGGCATGGTCCGCACCGCCCGCGCAGCCCTCCCGCACCTGCGCCGCTCGGGGCACGCGGCGATCGTCAACACCTGCTCCATCGCGGCCACCGCCGGCCTTCCGCAGCGCGCCCTGTACAGCGCGACCAAGGGTGCCGTGCAGTCGCTCACCCTCGCGATGGCCGCCGACCACGTCCGCGAGGGCATCCGCGTCAACTGCGTCAACCCCGGTACGGCGGACACCCCGTGGGTCGGCCGCCTGCTCGACGCGGCCCCCGACCCGGCCGCCGAACGCGCCGCCCTTCAGGCCCGCCAGCCCACCGGCCGCCTGGTCTCCGCCGCCGAGGTCGCCGGCGCCATCGCCTACCTGGCCAGCCCCCTGTCCGGCGCCACCACCGGCACCGCCCTCGCCGTCGACGGCGGCATGCAGGGCCTGCGGCTGAGGCCGGCGGGCCGGTGAGGACGCTCGGCCGCAGCGGCGTGCGGGTCAGCCCGCTGGGCTACGGCGCCGCCGGGATCGGCAATCTGTTCACCGAGGTCGGCGAGGAGCAGGCGTACGACACGGTGCACACGGCCTGGCGGCACGGCACCCGCTACTTCGACACCGCCCCGCACTACGGCCTCGGCCTGTCCGAACGCCGCCTCGGCGCGGCCCTGCGGGACTTCCCCCGCGCCGACTACACGGTCTCCACGAAGGTGGGCCGCCGCCTGGAGCCGTCCGGCGCGGGCGGCGACGCCCTTTCGGACGACCTCCCCAACGGCTTCGCCGTACCCGCCACCCACCGCCGCGTGTGGGACTTCAGCGCGGACGGCGTACGGCGCTCCCTCGACGCGAGCCTGGAACGCCTCGGCCTGGACCGTGTGGACGTCGTCTACCTCCACGATCCCGACGACCACGCCGAGCAGGCCTTCCGCGAGGGCTACCCCGCCCTGGAGAAGCTCCGTGCCGAGGGCGTGGTCGGCGCGATCGGCGCCGGCATGAACCAGACGGAGATGCTCACCCGCTTCGTCCGCGAGACGGACGTCGACGTCGTGCTGTGCGCGGGCCGGTACACGCTCCTCGACCAGAGCGCGGCGGCCGGGCTGCTGCCCGCCGCCGTGGAGCGGGGCGTGTCGGTGGTCGTGGGCGGCGCCTTCAACTCCGGCCTGCTGGCGGACCCGAAGCCCACGGCGACGTACGACTACACCCGGGCCCCGGCCGGGGTGCTGGACCGTGCCCTGCGCATGAACGAGGCCGCCGCCCGGCACGGCACCACCCTGCGGGCCGCCGCGCTCGCCTTCTGCGCCGCGCACCCGGCCGTGGCGAGCGTCCTGGCCGGCGCCCGCTCGGCGGACGAGGCACGGGACTGCGCGGAGCAGTTCGAGGCACAGGTCCCGGCCGCCTTCTGGCGGGAACTGCGGGACACCGGTCTGCTGCCCCCCGAGGAGCCGTCATGAGGATCGCCCTGCACACCAAGGTCCGCGCCGACCGCGTCGCCGAGTACGAGGCCGCCCACCGCGAGGTCCCCGTCGAGCTCACCGACGCGATCCGCGCCGCCGGCGCCACCTCCTGGACGATCTGGCGCAGCGGCACCGACCTCTTCCACGTCCTGGAGTGCGACGACTACCCGCGCCTGCTCGCCGAACTGGAGAAGCTGCCGGTCAACGTCGCCTGGCAGACCCGGATGGCCGGGCTGCTGGACGTCGTGCACGACTACTCGGGGGCGGGCGCGGACGCCGGTCTGCCCGTCGTGTGGGAGCTGCCATGACGGTGGACGCCCACCACCATGTGTGGGACCTGTCGGTCCGCGACCAGGGGTGGATCACCGGCCCGGCACCGAGTTCGCCGCGCCGCGACTTCCGTGTGCCGGGGGAGTCCCTGGCGCCGGCCGGGGAGCACGACTGTCCGAGGGCGGACGCCGG
>NZ_JBIRWL010000013.1:42028-267950 GCF_044387825.1 Streptomyces sp. NPDC020299
GTCTGCCCGTCGTGTGGAGGCTGCCATGACGGTGGACGCCCACCACCACGTGTGGGACCTGTCGGTCCGCGACCAGGGGTGGATCACCGGCCCGGCACCGAGTTCGCCGCGCCGCGACTTCCGTGTGCCGGGGGAGTGCCTGGCGCCGGCCGGGGGGCACGACTGTCCGAGGGCGGACGCCGGTCTGCCCGTCGTGTGGAGGCTGCCATGACGGTGGACGCCCACCACCACGTGTGGGACCTGTCGGTCCGCGACCAGGGGTGGATCACCGGCCCGGCGCTCCGGCCGCTGCGCCGGGACTTCCGCGTGCCGGACCTCGAACCCCTGGCCCGCGCGGCGGGCGTGGACCGCACCGTCCTGGTGCAGACGGTCACCGTCGCGGAGGAGACCCCGGAGTTCCTGACGCTGGCCGAGGAGCACGAGCTGATCGCGGGCGTCGTCGGCTGGATGGACCTCACCCGGCCCGACGTGGCCGAGGAACTGGCCCGGCTGCGCGAACTGCCCGGCGGCCGGTACCTGAAGGGCATCCGCCACCAGGTCCAGTCCGAGCCCGATCCGCGGTGGCTGCTGCGCCCGGACGTGCGCCGCGGCCTGGCCGCCGTCGCCGAGGCGGGCCTCGCCTACGACCTGATCGTCCTGCCCCACCAGCTCCCGGCCTGCGTCGAGGCGGCCGAGTCGCTCCCCGGGCTCATCTTCGTGCTGGACCACCTGGGCAAGCCGCCCATCGCCTCCGGCGCCCTCGAGCCCTGGGCGTCGGCCCTGCGGTCGCTCGCCGCACTCCCCAACACCGTCGCCAAACTCTCCGGCCTGCTCACCGAGGCCGGCCCCGCCTCCCGGACCGCCGCGGGCCTGCGCCCCTACACGGACGTGGCCCTGTCCGCCTTCGGCCCCGACCGGCTGATGTCCGGCTCGGACTGGCCCGTGTGCACCCTGGCGGCCACCTACGAGGAGGCACTCGCCATGGTGAGGGAGGTGACGGCCGGCCTGAGCGCGTCCGAACGCTCCGCGGTCCACGAGACCACCGCCACCCGCGTCTACGACCTCTGAGCCACCCCCGCCAGCCGCGTCGGCGGCAGATACTCCCGCACGAACGTCCGCTCCCAGCACGTGCCCGTCTCCCGCAGCTCCCGCCAGGTGGTGTAGCGGTAGCGGAAGAGACGGGCGCGGACATGGCGCGGGGGCTCGCCGGGCGGGAAGGGGGAGCGGCGCAGCAGCCTGAGGGTGTCGGGGTCGTTCTCCAGCAGCCGCTCCACCAGGCCGCCGAACCACGCCCCCGCGTACCCGGGCGACAGCGCGGCGAACCACATCAGCCAGTCCAGGCGCAGATGGTAGGGCGCGAACTGGCGCGGCCAGCGCCCGGGATCACCCGGCTTGCCCTTGAACTCGTACTCCCGCCAGCCCGAATCCTCCCGCGGTACGGCGTCGAGCGTGCCCTCCACCACCACCTCGTACCGGAACCGGCTGACGCTGCCGAACGCGCCGTAGGTGTTCACCAGGTGCAGCGGGTCGAAGGAGCGGTTCATCACCTGGCCGCGCGAGACCATGTTCACCACCGGACGGTAGCTGAGGAACACCAGCAGCGCGGCGACGGCCAGCACCACGATCTCGTACCACAGGGGCGCCGCGGGCACGGACGGCGGACGCGTGGGGAACCGCACCGCGGACAGGGCCACCACGATGGTGATCCAGTTCAGCCAGGCGAAGTTGCCGGACAGCACCAGCCACAGCTGGGTGACGATCATCAGGGCGGCGGCGGCCGTCGCCACGGGCTGCGGAGCGAACAGCACCACGGGCACCACCAGTTGGGTGAAGTGGTTGGCGGCCACCTCCACCCGGTGCAGGGGCCGGGGCAGATGGTGGAAGAACCAGCTCAGCGGCCCCGGCATCGGCTGGGTCTCGTGGTGGTAGTCCAGACAGGTCAGCTTCCGCCAGCAGGCGTCCCCGCGCATCTTGATCAGACCGGCGCCGAACTCCACCCGGAACAGCACCCAGCGCAGCAGGAAGAGCACCACGACCGGCGGGGCGACCTCGTCGTTGCCGAGGAGGACGGCCAGGAAACCGACCTCCAGCAGCAGCGACTCCCAGCCGAACGCGTACCAGGTCTGGCCCACGTTGACGATGGACAGATACAGCGCCCACGGCACCAGCCACAGCAGCATGCCGCCCCACAGCGGCAGTTGGGAGTCGAGGCCGGCGAGCAGCGCCGCCGAGACGGCACAGCCCGTCCAGGCGCAGGCCGCGAAGAGGCGGTCCGAGTAGCGCAGCTGGAACAGGCTCGGGGCACGCCAAAACGGCACCCGCTCGACGAACCGGGGGATCGGCAGCATGCCGCGCTCGCCCAGCAGGGCCCGGAACTGCAGGGCCGCGCCGAGGAACGCGACGAGGTACACGGCGGCCAGCGCCCGCTGGAAGACCAGCCGGCTCAGCCAGTACTCGGGTGCGGTGAACCAGTTCACGGCCGTGCGCTCCTCCCTCCACGGTGGACGCCCCGGATGCCCGTCACTCCGTGTACCGCACGCCGGCGGTTGCGTAACCCGGCCGATCCCGGCGGTCACCCCACTCGAAGAATCGGCCGAATGCTGGCAAGGTGGCTCCATGGCTCACCGGGGCGCGAGCGCCCTGCCACTCCCGGACGACTGGACCGCCCATCCGGATCCGATCCTGGCGCTCAACCACATGGGCACCTTCGACTGGGACCTGGACACCGGTCTGTTCCACATGGACGCCCAGGCGCACGAGGTCTTCGACATCCTGCCCGAGGAGTACGACGGCCGTCCTCAGACCCTCGCCAGCCGGGTGCCCCCGCCGGAGTCCGGCCAGCTGGACGCCGTGGTGGCCCAGGCCATCAAGGACGGCAGCGAGAACTACGGCGCGTACTTCCGGCTGCGCTGCCGCGACGGCAGCCGGCGCTGGACGCACACCCAGGGCTACATCCGGCGCGACGAGACCGGCCGCCCGCGCCGGGTCGTCGGCATCGTCCGGGACGCCACCCAGGAGCTGGCTCAGAGCGAGGCCCGCAGCCTGCGCGCCGCCCAGGACGCGGCGGTGCGGCGGCAGACCGGCGTCGTACAGGTGATCACCGCGGCCCTCTCGCACGCCCGCAGCGTCCAGGACGTCATCGACGTCCTCAAGGACAGCCACGGCGTCCGCCACCTCGGCGCGACCAGCCTGGTCATGGGCCTGGTGGAGGCCGGCCGGATCCGGATGGTCGCCGAGGGGCCGGAGACCGGCATCGTGCCCGGCACCAGCATCACCCGGATCGACGAGCCCTACCCCATGAGCGAGGTCGTACGGACCCTCGCCCCGCGCTTCATCGAGTCCCCGGAGGAGTTCGCCGAGGGCTACCCGATCCTGTGGCCGCACATCACCGACCTGAGGATCACCTCCGCCGCCTATCTGCCCCTGATCGCGCAGGCCCGCCCGATCGGCGCGATGGGACTGCTCTACGGCGACCGGCGCGGCTTCTCCGACGAGGAGCGCACCGTCCTGGTCGCCCTCGGCAGCAGCATCGCCCAGAGCCTGCAGCGGGCCATGCTGTACGAGGAGGAGAAGGACCTCGCCCAGGGCCTCCAGCAGGCGATGCTGCCGCGCACCATTCCCAGCGTGGCCGGGGCGGACGTGGCGGTCCGCTACCGCTCGGCGTCGCTCGGCCGGGACATCGGCGGCGACTGGTACGACCTCATCCCGCTGCCCGGCGGCCGGGTCGGCGCGGTCATCGGCGACGTGCAGGGACACGACACGCACGCGGCGGCCGTCATGGGGCAGCTGCGCATCGTGCTGCGCGCGTACGCCGCCGAGGGGCACACCCCGGCCACCGTGATGGCCCGTGCCTCCGGCTTCCTGCACGAACTCGACACGGACCGCTTCGCCACCTGCCTGTACGCGGAGGCCGACCTCGCCACCGGCGTGGTCCAGATGGTCCGGGCCGGCCACATCGACCCGCTGATCCGGCACACCGACGGGTCCTGCCGCCGGGTGTCCGTCGACGGCGGCCTGCCGCTCGGCCTGTCCGCCGAGTTCGGCCGCCTGGAGTACCCGGTGTCCACCGTCGAGCTCGACCCCGGCCAGACCCTGCTGCTGTGCACCGACGGACTCGTCGAACAGCCCGGCGCCGACCTCGACGACGGGCTGCGCACCCTGACCGCGCTCATCGAGGCGGGCCCGGACGACGTGCGCGACCTCGCCGGCCTGCTCATCGACGTGGCCGAGGAACGCGGCGGCGAGGACGACGTGGCCCTGCTCCTGCTGCGCCGCCGTGGCCGGGACCTCCCGCGCACCGGCGGCCGGCTCCAGCAGCACGTGGCCCCCGGCGACCCCGAGGCCCTCCGCCTCGCCCGGCACATGATCCGCGCCGCGGTCCGCGCCTGGGGCGTCGGCGAACGCGCCGACGAGATCGAACTGGTCGCCGACGAACTGATCACCAACGCCCTGATGCACACCGAGGGCTCCGCGATCGTCACCCTGCGCGTCCTCAGCGGCATCGACCGCCGGCTGCGTGTCGAGGTCGAGGATTCCTCCAGCGCCCTGCCCCGCCGCCGCGACGCCGGTGAATCCGGGGTCTCCGGCCGCGGCCTGCTTCTGGTCGACCGCCTCGCCGACGCCTGGGGCGTGGAGGCGCGCGGCGGCGGCAAATGCGTCTGGTGCGAGTTCACGGTGCCGGAGCGGCCCTGACCGCACGGGCCCGGGATGCCGCCCGCCGGTCGGCCGGCTCACCGGCGCGTGGGGCCCGGAGGCGCGGGTCCGGGCCGGAGTGGAGCTGACCCCGCGGGTCGCGGATGGCACTCTGGACGTATGCCGGAACTGCCCGAGGTCGAGGCGTTGAAGGACTTCCTGGTCGAGCGGCTGGTCGGTCACGAGGTGGTGCGGGTGCTGCCCGTGGCGATCAGCGTGCTGAAGACGTACGAGCCGCCGCTCACCGCTCTCGAGGGCCGTGAGGTCACCGCGGTGCGGCGGCACGGCAAGTTCCTGGACATCGCGACGGACGGCGGCCCCCGCCTCGTCACCCACCTGGCCCGCGCCGGCTGGCTCCAGTGGAAGGACCGGCTCCCCGACGGGCCGCCCCGCCCCGGCAAGGGCCCCCTCGCGCTGCGCGTGGCCCTGGCGACCGGCGAGGGCTTCGATCTCATCGAGGCCGGCACGCAGAAGCGGCTCGCGGTGTACGTCGTACACGATCCGCAGGAGGTCCCGGGCATCGCCCGCCTCGGTCCTGACCCGCTCGCCGACGACTTCGACGCCGGCCGGCTCGCCGCCCTGCTGAAGGGCGAGCGGCGACAGCTGAAGGGCGCTCTGCGCGACCAGAGCCTGATCGCCGGTGTGGGCAACGCCTACAGCGACGAGATCCTGCACGCGGCCCGCATGTCCCCCTTCAAGCCGACCGCCTCCCTGACCCCGGACGAGGTGCGCACCCTTCACACGGCCCTGCGTACCACCCTCACCGAGGCGGTCGAACGCTCCCGGGGTCTGGCCGCCGGCCGGCTGAAGGCGGAGAAGAAGAGCGGCCTGAGGGTGCACGGCCGCACCGGCGAGCCCTGCCCGGTCTGCGGCGACACCATCCGGGAGGTCTCCTTCAGCGACTCCTCGCTCCAGTACTGCCCCACCTGCCAGACGGGCGGCAAGCCACTCGCGGACCGCAGGATGTCACGGCTGCTGAAGTAGCCGCCCGCACGCCCGCACAGGGCCTACCCGGCGTCCAGCGTCAGCAGCTTCTCGCCCGCCGCGGTGCGCACCTCGTAGGTGGCGACCTCGTCCATGTGCATCGAGGAGCCGCCCTCGACGGTGGCCATGTCGGCGCCGTGGCCGGCCTGGGACCAGCTGGTGATGACCTGCTCCGAGCCGTCACGGCCGACGGCGATGAGACGGCAGGACCGGGAGCCGACCCCGTCCTTGACCTTCAGCTGCACGTCGCTGCCGTGTTCGTCGTTCTTGACCGTGACCTGGGCCCACACACCCGAGTGCGCGTCGGTCGCCGCCATGACCTGAGCCGTGGCGCCCTCGGCGCCGCTCGCCTGGCTCGCGTACAGGGCGATCGAGGAACCGGCCACGGCGAACACCACCGAGGCGGCCAGGCCGTACAGGAAGCGCCGGCGGCCGGCCCGCCGCCGGGTGGACACCGCGGCCAGCAGGCTGTCCAGCATCCGGGGCCCGGGCTGCGCCATGGGGTGCACGAAGCGCGGGGTCGCCCGCCGGTACAGCAGCAACTGCCGGGCCGCGGGCCCAAATTCGGTCACGTGTGCCGCGCACTGGGGGCACTCCATGAGGTGGTCCTCGAAGCGGAAAGCCTCCGCCTCGTCGAGCACGCCGAGCGCGTAAGCGCCGACGTCGCGATGCCGTTCCAGGGACCTCATGCCGAATCCTCATGCCGATGGGTGCGGGTGGGGTTACTCCTTGCTCCCACCCGTACGCACCGGACAGAGGAATCACTCAAGGCGCGTACAGAATCGTAACCAACGGATTCGTAACGGCCGGGCACGCGGATTGGTCCGTCTTCGAAAAAAGTTCAGAAGATCTGGATGGCCAGGTGACCGAGGGGCAGACCGAGCCGCCACGCGGGCGTCCAGACCTTCGGTCCGTCGTCCTCCGAGACCATCGGCCCGCCGCCCGGCACCGCGTCCAGATCGGGTGCGAGCAGCTCGGTCTCCTCCAGCCACCGCCAGGCGTCCGCGGCCAGCGCCAGGTCCGGCGACGGGGTGTCCGCCCCGGCCGTCTCGGCGGCGAGCTGCGCCATGCGCTCGCGCACCCAGTCCTGCCACGGCTGGTCGTACGCCGTCAGCGACAGCCAGGTCTCCAGCTGGGAGACGACCCGGATGCCGGAGAGCTCGCCGTCGGTGTCGGACAGGAAGATGGTCAGCGCCAGCGCCTCCCGGCCGGCCCGGAACTCGAAGGACGTCGGCGGCATCAGGTCCCCGGTCCGCAGCAGCTCGTCGGCGATGTACTCGGCGTACAGCCAAGCCATGGGGACGGTCAGTTCACCGCCGCCGGCGCCGGGCGTGCCCTCTTGGCCTCTGTGCAGCATCCCTTCCTGCCTTCCTCCGGTACGTGCGGTACGTGCGCGCGTCGCCCGAACCCCCAGTCCGGAACACGGATGAAGACAGCTGATTGCTCAACCGGGGTCCTCAGCAAGGCGCTTTACGAAGGTTTTGCTCTACGGAGGTTTCATCGCAGGTCGGCCGCGTACCCCGGAAGCACCCGGCGCAGGGCGCGCAGCGCGTAATACGCGCGGGACTTCACGGTACCGGGCGGAATCCCGAGGGCCTGCGCGGCCTCCGCAACACTCGCCCCTTGGAAATACACGAGCACCAGGACTTCACGGTGCTCCGGAGTGAGTGTCTTCACAGCCTCGCGCACATCGAGCATCGCGGCAGCCCTATCGGCGTGGTCGCCGATCACCCGGGCGTTCTCCAGCACCGCGTCGCCGACCTCCGGCGGCCGTGCCTGCCGGGCCCGGCGGGCGTCGATGGCGAGCCGCCGGCCCACGGTCAGCAGCCAGGGCCGTACGGAGTCGAAGTCGTCGGCGCGCAGCGCCTCGGGATGCTGCCAGGCGCGTACCAGGGTCTCCTGTACGAGGTCCTCGGCACGCTGCCGGTCCCCGTCGCACAGCCGCAGCAGCAGCGCGAAGAGCGGTCGGCCGTGCTCGCGCTGGAGCGCGGCGAGCTCGTGCTCGGCGGTCGTCGTCCCGGTGGGCAGGGTGGTTCCGGCCGTCATGGCCGTATGGCACCGCAGGGTCCGGCCCGGGGACAGGGGGCGCACGGGGATCTGCGACGGACGGTCGATCGCGTCGGTGAACGGTTCGCTGAACGGTCCGCTCCGCTGCCGTCGTGACACCGGACGGGTCAATGAGGGTGCCGGAGCTGTTTGCGATGCCATCCAGCTTCGTACCTATTTATCTGCATTATCTGTAAATGCGATAACCCTGGGGTGAACTGATGATCGCACTCAGACGGCAGGTGGCCCTGGCCCTGACCGCGCTCCTCGCAGGGGGCGCTGCCTGCCAGTCCCAGTTGCGCAGCGAGCCGAGGCCGCCGGCCCCGTCGGCACGGCCGGGACGGCCCGCGCCGCCCGCCGCGGCGCCCGGCTTCACCCTGGTCGCCTCCGGCGCCGTCCTGCCGGACCGTGCCGCCGTCGACCGGGCCCGCTTCGACGCCCGCGGCACCGGCCACGACTTCCGCCCGATGCTGGCCGGCGCCCAAGGCGCCGTCGACACGGCCGACCTGGCCCTGTGTCACCTTCAGACCGTCCAGGGCGCCGAGCCCGGCACCGGCGGACGTCCCGCCTTCGAAACCCCGCCGGAGCTGGCCGGGGCGCTCGTCGCCACCGGTTACGACAGCTGCTCCACCGCCTCCGACCACGCCACCGACGGCGGCCCCGCCGCCATCCGGCGCACCCTGGACGCCCTGGACAAGGCAGGCCTGCGCCACACCGGGACCGCGCGCACCGAGGCCGAGGCGCGCACCCTCACGATCCTGCGCGCGGGCCCGGCGAAGGTCGCCCATCTCGCGTACACGTACGCCACCGACGCCGTCCGGCTGCCCCCGGGACAGCCTTGGGCCGTCGATCTGGTCGACCTCATCGACGACGACCGCGTCCTCGCCGACGCCCGTGCCGCCCGGCGGGCCGGCGCCGACGTGGTCGTCGTCTCCGTGCACTGGGGCACCGCGGGGCAGGGCGCCCCCGACCAGCGGCAGCTCGCCCTCGCCAAGCGGCTCACCGCCGCGCGCACGGGCGGCCGCCCCGCCATCGACCTCGTCCTCGGCACCGGCGCCCACGTCCCGCAGGCCTACGAGAAGGTCAACGGCACCTGGGTGGCCTACGGCCTCGGCGACCAGGTCACCGGCGCCCCGCCGGACGACAGGAACGCCCGCAACCGGAGTGGCAACGAGTCCACCCTCGGCCGCTTCACCTTCACCCCGCCGGCCCGCCCCGGCGGCCGCTGGGAGGTCACCCGCGCCGAGTTCGTCCCGCAGATGTACGACCTCGACGCCGGCCGGGTGGTCGACCTCGGCCAGGCGATCGCCGGCGGCGCCGACCTGACCGGCGTGCGCGACGAGATCCGCGACACGGTGCTCGCCCGCGGCGGGGCGAAGGACGGCCTGCGGATGGGCCGGTGACACCGCTGTCGGGTCACCCCTGTCGGGTCAGTCCTGCGCCGGCGTACTCCGCGCCAGTGCCGAACGCCGGTACGAATAGCTGAAGTAGATCACGCAGCCCACCACGAACCACACGGCGAACCGCACCCACGTCTGCCACTGGAGGAACGTGATCAGCCAGATCGAGAAGACGACCCCCAGCGCCGGCACGAACGGCATCCACGGTGTGCGGAAGCCGCGCGGCAGGTCCGGCTGCCGGTAGCGCAGCACGACGACCGCGGTGCACACCACCACGAACGCCAGCAGGATGCCGATGTTGGTCAGCTCGGCCGCCTGCCCGATCGGGACGAACCCGGCGATCAGGGCCGACGCCGCTCCGACGATCCACGTGACCCGGGTCGGCACGTGCCGCGTCGGGTGCGTCTTGGCGAACCACTGGGGCAGCAGCCCGTCGCGGGACATGGAGAACCAGACCCGGGTGACACCCAGCATGAAGGTGAACATCACCGTGAGGATGCCGATGATCGCACCCACCGCGATCACGTCCGCCAGCCCGCTCAGCCCCACCGACTTGAACGCCGTGGAGAAGCCGCTCTCCGGGTCGATGTCCTTGTAGTTCTGCATCCCGGTCAGCACCAGGCAGGCCGCCACGTACAGGACCATCGAGATCGCCAGCGAGTAGATGATCGCCTTCGGCATGTGCCGCTGGGCGTCCCGCGACTCCTCGGCCGCCGTCGACATCGCGTCGTAGCCGAAGACCGCGAAGAACACGGTCGCCGCACCCGTGAACGCCCCGCTGATCCCGAACGGGAAGAACGGGTGGTAGTTCGCGGAGTTGATGTGGAACACGCCGACCCCGATCACCACCAGCACCACCAGCACCTTCAGCGCCACCACGAACGTCTCGAAGCGGGCCGCGCTGCGGATGCCCTGGGTCAGCAGCCAGGCGATGAGCAGGCACAGGATCGCGGCGAACAGGTCGACCCGGTGCCCGGGCCCGGTTCCCGGCGCTCCCAGCATCCAGGCGGGCAGGTGCGCGCCCAACTCCTCGACCAGGAAGCCGAAGTACCCGGAGATGCCGATCGCCACCACCGCCACGATCGCGGTGTACTCCAGCAGCAGGTCCCAGCCGATGAACCAGCCCGCGAACTCGCCGAGCACCGCGTAACCGTAGGTGTAGGCCGAGCCCGCCTTCGGGATCAGCCCGGCGAACTCGGCGTACGACAGGGCGGCGCAGGCGCTGGCGACACCGGCGATGAGGAAGGAGACCAGCACCGCGGGCCCCGCCGTGCCGTTGGCCACCGTGCCGGCCAGGGTGAAGATGCCGGCGCCGATGATGCCGCCCACGCCGATCGCGGTGAGCTGCCACAGGCCGAGCGATCTGTCGAGGCGGGGGCCCTCGCCGAGCTCGGTCTCCTCGATGTGTTCGATGGGTTTGCGACGGAGAATGCCTTCACCCGCGCGGAGCCTGGCCATGCGCCTCACCTCTTCGCCCACCGTAACGGCTGACGGCGGATCATGATGGCTCAGCGGCGCGCAGGAGTGAACCCCCCGCGCACGGATGCGTCGGGATCCGCCCACACCGGCGTCCAGACCTCGCCCCGCGGGCGGCCGGGCGGCCGGGCGGCCAGATGGGCACGCAGCGCGGCCAGCCCGGGGTGCGGGTTGGCGGCGGCCCACAGCAGGGAGTGCGGGTAGACGGGAGCCGGGTCGATGAGGGGGATGCGTCTGAGGTCGTGCTCGGCGGGCCGGACCAGACGGGTCCGCTCGCCCACGAGGGTGGCCGGCGCCCCGGAGCCGGCGAGCGCGTCGAGCACCGCCCCGGTGAAGTTGGGGCCGGCGGAGTCGATGGTCAGGCCGAACTCGGCGGCGAGGGAGGCGTAGTAGGCGGCCCACTCGGTGCCGTCCACGATTCCCGGCATCCAGATCCGGTGCCCGGCCAGCTCCCCGGGCGTGACCGAGCGGAGGCCGGCCAGGGCGTGCCCCGGGCCGGTGAGCAACTGGATCGGCTCGTCGTACACCCGGGCGGCCTCGACACCGGCGGGCAGGGGCCGGCCGGGCATGGTGACGGCGCGGAAGGACGCGTCGACCGCGCCGGAGCGCAGGGCCGTGAGCGCCGAGTCCACGTCGAAGAGCGTGACGACGTCGAGGGCGATGTCCGGGTGCGCCTCGTGGAAACCGCGCAGCAGCTCCGCGGGGGCGAGCCGCGCGCCGATGACGTCGACCCGCAGGGCGCGCCGCCCCGGCCGCACGGAGGCGGCGGCCCGTTCCTCGGCCAGCAGCAACTCGCGGGCGTGCGGCAGGAAGGCCTCGCCGTCGACGGTCAGGGCGGCACCCCGGGCGGTCCGGGAGAACAGCCGCACGCCCAGCTCCTTCTCCAGCGCGGCGATCCGCTTGGAGACGGCCTGCTGGGTGACCGCGAGCACCGCCGCCGCCTCCTGGAACTGCCCCGAGTCGGCCACGGTGACGAAGGTGCGCACGGCTTTGAGGTCCACGCCGTCACCGTACAACCCATGGTTGTGGCAGCTGGTCCCGGAAGTTGTTTGATCCGGCGGCCACCTGCCCGATTTCATGTCCCGGGGCTACGGGGAGGTTACGCATGGGACGGCGGTTCGGGTGGCTGTGGGCCGCGTACTCGGTGAGTGCGGTGGGCACCTGGCTCGCCTTCGACGCGTTCTCGGTGATCGCGGTCCTGGTGCTGCACGCCGGGTCCGCCGAGGTGGCGCTGCTCGCCGCGACCGGGCCGGCCGTGGGCGCCGTGCTGGCGGTGCCGCTCGGGCCGTGGGTGGAGTTCCGGCGCAAGCGGCCGGTGATGATGGGGATGGACCTGGTCAGGTTCGCCGCACTGCTGACGATCCCCGCCGCCTACGCGCTCGGCGGGCTCGGCCTCGGTCAGCTGCTGCTCGTCTCCGTGATCGTCGCGGCCACCGACATCACCTTCAACGCGGCCTCCGGCGCCTTCCTGAAGAGCCTCGTACCGGCCGACCGGCTGCTCACCGCGAACGCCCGGTTCGAGTCCACGAACTGGACCGCCCTGGTCCTCGGACCGCCCCTCGGCGGCGCCGCGATCGGCCTGTTCGGCCCGGTCACGACGGTCGTGGCGAACGCGGTCAGCTTTCTGCTGTCGGCGCTCGGCCTCCGGGCCGTCGGCGGCGGCGAGCCACGCCCCGAGCGCAGGACCGCGGAACGCCTGCGGGCCGCCGATCTGCTCGACGGCTGGCGGCACATCCTCACCAGCCCGGCCCTTCGGCCGCTGTTCTTCAACAACCTCGCGGCCAACGCCCTGATCATGGTCGCCACACCGCCGCTGGCCGTCCTCATGCTCGGCCCGCTCGGCTTCGCCCCCTGGCAGTACGGCCTCGCCTTCGCCGTGCCCTGCCTGGGCGGACTGCTCGGCTCCCGGCTGGCCCGGCCGCTCGTCGCCCGCCACGGGCAGCTGCGGGTGCTGCGCGCCGCGGGCACCCTGCGCGCCGTCTGGCCCCTCGGGCTGGCCTTCGTCCGGCCCGGGCTGCCCGGACTGCTGCTGGTGATGGCCGTCGAGCTCGGGGTGATCACCTGCTCGGGCGTCTACAGCCCGGTGTACGCCACCCGCCGCCTGGAGTGCACCCCCGACGACCGGATCGTCCGCACCCTGTCCGCCTGGTCGGTCACCGGCAAGGCCACGACAGCCGCCCTGACGGCACTGTGGGGCCTGCCGGCCGCCCTCACCGGCCCGCGCACCGCCGTCGCCCTCGCCGGCGTACTGCTCCTCGCGACCCCGCCACTGCTGTGGCTGGGCCCGCGAGAGCCCCGAGAGGCTACGGAACGACCGTCACCGGCCAGCGTCCCGCCTTCACCAGCCGGATCGCCACCGAGCCGATGATGCGGTGGCCGGCCTGTTCCGAGGCGCCGACGACCACGGCGTCGGCCTTGAGGTCGTCCGCCGCCTTCACCAGGCCGTTGAAGGGGTCGCCGCGGAAGGTGTGGAACTCCCAGCGGACGTCGTAGATGCCCTTGACGCGCTCCGCCGCCTCCCGGATCTGGGTGGCCAGGTCCTCGGCGATCTCGTCGGTCGTCTCCGACACCGGCACCCCGAGGGCCGCGCCCGCCGCCATCACCGGCTGTACGTACACGACCGCGAGCAGGGCGTGCTGCCGCCGCGCGAGACCGCCCGCGTAGGCGGCGGCCCGGAGCGAGGACTCGGAGCCGTCCACGCCGGCGACGATGACCTTGGGCCCGTCCGTGCCCCGTTCGAACTGGTGGGAGTGCTGTTCCGTCACGGCTGCGAGGCTATCGGAACCCGTGTGGCACGCCGGTGCCGGAGTCCGGTGCCGGGCTGTCACCGGGTCACGCGTTCGGCCGGGCCCGGCTGCGCCGGGCGAGTGCTTTCGTGCCGCCGCACCGGTGTCGTCGTGGTGTGCCGACGGCGTCCGGGCGACTGATGAGTCATGACGAAGGACCAGTTGCTCACGCGCCGCCAGGCTCTCCTCGCCGGCGCCGCCGTCGTGGGGGCCGCGGGGACGGCCGGACTGTTCATCGCGGGGACGGGCGGGGAGGAACCCGTACGGGCCGGAGCCGGTGCCGGTCCCGCCGCCGGCCCGCAGGCGCGCGCCGCGCTCAAGCCGTCCGCCTACCGCCTCCAGCCGCTGACCGGGGACGCGCCGCCGCGCGCCCGGCCCGGACGGCTCGCCGTGCGCACCGAACCCATCATGGACTTCCCCGTACGCGGCCGGTCCATGGTGCTGACCTTCGACGACGGTCCGGACCCCGACTACACCCCGCACATCCTGGACACGCTGGCGAAGTACGACGTCCGCGCGATGTTCTTCGTGTGCGGTGAGATGGCCGTCGACAACAGGGAACTGCTGGCGCGGATGGCCGACGACGGGCACATCGTGGGCAACCACACCTGGACCCACCCGCAGCTCACCCTGCTGAAGCGGGCGGAGATCCGGGACGAGATGGAGCGCACCAGCGACGTCATCGAGGACGCCTACGGCGAGCGCCCCCAGTGGTTCCGCGCCCCCTACGGCGCCTGGAACCGCGCGGCCTTCCAGCTGGAGGCCGAGATGGGCATGGAGCCGCTCGCCTGGACGGTCGACAGCCGGGACTGGACGACCCCCGGCACCCGCACCGTGGTCGACCGGGTCGAGAGCGGCGCCGGCCCCGGCGTCGTGGTCCTCTCCCACGACGCCGGGGGCGACCGCTCGCAGAGCGTCCAGGCGCTGCGCACGTATCTGCCGTACCTCCTGGACTCCGGCTACCACATCACCGTCCCCCGCCGGCGCCGCGGCTGACCGGACGCGCCCGGTGCTCAGCGGACCTCGGTCAGGCGGGCGAACACGACGACGTTGCCGTCGTAGCCGTTCTGCTTGGAGAAACCTCCGCCGCACGTGATGACCCTGAGCTCCGGTGTGCCCTTCGACGCGTAGACCCGGTCACCGGGGAAGTCCTTCTTCGCGAAGACCTCGACGCCGTAGATCTCGAACACCGCGATCTTTCCGTCCTGGCGGGCCACATCGATCCGGTTGCCCTTCTTCAGGGCCCCGAGCCCGTAGAACACGGCGGGGCCCTGCTGGTTGTCGACGTGCCCGACGATGACGGCCGTGCCCTTCTCGCCGGGCGACACCGCACCCGTGAACCAGCCGGCCAGGTTGGGGTTGTCCGGGGGCGGTGCGCCGACCCAGCCGTCCGAGTCCAGACCGACCGGGACGACCGGGGCGTCGACCTGGATCGCGGGGATCCGCACCCGGCCGACCACGGAGAACGCCAGCGGGGCGGGGGAGTCCGCGAAGGCGCCGGCACCGGCACCGCTGTCGGCGGCCGCCGCCGACGCGGGCTGCGGCGGGCCCGTGTCGAACTCTCCCGAGCCGTTGCGGATCAGCGCCAGACCGGTCAGCAGGACCAGCGCGATCACGCCCCAGGGGGCGCGCCTCTTGCGCCGCGCCTCCTCTTCGGCCAGCGCGGCCGGGTCGGACGCAGGCATGCGCCATCCTCTCTCGACACGGCCGTCACCACGTCCCTCGCGCATGGGAAAACGCTAAGTCCCCGGGGCGCGCCCGGCGACGGGGTGGCGGGCGAACGGGTGGCCCGAACGGATGGGGCGTGCGCCATCCGAGTTGCCGTTCCGAGAAATTTTCTGACGGCCCGTGACCTGCGCAATTATCCGATGGTGCGCTTTTCTCGGGGGGTGTTGTCTCACCCGGACGGACCCTTCTCGACATGCGGGCGTGTTCCGCGCGCCTCAGGGTCTATGCGGGAGGTGCTTTCTCGCCGATCGTCCGGGGACGGACCCCGGAACGCCTCCCGCGGAGGATCACATGCGCAACTCTCGTGCCCTGGCGGCCGCTTGCACAGCGGTCGCCGTACTCGGGCTCACCGCCCCCGTGGCCGTCGCGGACGGCATGGGCAACGGAGGCGTGACGAGCAGCAATGACCTGGGTGGTGTGAGCGGTGTGGTCGTCGACCCGTTCGCCGGTCAGGGGCGTAACAACTTCGGCAACCAGGGCCACCACAATTTCGGCAACCAGGGCCGCAACAACCTGCCGGGCAACGGCAACTTCCCGGGGAACGGGAACATCCCGGGAAGCGGGAACATCCCCGGCAACGGCACCCTTTCGAGCAACGGCGTCTTCCCGGGCAGTGGCACCCTCTCGGGTAATGGCACCCTCCAGGGCACCGGGAACAATCTCGTCACCCGCAACATCGTCGCCTCGCCCAGCGCGATCGCCCCCGGCGGACGGCTCACCGTCACGGTGGACGGGTGCAACGGCGGCAGCATGACCTCGCCCGCCTTCGGCAGCGCCGTGCTGACGGCGATCGGCAACAACGTCTCGAGGGGCATCGCGACGGTCAACAGCGGCACCCGCCCCGGCGCGGACGAGATCAGGGTCAACTGCAACGGCCGCACCCTGACCAACCCGACGGCCTTCACCGTGATCGGCGGAGTGCTCGGCGGGGTCGGCGGCAGCAGCACCTCCGGGGCGACGGCGGCCGACATGGCCATCGGCGGCACGCTGGTCGGCGCGGCCGTGATCGGCGGAGGCCTGTACGTGCTGCGCCGACGCAACGAGAAGCGGATCTGACCCGGCCTGACGGGCTTTCGCCCCGGACTCCCGACGGAGCCGCGGCCAAAGCCCGTCAGGTCATCCCCTGATGTTCGGGAAGAGGTTGAGGAACGGCTCCGCCGACGCCGCGATGCCCCGGCTGTAGGGCGCGTCGAAGTCCCAGATCAGGAAGAGCAGGAAGGCGATCAGCGCGGAGAACAGCCCGGCGAGGATCAGTTCGCGTGCCGTGCGCCTGATCTGCAACGCGAAGACCATGCAGATGGTGACCACGGCACCGGTCAGCAGCCCGAACCAGACCACGCCCGGCATGGTCGACCCGGTCGAGTCCGCCCGGGCGTTGCGCGCCTGGTCGGCGGCGGCCACCTGGTCGACGAGCGGCTGGTAGGCCTGCGCCTGGAAATCCGTCCTGGGCTGGTAGTCCGTGACGTCCACGCGGACGCGGTTCAGCAGCTCGGTGCCGCGCTCGGTGACACGGCCGTGGTCGGACATGGTCTTCCACTCGGTGGTGACGACGTGTCCGACATAGGCGTTGACATCGGCTCGAATGCGGTCACGGACGTCCGGCGGATAGACCCGGACCCGCTCGGAGATCTCGTGCAGTGCCTGGGCCTCCGCCTGCACATGGTCCTGGGCGGCGCTGCGGGTCTCCCACACCCCGGCGATGGCCAGGCCCAGCACGATGGCGTACACGACACCGATCCACATCGTCATGTACTCGATGACGTCGGGGGTGTCGTTGGGGTCCTCGTCCTCCGGTGCCCTGCGGTGCCGTACCAGGGTGATGACGACCACCACGGCGCACGCGGCCAGCATCGCGAGGGCGAGAACAAGCCATTCCGACAATGGACTCCTCCAAGGGTTCGGCGCGTCAACGCGGGCGCAGCGCGGCGACGGCGACCACCGCGGGCGCCGTGATGAGCAGGACGTAGGTGACGGGGGAGGTGCCGCCGTGCGACGGGCGGTGGGGCGGCTGCGGCTGGTACCGCGGATAGCTCACCGGGGCCGGCGGCGGGGTCGGCTTCGGCTTCGGCGGTGGTGGCGGGGGTGGGGGTGGTGTGGGTGTGGGCTTCGGGGGTGGCGCCGGGGCGGGAGGTGGTGGCTTGGGCTTGGGGGCCGGGGCCGGAGCGGGCTTGGGCTTCGGAGGGGGCGGGGGCGGCTCGGGTGTGGGAGTGGGGCTGGGTGGCACGGGGGCCGGGGTGGGTGTCGGCGTCGGTGTCGGGCAGGGCGGGGGAGTCGGCGTCGGGCAGGCCGGGGGCGTCGGCCAGGAGTCTCCGGCGACGGCCACCGCCCACGTGCCGTCCGGGCCCGCAGAGGCGTACGCGCAGGCGTCGGCCGCCGCCGTGCCGACCGGACAGCCCACGAGCCCCCAGGTCAGCGCCGCCAGAGCCAACGCCCTTGCGGCCATGGCGAGTCGGGTCGGTTCGGGTCCATGCACGTCGGAGATCATGAGGCGCCGCGGGGCCCCATAAGCCGGAGAGCGGGCGGATTGGCCCGAAGGAGGGACAAACGGCCCTGGGTGGTTTGTCCGTCGGCGGGGGCCGCGGACCACGGCGGGCACAGAGTTCCGAAAGAAATTTGTGCGCCCGTTGAACACTTCCGCCCGTCCCGTGCGTACCCATTGTCGTGCGGCGGCGCAGCAGGCGCTGCAATATCCAGGCGATTATGGGGAGTTACCGATGAAGACCTCCTGGCGGAGCGCCTCACTGGCGGCGACAGCCGTGTCGGTGCTTGCGCTGACGACGGCGTGCGGTCAGGACAATTCCACCACTCCGTCCTCGGCGGCCCAGAACGTCGGCGCCACGGCCCCGGCGACGTCGGGCGGTGTCGGTGCCGGTACGAGCACGACTGCCGGGACGACCTCCGGCACCGGCACCGGTGCGGGCAACGGCTACGGCGCCGACGGGCAGCAGAGCAGCGCTTCCCCCGCGGCGGTGGAGCCCGCGGGCAAGCTGACGGTCGCCAGCAACCCCGATCTCGGCAAGGTCCTGACCGACGGTGCCGGCCTCACGCTCTACCGTTTCGACAAGGACACCGCCAACCCCCCCAAGTCGAACTGCGAAGGCGACTGCGCCACCACCTGGCCGCCGGTCCCCGCGGACGACGCCGCGGCCGGCGCCGGCATCGACAAGTCGCTGCTGGGCGAGGTCACCCGTCCCGACGGCACCAAGCAGCTGACCATCGGCGGCTGGCCCGCCTACCGTTACGCCAAGGACGTCAACGCCGGTGACGTCAACGGCCAGGGTGTGGGCGGCAAGTGGTTCGCGCTGGCCCCCGACGGCAAGAAGGCGACCCTCTCGGCCCTGCCCGGCCTGTCCGTGCGCAAGGACGCCAAGCTCGGCGACATCATCGTCGACAAGAACGGCATGACGGTCTACCGCTTCATCAAGGACAAGGCGTGGCCGAAGCCCGTCTCGAACTGCACCGGAGCCTGCCTGGAGAAGTGGCCGGCCGTCGCGGAGGTCAACGTCAATGACACCAAGGGCGTCGAGAAGAAGGGCCTGATGGGCTTCGCCCGTACCGACAACGGCGAGAAGCAGATGACGGTCGACTGCTGGCCGATCTACACCTTCTCCGGCGACAAGAAGGCCGGGGAGACCAACGGTCAGGGCGTGGGCGGCACGTGGTACGCCGTCTCGCCGACCGGAAAGCTGGTCGGCGCCCCGTCGAAGTAGTCATCACCTCCCCAGGGTTGATCGCACGACGACAACAGGCGCCCGGCCACTGGTCCGCCCCCTCCGCACCGCACGGAGGGGGCGGACCGCTGTGCCGGGCGCCCGTCACGTGGTGGCACCGCGCGGGCACACACCGCAGGCCGTGACCGGGAACGGATGGTCAATTTCCGTTTCGGGTCGCTCCTTTGGCGGGCGATCAGTAGCCTCAGCTCGAACACCGGATCGCCTACGCCTTGGAGAGCTACATGGAACGTCCCGCCTGGGCTCCACGGAGCATCGACATCTCGGTGCCGAGCGTCGCGCGTATCTACGACTACTACCTGGGCGGTTCGTACAACTTCGAGGTCGACCGGGAAGCGGCCCGCAAGGCCCTGCAGTTCATGCCGGGGCTCCCCAAGATCATGCAGGCGAACCG
Organism: Streptomyces sp. NPDC020299; assembly: GCF_044387825.1. NCBI lineage: Bacteria > Bacillati > Actinomycetota > Actinomycetes > Kitasatosporales > Streptomycetaceae > Streptomyces > Streptomyces sp. NPDC020299. Next base: position 61,245 of record NZ_JBIRWL010000013.1, read on the forward strand.
GGCGTTCCTGCGCCGGGCGGTGCGCTTCGCCTGCGCCGAGGGCGTCACCCAGTTCCTCGACATCGGCTCCGGCATACCCACCTTCGGCAACGTGCACGAGGTGGCTCGGTCGGCCACCGAGGGCGCACGCGTGGTGTACGTGGACCACGATCCGGTGGCCGTGTCGCACACCGAGGCGGTCCTGGCCGGCAACACCGGCACGGGTGTGGTCGCCGCCGACCTCCGCAAGCCCGACGAGATCCTGGCCAGCCCCCAGGTCGAGGCACTGATCGACCTGAATCGGCCAGTGGCCCTGCTCCTCGTTGCCATACTGCACTTCGTGGAAGACGCGGACGACCCCTACAGTGCGGTGGCCCGGCTGAGCCAGGCGCTCGCGCCCGGCAGCCTGCTGATCCTCACCCATGCCTCGTACGAGGGAATCCCCGTCGCCGCCGAGCGGGCCGAGGGCGCGGTGGACGTGTACAAGGGCATTCGCAATCCGCTGATCATGCGCTCGCGCGACGAGATCGCGCGGTTCTTCGAGGGGTACGACATGGTGGAACCCGGACTGGTGCCGATGCCGCACTGGCGGCCTCAGACGCCGCCGGAGGAGGAGGATCCGTACGCCTTCTCCGGATTCGCCGGCGTGGGGCGCACGGCGTGAGCGCGGAACCGGACGGGCCGGAGGGCAGACTTCGCCGGTTCGCGACCATCTGGAGCCGGGCGGTGTTCCCGGTGACCTCGACGTCGCTGACCCGGCCGGAGTTCGAGGAGCAACTGCTGCCGCTCGCGCGCCGGCTGAGCGAGGTGGTGCGGGCGCGCAGCTTCGACGCGGACGAGGGCAGGGCGGTCGGCGCGGCGCTGATCCAGGCGCACTGCACCGATCCCGAGGCGCTCAGCCGCACCCTGGACTGCGTCGACGCCTATCTGGTGCTCTACTGCGGTGCGGACGGCCCCCAGGACGAGCTCAGGATGCGTTGCTCGCGGCTCCAGCACGCGATGGCCGCCGGGTTCGCGCAGGCGCTCAGGGAGCGCACCCTGGCCGAGCAGGAGGCCATCGCCCAGGCGGCGCTGCGGGCGCAGGGTGTGGTGGCGCAGGCGCTGCACGCCAGCGAGGCCCGCTTCCGCGCGGTCTTCGAGGGCGCCGCCATAGGGATCGGCATCGCCGACCTGGACGGCAACATCCTCCAGGTCAACACCGCGCTGCTGCGCATGTTCGGGGGCTCCGAGCAGGCGGTGCGCGGCCGCAACGTCATGGAGTGGACGCATCCCGAGGACGCGCCGCACGTCTGGAAACTCTACGACGAACTCGTGCGCGGCGACCGCGAGCACTACCACGTGGAGAAGCCGTTCTACCGCCCGGACGGCACGGCCCTGTGGACCAACCTGACGGTCTCCCTGCTGCGCGACGCCGACGGCGACCCGCAGTACCAGCTCGCCCTCATGGAGGACACCACCGAGCGGCGGCTGCTCAACCTCCGGCTGCGCTACGAGGCCACGCACGACGCGCTCACCGGTCTGCCCAACCGCACGCTGTTCTTCGAGCGCCTGGAGAAGGCGCTGAACGCGGGCGAGGGCCAGCGCTTCGGGCTGTGCTACCTCGATCTGGACGGCTTCAAGACCATCAACGACAGCCTCGGCCACGCGGCCGGGGACCGGCTGCTGGTGGAGGTCGCCGACCGGCTCCAGTCCTGCGCGACCGCGCCCGGCGAGATGGTGGCCCGGCTCGGCGGCGACGAGTTCGTGGCGCTGACCACCGGGCCCGGCACCGAGCAGGAGGTCGACGAGCTCGCCGAACGCATCATGCACGCGCTGATCACCCCCGTCAGCATCGACGGCCGTGACCTGCTGGTGCGCGGCAGCATCGGCATCGTCGAGGGCCCGGCGGGGGAGCGGACCCCGGCGGAGGTGCTGCGCAGCGCCGACATCACCATGTACCGGGCCAAGTCGGCGGGCGGCAACCGCTCCGAGCTCGCCGACCCGGAGGCCGACGCCCGCGCCATCACCCGGCACGGGCTGACCACGGCCCTGCCCACGGCCCTGGACCGGGGCGAGTTCTTCATCGAGTACCAGCCGCTGGTGCACCTCGGCGACGGCAGCGTGCGCGGCGCGGAGGCGCTGGTGCGCTGGCTGCACCCGCAGCACGGCGTGCTCGGCCCGGACCGGTTCATCCCGCTCGCCGAGCACACCGGCCTGATCGTGCCGCTCGGCCGCTGGGTGCTGGAGGAGTCCGTACGGCAGGCCCGCGACTGGCGGGAACGGTACGGCGACCAGGCGGCCTCCGGTCCGCTGCGCATCAACGTCAACCTCTCGCCGTGCCAGCTGACCCACCCCGGGCTGGTGCAGGACACCGTGGACATCCTCGAGCGGGTCGGCATCGCCCCGGACTCGCTGTGCCTGGAGGTCACCGAGTCCGCGCTCATCGGCGCCGACGACGACCTGCTCAAACCTCTGCGCCGACTGCACGAGATGGGCGTCGACATCGCCCTCGACGACTTCGGCACGGGGTACTCCAACCTCGCCAACCTGCGCCGCCTGCCGGTGAGCATCCTCAAGCTGGACCGCTCCTTCACCCAGAGCATGCAGCGCTTCCCCGCCGACCCCGTCGACCTCAAGATCGTCGAGGGGATCGTCACCCTCGCCCACAGCCTCGACCTCGCGGTCACCGTGGAGGGCGTGGAAACCGGTGCCCAGGCCGAACAACTCCGCATCCTCGGCTGCGACACCGCCCAGGGCTGGTACTACGCCCGCCCGGGCCCACCGGAACGCCTGCACGACCTGGCTCTGGTGGACGCGACGGGGTGAGGTGACGGGGGTGCCCCGCCCGGTGCCGCGAAGGACAGCGCCCCGAAAGGGGCGCGGGGAACGGCGCGAGCAACCACAGTGGACCCGCGCCCCCGAACGTCACTCGACACAAACGGCGCTGAGGGGAATTCAGCCTACGGTCACCTCTCCAGCAGCATCCGCTGCAGCTCCCTCGCGGCCCTCGGCGGAGCCACGTCGCTGCGGTGGGCCAGGGCGATCGTGCGGTGCAGCCCCGGCCGGGTCGGCCGAGTGACCCGCGACTCCTGCCCGGGCCTGTCGCGACCATTCGCCCGTACTGCCGGACGGCGCCCACATGGCGGACGCAACCGGGGCGCAAGCGCCCTCACCGCTCCAGCAGCATCCGCTGCAGCTCCCTCGCGGCCCTCGGCGGAGCCACGTCGCTGCGGTGGGCCAGGGCGATCGTGCGGTGCAGGCCGGGGCGGGCCAGTGGAGTGACCCGCAGGCCGTGGCCGGATCTCGTCGCGACCATGCGTGGTACGACGGCGACCCCGAGTCCCGCCCGTACGAACCCCAGCACGGCGTCCATCTCGCCGCCCTCCACCGCGAAGTCCGGCTCGAACCCGGCGGAGCGGCACGCGGCCACGGTCAGCTCCCGCAGGTCGTAGCCGTGCCGGAACATCACCAGGCGCTCACGCTCCAGGTCGGCGATGCGGACGTCCCGGCCGCCCCGGCCCGGCGCCGGCGCCTCCGGTGACGACACGACCACCAGGTCCTCGCGCAGCAGCTCCACCGTGTTCAGGGCGGGCGACGGCGTCGGCAGCGGGAGTACGACCAGGGCGAGGTCCAGGGCGCCGCGCGCGAGCTCCCGTACCAGGTCGTGGGAGCCGCCCTCCTCCACCAGCAGCCGGATGCCGGGATACCGGTCGTGGAAGGCGCGCAGCACGTCCGGCAGCAGCCCGGTGCACAGGCTCGGGGTGGCGCCCAGCCGGACCCGGCCGCTGCGCAACTGCACCAGCTCCTGCACCTCGTGCCGGGCGGTGTCCGCGTCGGCCAGGATCCGCCGGGCCAGCGGCAGCAGCGCCGCACCGGCGTCGGTCAGCGTGATGTTGCCCCGCGCCCGCAGGAACAGATCCGCCCCGAGCTCCCGCTCCAGCGCCTTGATCTGCTGCGAGAGGGAGGGCTGCGCGACGTGGACCAGTTCGGCGGCCCGGGTGAAGTGCCGGGTCTCGGCGACCGCGACGAAGTACTGGAGCTGCTGGAACTGCACCCCGCCAGCATAGCCCTTCCCTATGGAAACCAGCTGGACCATGTCTTGGACCGATGGGGACCTTCGGCTCTAGCGTTCCTGAACATGGCACTGGCAACGCGGACGGACCGACGGCCGTCCATGGCGCGAACCGTGTGGGACTCGACCGTCGGCAAGAAGACCGTGATGGCCGTCAGCGGCCTGATCATGCTGCTGTACCTGGTCGCCCACGTGATCGGCAACCTGAAGATCTTCTTCGGGGCCGGGGAGTTCAACCACTACGCGCACTGGCTGCGCACCGTCGGCGAGCCGTTCATGCACTACGAATGGACGCTGTGGCTCGTCCGCGTCGTCCTGGTCGTCGCCGTGGCCGCCCACGCCACCTCCGCCTACCAGCTCAGCCGCCGTGACATCAGGGCCCGGCCGAGCAGGTACGTGCACAAGAGGCCGCGGGCGAGCTACGCGACGCGCACCATGCGCTGGGGCGGGATCATCCTCGGCCTGTTCATCGTCTGGCACATCCTGGACCTGACCACCGGCACCGTGCACTCCGGCGGCTTCCAGGAGGGCCACCCGTACCAGAACGTCGTGGACACCTTCTCCACCTGGTACGGCAACGTCATCTACATCGTCGCGATGCTCGCGCTCGGCCTGCACATCCGGCACGGCTTCTGGAGCGCGGCCCAGACCCTCGGCGTCGGCAGCCGCAGCCGCGACCGCGCCCTGAAGATCATCGGTGACGTCCTCGCACTGCTGCTCACGGCCGGCTTCATCGCCGTACCCGTGGGCGTCATGACCAAAGTGGTGAGCTGAACATGAGTGCTGAGTACGCTGCATACGCGACCGGTGAGCCGGTCGTCGACACCAAGGCCCCCTCCGGCCCCGTGGGCGAGCGCTGGGACAAGCGCCGCTTCGAGGCCAAGCTCGTCAACCCCGCCAACCGGCGCAAGCACACCGTCATCGTGGTCGGCACCGGTCTCGCGGGCGGCTCGGCCGGCGCCACCCTCGCCGAACAGGGCTACCACGTCGTCCAGTTCTGCTACCAGGACTCGCCGCGCCGCGCCCACTCGATCGCCGCGCAGGGCGGCATCAACGCGGCGAAGAACTACCGCAACGACGGCGACTCCGTCCACCGCCTCTTCTACGACACCGTCAAGGGCGGCGACTTCCGGGCCCGCGAGTCCAACGTCCACCGGCTCGCGCAGATCTCCGTCGAGATCATCGACCAGTGCGTGGCGCAGGGCGTGCCCTTCGCCCGCGAGTACGGCGGCCTGCTCGACACCCGCTCCTTCGGCGGCGTCCAGGTCTCGCGCACCTTCTACGCCCGCGGCCAGACCGGCCAGCAGCTTCTGCTGGGCGCCTACCAGGCCCTCAGCAGGCAGATCGCCGCCGGGAACGTCGAGATGCATCCGCGTACCGAGATGCTGGACCTGATCGTCGTCGACGGCCGGGCACGCGGGATCGTGGCCCGGGACCTGATCACCGGGAAGACCGGCACGTACTTCGCCGACGCCGTCGTACTGGCGAGCGGCGGCTACGGCAACGTCTTCTACCTGTCGACGAACGCCATGAACTCCAACGCCACCGCGATCTGGCGGGCGCACCGGCGGGGCGCGTACTTCGCCAACCCGTGCTTCACCCAGATCCACCCCACCTGCATCCCGCGCACCGGCGACCACCAGTCCAAGCTCACCCTGATGAGCGAGTCGCTGCGCAACGACGGCCGGATCTGGGTGCCGAAGGCCAAGGGCGACGACCGCCCGCCCCGCGAGATCCCCGAGGACGAACGCGACTACTACCTGGAGCGTATCTACCCGTCCTTCGGCAACCTGGTCCCGCGCGACATCGCCTCCCGCGCCGCGAAGAACGTCTGCGACGAGGGCAGGGGCGTCGGCCCCGGCGGACAGGGTGTGTACCTGGACTTCGCCGACGCCATCGAGCGCATGGGCCGTCAGGCCGTCGAGGCCAAGTACGGCAACCTCTTCGACATGTACCAGCGGATCACCGACGAGGATCCGTACGAGGTGCCCATGCGGATCTACCCCGCCGTGCACTACACGATGGGCGGCCTCTGGGTCGACTACGACCTGCAGACCACCGTCCCGGGCCTGTTCGCGATCGGCGAGGCCAACTTCTCCGACCACGGCGCCAACCGCCTCGGCGCCTCGGCGCTGATGCAGGGCCTGGCCGACGGCTACTTCGTGCTCCCCGCGACGATCAACGACTACCTGGCCCGCAACCCGCACCAGGAGACGGTGACCGCTGAACACCCCGTGGTCCAGGAGGTGCTCGCCGCGACCGAGGACCGGCTGGGCCTGCTCCTGGCCGTCGACGGCGACCGCACCCCGGACTCCTTCCACCGCGAACTCGGCGAACTGATGTGGGAGTTCTGCGGCATGGCCCGCACCGACGCCGGACTGCGCAAGGCCCTGGAGCGGATCCCGCAGATCCGCGAGGAGTTCTGGCGCCGGATCAAGGTGCCCGGCACCGGCGAGGAGTTCAACCAGTCGCTGGAGAAGGCCAACCGGATCGTCGACTACCTCGAACTCGCCGAGCTGATGTGCCTCGACGCGCTGCACCGCGCCGAGTCCTGCGGCGGTCACTTCCGCGAGGAGTCCCAGACCCCCGACGGCGAGGCCGCCCGCAAGGACGACGCGTTCTCCTACGCGGCCGCCTGGGAGTTCACGGGTACGGGCGAAGCCCCGACCCTGCACAAGGAAGACCTGGTCTTCGAGTACGTCCACCCCACCCAGCGGAGCTACGCATGAAGCTCACCCTGCGCGTCTGGCGGCAGCACAACGCCGACGCCGAAGGCGCCATGTCCACCTACGAAGTGGACGGCATCTCCTCCGACATGTCCTTCCTGGAGATGCTCGACACCCTCAACGAGGAACTCATCCTCAAGGGCGAGGACCCGGTCGCCTTCGACCACGACTGCCGCGAGGGCATCTGCGGCGCCTGCTCCCTCGTCATCAACGGCGACGCGCACGGCCCGGAGCGCACCACCACCTGCCAGCTGCACATGCGGTCCTTCCGGGACGGCGACACGATCGACATCGAGCCGTGGCGGGCGGCGGCGTTCCCGGTGATCAAGGACCTGGTGGTGGACCGGTCGGCGTTCGACCGGATCATCCAGGCCGGCGGCTACGTCACCGCGCCGACCGGGTCCGCGCCGGAGGCGCACGCCACACCGGTGCCCAAGCCGGACGCCGACTTCGCCTTCGAGCACGCGGAGTGCATCGGCTGCGGGGCGTGTGTCGCCGCGTGCCCCAACGGGGCGGCGATGCTGTTCACCTCCGCCAAGGTCAACCACCTGAACGTGCTGCCGCAGGGCGCGCCCGAGCGGGAGACCCGGGTGCTGGACATGGTGGCGCAGATGGACGAGGAGGGCTTCGGCGGGTGCACGCTGACCGGTGAGTGCGCCACCGCCTGCCCCAAGGGCATCCCCCTCATGTCCATCACCGGCATGAACAAGGAGTGGCTGCGGGCCACGCGGAAGGCGGCGAAGCGGTAGCGGCGTGCCGCGATGTGCGCCGTTCAACAGCCGCACATCCACTCTCCTGGCTTCGGTCACGCGGGCGCCAACCGGCGTCGGAAGAACTTGGGGGAGCGGGCCGCGTCCGAGCGGTCCCGCCGTCCCCGCCGACCCGGCCCGTGTCCAGGAGTAAGCCATGACCGGCGTCATCACGCTCGACCGCGCTCCGCAGTCCGCCGCACCCGTCCGCTACACCGTGACCCTCGCTCGCGACGAGGCCGACGTGCGTGCCGCGCAGCGGCTGCGGCACGAGGTCTTCGCCGGGGAGATGGGCGCCCTGCTGTCCAGCCCGCAGCCGGGGTACGACATCGACGCCTTCGACGCGTACTGCGACCACCTGCTCGTGCACGACACCGTGACCGGGCAGGTGGTCGGCACCTACCGGCTGCTGCCGCCGGAGCGGGCCGCCGTCGCCGGACGCCTGTACTCCGAGGGCGAGTTCGACCTCGCCCCGCTGGACTCGATCCGGCCGGGCCTGGTCGAGGTCGGCCGGTCCTGCGTGCACCCCGACCACCGCGACGGCGCGGTCATCGGCCTGATCTGGGCCGGGATCGCCCGCTACATGATCGACCGCGGCCACGAGTGGCTGGCGGGCTGCTGCTCGATCCCGCTGGGCGACGGCGGTGTGCTGGCGAGCTCCACCTGGGACCGGGTGCGGGCCAAGCACCTGGCTCCGGAGGAGTTCCGGGTTCGCCCGCTGCTGCCCTGGACCCCGAGCGGGCCGGCCCCCTCGGCGCGCACCGAACTCCCGGCCCTCCTGCGGGGCTATCTTCGCCTCGGTGCCTGGGTGTGCGCCGAGCCCGCGCACGATCCGGACTTCCGTGTCGCCGACCTGTACGTGCTGCTGTCGATGCGCCGGGTCAACCAGCGCTACCTGCGGCACTTCCTCTCCCTCGTACCGGCCTGATGAGCGTCTGGCTGCCCGGCGCGCCCTGCACCCCGGGGGCGTGCGTGGAACGGGCGGGGTCCGCGGCGGCCGTGCCGCGTGCCGTGCTGCGGCTGGCGGGGGTCACCGCCCTGCTGCTGGCCGGGATCGCGCTGTCCCCGCTCGGCGGGAGGATCCCCGCCGAGTGGGTCAGGCGCTGGTGCCGGGCGGTCGTCCGGGCCGCGGGGGTCCGCATCCGCGTCACCGGCGGCACCCCGCCCGCGGGCGGGCTGCTGCTCGTCGCCAACCACATCTCCTGGCTGGACATACCGCTGCTGGCCGCCGTGCGCCCGGCGCGGATGCTCGCCAAGAAGGAGATCCGCGGCTGGCCGGTGGCGGGCGCGCTGGTGGCCCGGGGCGGGGCCCTGTTCATCGAGCGGGACCGGCTGCGCGCCCTGCCGGACACGGTCGCCCGCATCGCCGGGGTGCTGCGGGGCGGGGCGGCCGTCGGTGTCTTCCCCGAGGGCAGCACCTGGTGCGGGCGGGCACAGGGCCGCTTCCACCGGGCCGTCTTCCAGGCCGCGCTGGACGCGGGCGTGCCCGTGCAGCCGGTGCGGCTGCACTACCGGGCCGCCGGGGGCGCGGCCAGCACGGTCCCCGCGTTCGTCGGCGAGGACACGCTGCTGGCCTCGGTGTGGCGGGTGGTCTCGGCACGCGGTCTGGTCGCCGAGGTGGAGGTGCGCCCGCTGATCGAACCGGGCACCCACCCCGACCGCCGCTCACTGGCCCACGCAGCCCAGCCCCTCACGACCGAGCCCGCCTGGACCCACACGGCACTGGTACTCGGTGGCCGTACCCCGGGTGCGGCCTGACCAGGTCCACGCCGTGGTCGCCGCCGGGCGGCACCCTGCCCGGCGGGCGGGCGTGAGGGGGCCCGCGGCCCATCCGGTGGTCACCGGGTCGCCGGCACCGGCTCCCGGGCCGGACAGGGCACCGTGGCGCTGCCCGTCGTACTCGACCTCGTCGCGCCGGGACCCACGCCTCCGGTACCGCGGGGCGGGACCCTGGCCGGGCGGGTGGGCGTGAGGGGGCCCGCGGGCCATCGGGTGATCACCGGGTCGCCGGCGCCGGCTCCGGGGCCGGACAGGGCGCCGTCGCGTTGCCCGTCGTACTCGACCTCGTCGCGCCGGGACCCACGCCTCCGGTACCGCGGGGCGGGACCCCTGGCCGGCGGTCGGGCGTGAGGGGGCGCGGGCCATCCGGTGGTCACCGGGTGGGTGGCGTCTCGCGGGCCAGATAGGGTGCCGTCGCGCTGCCCGTCGTCCGGGCCACGTCCGCCGGGGGGCCCGCCGCCACGATCCGGCCGCCCGCGTCGCCGCCGCCCGGTCCCAGGTCGATGACCCAGTCGGCGCCCGCGACCACGCTCATGTCGTGTTCGACGACCACCACGGTGTGCCCGGCGTCGACGAGGCCGTGCAGCTGGCGCAGCAGCACCTCCACATCGGCCGGGTGGAGACCGGTGGTCGGCTCGTCCAGGAGGTAGAGCGTGTGGCCGCGGCGCCCGCGCTGGAGCTCCCCGGCGAGCTTGATGCGCTGGGCCTCCCCGCCCGACAGCTCCGTCGCGGGCTGTCCGAGGCGCAGGTAGCCGAGACCCACGTCGAGCAGCGTGCCCAGGCTGCGGACCGCCGCCGGGATGTCCGCGAAGAACTCCGCCGCGCCCTGAACCGTCAGGTCCAGCACCTCGGCGATGTTCCGCTCCCGGTACGTCACGTCGAGCGTCTCGGGGTTGTAGCGGGCCCCAGCGCAGTCCGGGCATGGCGCGTACGTGCTCGGCAGGAAGAGCAGCTCGACGCTCACGAACCCCTCGCCCTGGCAGGTCTCGCAGCGCCCTCCCGGCACGTTGAAGGAGAACCGGCCCACGCCGTAGCCGCGCTCCCGGGCCGGGTCGGTGGCCGCGAACACCTTGCGCACGACGTCGAACAGGCCGGTGTAGGTCGCCAGGTTGGAGCGCGGGGTGCGGCCGATCGGCTTCTGGTCGACCGAGACGAGCCGCCCGACCCCGGGGAGCTCCTCCGTGATCGCGCCGATGAGCGTGGACTTCCCGGAGCCCGACACGCCGGTGACGGCGGTGAACGCGCCGAACGGGAACCCGGCGGTCACGTCGCGCAGGTTGTGCCGGGTCACCGGGCCGACGTTCAGCCACCCGCGCGGAGTACGGACCGGGCGTACCGGCCCGGGAGACCGGCCGAAGAGGAAACGGGCCGTCGCCGACTCGTCGACCGACGCCAGCTCCTCCACCGGGCCGCTGTGCAGCACCTGCCCGCCGTGCTCGCCCGCGCGCGGGCCGACGTCCACGAGCCAGTCGGCGCCGCGCACCACGTCGAGGTGGTGCTCCACCACGAACACCGAGTTGCCCGCCGCCTTCAGCCGGGCCAGCACGGTCAGCAGGGCCTCGGTGTCCGCCGGGTGCAGTCCGGCGGACGGCTCGTCCAGGACGTACACCACCCCGAACAGCCCCGACCGCAGCTGGGTGGCGAGCCGCAGCCGCTGCAGCTCGCCCGCCGACAGGGTGGGCGTGGCCCGGTCGAGGCTCAGATAGCCGAGGCCGAGCTCGACGACCGGCGCGATCCGGGACCGCAGGTCCCCGGTGAGGACCCGCGCGGTCTCGGAGCCGCCCACGAGCAGGCCGGCCAGCTCCGTCAGCGGCAGCGCGGCCAGCCCGGCGATCGTGCGGCCTGCGAAGGTCACCGCCAGCGCCTCGGGCCGCAGCCTGCTGCCGCCGCACGCCGGGCAGGGCGCGCTGGTCAGGAAGCCCTCCGCCTTGGCACGCAGGGCCGCGCTCCTGGAGTCGGAGAAGGTCTTCATCACGTACCGGCGGGCGCTCATGTACGTGCCCTGGTACGGCCGCTGGATGCGGTCGGCGTCCCGTACCGGGTGGACGGTGACCACCGGCTGCTCGTCCGTGAACAGGATCCACTCCCGCTGCTCGGCCGGCAGCTCGCGCCAGGGCCGGTCCACGTCGTACCCGAGCGCGTCGAGGATGTCCCGCAGGTTCTTGCCCTGCCACGCACCCGGCCAGGCGGCGATCGCACCCTCCCGGATCGACAGGCCGGGATCGGGGACCAGCAGTTCCTCGCCGGTCCGGTGCACCCGGCCCAGCCCGTGGCACTCCGGGCAGGCGCCGGCCGCCGTGTTGGGGGAGAAGGCGTCGGAGTCCAGCCGCTCGGCGCCCGCCGGGTAGCTGCCGGCGCGGGAGAAGAGCATGCGCAGCGAGTTGGAGAGGTTCGTCACCGTGCCCACGGAGGAGCGCGAGGTCGGCGCCGCACGGCGCTGCTGCAGCGACACCGCGGGCGGCAGCCCGGTGATCTCCCCGACCTTCGGCGCCCCCACCTGGTGGATCAGCCTGCGGGCGTACGGGGCCACCGACTCGAAGTAGCGCCGCTGGGCCTCCGCGTAGATCGTGCCGAACGCCAGCGACGACTTCCCCGAGCCCGACACGCCCGTGAACACCGCCACCACGTCCCGGGGGATGTCGACGTCCACGCCCTTCAGGTTGTGCTCACGGGCGCCGCGGACGCGGACGTACGGGTCGTGAATTCGGTGCGGCCCGTCGGCACGAAGATCCGGATGAGGAAGATCCGAATGAGAATGCTTGTGAGTCAATTCACTGGGATTCAACTGGATTGCTCCTAAAGCCGGGCTCTACTGTCTTCGTCATACATGTGACTCTCATGTGAACTCTCATGGGTGATATCCGGAGAGACTCGACCCTGGAAGGTGGACAAGTGAGCGAAGACGCCGTGTGGGTTCGAGGTGTGACCGGAATCCAACTGCACCACGTGACCGATCTCCAGGACGCCCGCCGGTTCCTGGGCAACGCTGTCATGGCACTGAGCGCCGCCCATGTGCGGACCGGCGACGCCAGGTTCTCCGGCCTCGCGGACCAGCTCAAGGCCGTGGTCGCCGCGGCGCGCGACCTGGAGGGCGAGGCCCGGGACCGCATGCACCAGCTGCACACCACGGACCCCGAGCGCTTCGTGCGCTGCCGGGAGGGCGAGGAGCCCTGGCCGGACGAGCACCAGGCGGGCTTCGTTCCGCGTCACACGTGCCGGGACGAATGCCTCTACCACGATCGCGGGGTGCTCGACGGAATCATGCAGTGCACCTGCGGCCGGCCCCCGTGCCGCGCGTGCGCGATTGCGGGCACGCCCTGACGCCGTACCCCGTACACAATCGCCGGTAATTACTCGCGGCTCACATACTCACAGCTCAAGGCGGCGCCCCGCGGGCGCCGCCTTGAGCTGCCTTGACACCCGGCCCTGTGAGGCGTTGCCTTGAATTGAGTGCGGAGCATTGCGACGCCCTTCGGCTTGATTGGATCCGTGCGCTTCCGCGCGGGCTCGGACGCGGCGAGTTGGAGGTTTTATGGCTACGTACGAATATTCGTGCAGTCGCTGTGGAGCGTTCGACGTGAGGCTGCCGATCGGTGCCGCGCCGGCCCGGCAAAGCTGCCCGCGGTGCTCCGGGCCGGCGCGCCGTGTGTACTCCTCTCCTGCGCTCGTGTCCACGTCGCCCGCGGTCACGGCCTTGCGTGAGCAGGAAGAGCGGTCGCGGGAAAACCCGGCGGTGGTGACGCGAGTTCCGCCCAGGAGGGCTGCGCAGAGGCCGGCTCATCCGGCGGTCGCCCGGCTCCCCCGGCCCTGAGGGCGGTAGCCGCCGAAGCGCGGAATATCGGGAGGTGAGTCCCCTTGGGCAACGTCGGACTTCTCTTCGTGGGTGCGGTGCTGTTCATGAACGGGCTGATGCTGCTCGGAAAGGTGGACGCCCGGGCGGCGGCCGTGTTCAACCTGTTCGTGGGCGGGCTTCAGGTCCTGACACCCATCTATCTCATCATCGTCGCGAACGGCGATCCCAGACTGATAATGCTGGCCTCCGGCATATTTCTCTTCGGTTTCACATACCTGTATGTCGGAATCGGGCTGCTGATCGGTCTTGACTCGACAGGCGTGGGATATTACTCACTCTTCGTGGCCATCGTGGCCTGTGGTTATTCGTTCGTCAGCTTCCGGCTCGTGAACGACAAACCATTCGGAGTGATCTGGCTCTACTGGGCGTTCCTGTGGTTCCTGTTCTTCCTGCTCCTGGGACTGAAAATGGAGGCCCTGACGACTTATGTCGGCTGGGTGACCGCGATCGAGGGCTGGGTGACCGGTGTCATACCGGCGTTCCTGCTCCTGACCGGTTACTGGGTCCCCCAGAACTACAACAACACGGCGATCGCGCTGGGAGCGTTCGGCGTGCTGGTCTTCGGAGCGCTGTGGATCGTTCTCCGGCGGAGGGAGCACCAGAAGCCCTCCCGGGAGTACGGCGCCGCGGGCGCCCCGACCGGCAGCCCCGGCTGACGGCCGGTCCCACCGTGCGGGAGGTGGTCGACGGGACAACAGAGGCGCACATCGGGGGAACGGCAGCACCACATGAGGAATCGACATGCCAGAAATAATCTTCAGCGTCGACCAGTCCCGGCCGATGGCTGAACAGACCGTACCGGGGCACAACAGGTGGCATCCGGACATCCCGGCTGTCGCCATGGTCCGCCCGGGGGACGAGTTCCGTGTCGAATGCCGCGAATGGACCGACGCGCAGATCGGCAACAACGACTCCGCCAACGATGTCCGTGACGTCGATCTGATGCGAGCCCACATGCTCAGCGGGCCGATAGGCGTCGAGGGCGCCGAGCCGGGCGACCTGCTCGTCGTGGACATCCTCGACCTGGGGGCCGTACCCCAGCAGGTGGGGGACGCGCCGGGTCAGTCCTGGGGATACACCGGTGTCTTCGCCAAGGCCAACGGCGGTGGCTTCCTGACGGACTACTTCCCGGACGCCTACAAGGCGATATGGGACTTCCACGGCCAGACGGCGACCTCCAGGCACCTTCCCGGTGTCCGCTTCACCGGCATCACCCACCCCGGCCTCTTCGGCACGGCACCGTCCGCGGAGTTGCTGGACCGGTGGAACAGGCGTGAGCAGGCACTGGTCGACACCGACCCGGACAGGGTCCCGCCCCTGGGACTCACGCCCGACCCCGACAAGGCCCTCGCCGGCCAGGCGACGGGATCGGACGCCGAACGCATCGCCCGGGAGGGCGCGCGTACTGTTCCCGCACGGGAGAACGGCGGCAACCACGACATCAAGAACTTCACCCGCGGAGCACGCGTCTTCTACCCCGTCCACGTCAAGGGCGCCAAGCTGTCGGGCGGTGATCTGCACTTCAGCCAGGGCGACGGTGAGATCACCTTCTGCGGCGCCATCGAGATGGGCGGCTTCATCGACTTCCACGTCGATCTGATCAAGGGCGGCATGGAGAAGTACGGCATCAGCACCAACCCCGTCTTCCTGCCCGGCAACGTCGAGCCGCGGTACTCGGAGTTCATGTCCTTCATCGGGATCTCCGTGGACCACGACACCAACACCAACTACTACCTGGACGCGACGGTCGCCTATCGCCGCGCCTGCCTGAACGCGGTCGAGTACCTGAAGAGGTTCGGCTACACCGGACAGCAGGCCTACCTGCTGCTCGGCGCGGCCCCCATCGAGGGACGCATCAGCGGGATCGTCGACATCCCCAACGCCTGCTGCTCCCTCTATCTGCCCACCGGGATCTTCGACTTCGACGTCCGTCCCACCGCGGAGGGACCGAAGAGCGCGGACCGCGGGCAGTGCGCGGTGACCTCCTGACATCCGGGGATGCCCGGACCGGA
Organism: Streptomyces sp. NPDC020299; assembly: GCF_044387825.1. Taxonomy (NCBI): domain Bacteria; kingdom Bacillati; phylum Actinomycetota; class Actinomycetes; order Kitasatosporales; family Streptomycetaceae; genus Streptomyces; species Streptomyces sp. NPDC020299. Next base: position 76,394 of record NZ_JBIRWL010000013.1, read on the forward strand.
GAAGATCCCGCGTCCCGGCACCCGCCTCCTGGCACCCGCACGGCACGCCACCGGCCTCGCCGTGCGGGTGCGCATCCGTCCGGAGGAACTTGTCCCGCGCCGCCGCCCGGGTCCTTCCCGGGCCACGGCCCGGCGACGATGCTGAGGCCGTATGGACATCCTCCTCGTCGCCAGCGCCTTCAACAGTCTGTGTCAGCGCGTCCACGTCGAGCTCGCCGACCGGGGTCACCGCGTGGAGGTGGTGCTGGCCTCGCACGGGGACGACGCGGTGCGCGAGGCCGTGCGGGACACCGCTGCGGAGCTGATCGTCGCGCCGATGCTGAAGACCGCCCTCCCCGAGGACGTGTGGCGGGAGCGCACCTGCCTGATCGTGCACCCGGGCCCGCCCGGCGACCGGGGTCCGTCGTCCCTGGACTGGGCCGTCGCCGAGGACGCCGGACGGTGGGCGGTGACCGTGCTCCAGGCCGAGGCGGGCCTGGACGCCGGTGACGTCTGGGCGTCGGTGCCGTTCACCGTGGAGCCCGTCGGCAAGAGCGACCTGTACCGGGGCGAGGTCTCCGACGCCGCGGTGACCGCCGTCCTGCTGGCGGTGGAACGCTACGCCGGCGGCTCGTACAAACCGCGCCCGCAGAGCGACCCCGGGATCTCCGTGACCTGGCGCGACTTCTTCCGGCAGGAGCGGCGGCGCGTCGACTGGCGGTACGACGACACCGCCACCGTGCTGCGCAAGCTGCGCGGCGCCGACTCCCAGCCGGGTGTCCTCGACGACCTCTTCGGACACGAGGTCTTCCTGCACGGCGGCCACCCCGAGGACGGGCTGCGGGGCCGCCCCGGCGAACTGCTCGCCACCCGGAACGGCGCCGTGTGCCGGGCCACCCGGGACGGCGCGGTGTGGATCCCGGAACTCCGGCCCCGCCGCTGCTCCGGCGACCCGGCGCCCTTCCGGCGCCCGGCGACCGACGTGCTCGGCGACCGGCTGCCCGACGTACCGGAGGTGCCCGCCCCCCTGGAGCCGCTCCCGGGCCGGCGCACCTGGAGCGACATCCGCTACCGACGGCACGGCGACATCGGCCACCTGGCGTTCTCCTTCCCGGGCGGGGCGATGAGCACCTCCCAGTGCCGCCGCCTCCTCGCCGCCTACCGGCACGCCCTGACCCGGCCCACGTCCGTCCTCGTCCTCGGCGGGGCGCGCGACTTCTTCTCCAACGGCATCCACCTGGGCGTCATCGAGTCCGCCGCCGCCCCGGCGCAAGAGTCGTGGGCCAATCTCAACGCCATGAACGACCTGGTCGAAGCGGTGCTGCGGACCACGGACCGCCTGGTGATCGCCGCGCTCGGCGGCAACGCAGCGGCGGGCGGGGCGATGCTGGCGCTGGCGGCGGACGAGGTCTGGTGCCGCTCCGGCGTCGTCCTGAACCCGCACTACCGGCGGATGGGCCTGTACGGCTCGGAGTACTGGACGTACAGCCTGCCCCGGCGCGTCGGCGACGCCACGGCCGAGCGGCTGACCCGCGAGGCGCTGCCGGTGAGCGCCGCCACGGCCGTCCGGCTCGGCCTCGCCGACCGGACGGTGACCGCCGCCCCGGGCGCCTTCCCCGAGGAGGCACGCCGGCTCGCCGCCGCCCTCGCCGGAACACCGGACGTACGGGAGCGGATCGCGGCCAAGGCGGCGGCACGGGCCAGGGACGAGGAACGGCGGCCGCTCGCCGCGTACCGGGAGGACGAGCTCGCCCGCATGCACCGCGTCTTCTTCGACCCCGGCGCCCCTTACCACGCCCTGCGCTCCGCGTTCGTCCGCAAGCAGCCGAGCGGATCACCCCGGCCCCTGTCACCCGCCCCGGCACCGCTGGGGGAGGTCCGATGACGGCTCCGCGCCTGCTGGTCGCCGGGATCGGCAACATCTTCCTCGCCGACGACGCCTTCGGGCCCGAGGTGATCAAGGCCCTGGCCGGGCGGCCCCTGCCCGCGGAGGTCCATGTGCGGGACTTCGGCATCCGCGGCATGGACCTCGCCTACCGGCTCCTCGACGGCTACGACGCCGCCGTCTTCGTCGACGCCGCCCCGCGCGGCCTGGCACCGGGCACGCTGTCGCTGATCGAGCCCGACCTGCCGGACGCCGCGGACACCGCACGGCACGCCCCCGAGGCGCACGGCATGGACCCCGTGAAGGTACTGGCGCTGGCCACGCACCTCGGGGAGGGCGCGCTGCCCCGCGTCGTCGTCCTCGCCTGCGAGCCCGAGGCGGTGCCGAACGCCGACGACCCGGACGTCACCGTCGGTCTGAGCGCGCCGGTGCGCGACGCCGTCGAACGGGCCGTGCCACTGCTCCACACGGTGGTGGAGCGGCTGCTGGCCGACGCCGGCGCCGCGCTCGCGGCCGGCTGACCCCGCAGGTCAGTGGGCGTGCCGGACGCCGGAGGAGGAACCGGCCATGCGCCAGATCCTGATCTCGCGCACCAGCCCGGGGAGCTCCCAGACCAGCAGGCCCAGCACCGTGCTCCCGACCAGCACCGCCTGTGCCGTCAGTACGCGTCTGGCCGTCACCGTCGTCCTTGTTTTTGCCCTTGCCATCTCTGCTCCCTAAGCCCGCTCAGCCCGGCGGAATGTTCGGCATGATCTTCAGGATCGCCTCGTGCTTCTTCCAGTGGATGCCCGTGGACCGGCGCGCGTCGGCGGTGCCGTCCTCGTGATGCCCCGTCTGGTGCTCGTACGGGCCCTTGTTGCCCTGGTGGAGGCCGTAGACGTGGCTGGGCGTGTCGGGCTTCGCCTGCGCTCTCCCGACCCGGATGCTGCCCATGGTGTGTCCTCCTTACGGTCGTGCGGCCGGTGCCACCGGCTGCGTGGCGGCCAGTTCGGTGAAAAAACGTTCCAGTACCGGCCAAATCGTCTCTCCGCCGGACATTCCCTGCCACTCCTGGCGCACCAGTCCGACGACCCGGAAGCAGTCGTCGACCGGCACGATCCAGTGGTGCGCCAGACCCCGGGCGGTGTTCACCAGCAGCGCCTCCACCTCGGGTGTCAGGCCGGCCAGCGGCGGGCAGCCGGCGACGACCTTCCGCCAGGCGTCCGCGTCCACCTCCCAGCGGGTGGCGCCCGCCGGGCTCGGGTAGTGCGCGAGGACCGCGCCGTCCGGGCGGGGCACGAAGAAGGCCAGTCCGACGGGCACGCCCAGCGGTTCGGTGTCCACCGGGGGCAGCCGCAGACGGCGCAGCGGGATCAGCCGGTAGCGCCCGTCGCCCTCCTCGCCCTCGGTGAACAGCAGCGCACAGGGCCGGCAGGCGCACAGCACCTCTTCCCGTGCGCCGTCGTGGAGATGGCGGTGGTCGTCCGGCACCGGGGCGGCGCACAGGTCGCACAGCTCCTCGGCCGCCGTGCGCCGGGCGGCGGCCGAGCGGATGACCCGCCCGAGCGCGCCGCCGGTCACCGCGCCACCCGCGGTTGCCGGGCACGGTGGGTGAGGGCGTCCAGCGGTACGAAGGCGGGGGGCGGGGCGTCCCGCACCTGCTCCACCGCCTGAAGCTCGGGTGCCACCCCGAGGACCGCCTCCCGGACCGCGTCCAGGATCCCGGCGGACGACGAGCCGCAGCCCTTGACCGCCAGGCGGACCCGGACCACCTCCCCCTCGACGGCGACCAGTTCGAGGTCGCCGCCCCGCTCGCGCAGCTCCCCGCCCAGCCGCTCCACCTCCCGGGCCACCCGGACCTCCACCGGCTCGGGGTGGATGCCGTGCAGGACCATCAGGTGGGCGAGGAGTTCGTCCTCGGCCATCTCCCCGGCCAGGGGGGCTTGCGCGCGGTCCAGGATCCTGGCCAGCGCCTCGCCGTAGACCTCGGTGAGCGCCCGTACCGCCTCGAGGGCCTCCCGGGCGGTCGGGCCCGGGGTCTCCTCCAGGTGCTCCAGCAGGTCGTCGAGGCGGGCCAGCCGCGCGGCGAGGGACGCCTCGTCGAGCCGGGTGCCGTCAGCCATGGCCGGCGGCTCCGTACGTCGGCGAGTGCAGCGTGGTCAGCGTCTTGCCCTTGCCCACGTACATGTGCACACCGCACGGCAGACAGGGGTCGAAGCTGCGCACGGTGCGCATGATGTCGACACCCTTGAAGTCGTCGGGGCCGTTCTCCTCGAAGATCGGCTGTCCCTGTACGGCGTCCTCGTACGGGCCGGGGGTGCCGTAGATGTCCCGGGGACTGGCGTTCCACGGGGTGGGCGGGTACGGGTGGTAGTTGGCGATCTTCTTGTCCTTGATCACCAGGTGGTGCGAGAGCACGCCGCGCACCGCCTCGTGGAAGCCGCAGCCGATCGCCTCGTCCGGCACCTCGAAGTTCTCGAAGATCTTGGTGTCGCCGGCCCGGAGCAGCCCCATCGACTCCTCCAGGAACTGCAGGGCCATGGCCGCGGCGTAGGCGATGAAGTACGGCCGCGCACGGTCCCGTTCGATGGTGTTGCTCCACTTCGGGATGTGCCACTCCAGCGTCGTCTCCGGCAGGCTCTCGCCCTTGGGCAGCGAGATGCGCACGCTGTGGCCGGTGGCCTTGACGTACGGGGTGTCGACGATGCCGCTCAGCGCGGTCGACCACAGCCGCGCCAGCGGGCCGCCGCCGGTGTCCAGGGCGAGGTGGTCGCCGCTGCCCTGGTCGTACCAGCGCGGGCTCATCACCCAGCTGTACTTCTCCGCGAAGTCGCGTTTCTGCGGTACCGGGACGGTCGTCTGGTTCCACGGGTGGCGCATGTCGACCGGGTTGCCGAGCGGGTCGTGGGTGACGAACGGCTGCTCGTTGACCCAGTCCTCGTAGTACGAGCTGCCGAGCATGATCCGGATGCCGAGGTTGATGTCGATGAGGTTGTTGGTGACCAGTTTGCCGTCGACGATGACGCCCGGGGTGACGTACATCGCCTTGCCCCACTGGTTCATCGTCTCGTAGCGGTAGTCGACGACGTCCGGGTTCTGCCAGGCGCCCCAGCAGCCGAGCAGGATGCGCCGCTTGCCGACCTCCTCGTAGCCGGGCAGCGCCTCGTAGAAGAAGTCGAAGACGTCGTCGTTCATCGCGACGGCCTTCTTGACGAAGTCGATCACCCGCATCAGCCGGCTGAGGTAGTCGGTGAAGGTGTTCGGCTGCGGCATCGTGCCCACGCCGCCCGGGTACAGCGTCGACGGGTGGACGTGCCGCCCCTCCATCAGGCAGAACATCTCCCGGGTGACCCGGCTGACCTTCAGCGCCTCCTTGTAGACCTCGCCCTCGAACGGGTTGAAGGCCTTCATGATGTCGGCGATGGTGCGGTAGCCGTGGATGTCGCCGCGGGGCGCGTCGGTGCGCTCGGCACGGGCCAGCAGTCCGGGGTTGGTGGACTTGACCATCGCCTCGCAGAAGTCCACGAACACCAGGTTGTCCTGGAAGATCGTGTGGTCGAACATGTACTCGGCGGCTTCGCCGAGGTTGGTGATGTACTCGGCCAGCCGCGGCGGCTTGACGCCGTAGGCCATCTGCTGGGCGTAGTTCGAGCAGGTGGTGTGGTTGTCGCCGCAGATCCCGCAGATGCGCGAGGTGATGAAGCCGGCGTCGCGCGGGTCCTTGCCCTTCATGAACACCGAGTAGCCGCGGAACAGCGACGAGGTGCTGTGGCATTCGACGACTTCCCGGTTGGCGAAGTCGATCTTCGTGTAGATGCCCAGGTTGCCGATGATCCGGGTGATCGGATCCCAGGACATGTCCACGAGCTGGGCGGGCTTGCGCCCCGTGGACCGGGCCTCGGTTGTCGTCATCTGGCTTGCTGCCCCTCGCTGTTCGGGTTCCATCGGTGAGTGGTGGGTCCCCCCTCCCCCCCCGGTGCCGCCGTGTCAGGCGCGCCAGTGCGGGTCGTAACCGCTGGTCAGCTTGCGCTTGTTGTGCCGCCACTTGGGCTCGTGGTTCACGATGTCGTTCGTCAGGCCGCGCAGCCGGCGCACGACCGCCCCGTACGGCTTGATGACCAGCGACGACAGCGTTCCGCCGGGCGGTTCGTCCATGAACGGCATGAACGCGTCGGGGAAGCCGGGCATCGTGCAGCCGATGCAGATGCCGCCGACGTTCGGGCAGCCGCCGATGCCGGCCATCCAGCCGCGCTTGGGCACGTTGCAGTTGACGACCGGGCCCCAGCAGCCGGTCTTCACCAGGCACTTGGGCGAGTTGTAGTCCTTGGCGAAGCTGGCCTGCTCGTAGTACGAGCCCCGGTCGCAGCCCTCGTGCACGGTCTTGCCGAACAGCCACTGCGGGCGCAGCATGTGGTCCAGCGGCGGCGGGGGAGCGGCCCCGGCCGCGTGCTGGAGCACCCAGATCAGGGTCTCCATGAAGTTCTCGGGCTGGATGGGGCAGCCGGGCACGTTGACGATGGGCAGACCGCCCTGCGACACGAAGTCCCAGCCGAGGTAGTCGGCGAGACCCATGGACCCGGTGGGGTTGCCCGCCATGGCGTGGATGCCGCCGTAGGTGGCGCAGGTGCCGGCGGCCACCACGGCCCAGGCCCTCGGCGCCAGTTGGTCGATCCACCAGTTCAGGGGCAGCGGCTGGCCGGTGTCCGGGTCGTTGCCGAACGACGTCCAGTAGCCGTCGCCCTTGATGATGTTCTGGTTCGGGATCGAGCCCTCGATCACGAGCATGAACGGGGCCAGTTCGCCGCGGGCCGCCGCCCGGTACGGGGCGAGGAAGTCCTCGCCGCCCAGGCTCGGTGAGAGCACCTTGTTGACCAGGTTCACCTTCGGCAGACCGGGGATCAGGCCGAGCACCACGTCCTCGATGGAGGGCTGGTCGGCGGCCGTGAGCGAGACGGTGTCGCCGTCGCAGCTCATGCCCTCGGAGATCCAGAGGATGGTGATCTCGTCGAAGCCCTCGCGCCGTTCGGACCGGCTGGGGTCCTGGCTGACTTCGGTGGTGCCGCTTTGGGTGGTCATGTACTCGGCCTCCGCTGCAATCGGTCCCTGAGTCGGTCGTACGCCGCGGCCACGGGCCCGGCGAGGGTGAGCGCGGGTGGATGGTCCGGCGCATGGGGGTGGGGGCGGGTCGGTACGTCCCCTCTGGCCTTCGCCAGCAGCTGCCCGAGGTCGTCGAGCCGGCGGCGGGAGACGGAGGCGCGCAGCCGGGGCATGAACACTTCCTCCTCCTCGCGCACGTGCTCCTCGACCTCGCGGCGCAGCCGGGCGACGAGTTCGTCCGTCCTCTCGTCGCCTTCGTCGAGCCGGTCCAGGGCGAGCAGCGTCTCCTTGACCGCCATGTGCTCGCCGAGGTGCTCGTCGATCTCGCGTCCGCCGTCGACGAAGACCTTCCTCGCCAGGGGGTAGACGTACGTCTCCTCCAGGGCGGCGTGCCGGGACAGCTCCCGCACGAGCAGTTCGACGACGCCCCGCCGCTGACGGTCGGAGGCGGCCAAGTGGTAGTTGCGGAACAACTGCTCCACCCTGCGGTGGTCGTGGGTCAGCAGCTCAAGGGCGTCCATCGGGCGCTCCCTCGTCCACGGTGGCGGTCAGTGGCTGGAGTTCGTGCGGGCGGAAGTAGAAGTAGCGGCCGTACCAGGCGTTGAGCTCCGCGGCCGGGTCGTCGTCGAGCGTGACCGCCAGGTGCGTACTGCCGTCCACGTCGTGGAAGACGGCCGCCACCCGGGCCGTGCGGCCGGCCAGGAACATGTCCTGCGCGTCCGCTCCGCGCCCGGCCGGCCGCAGCCGCACGGCGCTCCCGGCCGCGACCGGCACACCGTCCACGAGCACGCTGTCGGTCGTGGGCGACAGACCCTCGTCACCGCCCTCCTGCCACCAGGGCACCACTCCGCGCGCTCCGGCTGCCACCGGCACTGCGCCGAACGGGTCTTCGCCCCCCGGGACCCCGGCCCCGGCGGCCGGCCCGGTAGCGGCCGTGCTGGAGCGGGCGGGGCCGGCGGGGGCGGGCCGACCGGCGTCGGGCTCGGGGGTGCCGGCCGGGGCGATGCCGTGGTGGGCCGTTCCCGAACAGGCGGGGCCGGCTGACGGCCGGGCGGCGGCTGTTGTGGTGGGGGCCGTGCTGGAGCGGGCGGGGCCGGCCGGGGTGGGACCGGTCGAAGCGAGGTCGGGCCGACCGGCGTCGGGCTCGGGGGTGCCGGCCGGGGGGACGCCGTGGTGGGCCGTGTCCGAACGGGCGGGGGCGGCTGACGGCCGGGCGGCGGCTGTTGGGGTGCGGGTCGCCGGCTGGAGGGAGCGGATCGCGCCGTGCAGGCGGGCGAACATCTCCGGCGGCATGTTCTCGACCCGGTCGAGGATGTCCGCGGCCCGCGGGTCGGTCGCCCGGGCCTCGCGCTTCTCGTCGTCGGTCAGCAGCAGTGTGCGCAGGCTCAGGATCTCGTCGATCTCGGCGGCGTCGTGCAGGTCGCCCGGGCTCTCGGGGGCCACCTGCGGGTGGTCCGGCAGGATGATCGGCGAGGACAGGACCGCGTCCCCGCGGCCCGGTTCGCCGCCGAGGACGGGGAAGGCGAACAGGTTCCGGCAGCCGCGGGCATGCTCCTCGTCCGCCTCGGGCGGCTCGATCAGCGACCCGAACTCGACGCCGGCGCCGCAGATCAGGGTATGGGTGGCCATGAGGGCGTGCCGCAGCGCCTCGGCCCGGGGCACGCCGGCGCCGCCGGGCAGGGACCCCGTGTTCTCGGTGCGCACCCGCAGCCGGTACAGCGCGGTGCCGTGGCCGTCGCCGTCGTCCCGGATCCGCTCGGCCCGGACCGTCGTCACGGCGTGGACGGGGTCCCGGCGGCGCACCACCCGGCCCGCCCCGCCGCCCAGTTGCTCCGTCCCCGCACCGCCGGGCGACCCGACCGTCGTACGGTGGGGGCCCTGGAGGAGCCGGGCCAGCGGCACGTCGATCTCCGCCTCGCGGGGCACCGCCTCGTCGAAGGTCAGATGGACGTCCGCCCCCGTCTGGAGCGACTCCACCGGCCGGTGGAGGCCGTCGCCGGTGGACTGCTCCACCTGCTTGCGCTGGAGCTGGAGGTATCGCACCGTCACCCGCAGCCGGGCGTCGCCGGACGCCCGCAGCAGGCACTCGGTCTGCTGGTACCAGGAGTCCACCGAGCCGGACACCCCCGGCGGCACCGGCCCGTCCGCCTCGGCCCACTCGCGCGGGGTGAGGACGCCGAACTGCCAGCGCACCCGGTTCTTGGGGGATGACCGGCGGTACGGATAAAGAAGGTAGCCCTCGTAGAGCACGGCGTCGGCGACCGTGCGCAGCCGCTGGAGCGCCTCGTCACGTGATGCGAGCGCAGCGCATCCGCTCCTGGCGGTACCGTCCACCATCCTGTCTCCTGTCACGCCGGCCATCCCTTCCACCAGCGTCACACCGCTCACACCAGTCGGCCTCCTGTGGGCCCCCGGGATTGGTCCACTCGGGGGAGCGAAGGGTGAGCGAAGGGTGAGCGTTCAGCCGCAGCGGGGACTCAGCGCCGTACCCGCCCCGCGCGAGGTGCCCGGATGAACTGCAACTCCAGCGCGAGCGGCGGCTCGGCGATACCCGGACCGCCCGCCCCGGCCCACTCCACGATCTCCTCGGTGCAGTCGTCGTCCATCGCGAACCCGACCCACACCGGCCGGCCACCGGCCCGGCGTCCCGTGGCCGACGGTCGCACGACCATCACGTTCGCCTGGTCGCACGGCCCGAGGCAGTCGGTGGTGCGCACCTCGAACCCGCGCTCGGCCGCCGCCTCCCGCAGCCGCTGGAGCTGGCGGGCGTGGTCGGTGCCGGGGTGCTTGCCCGGATCGCCGCAGCAGCACCCGCGGCAGACGACGAGGGTGCAGGGGCGGTCCGGGGCCGGCCGGGGGGCCGGAGGGGAAGGGGACATGGGAGAAGCATGAGCCTTCACCCAGGGCCGGGTTGAGGGCGGGGCCCGGTTCCGGGACGGCGGGCCGGCCGGCCGCCGGGGTGTCCAGGGCCTGTCTGACAATTCCCGCCTGCCCCGCGGCGTCTGGCACGCACTCCCCCACGCTCGGCTTCGCTCGCGCGGGGGGACCCCCATCGCCGCCGCGGGGCCCGCCCTTCGGGCGGACGACGGGAATTGTCAGACTGGCCCTAGGGTGGGCGTGTGACAGACAGCAGCCGGCGGCCGCTCGCCGTCTTCGACCTCGACAACACCCTGGCCGACACGGCGCACCGGCAGCGGTTCCTTGAGAGCAGGCCGCGGGACTGGGACGGCTTCTTCGGCGCCGCCCCGGCGGATCCGCCGCTCGCCGAGGGGGTGGCGCTGGCGCGTGGCAGTGCCGAGGAGTGCGAGGTCGTCTACCTCACTGGGCGGCCCGAGCGCTGCCGGCGCGACACGCTCGACTGGCTCGCCGCGCACGGTCTGCCCGAGGGGCGCGTGTTCATGCGGCGCGACGCCGACCGCAGGCCCGCCCGCCACACCAAGCTGGAGATCCTGCGCCGGCTGGCCCGTGACCGGGAGGTCCGGGTCCTGGTGGACGACGACGAACTGGTGTGCGGCGACGCCGAACGGGCCGGGTTCACCGTCGTACGGGCCCGCTGGGCCCAGCCGTCGGCCGCGCTGGCCGACGCCCAGGAGCGGGAGGGGCGGACCTGAGGAGGGCCGGGCCGGTCAGCCCTCGTCGTCGAGACGGAAGCCCACCTTCAGCCCGACCTGCCAGTGCCCGATCTCGCCGTTCTCGATCTGCCCCCTGACCTGTGTCACCTCGAACCAGTCGAGGTTGCGCAGGGTCTGGCCGGCGCGCGCGATGCCGTTGCGGATGGCCTGGTCGACGCCTTCGGGGGAGGTGCCGACGATCTCGGTGACCCGGTAGGTGTGGTTCGACATGGCGAGTGCTCCTCTCCTTGGTGACAGGTGTGCCACGCGTCACTCCACCGTGCCGTATGCGGAGGTGGATTGCGAGGCGTCGGGCCGAAACCCGGGGTAGGCCTTGACCTCCGGATTGGTCCATACCAAAATCCAGCACGCCCGTACGAGCGTCCGCGCTCGTCCCCCACGTCGGGCCCCCTCCCCTGTCCAGCAGACAGAACAGGACCCCTCGTGCGACGTCGACTCCTCGCCCTCGTCTGTGTGTCCGCCGCCCTCGCCGCCGGCTGCGGTGTCCTGCCGGGCGGCGACGAGCGCCACACCGTCACCGTGTGGCTGATGAAGGACAGCGCGTCGAAGGACTTCCTGCGCCGTTTCACCGAGGACTTCGAGCGCACCCACGGCGACATCCGCCTCCGTATCCGCATCCAGGAATGGACCGGCATCGTCGACAAGGTGCAGAGCGCGCTCAGGAGCGACTCGGACGACGCCCCGGACGTCATCGAGGTCGGCAACACCCAGGTCCCGCGCTACGTCGAGGGCAACCGCCTCACCGACCTCACCCTGGAGTCGGTACGCGACTGGGACAAGGACCACTGGCTGCCCGGCCTGACCGAGCCCGGGCACCAGGGCACCCAGCAGTACGGCATCCCCTGGTACGCCGCCAACCGCGTCGTCATCTACCGCAAGGACCTCTTCGAACGGGCCGGCATCACCGGGCCGCCGAAGACCCGCGAGGAGTGGCTCGCCGACACCGGGAAGCTCGACTCCGGCGGGAACCAGGGCATCTACCTCGCCGGACAGGACTGGTACACACTCGCCGGCTTCGTCTGGGACGAGGGCGGCGACCTGGCCGAGGAGAAGGGCTTCCGCTGGAAGGGCACCCTGGACACCCCGGCGGCGCTGCGCGGCATGGACTTCTACCGAAGGCTCCAGGCCCTCGGCCGGGGTCCGGTCGGCACCGACGAGGAACACCCGCCCCAGGCGGGCGTGTTCGCGGGCGGCAAGGTCGCGCAGATCGTGGCCGTGCCGGGCCTCGCGCAGTCGATCGTGCAGCAGAACCCTGAACTCAAGGACCAGCTGGGCTACTTCCCGGTGCCCGGGAAGACCGCGAGCCGGCCCGGCACCGTGTTCACGGGCGGCTCCGACCTCATCGTGCCCCGCAACACCGACCAGCCGGACCGCGCCGTCGAGGTCGTCGCGGCCCTCACCGGCGCCAAGTGGGACACCGAACTGGCCCGCACCATGAACTACGTGCCCAACAGGACGACCCTGGCGAGCGCGGTCGCGGGCGAGGAGGGGGTCGCCGCCATGGCGGCGGGCGCCGCACACGGGCGGGCGACCCCCAGCACCCCTCAGTGGACCGCGGTCGAGACCGACAACCCGATCAAGGAGTACATGAGCAAGGTGCTCGGCGGCGCCGACCCGGCGACCGAGGCCCGCCGCGCCTCCCGCCGGATCACCGACGAGCTCGCGCCCGACCTGGACTGAAGCGGCCGGCGCGGACGGGCCCCACCGGTCACCGGGCCGTGTTCCCGGTCACCGGGCCATGCTCAGCGACAGCGCGAAACGCTGCTCCGAGTCGGTCCACCAGTGGGTCAACTCCAGCCCGGCACTGGCCAGTTCGGCGGAGATCCCGTCCCGCCGGAACTTCGCCGACACCTCGGTGCGCAGTTCCTCGCCCGCGCCGAAGTCGACCGCGAGGTCCAGCGCGGGGATCTTCACGGTCTGGGCCGCGCCGGAGCGCAGCCGCATCTCGATCCACTCGTTCTCCGCGTCCCACAGGGCCACGTGCTCGAAGGCGCCGGGATCGAAGTCGGCGCCCAGTTCGCGGTTGACGACGGCCAGGACGTTCTTGTTGAACTCGGCCGTCACCCCGGCCGCGTCGTCGTACGCCCGGACGAGGACGTCCTCCTCCTTGACCAGGTCCGTGCCGAGCAGCAGGGCGTCGCCCGGCGACAGCAGCGCGCGGACCGAGGCGAGGAACCGGGCGCGTTCGGCGGGCAGGAGATTGCCGAGGGTGCCGCCCAGGAAGGCCACCATCCGGGGGCCGGGCGTGTCCGGAAGGGCCAGCGCGGCCGTGAAGTCGGCGATCAGGGCGTGCACTTCGAGCCCCGGCCGCTCCTCGACGAGGGCCTGCCCGGCCTGGGTCAGGGCGCTCTCGCTGACGTCGACGGGGACGTAGACGCGCAGGTTGGTGAGCGCGTCGATCAGGTACCGCGTCTTCTCGGAGGAACCGGAGCCCAGTTCGACCAGCGTACGGGCCCCGGTCGCGGAAGCGATCTCGCCGGAGCGGGTGGTGAGGATCTCCCGTTCGGCGCGGGTCGGGTAGTACTCGTCGAGTTCGGTGATCTGCTCGAACAGCTCGCTGCCCCGGGCGTCGTAGAACCACTTCGGCGGCAGGGTCTTGGGGTCGGCGGTGAGGCCTTGCAGGACGTCGGCGCGCAGCGCGGCGTCCGTCGCGTCCTCGGGAAGGGTGCGGGTGACGTGCAGGGGACTCACGTGCAGGGCTCCTTCGGTGGTACAGGGGCGAGGGCTTCCGTCAGGGGGGTCAGCCGGGCGCCGGCCCGGTCGGCCGTGAGCAGCGTGCGGTCGGGGACCTCCTGCCAGCGCGGGTCGTCGTCGTACGGCTCGGAGGCGACGACGGCGCGGCCGGGCTCCGTGAGGTACCAGAGGGTGTCGCCCCAGGCGGTGGCGGTGATGGTCTCGCCGTCGGTGAGCAGCAGGTTGAGCCGGGAGGCGGGGGCCGCCTCGGCGACCTGGAGAACCGTTTCGGCGAGGGCTGGGCCCGCCTCCTTCCCGGAGTGCAGCCGGTGCAGGACCAGCGCCCAGACGAAGGCCGAGTCGGTGCGCGCCTCCAGCGACAGCAGGTCGACCGGGGGCAGCGTGGGGGCCAGCGGGGCCACGGACCGGGGCCAGTCCCTGACCGCGCCGTTGTGGCTGAACAGCCACCGGCCCGCCGCGAACGGCGCCGCCGCGGCCTCCGCGTCGGCGCCCGACAGGGTGGCGTCACGCACCGCGGCGAGCAGCGCGCCCGTCCGGACCACCCGGGCCAGGTCGGCGAAGGACTGGTCGGCCCAGATCGGCCCGGCCCGCCGGTAGCGGGCCGGCACCGGATCGTCCGGGGCGTACCAGCCGACGCCGAAACCGTCGGCGTTGACCGTGCCGTACCGCTGCCGCCGTGGCGCCCACGACTGGCGGTACAAGCCGTGCGGGGGCTCCGTGATCACCTCGCCCAGCGGCTCCGGCGGCCCCACGTACGCCAGATGACGGCACATCAGACGTCCTCCGAGCGGGCGGTGCGGAAGCCGGAGAAGATCTGCCGCCGGATCGGGTAGTCCCAGTTGCGGAACGTGCCCCGGCAGGCCACCTGGTCCACGGCGAACGAGCCGCCGCGCAGCACCTTGTACTCCGGCCCGAAGAACACCTCCGAGTACTCCTTGTACGGAAACGCGGTGAACCCCGGGTACGGCAGGAAGTCGCTCGCCGTCCACTCCCACACGTCGCCGATCAACTGGCGTACGCCGAGCGGCGACTCGCCCGCCGGGTAGCTGCCCGCCGGGGCCGGGCGCAGGTGCCGCTGGCCCAGGTTGGCGTGTTCCGGCGCCGGGTCGGCGTCGCCCCACGGGTAGCGCCGGGAGCGCCCCGTGGCGGGGTCGTGCCGGGCGGCCTTCTCCCACTCGGCCTCGGTGGGCAGCCGGCGCCCGGCCCAGCGGGCGTAGGCGTCGGCCTCGTACCAGCACACGTGCAGCACCGGCTCGTCGGGCGGGACGACCTCGGTGACGCCGAAGCGGCGCCGCAGCCACTGGCCGCCGTCGCGGCGCCAGAACTGCGGTGCGCTGATGCGGTTGCCTTGTATGTGCGCCCAGCCCTGGGGTGTCCACCAGCGCTCGGTGTCGTAGCCGCCGTCCTCGATGAACGCCTGGTACGCGGCGTTCGTCACCGGTGTGGTGTCGATGCGGAAAGGGGCCACCTCGACGCGGTGCGCGGGGCGTTCGTTGTCCAGCGCCCACGGCTCGGTGGATGTGCCCATGGTGAACGGGCCGCCGGGGACGAGGACTTCGGCCGGCCCGGTGAACAGCGGCGCCGGGTCCGGGTCGGGTGCGGTCAGGACCTGCGGGCCCTTGCGGAGCTGATGGGTGATCAGCATCGTCTCGTCGTGCTGCTGTTCGTGCTGGGCGATCATGCCGAAGGCGAAGCCCGCCTCGGTGAGCCGGGTGCCGCGCAGCGCGGTGCTCCCCAGCAGGTCCAGGGCGCGGCCGCGTACCTCGGCCGCGTAGCCGCGGGCCTCGGCGGGCGGCAGCAGCGGCAGCGAGGGCCGTTCGGCCCGCGAGTGCTCGAACGCGTCGTACAGGCCGTCGATCTCGGGCCGCATCGGCTCCCGGCCGCCGACGGCCCGCAGCAGCCACAGCTCTTCCTGGTTGCCGATGTGGGCGAGGTCCCACACCAGCGGGGACATCAGCGGCGAGTGCTGGGCGGTGAGGTCCGGCTCGTCGACGCAGTCGGTCAGCAGGGCGGTCCGGGCGCGCGCGGTGGTCAGGGAGGCCAGCGCGCGCTCCCGGAGGCCTTCGTGATCGGTCTCGTGCTCGGTCTCGGCGGCGGTCATGGGCGGATGTCCTTCCCGTGGGTGCGAGGGGCCGTGCCGCGCAGGCGGTCCAGCATGTCGTCGGCAGGGCAGCGGCCCCGGGCGACGTAGCGGTCGGAGTACGCCGCGACGGCGTCCGTGACCTCGGCCGTGGCGCCGAGCCGGGGGAGCGCCTCCAGCGCCGCCGCGAAACAGGCGACGGCGGCCTCCCGCAGCTCGGTGTCGGCCAGCGCGTACCGGGCCGCGTCCGTCCACAACGGGTTGTGCGGCGCGGGCAGCCCGAGCGTCCGTTCGGCCAGGGGCTTCACGGTGCGGTACGCGGTCTCGGCGGCCTGCGGGTCGTCGAAGAGCGCGGCTGTCACCGCGAGCGGCACGATCCACCCGTCGTCGCCGGGCTGCGCGTCGATCATGCGCAGCTCCAGGTGCCCGCGCGGCCTGACCGGCGGGAACAGCGTCGTGAGGTGGTAGTCGAGGTCCGCGCGGGTCGGCGGCCGGGGCTCCGCCTTCTGGATCCAGTCCCGGAAGGTGAGCCCCTCGGGTACCTCCCAGGGTTCGCCGTCGAGCCGTACGCACATCACCGGCGCGTCGAGCACGTGCCGCGCCCAGGCGGTACGCGGTTCACCGGCCGGGGGCGCGCCCGCACGGCCCGCGCCGATCTCCATCCACAGCAGCTGCCGGGTGGACAGCCAGCCCGTGGGCTCCCCTCCGACGAGCGGGGAGTTGGCGAACGCGGCCACCAGGACCGCGCCCAGCTGGTGTGCCAGCCACCAGCGCCGCCCGTGGCCCAGCGGGCCCGGCTCCTCGTAGCCGGCGTCCAGGCACACCTGGACGGAGGCGGAGGTGCACATCATGTGCCGGCCGGCCGCGCCCGTGCGGTCCAGGCAGGTCTCCAGGGCGTCGTAGCGCGGCTCGTGCAGGAACCTGCGGGGCTCGTGCCAGGGGTCGTGGCCGGCGCCGACGAGGCCGAGGCCGTCCTCGGCCAGGACCGCGCGGACGGCGGCCAGGTCGGCGGAGACGGTGCCTATGCACTCCATGAGGGAGGCGGCGGGCGGCGAGCTCAGTTCCAGCTGGCCGCCGGGTTCGACGGTGAGCGCCGAGCCCAGGGGGACGGTGCGCAGTGCGGCATAGGCCGCTTCGAGACGTTCGGGTGTCACCGGCAGCCGCGGCTGCCGCAGCTCGTGAACGAGCCATTCCACTTCGACCCCGAGGGTGCGGGGCGGTCCGGTCTTGAAGCAGATGCCCCTGACCAGGGCCTCCACCTCGGGTTCGGTGACGACGGTACGGTGCTTCGTACAGTCGCCGACATCACTTGCCGAATCGGACATGTCGGGATCCTCCTGAGATTCCACCATGCCACCGCCCGGCCGGGGTGGGCCGGGACGGCGTCATCCGTCCCACCCAAGACCTTCTCGCCGATTCGCACAAGGGTGCAAATCGGGGCGATCGGGTGCTGGAATCTCTGTTTCCACGGCCGGGAAACTCTGTTGCACCGCAGGACCAGCATCGCTCACGATGCGTTCATGAGCACGACGGGGGAGGCCGCGCGGGCCGCGCTCATGGCGCCGACGGGGGTGGTGCCATGAGCGCGCGCCTGCGCGGCATCGCACGCGAGACCGAGGAGATCGTGGCGGCGGGCTCGTACCGCACGCCCGCCGGCCGTGAGGTCGCGCTCGCGGCGGCGATCGAGGCCGCCCGGGCCGGCACACGGCTGCACGGCCCCGATCCCGTGCCCGTGCCCGTGCCTGCGGCCTCCGCGGCCGACACGGTCTTCGAGGTCACCGGCGAGAGCAGCCTGGAGGCCGCCCGCCGCCTCGCGGAACCGGTCGCCGTCCTGAACTTCGCCTCCGCCCGCAATCCCGGCGGCGGCTACCTGGGCGGCGCCCAGGCCCAGGAGGAGGCCCTGTGCCGCGCCTCCGCCCTGTACACGTGCCTGCTGAGGGCCCCGGAGTACTACGACCACCATCGCGCCCACCGCGACCCGTTCTACACGGACCGTGTCATCCACTCACCCGCCGTGCCCGTCTTCCGTGACGACCGCGGCCGCCTGCTGGACGAGCCGTACACGGCGGGATTCCTGACCTCGCCGGCGCCCAACGCCGGGGTCGTCCGGCGTACGGCCCCACAGCGCGCGGCCGAGCTGCCGTCCGCCCTGTCGGCGCGCGCCGAGCGGGTGCTGGAGACCGCCGCGGCGCACCGGTACCGGCGGCTGGTGCTGGGCGCCTGGGGCTGCGGAGTCTTCCAGAACGACCCCGCGCAGGTCGCGGGCGCCTTCCGCGGGCTGCTCGGCCCCGGCGGGCGGTTCGCCGGGACCTTCGAGCACATCGTGTTCGGGATCCTGGACCGCACACCGGGAGCCGTGGTGCGAGAGGCCTTCGTACGGGCCTTTCCGGAGCGTCAGCTCCAGCCGTAGCGCTCGTGCAGCCGGTGCCTGACCAGGTTGAACCGGCCGCGGTCCAGCGCGCACGCCTCCCGTCGCATGCCCTCCTCGTGGAGCCGCAGGACGCGGTCCACGTCGACCCAGGAGTCGCGCCCCGTGCGGTCCCAGGGCCCGCTGCCGATCGCCACCCACTCCCGGTCCCCGTCGTGCCGCTTGCTGGACAGCTGCACGGCCAGGAACGTCCCCGCGGCCTCCCGGGCCACCACGAGCACCGGGCGGTCCTTGCCCCGCCCGTCGTTCTCCTCGAAGGGCACCCAGGTCCACACGATCTCCCCGGGGTCCGGGTCGCCGTCGTGCGCGGGGGAGTACTCGGTGCGCACCCGGCCCACCTCGCGGGGGTCGGCCTCGGTGGTGGCGCGGGGGCCGTGGCGGCCGGGGACGTTCTCGTCGGTCTCATCGGTGAAGGCGGTCACGGGTGGCACCCTACGGGGCGTCGGAGCCGGCGTGGCCACCGGTCCCGCGCGGATGGTCGTCCACCGGTTTCAAGGTGGCATCCGGCTGCTCCGGGCTGCGGGAGATGACCGGCTTCCGGGGCGACACACCGGGTGGCCGACGAGGTGCTCGCCGGGTGCTGAACGAAGAGGGCGGCGCACGCCGGCCGCGTGCGCCGCCCCGTGATCCGAACCGGGGGCTACCTCCCGTCGTCCTCCACCGGCACCTTCTGCGCCGGCGGCGGCGCCACGGTCCCGTTCAGCGGCGAAGTCCCCGCCGGGCTCTGCCCGTTGTGGTTCATCGAGGAGAGAAGCTGGCGGGCCAGTCCCAGGCCCGTGCCGCCCATGGTGAGCGCCTTCGCGAACAACTCGGCCATGCCGTCGGCACCGTTGAGCAGCACCATGTTGTCGACGTTGCCGAAGGCCGACGCCCCCGCCTGGACGATCTCCGGCCAGTTCTCGGCGAGTTGCTGGGCGACGACCGCCTCCTGGTTCTCGGCGAGGGCGGCGGCGCGGGCCTTGATCGCCTCCGCCTCGGCGAGACCCTGGGCCTTGGTCGCCTCGGCCTGAGCCAGACCCCTGGCCTGCGCGGCGGCCGCCTCGGCCTCACCGGTGGCCCGGGTCGCCGCCGCGGTGGCCGCGCCCCTGGTCTTCGTCGCCTCGGCCTCGGCGCCCGCGGCCGTCTTCACCCGGGTCGCCTCGGCCGCCGCCGCCAGCTCCGTCTCCTTCGCCTTGGCCTGCGCCGCCGAGATACGGGCGTCGCGCTCGGCCTCGGCCAGCGTGCGCTTCTCGTAGGCCTTGGCGTCGGCGGGCTTGCGGACGTCGGCCTGGAGCTGCTGTTCGCGCCGGTGCGCCTCCAGCTCGGCGACGCGCGTCTCCTGGACGACGACCTCCTGCCGGGCGCCCGCGTCGGCGAGCGGACCGGCCTGCCTGGCCTTCGCCGCCGCCTTGTCCCGCTCGGCCTGGTAGCCCGCCTGGAGGATCTCGCTGTCCCGGGTGGCTTCCGCCATCCGGGCGAAGGACTGCTGCTCCGCCTCGGTGGCGAGACGATTCGCCTCCGCCTGCGCGATCCGCGCGTCCCGCTGGACGGCCGCCGCGTGCGGCATCGCCAGGTTCTGGATGTACCCGGTCGGGTCCTCGATCTCGTGGATCTGCAGCGAGTCGACGATCAGGCCGAGCTTCTCCATCTCCGTTCCGCAGGCCGCCCGGGTCTGCCCGGTCAGCTTCTCCCGGTCGCGGATCATGTCCTCCACCGTCAACCCGCCCACGATGGAGCGGAGATGACCGGCGAAGACGTTGTGCACCCGCTCCGTCATCAGCTTCTGCTGGTCCAGGAAACGGCGGGCGGCATTGGCGATCGACACGAAGTCGTCGCCCACCTTGAAGATGACCACGCCCCGCACCTTCAGCGGGATGCCCTGGTGGGTCACGCAGTCCACGTGCAGTTCGGTCTCGTACAGGTCGAGGGAGAGCTTGCGCACCGCCTGCACACCGGGCAGCACCAGCGTGCCGCGCCCCGTGACGATGCGGAACCCCATGCCCTCCTCGAGGCCCTCGGTGCGGTGCTTGGAACCGGAGATGATGAGCGCCTCGTTCGGCTCGGCGACCCGCCACATCATCTTGAAGAGACCGATCAATACGAGAACGGCGACGACCGCCGCCCCCGCAACGACGCCGACAACCATCGGCATACGCCCCCTTTGCATGGTGCCCTTTCGGCACCGAACGAAGGGAGTGTGCTCCTGGGTGAGACCGGGGAGAAGACGCTGACGAATCCTTGTTGCAATCTTGACGCATGCGCCCCTCACCTGCGGCGCGGCATGCTCAACTGTCGTACGCCGGAGCCACGTACACCGTTCTCGGCGGCAGGTACTCGACCACCATCACCACCGTGCCCGGCTCGATCCGGCCGCCGCTTTCGGCCGCGTACGCCAGGAAGTGCTCGGCGCCGCCGCGCACCCGGACGATCACCTCACCGACCAGCCCGGGCCCGACCGTCCCGGTGACCCGTCCCATGAGCCCGACCATCGACGCATCGTCCATGGCCACAGGGTAGGTCCTCACGACGGCCCGGCGACCGGGCCGAGGGCTCAGTCCGGCATGGAGTCGCATGAGTTGACCGCCACCGGGTCGGCGCGGGGGCGGCGCACCGCGTACGGGGGCGGCCATGGTGCGACGCTCTGTCCGGTCCAGCCGGCCGGCCATGCCCGCCCGGCCGAGGGCTCAGTCCGGCACGGGGTCCGGTGAGTTGACCGCCACCGGGTCGGCGCCGGGTGCGGGGGGTCGTCGTACCGGCGCGACCACTGTGCGGCGTCGCGTGCGGCGCTGGGTGCGGTTCGGGCGGTCGGGCGGGGGTGGGCGTCTGCCGTGGTCCGGCTCGTCCTCGATCCGGTCCAGCTGGCTGCGGTACAGCGTCACGCCGCCGGTGACCGCCCGTGCGCAGAGCACCGCCAGAATGCCCGGGCCGAGCAGTGAGGCGTCACCCAGCATCTCCGCGGCCATCACCAGCACGCCCAGCGGAGCGTTCGCCACCGCGCCCAGACAGGCGGCCATGCCCGCCGCGACCGCGACCAGCGGACCGCCGGGGGCGAGTCCGAGCGGCTCCGCCAGCCGCCACACCGCCGCGCCGACCCCGGCGCCCACGACCATGCAGGGCCCGAAGATGCCCCCCGAACCGCCCGAGCCGACCGTCAGCGCCGTACCCGCGATCTTGGCCGCCGGGATCGCCAGCACCACCGCCAGCGGCAGGTCCAGCAGCAGCCGCCGCGAGGTCAGCGCCTCCATCAGGCCGTACCCGGTACCCAGCACCCCCGGCACCAGCAGACCCAGACCGCCGACCAGGAGCGCCGCCACGGCCGGTACCGCGATCCGGGCGAGCGTGGAGCGGGCCCGTGCCTCCACGCGCGTGTGTACGGCGTAGAAGCACCACGTGTACAGCCGCCCGGCTCCGCCCGCGACCAGGCCGACCACGGCCACGAGGGCCAGCCCGGCCGCACCGCCGGCCCCCTGACCGCCGTGCCCGCCGAGCGCGGGCGCGAACCCGTAGCAGGCGCCGAACACCAGCCAGCCCGCGACCGAGGCGATCAGCGCCTTCGGCAGGATCCGGGCGTCCATGTCCCTGCGGTACAGCAACTCCGCCCCGAGCAGCGCTCCACCGAGCGGTGCCTTGAAGATGGCGCCCACCCCGGCCGCGAGACCGATCACCAGTGCGGTACGGGCCTGCTGCCGTGACATGCCGGTGCGCCGGGCGATGACGGAGCCGAACGCAGCCGAGATCTGCGCGGCCGGCCCCTCCGTACCGCCCGAGCCGCCCGAGCCGATGGTCACGGCCGACGCCACGAGCTTCACCACCGTCACCCGGCCCCGCATCCCCGTCGGATCCCGGTGCGCCGCCGCGATCGCGGCGTCCGTGCCGTGGCCGCGCGCCTCGGGCGCCAGCCACACCGCGAACGCCGTGGCGAGCAGCGCGCCGCCGGCCGCCACCAGGGGCACCAGCCACGGGCGGCCGGATCCGGCCAGCTCACGGAAGCCGCCCTCCGCGGAGGAGCGGTAGGGCCGGTAGCCGGCCACGGACTCCAGGAGCCAGCCGGTGCACAGGTGCAGCAGCCCGAACAGCGCGGCCGCCCCCAGTCCCGCCACCACCCCGATCAGGGCGGCCGTCGGCGCCCAGCGTGCCAAGGAGTCGTCCGTGCCCGGCAACGGCCGGAACCGGACGGCGAGCGTCCGTAAGGAACGGCGTCCCGCACGCCCACCCGTACCACGCGCCCCCGTGTCCACCCGCACGCTCCCGACAGCCGGCACCTTCGTCCCCTAGAGCCTGACGGGCCAGGGCGCCGATGGTCAACTCCACGGCGCGTCAAGGAGATTGACGGATGATCACATGACGCGGCCGACGTCGGCCGCATATCGCCCAACCACCCCCCGAGCCCCGGCAGCAGCATCCCGGGCCGCCCGAATCATGGGCTGACCTGCTCACGTTCCTCTGGTTATCCTCAAAGCCGGTTCATTCGAAGCCGGTTCAACGGACAGCCATCGGGTGACAGCGACAGGGGGCCGATGCCGATGCACAGCGGGACGGGCGAGCGCGCGGCGGACATGCCCGATCTGACGGGTCTGCCCCTGGAATTCATCCTGGAGGGCGCGGACCCCGCCCTGTCCGCGGCACTGCACCGCGTCCTGCGCCACCTGGCCGGCGAGGAGGCGCCCGTGGCCGCCTACGACTCCGGGGGCGACAGCTCCGAAGGACCCCACGCACCCTCCGCTCCCGCGCCGTGACACCCCCGGCCGGTACCCCGCACGGCCGGTGGCCCGACGACCTCCTCGATGTCACCGCACTGCGCGCGGCAGGGCAACGCCCGTACCCCTTCAGGGAGTTCGTGGTCAAAGTACACAGTCGCTGCAATCTCGCCTGCACCTACTGCTATGTGTACGAGGCGGCCGACCAGCACTGGCGGACCCAGCCGCACACCATGGCGTGGCGGACGGCCGAACAGACGTGCCGTCGGATCGCCGAACACGCCGAACGGCACCGGCCGCCCACCCTGCGCGTCGTCCTGCACGGCGGCGAGCCCCTGCTCGCCGGCCTCCCCCTGCTGCGCCGCCTGACCCGCACCCTGCGCGGAATGCTCCCCGCCGGCACCACCGCCGAGGTACTCGTGCAGACCAACGGCACCCTCCTCGACGACGACGTGCTGCGCCTGTGCCACGAGGACGACATCGCCATCGCGGTCAGCCTGGACGGCACCCCCCAGGTCCACGACAGGGCACGCCGAGACCACGCCGGACGCGGCAGCCACGCCCGGGTCGCCGCCGCGCTGCGCCGCCTCGGCGCACCCGAACACCGCGCCGTCTGGGCCGGCATCCTGTGCACCGTCGACGTCACGGCCGACCCCGTCGCCACCTACGCACACCTGCTGTCCTACGACCCGCCCGCGCTCCGCCTGCTGCTGCCCCTGGGCAACTGGACCGACCGGCCCCCGCACCGCACCGCCGACCCCTCCGACACGCCCTACGGCCGGTGGCTGGCCACCGTGTTCGACCGCTGGTACCGCTCGCCGGGGCCACCCGTGCGCCTCGCGTTCTTCGAGTCGATCCTCGACCTGCTGCTCGGCGGCGTCACCCGCACCGAAACCATCGGCGGGGCGCCCTCCCAGCTCGCCGTCGTCGACACCGACGGCTCACTCACCCTGTCCGACCAGCTCAAGTCCGCGTACGAAGGGGCCGATCGCAGCGGGCTCGACGTCCACCGCCACGCGTTCGACGCGCTCCTCGACCATCCCGGGGTGGTGGCACGGCAACTGGCCGCGCGCGGGCTCGCCGAGCGGTGCCGGGCCTGCCCGGTGGTCGCGGTGTGCGGCGGCGGCCACTACCCGCATCGCTACCGCGCCGGAGCCGGCTACCTCAACCCCTCCGTGTACTGCCCCGACCTGCTGGCGCTGATCCGGCACGTGGCCGGGGTCCTCCGCGCGGACCTCGACCGAGCCGCCGGGGCCCGCCCTTGACGCACCACCCGCCGGCCGTCGCACGCGTGCCCGCGCTGAGCCTGCCGCCGGACCTGTGGCGGCAGGTCGCCCGCGGCACGCCGGACCCCGGCACACTGCGGCTGCTCGCCGCCGCCCGCGCGGGCCGCAACCTCCTGCTGCTGCGCGCGCTCCACCAGGGCCTTCGGACACCGGGCACCGAGATCCTCGCGACGGCGCGGCGGCACGCGCCCGCCGTGTTCGACGCGCTGATCCAGGACCCGGCCACCGGTCTGCTGCTCGCCGACGCCGTACGCGGCGGCCGTCACGACGCCGTGGCCGTCCTCGCGGCGGCCGCCGGGCACCGCGCCGGCATCCCCTTCCGCCTGGACGTCCCGGTACGCGACGGCACGCTCGTCCTGCCCGGCCTCGGCCACACCACCCTGGCCCCGTACACGACCACGGCCCGCGTGACACGCGCGCCGCACGGCCCCACCGTCGTCACCGCCGACGCGCACACCCCGGTGACGGTCCCGGACGGGCCCGGCGACGGCACGGCCGGCTGGACACCGGTGCCCCGGCTCCGGTTCGTCGCGCAGGGTGCGCAGTGGGCCGCGCGGCTGGACAGCCACGGGCCGCCGCCGCTCGGTGCGGCCCAGGAACCGCCGGCGCTCGCCCGCTGGCGGGGGCGGCTCGGCGCGGCCTGGGCGTGGCTGGCCGAACGGCACCCCGACCGGGCCGGGACGGTGCGCGGCACGGTGCGAGCGGTCGCCCCCCTCGCCCCGGGGCCGCCCGCGCGCTGGCTCAGCGCCTCCTTCGGCGACGCCGTCGGACTCGTCGCCCTCGCGCCCCTCGACGATCCGGCCGAACTCGCCGCCGCCCTCGTCCACGAGGCCCAGCACTCGCTGCTCTACGCCCTGCAGGACCTCACCCGGCTCCTCGACGCCCCACCCGGCACACGCGGCCCCGCCCCCTGGAGCGAGCGCCCCCGGCCGCCCTCGGCCCTGCTGCAGGGTGCCGCCGCGTTCCTGGCCACGGCCGGGTTCTGGCGCACGGAGGCGGCCCACGGCAACCCCGCCGCGCACGCGCCGTACGAGCGCTGGCGCGGCACCGCCCGCAGGGCCGCGCAGCAACTGGGGCCCGCGGGCTGGCTCACCGCCGACGGACAACGGCTCGTGGACGCCCTGCTGGACGTCCTCACCGAGTGGGACGCCGAGGGCCCGCCCTGACGAGGCTCAGATCGGCGGTGGCTCGATGTCGCACTCCGCGCGCGTCCCGGCGGCCGCGCTCCGGCTCTCCGGATGGTCCGCGCCGAGCGTCGCGAGATAGCGGCGCTGCACCGAGGCGAGCAGCTCCTCGCCCGCCGCCGGGTCGCCCGTCGCGGCCATGTCGAGTGCCACGTTGGTGAGGGCGGCCAGCGTCGCGGGATGCCGGTCGCCGTAGCGGGCCTCCAGCTTGCGGGCGCAGTCCTCGCCCAGCGCCCGGGCCGTCTCCGGGTCGCCGGCCAGGGACAGGTCGGTGGCGAGGTTGACCCGGGCGAGCAGCAGCCACGGGTGGTCGTCGGGGAGCGCGGTCCCGAGTGCCTCCGCCGTCTCCTGGTCGACCCGGCGGGCCTCGGCGTGCTGCCGGGTGGCGCGCAGGGCGGCGCCGTGGTTCACGCCGGCGGCGCCGGCGAGCGGGTGCCCAGCGCCCAGCACCGCGTGGTAGCCGCGCAGCGCCTCGGCGCTGTGGGCGCGCGCCGCTTCCGGATCGCCGGTCATGCGCAGGTCGTTGGAGAGGTTGGTCAGCGCCGCCAGCGTGTCGATGTGCTCGGGGCCGAAGTGCCCCCGGTACAGCTCCAGCACTTCCCGCGCGAGGGCGAGCCCCTGCTCGAACTCGCCCGCCTTGCGGCAGGTCACCGACGTGTTCTTGATGGCGCGCAGGGTGTGCGGGTGCTGGTCGCCGTACTGCTCGCGGTACCGCGCCAGGGTGCTCGTCTGCAGCACGAGCGCATCCTCGTACCGGCCGCATTCGCGCATGTCGCGAGCGACGTTGTTGATGGAGAACAGCGTGGAGCGTGCGGTGGGGCCCAGGATCTCGAGGCGGGCCTCGTGGATCTCCTCGTCGACGGCGAGCGCCTCCTCGTACAGGCCGTTGACGCGCAGGCTCACCCCGTAGTTGTGCCCGACGGTCAGGGCCTTCGGGGCGCGGGCGCCGTGCAGCCGGGCACTGCGCCGGTAGGCGTCCCGGTCCAGTGCCAGCGCCTCGGTGAACCGGCCCGCCGCGCGCAGGTCGGCGGCGGTCGCGCCGGCCACCGTGAGGGTGTACTCGTGGTCGTCGCCCACCGTGGCCCGCAGCCGTCGCAGTACGTCCTCGTTGATCCGCCGGGACGCCTCGAACTCGGCCAGCTGCCAGTGGGCGCTGGCCTGCTGACGCCGTGCCCACAGGGTCTGGGTGTGGTCGGGGCCCAGCGTGGCGGTCCACACGTCGGTGATCCGGCGGCCCAGGTGCGTGGCGCCCCGGAAGTCGCCGGAGGCGATCACATAGCCGAGGATGTTCAGTGCCGTCTCGCGGGCGGTCTCGTCCCCGCAGTGCAGCAGACCGGTCGGCTCCAGATGGGGGAGGACGTCGGCGTAGTTGCGCCAGTTCTGGGGCCGCTGGGAGTCGCCGGGGTCGTGTGCGGCGATGACCCGGTGCACCAGGTGGCGCTGTACCGTGCCCTCGTCCTCGGACAGTTCGTCCTGGAGCACGCCGGCGAGCAGGCGGTGCACCTGGAGGGTGCCGGTCGCGGGGTTGACGGTCAGCAGCGAGAACTGGTTGATGGCCCGGATGGCCCGCCCCCGGGCCAGCTCGTCCCGCGCCACCGGTGCGAGGGTGTCGGGCAGGGGCAGCGTGCGGGCGTCGCGCAGGAACGACTGGGCGATCGGTTCCGGCCCGAAGAAGGCCAGCAGCCGCAGCAGTTCGAGGGCCTGCGGGTTCTGTGCGCGCAGCAGGTCCACCGAGGTGCGCCAGGTGGCCGCGACGGGCTGGATGCCGGAGGCCGAGGGCTCGGCGAGCACCTCCTGGCGGCGGTGCTCCAGCAGGTCCAGGTAGACCCCGGTGCGGATGCCGGACTGGGCCTGCGCGGCGACCGAGTGCTCCAGCGCCAGCGGCAGGTCGCCGAGCGACTCGGCGAGCCGGTCCGCCTCCTCGGGGGTCGCCCACGGCGTGCGGTGGCGCAGGAACCCGATGCTCTCCTGACGGGTGAACACGTCCACGTGCAGCGCGTTGACCCGTTCGGCCCACCCGGAGTGCCGCGAGGTGACCAGGACGTGACCGGCGCCGTCGGGCACGCCGAGCAGGGACGGGATGTAGGGGACGACGTCCTCGGGCGCTCCCGCGTTGTCCATCACCAGCAGCCAGCGCCTGAACGGGTCCCCGGTCGCCATCGCCGCGAGCACCCGGTCCACCGGGTCCCCCGCTCCTTCGGCGGCGGCGCCGAAGTCCGGTACGAGGGAGGCGAGCTGCTGCCGGATCACGGCGGGCTGTTCGGCGTCGATCCACCAGATCCGCTCGTACTCGGTGTGGTGGCGGTGCACGTACTCGACGGCGAGCCTGGTCTTGCCGACCCCGCCCATGCCGTACAGGGCGTACGGCAGGACGGCGACCCGGTCGCCCGAATTCAGCAGGGACCGCAACCGGTCCAGCTCGGCCTCCCGGCCGGTGAAGTAGGAGGCCTGGGGCAGGGGCATGGCGCGCGGCAGCCGGGCGGGCCGCTGCGGCCGGGCGGCGGGGGGTGCCGCACCACCGGACGCAGCGCCACCGGACGCGGGGCGACCGGTGGCGGGGTCCGGTGGCGTGGTGGGAGAAGGGGCGGGATCCATCGACGCGACCTCCGTGTGCTGAGCCGGGTGCCCGGGACGAGGAGTGGTGGCGGGCGCCGAGTCCTCCCGAGGCGTGCCCGGCTGACGCCCGTTCTCCTCCCCACCGGCCGGTGCGTCCAAAGACATGTGCTCCCGTGCGCGGGCCAGTGCACCTCCGTAGACCGGTCCGAGCGCGGCCAGGGCGGGGACGGCCGCGGACAGCAGTTCCCGCTCCGCGGCGCCGAGCCGGACACCGTCCAGCTCCGCGGGTGCCGACACCAGGGTGCCGAGCAGCCCGGAGGCCGCTCCCATCGCCCGTCCGGCGGCTTCCGAGACCTCCTGGAGGGTGCGCAGGGTCTCGGTACGGCCGAGGCCCCGCAGCAGCCGGTCGCGTACGCCGTCCAGGAACTCGTAACGCGGGCCGTCGGCGTCGGTGTCGGTGCGCGCCGACAGCAGACCGCCGAGCAGGATCTCCGCGAGCGGCAGCGGCCCGGTCGCGCGCCCCAGCAGACGCTGTACGGCGCTGACCGCCTCGGGCCGCAGCGGCACCATCGCCAGGCGGGTCGCCAGCCGCTGGGCCTGGGGGGAGGCGTGGCGCAGGAAGCGGCGCACCGCCTGTTCGGGGGTGGCCGGACGGCTTCGGCGGCCGGCGGCCAGCGGGGGCAGGGACGCGGGTGCCAGGCCGTTCTCGTCCAGCAGCAGCGCCGCCACATCGCTGTGCCCGCCGGCCTCGCCCGTGACCATGCGGGCCCACCCCGCGAACCAGGAGGCCTCCAGCTCCAGCACCGGCACCGGCACGGCCACCGTCCCCGGCGGCGCCCAGCGCCGGCCGTGCCGCAGCAGGAACCACGAGTTCGGGATTCCGGCCGTGCCGGCGCGCACCCGTACGTCGCGGGGCACCGCCTCGCACAGATCCCACAGACGGCTGGGCAACGGCTGGAGCACCGCCACGGGTGCGTGGCGTGCCCAGCGGCGCAGCAGCCGGGGAACGGTGCCGGCCGCCCAGGCGTCCCCGACGCAGTCGGTCATCAGCAGCACCAGCCGCCTGCCCCCCGCGTGGAACAGTTCGTCCGGGGCCCGGGCCGGGCCGCCCCGCTCCGGACGCAACCGGGCCGCCTTGCCTTCCCGGGTGTCCAGCCGCCAGACCCGTACGTCCGTGAACGCGCCCTGCCGCCGCAGGAGTTCGGCGAGCTCCTCGGCGACGCCCCACCACAGGGCCATCGACACACTCTGCTCGACGACCAGCGCCACCTCGAACCACCGGTCCGGCTCGGCCCGCAGCACGGGGTTCCACCGGCCGAGCTCGGCGGACCGGACGGCTGTCGCCTCCTCGTCGAGGGTGTGCCGGTGCCGGGAGCGGACCCGGCGGTTGAACGGCCTGAGGGCCCGGGCGAGCCGGAGGGGGTCGCGCAGGACGCCGGGGCGGATGTCGGGGTCGAAGAGGGACCGCGGTATCCGGTCAGGGGCGAGCCGGACCGCCGGGGCCGCCGCGGTGGCGGTGGTGAGCCCGGCCGGCTCCTCGGCGGGCGGGGGCGCCGTCTCCGGGTGCGGTGCGGGCGGGACACCGCGGGGTACGGCGGCGGTGGCGTCCGGCACCTGCGGGGTGTCGACGGGCCGCGGGTCCTCCAGGGCGGGCGGGGTACGTTCCGTGCGCTGTCCGGCGTGCGGGTACGGCGCCCGGTCCCGTAACGCCTCGTCGCCCGCCCCGATGCGCCGCGCCAGCCACAGCGCCTCGGCCCACTCGCGCGCGGTCGGCTCCAGGCCGGTGGTGCGGCCCGTCATGGTGAGGAGTCCGTCGACAGGCTGCGCCAGAGCGCGGCCCGCAACCGGGTCCAGGACGCCTCGTCGGCGTCGGCGGCGCCGTTGGTGAGCATGTGCACGGTGTTGAGGAGCTGGTCGGCGGCGAGCGGGGCGTCCCCGCGCTCCTCGAGGAAGGAACGGATCAGCTGCCGGGCGCGGGGGTCCGTGTCCGGGCCGAAGTGCGACTCGATCATCGCGGCGAGCCGGTCCTCGTCCGCGGCGGCCAGCTCCACCTCCAGACATCTGCGCCGGAAGGCGGGCGAGAAGGCCCGCTCCCCGTTGCTGGTGATGACGACCACCGGGAACTCGGAGCAGCGCACCCTGCCGTCGCGCACCACGACCGGGGCGCCGTGGTCGGCGGTGCCGACACTCGCCTCGCGGCGCGACCGGCCGAGCCGTTCCAGCTCCCGGACGCGGAACTCGCCCTCCTCGAAGATGTGCAGCAGGTCGTTGGGCAGGTCGACGTCGCTCTTGTCGAGTTCGTCGATGAGCAGTACCCGCGGCCGCTTCCAGGGCAGCAGGGCGGTGCCCAGCGGGCCGAGCGTGAGGTAGCGGCCGACGTCGGGCAGGGGGCCGCGCTGCCCGACGGCGCTCGGGCCGACGGGGGCGTCCTGCACCCGGCCGATGGCGTCGTAGTCGTACAGCCCGTCGCGCAGTGTGGTCCGGCTGACCACCGGCCACCACAGCACACGGCCCAGGCCCAGTTCGGCGGCGATCTGGTAGGCGAGACTGGACTTGCCCGTGCCCGGTTGGCCGCTGACCAGCAGGGGGCGGCGGAGCTGGATCGCGGCGTTGATCACGTCGACGACCGCGGGGTCCAGGGTGCCGGCCCGGCGCGCGCCCAGCTTGCGGTCGACGTCCGAGGAGTCGGGCGGTACGGGGATCTCCAGGGGCGGGCTGTCGGTGCCGGGCCTGAAGCGCCGCCAGGGCGGCGGGGAGGGCAGTGGGGGCAGCGGATCGGAGGGCGCGTGATGGGCGCCGCTGTCCCGGAACACCCACCAGGAGGGGGGTCCGGGGGGCCGCGCCTGCCGGACGTCGGTCGTCTCCCCGCTCATGGATGGCCACCCCCGGTCCGCGGATGCCCCAGCGCGGCCTCCGCCCCCTCCAGTCCGTCTTGGCTGTCCCAGACTAGGGTCACGCGGCGATGCAGGTCCAGCGTCGCCGACGGGCCGCCGGCGTGCGGTGTGGCACCGCCCCGAAGATGTCGTACCCGGTCCGGCAGCGCGGCCAACCTGCCTGCCAGGACTTTCCCCAACTCGGGCCGCACGTCGGCGTGTTGGTAGGGACCGCGCAGTGCGACGATGGCCGGTATGCCGACCTCCAGAAGGACGTAGACGGGATCCGTCTGCAAGTCGCCCTCGTACGGCGGCGGTTCCAGCAGAACGAAGCAGAACGGCGTGTCACCGTCCCGGAGCTGGCTGAGCAGGTCGTACGGCTCCGGGATGGTGCCGGAGGCGACGAACCGTACGGCCGGGGCGTCGAAGGCCCCGTTCGGATGCGACTCCAGCCAGGCGAGCCGGCGGCGCAGCGCGGGCCACCAGTGGCGGTTGCGGAACCGGTCGCGGCTGCGTACCAGGACGGTGTGGTCGGCGCCGATCGGGCGGGCCACCGAGCCGGCGGGTCTGACCTTGAACTGGTCGACCTCGAGCCACAGCAGGGGTCTCGGCAGCAGGAACTCCACCGTCAGTCCGGCGCTCAGCTCTCCGAGCCGGTCCAGCACTCCTTGGTGCAGTCCGGCGACCGTCTCCTCCAGCGCCCGGCGCGAGGTCACCCTGCAGTCCCCGAGCAGGGAGCGCGGCCCCTCGCCGGGCGCCAGCAGCCAGCCCCGCACGTGGTATTCGTCCGGTGCGGCCGGGTGGGCCACGATCTCCACCAGCAGCCGGCACGGACGGAAGGGGCGCCCGAGCCGGGCCGACTCCTGGGCCCGGACCCGGGCCAGCCGCTGCGAGGCACAGCCGATGCGCTGGGCCACCCTGTCGTTCCAGGCCCGTAACCCGTCTCCCCGTGCCCCTGGTTGGTGGACGGCGACGGCTTCGACGAAGGAGACCAGGGGATGTGCCCCGTCCGGCGGTACGAGCGCGTCCTCCAGGGCGTCGAGCAGGTCCGCGGTGGGGTCCTGCCGCTCCGGGTCGCCGAGGGTGGCCGACTCCAGGGACGGCAGGAAGCGCAGCGCGACCTGTTCGAGGGGCGGACCGCAGCGCCGGGCGGCCAGCAGGCCGGTCAGCTCCTCGCGCTCGGCCCGCGTGAGCAGCCGTACCGGGTACAGCCGCAGATACATGCGTTCGACCTCCGCCCAGGCCAGGGTGCCGGTACGGCCGCTGCCGAGGGTGTCGAGGTAGAAGCGCAGCCCGCCCGGATACGCGTCGCACTGGCGCAGCATGGCGTACAGGTCCTCCCGGAGGATCCCCGACTGCTCGACGTCCAGCGGCCCGACGTGCTCGGCGAAGGCGTCGGCGGCGCGCCGCAGCGGCAGACGCCTGTCGAGGCCGGGGATGCGTGCGATCAGACCCGCCAGCTCCCAGAACAGGTCCGTGCGAGGTGTCCCGGTGTCTCTCACGGTGGCGGCCCGCCGTCGCGCAGCCCGCGCACGACCCGCTCCAGCTCCCGCATCGGCAGCGAGTCCCGCTCGTACCAGCGAAGGGCGTCGACGAGCCGGTCGACGCCGTCGGCGTACTGGACGCACAGCTCCGCGACACCGCGCATGTCCTCGATCAGCACGGGGGAGCGTTCCGCGAGGTCGAAGATGTCGTCACCGGCGTCCCGCAGCACGCTCTCCCGGCGCTGTGGATCCCGCATGCTCGGCACCCGGGCCAGGGCGGCGGCCAGTTCCCGGTCGGCGCCGCGCGGCCAGCCGCGCCGGGGCTCCGGCTCGTCCGGCACCGCGTCGGCGAGCACCGGGCAGTGCCGTACGGCGGACTCGACCGGGATCATCCAGGCGGTGGCCGGCCCGGACCGCAGCGCCGCCACGACGATGCCGACGACGTCGCCCGCCTCGTCGACGGCCCCCGCTCCGCTGTAGCCGCCGCGCACCCGGGAGGCCGTCTGGTCCAGGCCGTCCAGCTGGACCCAGTCCGGGCCCGCCGCTCCGAGCAGCCGGGCGGCGACCCAGATGCCGGGCGGTTCGTCCGCGGCCTGTCCGAAGACCCGGACGCCGCGGCCACGTGAGGGCCCGCAGGGCCGCAGCCGGGCCGGCCGGCAGTCGGCCGGCGCCGGAGCGTTCAGCCGCAGGACCGCGACGTCCGCGTGCTGCCCGTCCGGCGGGGCCCAGCCGCCCGGCAGCACGGAACCATGAGAGACCTGCCCGGTCCGCGAGACCGGGTGGTCGAGCGCGACCAGCCGCTCCAGCGGGCTCTCGTCGTCCGCCAGGCCCAGTAGGGCGCTCACCACATGAGCGCAGGTCAGTACCCGTCCCCCGTCCAGCAGAACACCCGATCCCACCGGTGTGTTGTCCGCGCCGAGAAGGCGTACCCGCCAAGAGTCCTCGATCGACTGCGACACCCCGCGCCCCGTTCGCTCCGTCTTGACACGATGTTGACAGAGAACGGCTGCCGGTGACACCCGTCTGCCGGTGTCACCGCGGTCGCTTCACGCAGCCCCGACGGCGGCGGTGCTCGGCTCGGGCGGCCACAGCTCGTACCACCGCAGTTCCGCCTCCAGTTGGGCGGCGAGGGAGAGCAGCAGCGGCTCGCTGTTCGCCGGGCCGAGCAGCTGGGCGCCCACCGGCAGGCCGCCGTCGGTGAAGCCGGCCGGGACGTTGACACCGGGCCAGCCCAGCACGTTCCACGGCCAGGCGTAGGGGCAGGCGGCGATCATGGCGCGGTCGGTGGCCAGGCCGCCGAGGTCGTGGAAGGCGCCGATCAGAGGCGGGGGAGCGGCGGTCGTCGGGGCGAGGACGACATCGTACGACTGGAAGAACCCGCCGATCCTGCGGTGCAGAGCCGCCTCGGCGCGCCGGGCCGCCCGCAGCGGGGCCCCGCCGAGCAGCCGGCCCATACGGGCGGCGCCGTGGGTGCGCCGGTCGAGCAGCGCGGGCTCGGGCGCCTCCCGGACCCGTTCGGCGATGCCGGCCGTGGCGCGTGGTACGAAGGTCAGCCCGATCTGCCCGTACGGCGGGTCGGCCTCCTCGACGATGTGCCCCGACGCGGCCAGTTTCCCGGCGAGTTCGACGACCCGGGTCCGTACCTCCGGCCGGAGCCGGGCGGGCACGGCGGTGAACGGCGGTTTGAGGGCGAGCGCGATGCGCAGCCGGCCGGGGTCGCGCCCGACCGCGGCGACGGCGTCGACGGCCGGCGGGCGGTGCGGGTCGAGCGCGTGGTTGCCGCTCGCCGCGTCCAGCAGCAGGGCCGCGTCGGCGACCGTACGGGCCAGGGTGCCGTTGACCGTGATGCCTTGGAAGGACTCGCCGCGCGGCCAGGTGGAGACCCGGCCGCGCTGCGGCTTGACGCCGATCAGATGGGTCCAGGACGCCGGGATCCGCACCGACCCGGCGCCGTCGGAGCCGAGCGCGGCGGGGACCAGACCGGCCGCGACGGCGGCGGCCGAACCCCCGGAGGAGCCGCCCGGCGTGTGCTCCGTGTGCCATGGGTTGCGGGTCTCGCCGAAGGCGGGTCCCTCCGTGAACGGCCACTGTCCGAACTCGCAGGTGTTCGTCTTGCCGACGATCACGGCCCCGGCCGCGCGCAGCCTCCGTACCGCCTCGCCGTCCTCGGGCACCGGTGGGAACGTGCCCCGGCAGCCGAACGCGGTCGGCTCGCCCGCCACGTCCATGTCGTCCTTCACCGCGACGGGCACCCCGAGCAGCGGTCGCCGGACTCCGGTGGCCAGTTCCCGGTCGGCGGCGTCCGCCTCGGCGAGCGCGGCCCGGGTCCGCACGATCCGGAAGGCGTTGAGCGAATCCTGGGTGGCCTCGATCCGCGCCAAGGCCGCCTCGACCAGGGCACGGGAGGTCACCTCCCCCTCGGCCAGGGCGCGAGCGGACTCCGCCAGGCCTGCGGCACGGTCGAGCGTCATTGCGGGACACCTCCGGGGAGCACGTCGTCTACCGAACGGTAACGTCCGGGAGGCGCGACGGACAGCTTTTCCACAGGTGGCATCCAGCCACGTCGGAAGTATTGACGTGCACCTGCCGTACCTCTAACTTCTTGCCGACTTTTCGAACTTGGTTCGAAAAGTCGAACGATCCTTCGAGTTCGAGTTCTTCCAGGGAGAGCCGCCCGTGACCAGCCGACCCCCCGCCCCCGCCCCGTCCCGCCGCAGCCTCCTGCGCGCACTGGCCGCCCTGCCCGCCTCGGCGGTCGCGCTGGGCGGGCTCCCCGGTCTGCTCGGCACGGCCGAGGCCGCCGCGCCCGCGAGCGGCTCCGCCACCCGCTACACGATCGTGCCGTTCCTGGGCAGCGACGACGGCACGGTGAACGTCTACCAGTCGGACGACGCCACCGACTTCCGCCTGGTGAAGGCCTCCGCGTACACCCCGCCGGCGAACCGCATCCGGGACGTCAGTGTCTTCAAGCACACGGACGGTTACTACTACCTCACCTACACCACCCACACCTGGCAGGACGTCAGCACCACCATCGGCTTCGCCCGCAGCGCCGACCGGACCGACTGGACCTTCCTGTACGACTACACCGTCCCGCTGGCGAACCTGTCCCGAGCCTGGGCCCCCGAATGGTTCGTGGACTCGGACGGCAGCGTCAACGTCATCGTGTCGTGCTCGACCGCCGACGACGAGTGGATCTTCACGCCGTATCTGCTGAAGGCCACCAACACAGCGCTGACGGCCTGGAGTTCACCGGTGGCCCTGTCGGGCATCGGCGCGAACCACATCGACACGTACATCGTGCGGATCGGCTCGACCTATCACGCCTTCACCAAGAACGAGACGGCGAAGTACATCGAGTACGCCACCGCCACCAGCCTCACCGGCCCCTACACGATCTCCAGGACCGGAGACTGGGCCGGCTGGGGCAGTTACCGCGAGGGTCCCTCGGTGATCCAGCTCGACAACGGCGCCTGGCGGATCTTCTTCGACGGCTACGGCGACGGCACCTACTACTACAGCGACAGCTACGACACCTTCGCCACATGGAGCACGCCGAAGGCGCTGCCCGGCATCTCGGGCACCGCCCGCCACTTCACCGTCGTCAAGGAGACGGTGTCCGGCGGCGCGAGCCTCACCAGGAACGCCACCCGCTCCTTCCGGTCCGCCAACTACCCGACGCGGTACTGGGAGGAACTGTCCGCCCTGCTCAACCTGCCGGTGGTGACCGCCTCCAGTGCCACCGCCGACAAGCAGGCCGCCACGTTCACCGTGGTCGCCGGCCTGGCGGACGCGAACGGCTACTCGTTCCGCGACGCGTCCGGCAACTACCTGAGGCACTACGGCTTCCGGGGCCGCTTCGACGCAGGCGACGGGACGACGACGTTCGCGAAGGACGCCACCTTCATCGCGCGGGCGGGCTCGGCCAGCGGCTCGGTGCGCCTCGAGTCGTACAACTACCCCGGCCACTACCTGCGCCACTACGACTACCAGCTGCGCGTCGAGGAGTCCGACGGCACGGACCTCTTCCGGCAGGACAGCTCCTTCGTGCCGGTGGCGGCCTGGAGCTAGGGCCTGTCAGACAGGCCCTAGGGGCGGGGCGGGCGGATCTGCATGCCGGGGCGGCGTCGGTGGACGGTCAGGTACGACAGGCCGGCCGCGCCCGCGACCAGGCCCCGGGTGCTGCCGTGCGGCAGCCAGGCCATGCTTCCGGTGCCCAGGTGCTGCGTGCCCTGCGTGGAGACCAGCGTGCCCTCGCCGGCGACGACCAGCAGCAGGACGTCGAGGTCCGGCTCGGTGTGGGGGTCGACGCGCCGGGTGGGCGGCAGGCGGACGATGTTGGCGTCGAGCTGCCGTCCGGGTTCGGCCAGCCGCCACAGCGCGCCCGCCGACGTGTCGTCGGGCGCGGTGAGCGACCCGGTGTCGCACAGGATCCGGGGGACCGGGGGCTGTGCTGCCGGGCGGGGGCGGTCGCCGTCATCATGTGTCACACCTATAAATTAGCATCTGGCATGCATATTTCCGGGTGCGCGGACACCCGGTGCGAGACGAGAGGGGCAAGGGCATGACGACCGGGTCGGCCGCGACAGCCGCAGGGGTCACGTTCGTCTGGCTGGGGATGGTGCTCGCCATCTCCTTCCTGGAGGCGCCGCTCAAGTTCCGGGCCCCGGGGGTGACCGTGCGCATCGGGCTCGGCATCGGCCGTCTCGTCTTCCGGGCCCTCAACCTCGTCGAGGCGGTGCTGGCCGCCGCCGTGGTCACGGCCGTCGCCGTCGGCGGTCCGCCCGCTCCCGTGGCGGTCCTGACCGGGCTGGCCGCCGGCCTGTCGGCGGTGCAGATCGCCGGCGTCCGCCCGGTGCTCAACCGCCGCTCCGACCGGATCCTGGCGGGGGAGGAGGCCGGGCGTTCCCGCGCTCATCTGGTGTACGTGGCCCTCGAGGTGGCCAAGGTGGTGGTTCTGCCGGCGCTGGGCATCACGGCGCTGGCGGCGATCACCTGACCGGGCATGTCCTGGACAGCACGGGTTACCGGGGAGGTATGGCACCGACATCACGATCCACTCAGCCGGACGAGCCCGCACAACCGCCCCGACCGTCCTGGCCGGCGGTGCTGAAGGGCACGGTCAAGGAGTTCCAGGGCGACGAACTCGCCGACCGGGCCGCGGCGCTGACGTACTACGGGGTGCTGTCGATGTTCCCGGCGCTGCTGGTACTGGTCTCCCTGCTGGGCATCGCCGGGAAGTCGGCGACCCAGGAGGTCCTGGGCAACATCCAGAAGCTGGCCCCCGGTTCGGCGCGGGACCTCATCGGTGACGCGGTGCAGCAGTTGCAGGGCCGGGGCGGCGTCGGCTCGGCCATGGCCGTCGTCGGCATCCTGCTGGCGGTCTGGTCGGCCTCCGGCTACATCGCGGCGTTCATCCGCTCGGCCAACGCCGTCTACGACATGCCCGAGGGCCGGCCGATGTGGAAGATCCTTCCCGTACGGGTGGGCGTCACGGTCGCGCTGCTGCTGCTCGCGGTGATCAGCGCGCTGATCGTGGTCTTCACCGGCGGCATCGCCCGCCAGGCCGGCGGGGCGCTGGGCATCGGCGACTCCGCCCTGGCGGTGTGGTCGGTCGTGAAGTGGCCGGCGCTGGTCGTCCTGGTGATGGTCATGATCGCGCTGCTGTACTGGGCGGCGCCCAATGTGAAGGGCCGCGGCTTCAAGTGGATCACACCGGGCAGCGTGCTGGCCCTGGTCGTCTGGATGATCGCCTCGGCCGGTTTCGCCTTCTACGTGTCGAACTTCGCCTCGTACAACAAGACCTACGGCACGCTCGCCGGTGTGATCGTCTTCCTGGTGTGGCTGTGGATCAGCAACATCGCGATCCTCCTCGGCCTCGAGTTCGACGCCGAACTGGCCCGCCGCCGCGCCGTCGCCGAAGGGCTGCCCGAGGACGCGGAACCCTATCTGCCACCCCGCGACACCCGTGCCTGGAGCGAGGAGGAGCAACGCCACATGGAGGAGGTGGAGGAGCGCGCGGAGGAGCGCGCTGAGGAGGAGGCCCGGCACCACGGCGGGTGAGGGCGTCCGGTCACGGTTCGCGGTGTTCGTGCGCCGCGCTCTCCAGCGCCTGCGCCTCGGCCTGCGCCAGCCGGGTCTCCGCCGCCACGTCGATGTCCCGGGTCAGCAGCCAGTACAGGACCGCGGACACCGGCAGACCGACGAAGAGGGAGAGGTCGGCACCGTCGAGCGCCCTGGCGATCGGGCCGACGTACAGGGTGCCCACGGAGAAGAACGGCACCATCGTGGCGAACCCCACCAGGTAGGCGATGATCCCGTGCCAGCCCCACCGCCCGTAGATCCCGTGCGGGTGGAAGATCTCGGCGATCGCGTAGTGCCCGCGGCGCACGACGTAGTAGTCCATCAGGTTCACCGCGGTCCACGGGATGAAGAGGTAGAGGACCAGCAGCAGGAAGTTCTCGAAGTTGCTGAGGAAGTTCGCGGTCGCCGCCAGCGCGCCGATCACGGAGAGCGCCGCGGTCAGCCCGATGGTCACCAGCCGGACCGTCAGGGTCGGCGTCACGCGCCGGAAGGAGTCGATGGCGCTGATGAGGGTGAGCGAGCCGCCGTACATGTTCAGCGCGGTGACGGACACCAGGCCCAGCGTGGCGAAGAGCAGCACGATCGCGCCGAACCCGTCGAACACCTTGTCGCCGGCCGCGTTGATCGAGGCGATCGTGTCGAAGCCCTTGCCCGCCCAGGCGGCCAGCAGCGCCCCGAGGACCATCAGCCAGATACCGCCGAGCGCCGAGCCGAAGTACGTCCAGTAGAAGGTCTTGCGGACGGTGACGTCCGGCGGGAGGTAGCGCGAGTAGTCCGACACGTAGATGGCCCAGCTGATCTGGTAGCCGGCGACCACGCCGAACTGGGCGAGGAACGGCGTCCACGCGAAGTGACCGAGGTCGAAGGAGCCCGCCGGGTAGTGCAGCGTGGTCAGCACACCCACCGTGAAGACGCCGAAGACCACCAGGAAGGTGTACGTCAGGACGCGCTCGGCCTTGTGGATGATGTCGTAGCCGACCAGCGCGACGACGAACGCGATGGCGGTCACCACGATCACCCACAGCTTGACGCCCCCGTGCAGCGTGCTGTGCAGCGCCTCTCCGGCGAGGATGGTGTTGAAGACGTTGAACCCCGCGTACTGCACATAGGCGAAGATCCACACCAGCAGGGCACCGACGTAGCCGAACTGCGGCCGCGACTGGATCATCTGGGGGAGTCCGAGCTGGGGGCCCTGGGCCGAGTGGAAGGCCATGAAGAACGTGCCGATGACGGTGCCGGCCACGATCGCGATGAGCGACCAGATGAGGTTGCCGCCCGAGGTGATGCTGATCAGCCCCACCGCGAGGGTCGCGATCTGCGCGTTGGACATGAACCACAGGGGTCCCAGATGCCACAGCTTGCCGTGCCGTTCGTCCAGCGGGACGTAGTCGATCGAGCGGATCTCCAGACCCGTCACCCGGGGAGTCGTCTGGGTGGTCATGGTGCCTCCCGAGTGCTCGATCGTCACTGTGGCCATGTTCTTCCCCCGGATGCGGAAGCACCAGTCCCGCGGTGCGGACTCTTGCCCGGGGCGCCGGTCGGGAGCAGGCGCGTTCCGCGTGTCGACCCTCGGGCGCCGGGTACTAGGAGAGCCCGGCCGGCGGCCGGGGCCGAAGGGGGCCGCGCGGGGCACGGCGGGGCGCGGAGATGGGAGTGGCCATGACGCAGCACGAGGAGGACGTGACACTCGCCCGCCGGCGGGCGGAACTCCACCTGGCGGCGGAGGGCCCCGCCGCGACCGCACAGGCCCCGAGGCCCACGGAACCCGTACCGCACCCGCAGGCACGTGACCTGCCCCAGGACCGCAGCCAGGCGATCCTCGAGGCCGCCAAACGGGTGGGCGCGGTCCTCAAACGGAAGGGGCACACCTTCGCGCTGGCCGGCAGCGTGGCCGTGTACGCGCACGGCGGCAGCCGGCATCTGCAGCACGACGCCGACTTCTGCATCCTCCCCGAGGACGCCGAGGGGGTCGCCGCGACCCTGCGCGAGGCCGGACTCGGCGTCCGGGTGCCGCCCGAGGACTGGCTGCTGAAGGCGACCTGCTTCGAGCAGGACGTCGACATCATCTTCGAGCTGGCGCAGCGGCCGGTCAGCCCCGACCTGCTCCAGCGGGCGCAGTACCTCCCGGTCGACTCCGTGCACATGCCCGTACTGGCGCCGACCGACCTCATGCGCAGCCTCATCACCGCCTTCTCCGAGCACCACTGCGACTTCGGGTCGGTACTGCCCGTCGCCCGTGCGCTGCGCGAGAAGGTCGACTGGGAGGACGTACGCAAGAGCTGCGGGGACGAGCCGATGCCCGCGGCCTTCCTCTTCCTCCTGGAACGCCTGCACGTCATCGAACCGCGTGAGGAGCAGCCATGACCGACCAGGGCGCCGTCCACGCGCCTGGCCCCGAGACGGTCGAGCACCTGGACTACCGTGTCGCCCACCTCGCCGACCGGCTGGCCGCGGGGCCCCTCGGTGAGCTGGGGGTCCGGGCCGAGATCCGGGGCGAGGCCGTGCTGCTGACCGGTACGGTGCCGTCCGCTCAGTGCCGCGACGACATCCTCCGCCTGGCCCGTGAGGCGCTGGCGGGGCACCAGGTCCACTCGGACATCTGTGTCGCGGGGACCTCCTCGCCCGGCGAGGCGGAGGAACTCGCATGATCCGGGTCGCGGCCGTGGGGGACATCCACATGGGGCCCGAGAGCCAGGGAGTGCTCCGGCCCTCGTTCGAGACGCTGCCCGACTGCGCCGACGTGCTGCTGCTGGCCGGGGACCTCACCCGGCACGGCACGCCCGACGAGGCCCAGGTGGTCGCCCGGGAGATCAAGGACCTCGGGGTCCCGGTCGTCGCGGTGCTGGGCAACCACGACCACCACGACGACCGGCCCGAGGAGGTCACCGCCATCCTGCGGGACGCGGGCGCGCACGTCCTCGAAGGACAGTCGGTCGTCGTGACCGGCGGCGACGGGCCGCGGATCGGCGTGGCCGGC
The DNA here is from genome assembly GCF_044387825.1 of Streptomyces sp. NPDC020299. Taxonomy (NCBI): domain Bacteria; kingdom Bacillati; phylum Actinomycetota; class Actinomycetes; order Kitasatosporales; family Streptomycetaceae; genus Streptomyces; species Streptomyces sp. NPDC020299. Next base: position 117,288 of record NZ_JBIRWL010000013.1, read on the forward strand.
ACCAAGGGGTTCGGCGGCGGGTTCGTCGGGCGCTGCGCCGGGGAGTTCGGCGAGCCGATCATGAAGGAGTTCGTGCGGTACTCACGGCGGTGCGCGGACGCGCTGTGCGCGTCCCTGCGGGAGCTGGACGAGTGGGGGTGCGACGCGCGGATCGCGCTGACGCACTTCTCGCCCGTGCCGGACACCCTTGCCGGGGAGCCGCTGGAGATCTATCCCTTCCTCGGCAGCTATCTGCTGGCCGAGGCGATCGACACCGGCGGTGCCGATCTGGCGGTGCACGGGCACGCGCACGCCGGTACGGAACACGGGATGACCGGTGGGGGCGTCAAGGTGCGCAATGTGGCCCAGCCGGTCATCGGGCGCGCCTTCCACGTCTATCACCTGCGGGAACGGGAGCCGGTGGGGGCGTCGGCGGGGGACGGGGCCGCGTCGGGTTGACGTCGCTGACGTGGGGTGTGGCCGATGACACGTCACCGGCGGGGGGTCGGCGGGGCTACCGTTTTACGTAGTTTCCCTCGTCCCCCTTCCCCGGCAGCTCGGACGGCCCCTGAGTGCTCGCAGATCTCTCCCCGCTCATCGCGGCGACCGCCCAATGGCTTTTGCGCGCCTACCCGCCCAGCGGCGGGGCGCTCGCCTCCGCCCTGTGCGAGGTGCAGGCGCGGCAGGCCGTCACGGTCGCCGCCTGGCTGCGGTACCCCACCGCCATGGACGCCGCCCTGGTCGGCATGGCCGGGGCCGGTGGGTCCGGTGCGCTGGACTGGATCACCGGGGTGACCGTGTCCGAGGACGACGAGCCGGAGACGTGGGCGTGGCGCACGTGGGTCGACGAGGTCGTCGCGAGCTGGGCGGCCGGACTGCTCACCGACCCGGAGCTGGCCGCCCGGGCGGTGGCCGCGCTGGCGGACGGCGAGCACGCCACCGGCACGCCGGTCGAGTTCCGCCGCCTGACCGGGCCCGACGAGGCCGACCGCCGGGCCGCGGCCCTGCTCCGCCACCCCGACCTCCTCGCCCCGGTCGCGGAACTCCACCGCGCCCAGCTCTTGGACCGCCTCGGCCCGGGCCGGGCGCTGGCCGCCTGATCCCGGCGGGGGCCCGGCCGTCGGGGGCGTGCGTACGCCCGGACAGCCACCGCCTGTTCCTCGCCCCCGCCGCCCCTGCCCATCCCCATCCCCAGGGGCTCCGCCCCTTCGACCCCACCGGGAGCTCCGCGCCCTGCACCCCCGCGGGGCTGCACCCTGCCGGGGTTGGGTCCCCTGCGCCCCGGTCGGGGGCTGCGCCCCCAGGACCCTTGCGGGGCTGCGCTGCACCCTGCCGGGGCCCGTGCCCCTGGGCCATTGCGGGGCTGCGCCCCTGCACCCCGCCCGGGGTTGCTGCCCCTGCACTCTGCCGGGGTTGCGTCCCGCGTCCCTGCATCCCCGCCGGGGGCTCCGCGCCCTCGGCCCCTGCTGTGAGGTACTCGGGGACATGGACGAGGGCCCGCCGTCACCGCGGCGGGCCCTCGTGCGTGTCTGGTCGGAAGTCAGGCTGGGGGGCGTCAGTCCATCTTGCCGCGGCCGGACACGGCGTCGCGTACCCGGTCGACCAGGCCGGTGCCCGGGGCCAGCATCTTGTTGGCGGGGGGTTTGTCCGGGGCGGACGGGTGGGGGCGGGTCGGAGCGGTCTTCTTCGCCTGCCGGACCTTGTCGCCGAGCTCGTTCAGCGCGTCCGCGGGGCACGCGGCGCGCAGCCGCGGGAAGAGGTTCTGCTCCTCGTCGCGGATGTGCATGCGGATCTCGCCCATCAGCGAGGTCACCAGCCGGTCGAACTCGGGGTTGTCGGCCTCGCAGCTCTCCAGGTCCTTCATGATCTGCTCGGCCTTGGCGTGGTCCTCGAGCTCCTTGTCGGCCAAGGCGCCGCCGCCCTCCACGTGCTCCCGCACGGCCGGGTACATGTAGGCCTCCTCGGCCACCGAGTGCCGCACCAGCTCCATCGTGGCCTGGTCGGCGTATATCTTGCGCTTCCTGTCACCGGACGGCAGCGCCTCGATCTTGCCGAAGAGGTTTTCGACCTCCCGGTGATCGGTCACCAGTTCGTCGATGACGTTCCCACCGTGTCCCATGTCCTTACCTCCAGCCTGAGCACGACGGCTCCGGTCGGATCCGCCACGGACCCCGAGTGCCCGGCGACGGCCGGCTCACACGAATCGCGCGTACCGCCGGATCTCCGCACAATAGGCGTTGACGTGTGAGAACCACTGATACGGGGACCGCGGAGGAGACGGAGGAGGCCATGCCGACCGCCGACCTGGGACCGCTCGGGAGTACGCCGTGAACGGCGCCGCCGCACACCACGCCTGGTGCGCGGAGCCCGCCGCCGTGGAGGACCCGGTGCACCCCCGGACGCCCAACCGCACCGCCGTGGCCGCCGTCCTCTTCGACCGCGACGGCACGCTCGTCGAGGACGTCCCCTGCAACGGCGACCCCGACCGGGTGCGGCTGCTGCCCGGCGCCAGGGAGGCCGTGGCACTGCTGCGGACGGCGGGCATCCCGACCGGCGTGGTCAGCAACCAGTCCGGCATCGGACGCGGACTGCTCACCGACGCCGACGTGCGCCGGGTCGACGACCGGGTGGATGCCCTGCTCGGCGGGCTCGGCACCTTCGTGCACTGCCCGCACCCGCCCGAGGCCGGCTGTCCCTGCCGCACACCCCGCCCGGGCCTGATCCTCGAGGCCGCCCGGCGCCTGGGCGTGGACCCCCGGCACTGTGTGGTGATCGGCGGCATCGAGGCCGACGTCCTGGCCGCGCGAGCCGCGGGTGCCCGGGCCGTACTGGTGCCCGACCCCGCCACCGGCCTGCTCATGGCCGTACGACGGATCCTCACCGAAACCGAAGAGGGAGAGCGGGGCGACTCTTGCTGAAGGGCCCGGCCGTTCACCGGGCGGCCGGTCACTCCTCGGCTGCCTGCTGCGTCCAGGTCCAGGCGTACTGGAGCCAGTCCGCCACCGTCAGCGCGCCGAGACCGCCGCAGACCAGGCGCGTGGCGCGCGGCGCCGAGGCGTAGGAGCACACCAGGACGCCGGCCAGCCAGGCCGAGGTGCAGAACGGGCAGGACACCAGTTCACCGACGGCACGCCGGACCCCGCTGCCGCGCGGTGTGTCCGAGACCTCGCTCGCCTCGCCCCCGGACTCGCGTCGGGTGAACGGCGCCCTGAGGAAACTGGTCACCTTGTCCCTGGTCAGCAGCCTCGAACCCTTGTAGGCGGCGGCCCCCATCAGGGCGACGTCCCAGGGCGGCACCCGCTGCGGCAGCCGCACACCGCGCCGGTGCGCCACCGCGGCGAACCCGGCGGCACCCGCCGTGAACACACCCGCGAGCACGGCGTAGCCCCCGAGGGGCTCCTCGCCCTCCTCGTAGCGCACGCTGTCCGTCGTCATGGCACCTCCCCGTTGCACGCCGGCCCCCGCATGCGGGCCGGCCCCGAGTTCCCCGGGGCGTGGCCGTCACACGTCGTCCTGAGGCAAGGCGCGACCCGACCGCCCATACTGTTGCTACGTACGGATCTGCGTACGGAGCCCTTCCCGGAGACGAACCTTCGACAAGGAGTTCCGGATGACCCAGATGCGGATCGGCCTGCTCGGCTCTTACGGCGGGTGCAACATCGGCGACGAGGCGATCCTGCGGTGCGTGCTCAGCTGCCTGCGCGCGCACCGCCCCGACGCCCACCTGGTCGTCTTCAGCCGGCACGCCGAGCACACCCGGCTCCACCAGCCACAGGCCGACGAGGTGGTCGCCTGGGAGGGAGTCCCGCAGAAACCCGTGCTCGACGCCCTGGCGAGCCTGGACCTGCTGGTGCTCGGCGGCGGCGGAATCCTGTACGACGGGGAGGCGCGCCGCTATCTGCGGCTGGTCCGCGCGGCCCACGAACGGGGCGTGCGCAGCTTCGCCTACGCCGTCGGCGCCGGCCCGCTGCGCGAACCGGAGGACCGGGAGGCGGTACGCGCCGTGCTGCCCGCGATGGACGACGTCGTGGTCCGCGACGAGGAGTCCCGGCTGGTGCTGGAGGAGGTCGGCGTCGAGTGCGAGCTCACCGTCACCGCCGACCCCGCGCTGCTGCTGCCGCCGGAGCCGTTCACCGAGAAGATGATGCGCGAGGAGGGCCTCCCCGTCGGCGGCCGGCTCATCGGGATGTCCGTACGGGAACCGGGCCGGGCGGCGGAGAACCTCGACGAGGCCAGCTACCACGCGCTCCTCGCCGACGTGGCCGACTTCCTGACCCGGCGCCTGGACGCGCACGTGGTCTTCGTGCCGATGGAACGCCAGGACGTCCACCACGCGCACGGCGTACTGTCCCGGATGAGCGCTCCGGACCTCGGGCGGATCCTCCACAACCAGTACAGCCCGGGCCAGGTGCTGGGCTTCATGCGCCACCTCGACCTCGTCGTCGGCATGCGCCTGCACCTGGTGATCTTCGCGGCGGTCACGGGTCTGCCGTACCTGCCGCTGCCGTACGCCGGCAAGGTCTTCGACTTCGCCCGCCGCACCGGCGCCCCGGCACTGGTCGGCGTGGCCCGGGAACAGGCCGGACTGCTGCTCGCCGAGGTGGACCGGCTCTGGGACGAGTTCCCCGAGCGCCGTGCGGACCTGGGCACCCGGGTGGCCGGGCTGCGGGCACTGGCCGCCGAGACCTGCGTGCGCTGCGGTGACCTCCTCGACTCCCTCGACGGCGGCCCGCGGGAGCCCGTACGGCACCGGGAGCCCGGCCTGTGCCTGTTCACCACGGGTACGGCGGCGGTCCGGGCCGACGGAAGGTAGCGCGGCGATGCCCCTGCTGGAAGAACCGCGCCGGCCCGGCACCGTCACCCTCCCGCCGCGCCCGGCCCGGCACGGCGGGCGGACGGACGTCCTGGTGGTCGGCGGCGGCCCGGCCGGAACCGCCGCCGCGTACGCGGCCGCGGACGCCGGCGCCGACGTCGTGCTCGTGGAGCGCTACGGGTTCCTCGGCGGCAACGCCACGGTGGCCCTCGTGATGCCGCTGATGTCCTTCCACAACGAGCACAAGCAGGCCGTGTTCACCGGCCCCGGGGAGCAGGGCGACCGGCTGCTGCCCGGCGACCACGGCGAGGGCGAGGCGGTGGTCGCCGGCTTCCTGCGGCGGCTGCTGGACCGGCTCACCGAACGCGGCGGCTGTGTCCCGCCCTCGCTGGAGACCGGCTACACCGTGCCGTTCGACCCGGAGATCTTCAAGCTCGTCCTGCTGGACCTGCTCGACGGCGCGGGCGTGCACCTGCTGCTGCACGCCTTCGCCTCCACCGCGCTGCCCCTGGACGACGGCTGGCGGGTGGTGTTCGAGACCAAGTCGGGACCGGTGGTGATCGACGCCGGGGCCGTGGTCGACGCGACCGGCGACGGCGACGTGGCCACCGCCTGCGGAGCGCCCTGCGAGATCGGGCGCCCCGAGGACGGCCTGGTGCAGCCGATGACGCTGATGTTCCGGGTCGCCGACTTCGCACGGCCGCGGTTCGCCGAGTACGTGCGCTCCCACCCCGACCAGTGGCGCGGTGTGCACGGGCTGTGGGACCTGGTCGAGGAGGCCACGGCGGCGGGCGAGCTGCGGCTGCCGCGCGAGGACATCCTGTTCTTCGGCACCCCGCACCCGGGCGAGGTCGCCGTCAACAGCACCCGGGTCACCGGGGCGCTGGGCATCGACGTCTGGGACCTGACCCGGGCCGAGTACCTGGCCCGCCACCAGATGGCCCAGATCGACCGGTTCCTGCGCACCCGCGTGCCCGGCTTCGAGAACGCCTACGCGGTGCAGAGCGGCACCCAGATCGGCGTACGGGAGACCCGCCGCATCCTCGGCGACTACCAGCTGACCGGACACGACATCCTCCAGGCCCGCGCCTTCCCGGACGTCGTCGCGCACGGCGCGTACCCGATCGACATCCACAACCCGCAGGGCACCGGAACCGTCCTCAAGCGCGTGCCCCGGGGGCGTTTCTACGACATCCCGCTGCGCGCGCTGCTGCCCCGCGGCATCGAGCGGCTGCTGGTCGCCGGCCGCTGCATCTCCGGCACCCACGTGGCGCACTCCTCGTACCGCGTGATGCCCATCGCGATGGCCACCGGCCAGGCCGCGGGCGTGTGCGCCGCGCTCGCCGTCCGCCTGGGCCGGCGCCCCCGCGAGGTGCCCCACCGGGTCGTCCAGCAGGAACTCCTGCGCCAGGGCGCCCGCCTGCGCTGCGAGGCCGCCGACCTCGCGCCGACGCCTCACTGACCGGCGAGACTCACACCGGGGACGGCTCCGGTACGGGAGCGGGCTCCGGAGGACGCGGGTCGGGGGGCGGGGTGGGCGACGGGCCGGGCGGCGGTTCGGGCACCGGGTCCGGCAGCGGCGGCCCGGGAGCCGGATCGGGCCGGCCCGGGCCCGGCACCGGCGGCGTGGGCTCCGGCGGGACGGGGATGGGTGGCTGGACTGGCTGAACCATGTTCGCCTCCTTCGCGGGAAAAGCTGTGTGTTCCCCGTATTCCGCCCGTCACGCCCGCGCCGCTGGGAGACTGCCCCCGTGATCGACGATCTCCCCGAGGGACTCACGGCCCGGCACCCCGTCGCCGAGGACCATCCGCAGGTGCTGGCCGTGCTCGAGGCGTGGTGGGGCGGCCTCAAGGGCGCGGCCGGAGCCCGGGAGCGCGCCCTGCTGCTGCCCCGCCTGTACTTCCAGCACTTCACCACCACCAGCTACCTGGTCGAGCACGGAAACGGTGAGCGCGGAGACGGCGAACTCGCGGCCTTCCTCGTCGGATTCCTGTCGCAGACCGACCACGAGGCCGCCTACGTGCACTTCGTCGGCGTCGACCCGGCACTGCACGGCCGGGGCGTCGGCCGTGCCCTCTACCGGTCCTTCTTCCGGCTGGCCGGGTCCCACGGCCGCCGCTACGTGCACTGCGTCACCAGCCCGCAGAACACCGCCTCCCAGGCTTTCCACACCCGCCTCGGCTTCACCGTCTCCCCCGTCCGGCCCGACTACGACGGCCCCGGCCTCGACCGCGTGACCTTCACCCGGGACCTGGCGTAGACCTTGCCTGGCTCAGGTGCTCGGCGCACGCTGGTGGTATGCCTGGTCACGACGGCCCCACGCTCATAGGCTCCGTCCAACGGGCGTTCCGGCTGCTGGAGGCGGTGAGCGCGCACGCCAACGGCGCGCCGGCGAAGCAGTTGGCGCGGGAGACGGGCCTGCCCCTGGCCACCGCCTACCACCTGCTGCGCACGCTGGTGTACGACGGATACGTACGCAAGCTCGACGACGGCGTCTTCGTCCTGGGCGACAGGCTCCAGACGCTGCACACCAGGGGCAGCGGGCAGACACTGCTCAGCCGGGTCCGGCCCTCGCTCGCCGCACTGCGGGACGAGTTCGCCACCGCCACCTACCTGACCTTCTACGAGGAGGGCGAGATCCGGGTCGCGGAGATCGTCGACGGCCCCCGGGCGCCCCGGGTCGACCTGTGGGTGGGGTTCGAGGACGCGGGGCACGCCACCGCGCTGGGCAAGTCCGTGCTGCGTGAGCTGGACGACGACTCCCGCCAGGACTACCTCTCCCGTCACCGCCTCCCCGGGCTCACCCCGCGGACCATCACCAGCCCCGTCGAACTGCTCAGGCGGCTCGACACCTCGCCCGTGGCCCCGGCGGTCACGGACCTGGAGGAGTACTGTCTCGGCACGGTGTGCGTCGCGGTGCCCGTCTACAGCGGGAACACGCTCGGCTCGCTCGGCGTCTCGCTGCCCGCGGACCGGATCTCCCGGATCGAGGAGATCAGGGCGCGGCTGCTGTCGACCTCGAGCCGCGTGACCAGGGGCCTGTCGCTCACTATCTGAAATTCCGTGGCTTGTCTCACAGGGGAACAAACCCGTTTCCTGGATGAAACGGACTTTTCGGGAGTCTCCCCCCGGCTGACAGATGAGGACTGCGGAAGACACATGAGTCAGGCCCGAGACCATGGCGGCGACCAGTGGCCGATACGACTGCTCAGGAGCCGGGCGGCCGGTCGCCGAGCGGCCCCCGTACTGCCCGTACTGATCGTCTGCCTCGTCGTGCTCGTCGACCTCCTCGGCGGGGCCGGGATGATCTGGCTGCCGCTGCTCGCCGCCGGACCCGCGCTGTCCGCCACCACCAACGGCCCGCGCGGAGTGCTGTGCGTCGGGCTGCTCGCCGCCGCGCTGAGCGCGACGCTGGGCTCCCGCGACGGTGTTCCGCTCGCCGAACTGTCCGCTGTGCTGTCCGCCCTGCTGGCCGTCACCCTGGCCAGCTGCCTGACCAGCGCGCGGCGCGGCCGCCGGGAAAGGGTGCTGGCGGCCGTCCGGTCGGTCGCGGAGGCCGCCCAGCACGCGCTGCTCAAGCCCGTACCCACGACGGTCGGACCATTCCAGGTGGCCGTCCGCTACAGCGCCGCCGCCGCGGAGGCCCGTATCGGCGGGGACCTCTACGCCCTGGTGCCCACCCCCTACGGGGTGCGGCTGATCGTCGGTGACGTACGCGGCAAGGGACTGCCCGCCGTGGGTACCGCCGCGCTGGTCCTCGGCGTCTTCCGGGAGGCCGCCTACGACGAGCCCGATCTCCTCGCCGTGGTCGGCAGGATCGAGCGGAGCCTGGCGCGCAACCTCGGAGACGACGACTTCGTCACCGCCGTGGTCGCCGGACACCCCTCACCCGGGCGTCTCGAAGTGGTCAACTGCGGACACGCGCCCCCGCTGCTGGTGCGCGAGTCCGCCGGAGGCGTCGAAGCGGTGGAGCCGATCCAGCCGGCCCCGCCGCTCGGCCTGCGCGCCCTCTCCGGCGAGGTCCCCAGCCTCCAGGTGCTGCCGTTCGCCGACGGGGACCAGTTGCTGCTGTACACGGACGGGGTGACCGAGGCCCGCGACCACGGCGGTGAGTTCTATCCGCTCGCCGAAGGGCTGGCCCGCCATGTGTCCGGCGAACCGGCACGCACCCTGGACGCGCTCCATGACGAACTGCTGACCCATGTGGGCGGCCGGCTGCACGACGACGCCGCGCTGCTCCTGCTGCGCATGCCGGCCGCCACGGAAGCGCCGGTCGCCGAGGCCGCCGTCGCCGGATTCGCTCAGGTCTGAGCCGTCCTGCCGCGTGCCGCCGTGACGAGGTCGGCCCACCGGGTGATTCCGCCGGGGTGGATGCGGATGCCGTGCCGGGCGGCCAGCGCGTGGACGATGTGCTCGCCCCGGCCGTGCTCGTCCGGGTCGACACAGGCCGGCGACCGTCCGGCCGTGCGAGCCGGTCCGGCGTCGGTGACCTCGACGCGCAGGGTGCCGGCTCCCTCGCCCCGGACCCAGGACAGCCGCAGTTCCGCGGGAGGCAGGGCGTGCACGAGCGCGTTGGTGAGCAGCTCCGAGACCACGAGCAGAGAGTCCTCGACGACCTCCGGGGCCACGTCCCAGTCGGCGAGGACAGCCCCGGCCCGTCGACGCACGGCGGAAACGGCACCGCTGACCGGCGGCAGCGCGAAGATGTGCTCCACTGTGTCGCCAGGCATGGGATCGAGCTCCAGCTGTACCGACATCAGATCTCCTCCCGTGAGCCGGCGGTGCGCCGGGCCTCAGCGCGCTTTGCCGGGCCTCGTAGCAAACTAAGAAGCCGGACGAACCGGGTCAATGAACGTCGGTCGGCATTGTCGAACGCTGGGGGGCCGACCGTGGCGGAGCCTTCGACCCGCACGAAAGGCGGACAGACCACGGCGGTAATAGGCTCGGTCCATGACCGGCCCGGTCCAGTCCATCGAACGGGCGGCGGCGATCCTGCGTCTGCTCGCCGGTGGACCTCGCCGACTCGGACTCGGCGAGGTGGCGGCCTCGCTCGGGCTGGCGAAGGGCACCACCCACGGCATCCTGCGCACACTCCAGCACGTGGACTTCGTCGAGCAGGACGCGGCGACCGGAAAGTACCAGCTCGGGGCAGCCCTGCTGCACCTCGGCACCAGTTATCTCGACGTCAACGAACTGCGGTCGCGCTCCATCAACTGGGCCGACGCCCTGGCCGCCCGCAGCGGCGAAGCGGTCCGCCTGGGCACCCCGCTGGAGGGCCAGGTCCTCGTCGTCCACCACGTGTTCCGGCCGGACGACAGCCTTCAGACCCTGGACGTGGGCTCGCTGCTGCCGCTGCACGCGTCCTCGCTCGGCAAGGTCCTGCTGGCCTTCGGGACCGCGCCCCTGGAGGAGGCCCTGGAGCCCGGTCTCGAGGCGTACACCCGCCACACCCTCGCCGTCCCGGAGCAGCTCAACCGGGCCCTCGCCGAGGTCAGGGAGGTCGGATGGGCCGCCGAGGTCCAGGAGATGAGCATGGGCGAGGCCGGTGTCGCCGCGCCGATCCGGGGGCACGGCGGCCTCGTGGTGGGTGCCATCGGACTGTCCGGCCCGGTCGAGCGGATCTGTGACAACCAGGGCCGGCCCCGGCCGAACCTGATCACGCTGCTGCGCGAGGCCGCGCGGGCGATCTCCAGAGACCTGGGAGCCGCCCGCTGGTGATGCGCCGCCAGTCCCCGCCGTGACACATCGGAAGGGCAGACCCGATCATGGTTGAGCGGTATGTGATGTCCGTCGATCAGGGCACCAACTCCACCCGATGCATTCTGTTCGACCACCACGGCCGGCTGGTGTCCGTGGCCCAGCGTGAGCACCGGCAGCACTTCCCCAGGCCCGGATGGGTCGAGCACGACGCCGTCGAGATCTGGCGCAATCTGCTGCGGATCGTGCCCGAGGCCCTGTCCGGCGCCGACGTCGCCGTCCAGGAGATCGCCGCCATCGGCATCACCAACCAGCGGGAGACGACGGTGCTCTGGGACCGGCGGACCGGTGACCCGCTGGGCAGGGCGATCGTCTGGCAGGACACCCGCACGGCACCGCTCGTCGAGCACCTCAAGCGCGAACCCGGCGAGGAGTTCTTCATCGAGCGCTGCGGCCTGCCCCCCTCGACCTACTTCTCCGCGCTGCGCATCCGCTGGCTGTTCGACCAGGTCGACGGGCTGGAACAGCGCGCCAGGGACGGCGAGGTGCTGTTCGGCACCATGGAGAGCTGGCTGATCTGGAACCTCACCGGGGGCGCGGACGGCGGTCTGCACATCACCGACCCCACCAACGCCAGCCGCACCATGCTGATGAACATCCGCACGCTCGCCTGGGACGAGGAGCTGCTGGCGTTCTTCGGCGTGCCCCGGCCGATGCTGCCCGAGATCCGGTCCTCCGCCGAGACCTACGGCGAGGCCCGCTCGGTCCTGCCGGGCATCCGCGTCACGGCCGCGCTCGGCGACCAGCAGGCCGCCCTCTTCGGGCAGACCTGCTTCTCCCCGGGCGAGGCGAAGTGCACCTATGGAACGGGCAGCTTCCTGCTCCTCAACACCGGCGCCGACCTCGTGCGGTCCCGGCACGGACTCCTCACGACCGTCGCGTACAAGATCGGCCCCCAGCCGGCGGTCTACGCCCTGGAGGGTTCGATAGCCGTCACCGGCTCCCTGGTCCAGTGGTTCCGGGACCGGCTGGGACTGATCAGCACCGCGCCGGAGATCGAGACCCTCGCGCTGTCGGTCCAGGACAACGGCGGCTGCTACATCGTCCCCGCCTTCTCCGGGCTGTTCGCCCCCCGCTGGCGCAGTGACGCCCGCGGGGTCATCGTCGGCCTCACCTCGTACATCACCAAGGGCCACCTGGCCCGGGCCGTCCTGGAGGCCACCGGCTGGCAGACCCGCGAGGTCGTCGACGCCATGAACGCCGACTCCCCGCTCCCCCTGAGGGAGCTCAAGGTGGACGGCGGCATGACGGCCGACAACCTGCTCATGCAGTTCGTGGCCGACGTGCTCGACGTGCCCGTGGTACGGCCCATGGTCGCCGAGACGGTCTCCCTCGGCGCCGCCTACGCCGCGGGCCTCGCCGCCGGCTACTGGCCGGACCTGGAGGTCCTGCGCCGCAACTGGCACCGGGCCGCCCAGTGGCTGCCCGACATGGACCCCGAGCGGCGGGCGCAGGAGTACGACAACTGGCAGCGGGCCGTGGAGCGTTCACTGGGCTGGATCAGACAGCTGAAGAACGACGCGTGAGGAGCACTCGTGAGGAGCACCCGGTCAGCTCTGCGCCCTCACCCAGCCGGCGTCGGCCGTGGAGAGCCGGTGCGCGGCCAGCGAGGTGACCGCGAGCAGTACGAGGGCGAGCCCCAGCGTCAGCACCAGGTGGCCGTGCCGGATCAGCGCGGCGCCCGTGAACGCGCCGGCGAACATGGCCAGCACCGACAGCACCCGGCGGCCCGGCCGTGGCGCCGCCCCGCCCGCCGGAGCGGAGTCGGCGGCCAGTCCGGTCAGGGTGAGCGTCAGGACGGTCGTGGTGAGGTCGGGCACGCCCAGCCGGCGGGCGACCGCGTTCTGCAGGCCCATGACCAGGCCCAGGGACACGATCAGGGCGTACCGCCCGCCGGTGGTGACATGGCCGCCGCAGAGCGCGGCGACCGCCACCGCGGCGGCCACGAGCACCGTCTGCAGTGCCGTGGCCGTACGCAGCAGGTGCCCGCGGTGGGCGGCGAACCGGGTGCCGAGCCGGCCGCCGGCGAGCGCCCCCAGCAGGAACGCCGCCGGCGACACGACGGACGCGAGCGCCGACAGGCCGGCCGTGCCCGCCAGGGCGAAGCCGAGGAAGACCACGTTCCCCGTCATGTTGGCGACGAAGACGTGTCCGAGCGCCAGATAGCTCACCGCGTCGACCAGCCCCGTGACCACGGTCAGGGTCAGCATCAGCGGCGGCAGCGGGCCGTGCCGGTCACCGGCGGGCGGCACCAGGGTGCGGGCCGCGTCAGTCAGCAGCCGGCGCATACCGGGCCCCTTCCGGTGCCGGGCGGTGCAGCACCGCCCGGGTGAGCAGCCCGCTGACCGGACCGGCCACGATCGCCGCGACCCCGGCCCACCACGGCCACGGGGCCAGCCCGAGGACGTGGTCGGCCGACCAGCGGCCGGGGCCGGTCAGCGCCGGCACCGCGGAGACGACGACGAGGACCACCGGATACTCGTAGCCGTCGTTCTGCACCCACAGCCCGTTGCGCCACTTCACGGTGGACGCGACCGTCATCACCCCCATGGCGGCCATCGCCGCCGCGGGCGTCAGCAGCCCGGCCGCCAGGAACACGCCCGCGCCGGTCTGGCTGCCGCCCGCGGCGAGCGCGGTGAGCCGGCCGCCGCGGAAGCCGTCGTGCCGGAACTCCTCGGTACCGCCCGCCAGACCGTTGCCCCCCAGCCGGAAACTGACCTTCTGCACTCCGTGGCCGGCGATGAGGAGACCCGCCACCAGCCTCAGGACCAACAGTCCGGTGTCCATCGTGTCGTGCCCGCCCCGGTTCAGCCGGCCGCGTGGGCGCCGATGACGGACTGCGCGTAGACGATGCCCATGCCGTAGGCGCCGCCGTGCTCCTTGACGACCTCCGTGACCGGGACGTACGTCTCGGTGCGGGCCCAGTCCCGCTGGAGCTCCAGCAGCACCTGCACCCAGGTGACCGGGACGGCACCCGCCCGGACCATGCGCTGCACCGCGTGCTCGTGGGTCTGCGGGCTGACGCCGCCGGACGCGTCGGTGACCACGTACACCTCGTAGCCCTGGGCCAGCGCGGACAGGGCCGGCAGGACGACGCAGACCTCGGTCCACAGCCCGGCGAGGACCAGTTTCCCGCGGCCGGTGGCCTTGACCGCCTCGACGAAGGCGAGGTCCTCCCAGGCGTTCATCGTGGTGCGGTCGATGATCTTCTGCTCCGGGAAGACCGCCGCGAGCTGCGGCAGGATCGGGCCGGAGAAGGACTCGGCGGCCACCGTGCTCAGTACCACGGGGACGTCGAACACCTCGGCGGCCTTGGCCAGGCCCACGGTCGCGTTGATGATCGCGGTGCGGTCGCCGCTGCCGGTGCCGAAGAACATCTGTGGCTGGTGGTCCACGAACAGCACCGTGCAGTTGTCGGGGGTGAGCAGGTCGGGGCTGGGGGCCGCGGTGACCTCGGCGATGTCGGTCATGCGTGTGCCTTTCCTTGTGTGGACGGGGTGTTGAGACGTGGTGATCAGAGAGAGAAGCAGGGGTCGAAGGCGGCGCCCGCCGTCGGTGCGAGGGTGCCGCGCCGTACCCGCCACTGCCGGTGCAGTTCCGCCTCGGCGACGGCCTCCGCCAGCGACTCGGCCTGCCGGGCGCCGGGCACGCCCGCGCCGGGTGCCGCCTGGTAGCCGCCGAAGTGCGCCACCGGGCTCCAGGCGGGGCTGACCGGGGGCGGTTCCTCGTCGAGGCCCTCGTACTCGGCGGCGGCGTACACGATCCGGCCGCCGGTGACCGTCAGCAGCGACTCGATGTGCGGGATCAGCGGCTCGGCCACGGTGAGGAAGTCCTCGGACAGGAGCGCGAGGTCCGCGAAGCAGCCGGGCCGCAGTACGCCCTTGACGTCCTCCTCGCCGGTCAGCGCGGCCCCGGACCGGGTGAACAGCGCCAGCGCGGTCTCCCGGTCGAGGCGGTGCCGGGGCGCGCGCAGCGCCAGGTCGCCGACGGTGCGCCCGCTGACCAGCCAGTGCAGGGCGATCCACGGGTTGTAGCTGGAGACCCGGGTGGCGTCCGTACCGGCGCCGACCGTCAGCCCGCGCTCCAGCATGGCGCCGATCGGCGGGGCGTCCGCGGCGGCTCCGGAGCCATAGCGGCGCAGGAAGGCCTCACCCTGGAAGGACAGCCGGTTCTGCACGGACAGCGCCCCGCCGAGCGCGGCGATGCGGTCCAGGCTCTGGGGGGAGACGGTCTCCGCGTGGTCGAACAGCCAGCGGTTCCCGGCCGGGAAGAGCCCGTCCGCGGCGAGTGACTCGAACACCGCGAGGTCGCGGCGGATGGTCTCGTCGTAGGTGGCGTGCAGCCGGAAGCCCCAGCCGTTCTCCATGAGCAGCCGGACCGCTTTCTCGAACTCCGCCTCGTAACCGGGGGCGAGTTCCGGGCGCGGCTGGCTGAAGTTCTCGAAATCCGCCGCCGCCCAGGTGAGGTTCTCACCCGCGCCGTTGAGGCGCAGCCAGGCGTCCCCGTCCCCGGGGCGGGTCATTTCGATCCAGCGGGTGAGGTCGGATATCTCCTGCCCCGGTGTCTGCGGGAAAAGGTGATAGGCGATCCGCAGCGACAGCCGGCCTTCCGCGGCCAGTTCCACGACCGTCCGGTAATTGTCGGGGAAATTCTGGAAGCCGCCGGCCGCGTCGATCGCCGACGTCAGCCCGAACCGGTTGAGTTCGCGCAGGAAATGCAGGGTCGAGGTCTTTTCGTCCTCGCCTTCCAGCGCCGGCGCCTTGGCCAGTGTCGAGTACAGGAGCAGGGCGCTCGGGGCGGCCAGCAGCAGGCCCGTCGGCTCCCCGTCCCGGCCGCGGACGATCTGCCCGCCCCTGGGGTCGGGCGTGTCCTTGCCGAAGCCGGCCGCCTTGAGCGCCGCCCGGTTGAGCACCGCCGCCTGGTACAGGTGCAGTACGAACACCGGGGTGTCCGGCGCGGCGGCGTTCAGCTCCGCGACCGTCGGCAGCCGCCGCTCGGCGAACTGCTCCGCCGACCAGCCGCCCACCACCCGCACCCACTGCCCCTTCGGGGTGCGCGCGGCCTGCTCGCGCAGCATCGCCAGGGCCCGGCGCAGCGTCGGCACGCCGTCCCAGCGCAGTTCCAGTACGTAGTTGAGCCCGCCGCGGATCACATGCAGATGGGCGTCGTTGAGGCCCGGCACCACCCGCCGGCCGAGCGCGTCCACCACCCGCGTGTCCGCACCGATACTCCCCGCCACGTCGGCGTCGTCACCGACGGCCGTGATGACACCGTCGCGCACGGCGAGCGCCGTCGCGTGCGGGCGGCGCGGGTCCTGCGTATGGATCCGCGCATTGCGGACCACGAGTTCCGCGGCATTGTCGGTGGCTCGCGGGACCAGCCCGCCGACCGGCATGGATGACACCGTGGGAAACCCCTCCCGAAATCGAATCGCTGCGGTGTCACGCTAAGCCGGTCCGGCGGGGCCGGGTGTTCCGTCCGTGCACCGAATCCGTTCCCACAGTGCACTGGCATTCGGTGCGCTGTGAGAACACGGGAAGTGCACTCGCAGGCAATTACCGGCCCCCCGGCGCATTTACCGTTACCGGCGTATCGAGTCATCACCGCACCACTGTGAACACCAGGAGAAATCCATGTCCGACGCCGTCCGGCCGGTCACGCCGGTACTGGAGCCCGCGGCGGCCGCCTTCGCGGAGGCGACCGCCAACCCGCCCTACCTCTTCGACCTGCCCCCCGCGGAAGGGCGCAAGGCGGTCGACGAGGTGCAGTCCGGCGACATCGGCAAGCCCGCCGTCGACGAGGAGTGGATCACCGTCTCCGGCGGTCCGACCGGCGAGGTCCGCGCCCGCGTCGTCCGCCCGGCGGGAGCGACGGGGCAGCTTCCCGTGATCCTCTACATCCACGGCGCCGGCTGGGTCTTCGGCAACGCCCACACCCACGACCGCCTGGTCCGCGAACTCGCCGTCGGCGCCGGCGCGGCGGTGGTCTTCCCCGAGTACGACCTCTCGCCCGAGGCCCGCTACCCGGTCGCCATCGAGCAGAACTACGCGGTCGCCCGGTGGGTCGTCGAACAGGGCGGCACCAAGGACCTGGACGGCTCGCGCCTCGCCGTGGCCGGTGACTCCGTCGGCGGCAACATGACCGCCGCCCTGACCCTGATGGCCAAGGAGCGCGGCGGTCTGCCGCTGGTCCAGCAGGTCCTCTTCTACCCGGTCACCGACGCGAGCTTCGACACCGGCTCCTACCACCAGTTCGCCGAGGGCTACTTCCTGCGCCGCGACGGCATGCAGTGGTTCTGGAACCAGTACACGACCGACGAGGACCAGCGCGCCGAGATCACCGCCTCCCCGCTGCGCGCCACCACCGAGCAGCTCACCGGTCTGCCTCCGGCCCTGGTCATCACCGCCGAGGCCGACGTGCTGCGCGACGAGGGCGAGGCCTACGCGAACAAGCTGCGCGCGGCCGGGGTCCCGGTCACCGCCGTCCGGGTCCAGGGCATCATCCACGACTTCGTGATGGTCAACGCCATGCGCGAGACGCACGCGGCCCAGTTCGCCATCACGCTGGCCGCGGACACCCTGCGCGCCGCCCTGCACACCGCCTGAACCCCGGGAGACACACCGACATGACCACCTCCACCCCCACCGTCGTCCTGATCCACGGCGCCTTCGCGGACGCCGGCAGCTGGTCCGGGGTCATCGCCGAACTCCAGGGCCACGGCATCCCCGTGATCGCCCCGCCCAACCCGCTGCGCGGCCTCGCCTCCGACGCCGCCTACGTCGCCTCGGTCGCCGCCCAGATCGACGGCCCCGTCGTCCTGGTCGGCCACTCCTACGGCGGTGCCCTCATCACCGTGGCCGGCACCACCGAGAACGTCGTCGGCCTGGTCTACGTGGCCGCCTACGTCCCGGAGGAGGGCGAGAGCCTCGGCGAGCTCCAGGGCCGCTTCCCGCTCTCCCCGCTGGTGAGCAACCTCAAGGAGTGGACGTACCCGGTGGCGGGCGGCGAGCGCGCCGTCGAGGTCACCATCGCGGAGGACGCCTTCCCCTCGGTCTTCGCCGCCGACGTGCCCGCCGGCGTCACCAAGATCCTCGCCGCCGCCCAGCGTCCGCTCGCGGCCGCCGCCTTCGAGGAGACCGCCACCGCGGCGGCCTGGAAGACCAAGCCCTCCTGGGCGCTGATCGCCGGCGCGGACGAGGCGATCAACCCGGAGGTGGAACGCTTCGGCGCCAAGCGCGCCGGCGCCACCGTCGTGGAACTCGAGGGCGCCTCCCACGCGGTCGCCGTCTCCCAGCCCAAGGAGGTCGCCGACCTGATCCGCGAGGCGGTCCGCGCGGCGGGCTGACCGGCACACGGGGCTCCAGCCGCGCGGACGTGTCCCTTCCGGGGGAGCGTTCGCGCGGCGTGGTTCTCCGGTCCGTGCGTGGGCTCAGCCGGCGTGGATGCTTCGCATGCGATCGGGTTCTCGCAGCCCGAGGGGGCCGCCGACCTGATCCCGGAGCCGGGGGAGTGACGCGTCCTCCCAGGTGGAGCGTTCGCGCGGCGTCGTGCGGCAGGGCGCTCACACGCCCCCGGCCCGCTGTGTGCGGCGGTCTTAACTCCCGGTGATCCGCTCAGCGACCTTCGTGTAATGAGCCCTTCGTACCGTCGCCGCGTACGACAGGACGACCCAGTACACGACAAGGGGGGCGCCCGTGGCCGCGCCGGACTCGGGGACCGACGGCATGCCGGAGACGGTGCGGACGGTCTGCTCGTACTGCGGTGTGGGCTGCGGCATGGTCCTGGGCATCGGCAGGGGACCGGACGGACGCCGTACGGTCCTGAAGGCGTCCGGCGACAAGGAGCACCCGGCGAACTTCGGCCGGCTGTGCACCAAGGGCGCCACCACCGCCGAGATGCTCTCCGCCCCGGGGCGGCTGACCACGGCCCTGATCCGGCCCGAGCGCGGCGACGAGCCGGTGCCCGCCCCGCTGGACGCGGCGGTCGCTCAGACGGCGGGGCGGCTGCGGGCGATCGTCGACGAGCACGGGCCCGACGCGGTCGCCCTGTACGTGTCGGGACAGATGAGCCTCGAGGCCCAGTACCTCGCCAACAAGCTCGCCAAGGGATTCATCCGCACCAACCAGATCGAGTCCAACTCCCGGCTGTGCATGGCCAGCGCCGGCACCGGCTACAAGCTGTCGCTCGGCGCGGACGGCCCGCCCGGCTCCTACCAGGACCTGGACCGCGCCGACGTGTTCCTGGTCATCGGCTCGAACATGGCCGACTGCCACCCCATCCTCTTCCTGCGCATGATGGACCGGGTGAAGTCGGCCGGCGCCAAGCTGATCGTCGTCGACCCGCGCCGCACCGCCACGGCCGCGAAGGCCGACCTGTTCCTCCAGATCAGGCCGGGCACCGACCTCGCGCTGCTCAACGGCCTGCTGCACCTGCTGCACGTCAACGGGCACACCGACCCCGACTTCATCGCCGCCCACACCGAGGGCTGGGAGGCGATGCCCGCCTTCCTCGCCGACCACCCGCCCGCCGCCGTCGCCGAGCTCACCGGCCTGGCCGAGGACGACATCCGCGAGGCGGCCCGGCTGATCGGCGAGGCGGGGGAGTGGACCAGCTGCTGGACCATGGGCCTCAACCAGTCCACCCACGGCACCTGGAACACCAACGCCCTGGTCAACCTCCACCTCGCCACCGGGAAGATCTGCCGCCCCGGCAGCGGCCCCTTCTCCCTCACCGGCCAGCCCAACGCCATGGGCGGCCGCGAGATGGGCTACATGGGCCCCGGCCTGCCCGGCCAGCGGTCCGTGCTCGCCGACGCCGACCGCGCCTTCACGGAGGAGCTGTGGGAGCTGCCCCCGGGCACCCTCCGCGCGGACGGCGTCGGCCGGGGCACCGTGGAGATGTTCCAGAAGATGGCCGACGGGGACATCAAGGCGTGCTGGATCATCTGCACCAACCCGGTCGCGTCCGTCGCCAACCGCCGTACGGTCATCGAGGGCCTGGAGGCCGCCGAGTTCGTCGTCACCCAGGACGTCTTCACCGACACGGAGACCAATGCGTACGCCGACGTGGTCCTGCCCGGCGCCCTGTGGACCGAGTCCGAGGGCGTCCTCGTCAACAGCGAACGCAACCTCACCCTCGCCCGGCCCGCCGCCGACCCGCCCGGCGAGGCCACCGCCGACTGGCGGATCATCGCCGCCGTCGCCCGCGCCATGGGCTACGAACAGGGCTTCTCCTACGACAGCGCCGAGCAGGTCTTCGAGGAGATCAAGCGCGCCCACAACCCGCTGACCGGCTACGACCTGCGCGGGGTGACGTACGAGCGGCTGCGCGACACCCCCGTCCAGTGGCCCGCGCCGACCGCCGACGGCCCCGACCGCAACCCGGTCCGCTACGTCGGTGAGGACGGCAGCCTCACCTTCCCCACCCCCTCCGGCCGCGCCGTCTTCCACGCCCGCCCGCATCTGCCGCCCGCCGAGATGCCGGACGACGACTATCCCTACGTGCTGGGCACGGGCCGGCTCCAGCACCAGTGGCACACCCTCACCAAGACGGCGAAGGTGGCCAAGCTGAACAAGCTCAACCCCGGCCCCTTCGTCGAGGTGCACCCCGAGGACGCCGCCGCCCTGGGCATAGCCGACGGCGACTCGCTGGAGGTCGCCTCCCGGCGCGGGCGCGCCGTGCTGCCCGCCGTCGTCACCGACCGGGTGCGGCCGGGCTGCTGCTTCGCGCCCTTCCACTGGAACGACCTGTTCGGCGAGTACCTCAGCGTCAACGCCGTCACGAACGACGCCGTGGACCCGCTGTCCTTCCAGCCCGAGTTCAAGGTGTGCGCGGTGTCGCTGGCCAAGGTGTCGGCGCCGGTGACCGTGCGGCCTGCGCGCGAGGAGACACCGGCGGTCGTGACGCCGCATCCCGTGTCCGCGAGCCTGCTCAATGCCGCCGCCTCGGTCTTCGGGCTCGACCCCGCCCCGCCGCCCGTGCTCACCGAGCGCGAACGGCAGTACCTGGTCGGCTTCCTCGCCGGCATCCCCGCCGGCGCCCCCGGTGTCCCGGTGCTGCCGCCGGACGCCCCGTTCAGCCCCGAGCACGCCCTGTGGGTCAACGGCACCCTCGCCGGGATGTACTCCAGGGCGGCCGGCGTCCCGCAGGCCGTGACCGCCGCCGGCCGCCAGGTCGTGATCCTGTGGGCCTCGCAGACCGGCAACGCCGAGGAGTTCGCGGCCGCCACCGCCCACCGGATCACCTCCGGCGGGCACGCAGCCTCCCTCCTCGCCATGGACGAGGCCGACCTCACCACCTTGCCGTCCGACGCCGACCTGCTGCTGATCACCAGCACCTTCGGCGACGGCGACGCCCCCGACAACGGGGCCGGCTTCTGGGACACCCTGGCCGCGCCCGACGCCGGCCGCCTGGAGGGCCGGCGCTACGCCGTACTGGCCTTCGGCGACTCCTCGTACGACGACTTCTGCGGGCACGGCCGCCGTCTGGACCGGCGCCTCGACGAACTGGGCGCGGTCCGCCTGGCCCCGCGCACCGACTGCGAACCCGACTACGAGAGCACCGCCGAGGCCTGGCTCGACGAGGTGCTCACCGCCCTCAAGGACGCCGCCCAGACGGCCCCGGCCCCCGCCCCGGCCCCCACGTCGGCCCCGTCCGCCGGCCGCGCCCGCAAGCCCGCCCCGGTCACCGCCCGCCTGACCGGCAACCGGCTGCTCAGCCTGCCCGGCGCGGGCAAGGAGGTCCGCCGCTTCACCTTCGACACCCGCGACAGCGAGGAGCCCCTCGTCTACGAGGCGGGCGACGCGCTGGGCGTACGGCCCCTGAACTCCCCGGAGCTGATGACGGAATGGCTGGCCGTCACCGGCCTGGACGCCCAGGCGGCGGTACGGGTGGACGGAGTGGGGGAACTGCCCCTCGGCGACGCCTTCCTGCGCCACCTGGACATCACCCGCCTCGGCCCCGATCTGCTGCGCTTCGTCGCCGACCGGGCCCGCGACCCGCGCGAGCTGCGCAAGCTGCTGCGCCCGGACAACAAGGGCGAGCTGGCGAAGTGGTCCTGGGGCCGGCAGGCGGTGGACGTCGTCACCGAGTACGGGGTCCGCGCGGACGCGCAGGCCTGGACCGACGTGCTGGGCCGTCTGCAACCCCGCCTGTACTCGATCTCCTCCAGCCCGCTGACCGACCCCCATCTGGTGTCCCTGACGGTGTCCGTCGTCCGCTACGAGAACCTGGACGGCCGCGCCCGGCAGGGCGTCTGCTCCCCGTTCCTCGCCGACGCCGACCCGGACACCCCGGTGCCCGTCCACGTCCAGCGCTCGCCGAACTTCCGCCCGCCGGCCGACCCCGCCACCCCGATGGTGATGGTCGGCCCGGGCACCGGCGTGGCCCCCTTCCTCGGCTTCCTCCAGGAGCGCCGGGCCCGTGGCCACAAGGCCCCCAACTGGCTGTTCTTCGGCGAACAGCACCGGGCCACCGACTTCTACTACGAGGAGGAGCTGACCGCCCTGCTCGCCGAGGGCACCCTCACCCGCCTGGACACCGCCTTCTCCCGCGACCAGCGCGCCAAGGTCTACGTCCAGGACCGGATGCGCGAACACGGCCCCCTGCTGTGGTCCTGGCTGAAGGACGGCGCCCACTTCTACGTCTGCGGCGACGCCTCCCGCATGGCCAAGGACGTCGACCGCGCCCTGAAGGACATCGCCGTGGTCCATGGCTCACTGACCGAGGACGACGCGGCGGCGTACGTCAAGCAGCTCACCGCCGACAAGCGCTACGTCCGCGACGTCTACTGATCCTCGCCGTGGACCCTGTCCCGCGCCAAGTGCCTCATCGTCAGGGCGAGTTGCAGCCGGAACCGGCCCTGCGGGGTGCGCACGGGCCAGCCCAGCAGGTGCTCGGCGTGGGCGAGCCGGTCCTGGAGCGTGGAGTGGTGCACGCCGGCCTCGGCGGCGGCCGCCCGCAGACTCGCCGTCGAGGCCACGGCGTGCAGCGTGCGCAGCATCCAGGGCGCGTCCGCCGCGGCGGCCTCCACGGCCCGCACATCGGGCGGCGGCTCGGCACCCGGCGCGACCAGCTCGGCGAGCAGCGCGACATCGCCCAGTTCCTCGGCCCACACCACACGCTGCCCAGGCTCCCGCGCGCTCGTGAACCGCAGCGCGGTACGGGCGGCGGCCCAGGAACGCGGGAGTTCCAGCACGGGCACGGCGGGGCCGACGCCCACCCGCCCGGCGGGCGGCACGACACCGGCCTCCCGGGGCACGATCCGGGGCGGCCCGTCGGCAGGTGCGACGACCCTGGCCCTCCCGTCCAGGCCGAGGCGCCGGGCCGCGTGCAGCCGTACCTGCTCGCTCGCACCGGCATCCAGGACCGCCTCCACCAGCGCCGGATCGTCGACCGGTGCGGTGGGGGCACGCCCCCGGGTACGGTCCAGCACCGCCCGCACGGCCGCCGCGGCCCGCTCCAGCACCACCGCGTCCACGACGCTCGGCTCGGCCGCCACCCGCTCCAGCCACAGCGCCGGCGGCCCGCCCGGCACCAGCGGCGCGCACGGCCAGCCCGGATCCGGCGCCCCCGCCACCTCCGCCCGCCGCCCGTCGGGCCCCACCCGCAACCCGACCCGCCGCTCCTCATCCACCAGCCGCGCGGCACACCCGGCCAGCACGGCGGCCCCCCGCACCAACGCCTCCAGCCCGGCCCGGCTCTCGGCCAGCCGGTCGAAGTAGGCGATGACCCGGACCGCGGCCCCGGCATCCGGATCCACCGCGGCCAGCCGCCCGGCCAGTTCTTTCATGCCTTCATGGTGCGGCATCCCGCCGCGGTCGGTCAGCCCCCGGCCAGCAGTCTGCGCAGCCACTGAAGCTGTGCCGTCCGGGCCGCCTGGGACAGGGCGGCCTGGGGGGCGAAGCCGTCGAAGCCGTGGAAGCCGCCGGGCCAGACGTGGAGTTCGGCGGTGCCGCCGCAACTCCAGATCCGGGAGGCGTAGGCGACCACCTCGTCGCGGAAGGTCTCCGCGGAGCCGACGTCGAGGAAGGCCGGCGGGAGGCCGGAGAGGTCGGTGGCGCGGGCGGGGGCGGCGTACGGCGACACGTCGGGGCCGCCCCGGCTCGCGCCGAGGAGGGCACCCCAGCCGGTCTCGTTGGCGGTGCGGTCCCATATGCCGAGGCCCGCCATCTGGTGGCTGGAGAAGGTGTCGTTGCGGTCGTCGAGCATCGGGCACAGCAGCATCTGCCCGAGGGGTCTCGGGCCCCGGCGGTCGCGGAGCAGCAGGGCGAGCGCCGCGGTGAGGCCGCCGCCCGCGCTGGCCCCGGCGAGCACGATCCGCTCGGGGTCGCCGCCGATCTCCTTGGCGTGCTCCGCCGTCCACAGCAGGCCCGCGAGGACGTCGTCGACCGGCGCCGGGTGAGGGTGTTCCGGGGCGAGCCGGTACTCGACGGAGACCACGACCGCGCCCAGTTCCCGCGCCCACTCCAGCGGGCCGTCCACACCGACCCGGTTGTTGCCGAGGATCATGCCGCCCCCGTGGACGTGATAGATCACCGGCAGCGGGCCGCTGCCCGCCGGGGCTACCGGGCGGCAGACGAGGAGGGAGACGTCGGGTGCGTCCGCGGGGCCCGGGACCGTGCGGTCCTCCACGTCGAACACCCCGCCCAGGGTGAGGTCGAGATCCGCCAGTAGTTCGATCCCCGGCCCCTGCCGGGCGGTGTCGATCTCCTCCGGGGTGAGCCCCGGCGAGATCGCGTCCCTGATCGTCTCCAGGGCGGCGGCGAGTTCCGGGTCGAACGGGGGCGGGGGCGGGGTCGAAGGCATGGCTTCTCCTCACACGGGGTGCTGCGGCTCGTACCGTCATCATCGGCGCACCGCCGCCCGCCAGGAGGCCGCCGTACGGCGGAACCTGCCCGCCGTACGGCGGGTGGCCCGGTGGTACGCGAAGGGGCCGCAGCCCATGAGGCTGCGGCCCCTTCAGGGTGCGGTGGCCCGGATCAGGCGGCCACGCCCACGTTGCCGTGCAGGCGCGCGACGACCTCGGTCAGCTGGGCGGCGACCTCGACGTCGTCGGCCGGGTGGGTCTCGGCGAAGCGGGTCAGGGAGCCCGGGATGGAGAGCTTGATGTCCTCGACGACCTTGCCGCCGGCGATGCCCACGGCCTTGCGGGCCTCGTCCTGGGCCCACACGCCGCCGTACTGGCCGAAGGCGGTGCCGACCACGGCGACGGGCTTTCCGCCGAAGGCGCCGGCGCCGTACGGGCGGGACAGCCAGTCGATGGCGTTCTTCAGGACGGCCGGGATGGTGCCGTTGTACTCGGGGGAGAAGAGCAGGAACGCGTCGGCGGCCTGGGCGGCCTCGCGCAGCTTGGCGGCGGCGGCCGGGACGCTGCCCGGGACGTCGATGTCCTCGTTGTAGAAGGGGATGTCGGCCAGGCCCTCGAACAGGTCGACCTCGGCACCCTCGGGAGCGAGCTTGACGGCCGCCTCGGCGAGCTGACGGTTGTGCGAACCGGCGCGGAGGCTGCCGACGAGCGCAAGGATGCGAACAGACATGGGGGTTCTCCAAGGGGCTGAAACATCGCTGTAACGATCCGGACCGGGGTCCGGTTAACTTTCTAGCACCCTAAACGGACCGCGGTCCAGTTTTGTTCCGGGTGCTTTACGCTGTCTTCATGTCCAGCGCCCTGCCGCCCTTCCCCAAGTCCGAGGAGCCCGTCGACACGCCCCAGCTGCTGGAGGTCGGCCCGGCCCCCGATGAGCCGTGCCTGCGCGCCGACGCCGCCCGAAACCGCGCGAAGCTCCTTCAGGCCGCGGCCCGGCTGATCGCGGAGCAGGGGGTGGCCGGGGTCACGATGGAGGCGGTGGCCGCGGCGGCCCAGGTGGGCAAGGGGACCGTCTTCCGCCGGTTCGGCGACCGCACCGGGCTGCTGATGGCGCTGCTCGACCACTCGGGCAGGCAGTTGCAGGCCGACTTCCTCGGCGGGCCGCCGCCGCTGGGCCCCGGAGCGCCGCCCCTGGAGCGGCTGCGGGCGTTCGGCGTGGCGGTGCTGTACCGCTCGGCCGAGCGGCTGGATCTGGAGCTGGCCGCCCAGTCGGAGCCGACCCGCCGGTTCGCCCACCCCGCGTTCCGGGCCCTGCGTACGCACGTCATGGTGCTGCTGCGGCAGATCCTGCCGGACGCCGACTGCGAGTTGCTCTCCCTGACACTGATGGCGTATCTCGACCCCGCCCTGATCAGCCATCTGACCCGGCAGTGCGGGATGCCGATGGAGCGGCTGGAGGCCGGCTGGACCGACCTCGTCGACCGCGTGACGGGTGCGGTGCGGCCCGCCTGAGGCCCGAGGGCCATGTGTTCGATGTTTCGTGCAACCGTGAACCACCTTCCCCCGCGCGCCCCCGGCCCCAGGCCTTCTGCCAAGATGCGGTACGTCATGGTGCAGATACCGAACTCGCCCCCGCCCGGATCACCCGCACCGCGCTCCGTTCCCACGAGCGCCGATGTGGCCCGCCTGGCAGGCGTCTCGCGCGCGACCGTCTCCTACGTCCTGAACAACACCAGTGCGGTACGGATCAGCGAGCCGACGCGCCGCCGTGTCCACCAGGCCGCGAAGGAACTCGGGTACGTGCCCCACGCGGCGGCCCGCAGTCTGCGCGCCGGACACAGCCGCATGGTGCTGATGCCCGCCCCGACCGTGCCCGTCGGCCCGCTCTACGGCCAGTTCATCAACGAACTCCAGTGGGCCCTCGGCCGGTTGGACTACACCGTCGTGCAGTACGGCACCGTCGGCCTGCACGGCGACGAGGCCGCCCGGGCCTGGGCCGAACTGCGGCCGGTCGCCGTCCTGGTGCCCGGCGCCGGACCCGGCCCCGCGGGTGTCGCCGTACTCAAGCGGGCCGGTGCCCGAGCCGTCGTCACCCTCGGCCCCGAACGGGTCGAGGGGGCGCACGCGTTACTGATGGACCATGCCGGCGTCGGCCAGTGTGCCGGCGCCCACCTCCACGCCCGCGGCCGGCGCCGCATCGGGGTCGTCGTCCCCGAGGAGCCCGGCCTCGAGGTCTTCTCCCGGCCCCGCCTGGAGGGCGTACGGCAGGCCCTGCGCGACACGGACGCCACGGTCACCGCGCTCCCGCTCGCCCACGACGAGCAGGCCGCCGCCCGACTGGCCGCGCGCTGGCGGGAGTTGGGCCTCGACGCGGTGTTCGCGTACAACGACGAGTACGCGATGCTGCTGATGCGCGCCCTTCAGGACGAGGGTGTCCGCATCCCCGAGGAGACGGCGGTGATCGGGTCCGACGACCTGATGCTCGGCCGGCTGCTGCGGCCCCGGCTCAGCACGATCCATATCGAGCTGCCCTCCGGCCGCGACCTCGCCGAACTCGTCGACCGCGCGGTGCGCGAACCCGGCGCCGCACCCGAGACGCACAAAGTCCTGGGCGCGTCGGTGGTGCAGCGGGACTCCAGCTGATCGCGGAGCTGATCGCGGACTAGGATGTTGCGCGCTCAACCAAATGCCCCCCGGCGATCGGAGAGCCGCCATGCCCTTGCTCGAACCCAAGACCTGGCAGTCCGCCAACTCCCCTGTTCTGCGGGGAATTCAGTACTCCGTCACCGAGCCCGCCACCGGCGACCCGCTCGGCACGGTCGTCCTCGCCGCCCCCGAGGACGTCGAGGCGGCCGCGCGGGCGGCCCGTACCGCGCAGCGGGACTGGGCCAACACCCCCCACTTCATCCGCGCCCAAGTGCTGCGCAGGGCCGGTGACTTGTTCACCGCGCACGCCGAAGAGCTGCGCGAGTGGATCGTCCGCGAATCCGGTTCCATCCCCGGCAAGGCGGACTTCGAACTGCACGTCGCCGCCCAGGAGTGCTACGAGGCCGCCGCCCTCGCCTCCCGCCCGGCCGGACAGGTCCTGCCCAGCGAGGCCCCCCGGCTGTCGTACACCCGCCGGGTCCCGGCCGGCGTCGTCGGTGTGATCTCCCCCTTCAACGCCCCGCTGATCCTCTCCATACGCTCCGTCGCCCCGGCCCTCGCCCTGGGCAACGCGGTGCTGCTGAAGCCGGATCCGCGCACCGCGGTCTGCGGCGGGCTCGCCCTCGCCGCCGTCTTCGCGGAAGCGGGGCTGCCGGAGGGCCTGCTGCACGTACTGCCCGGCGGGGCCGAGGTCGGCGCCGCCCTGGTCGAGGACCCGCGGGTGCCGGTCATCTCCTTCACCGGGTCCACCGCGGCGGGCCGCGCGGTCGGCGAGGCGGCCGGCCGCCATCTCAAGCGCGCGCACCTCGAACTCGGCGGGAACTCCGCACTGCTCGTGCTGGAGGACGCCGATCTCGACGCCGTGATCTCCACCGCCGCCTGGGGCTCGTTCTTCCACCAGGGGCAGATCTGCATGACGACCGGCCGCCACCTGGTGCACGCCTCCCTCTACGAGGAGTACGTCGAACGGCTCGCCGCCAAGGCCGACTCCCTGGCGGTCGGCGACCCGCACCGCGACCAGGTGCACCTCGGCCCGGTCATCGACGAGGGCCAGCTCTCCAAGATCCACGGCCTGGTCGGGGCGAGCACCGCGCGCGGCGCGAAGCTCGCCGCGGGCGGCACGCACGACCGGCTCTTCTACCGGCCGACGGTGCTCGCGGGCGTCGACGACGACACCCCCGCGTACGCCGAGGAGGTGTTCGGCCCCGTCGCGCCCGTGCGGTCGTTCCGTACCGCCGACGAGGCGGCCGCCCTCGCGGCGGACGGCCCGTACGGGCTCTCCCTGGGCATCGTCACCAGGGACGCGGCACGCGGCCTGGACCTGGCCGAGCGCATTCCCACCGGCATCGTCCACATCAACGACCAGACGGTGAACGACGAGGCGGTGGCCCCCTTCGGCGGGATCGCCGCGTCCGGCACCGGCGCCCGCTTCGGCGGCGAGGCCAACCTGGAGGCCTTCACCGAGGTGCGCTGGACGACGGTGCGCGGCGACGTTGCGGCCTACCCCTTCTAAAAGCCCGGGCGCGCCGGGGGCTACTCGCCCTCGGCGTCGCCCTGCTGGGCGGCGATGCTCTTGCGGACCTCGTCCATGTCCAGCTTCCGGGCCTGCCCGATGACGTCCGTGAGGGCGGACTCGGGCAGCGCGCCGGGCTGGGCGAACACGGCGACCTGGTCACGGACGATCATCAGGGTCGGGATCGACTGGATACCGAACGCCTGGGCCAGCTCCGGCTGGGCCTCGGTGTCCACCTTGCCGAACACCAGGTCCGGGTTCTCCTCGGCCGCCTGCTCGTACACGGGTGCGAACTGACGGCACGGCCCGCACCAGGAGGCCCAGAAGTCGATCAGGACGAACTCGTTCTCCGTGACCGTCTGGTCGAAGTTCTCCTTGGTGAGCTCCACGGTGCTGCTCATGTGTCTACCTCTTCCTGGGCATAGGGGCGGAAGCCGTGGGCGAAAACACGGCCCGCTGAGTACATATTCCGGCCGCCTACCCATGTGGCCACCCGGCACACCACCCACCAGACTGGGCCCATGACGGAAACGGAATCCATCGTTTACGACGTCGTCGTGCTCGGGGCCGGCCCGGTGGGGGAGAACGTCGCCGACCGCACCCGTGCGGCGGGTCTGACCACCGCGGTCGTCGAGAGCGAGCTGGTCGGCGGCGAATGCTCCTACTGGGCGTGCATGCCCAGCAAGGCGCTGCTGCGCCCGGTCATCGCCCGAGCCGACGCCCGCCGCCTGCCCGGCCTGAGCCAGGCCGTCCAGGGGCCCCTCGACGCGGCCGCGGTGCTCGCCCGGCGGGACGAGTACACCTCGCACTGGAAGGACGACGGCCAGGTCGGCTGGCTGGACGGCATCGGCGCCGACCTCCACCGGGGCCACGGCAGGCTCGCCGGGCCCCGTACGGTCACCGTGACCGGCCCCGACGGCCGCGTCACCACCCTCACCGCCCGGCAGGCCGTCGCCGTGTGCACCGGCACCCGTGCCGGGCTGCCGGACCTGCCCGGGCTCGCCGAGGTGCGGCCGTGGACCAGCCGGGAGGCAACCAGCGGAAAGTCCGCGCCGGGCCGGCTGATCGTGGTCGGCGGCGGTGTCGTCGCCACCGAGATGGCCACCGCCTGGCAGGCCCTCGGCTCGCGGGTCACCGTCCTGGTCCGGGGCAAGGGCCTGCTGCCCCGGATGGAGCCGTTCGCCGGTGAACTGGTCGCCGAGGCGCTCACGGAGGCCGGCGTCGACGTCCGCACCGGCACGTCCGTGGAGTCGGTGACCCGGGAGAACGGCACCGTCGTGGCCGTCACCGGGTCGGGCGACCGGATCGAGGCCGACGAGATCCTGTTCGCCACCGGGCGCGCTCCGCGCACCGACGACATCGGCCTCGACACCGTGGGCCTGGAGCCCGGCTCCTGGCTGGACGTCGACGACAGCCTGCGCGTCACCGGCACCGAGTGGCTGTACGCCGTCGGCGACGTCAACCACCGTGCCCTGCTCACCCATCAGGGCAAGTACCAGGCCCGTATCGCGGGCGCCGCCATCGCCGCCCGGGCCTCCGGCGGGAGCGTGCCGGACTCCGAGCCGTGGGGCGCCCATGCCGCCACCGCCGACCGCCACGCCGTGCCGCAGGTCGTCTTCACCGACCCCGAGGCCGCCGCGGTCGGCCTCTCCCTCGCCGAGGCGGAACAGGCCGGGTACCGGGTCCGTGCCGTCGATGTCGAGTTCTCGTCCGTCGCCGGGGCGGGGCTGTACGGCGACGGCTACCGGGGGCGTGCCCGTATGGTCGTCGACCTGGAGTCGGAGATCCTGCGCGGTGTCACGTTCGTCGGGCCCGGTGTCGGCGAGCTCATCCACTCGGCCACCATCGCCGTCGCCGGCCAGGTCCCCGTCAGCCGCCTGTGGCACGCCGTCCCGTCGTATCCGACCCTGAGCGAGGTCTGGCTGCGGCTGCTGGAGGCTTACCGGGGCTGAGCATGCCCAGAGGGCTGCGCCCCCTGGACCCCCCTTCGGCCTGAACGGCCTCGTCCTCAAACTCCCCCAGAGGGGGCACCCCCAGACGGGCTGACAAGAGCGCGCCTCGCCTTCCAGCCGACGGCGACGACAGAGGAGAGCCACGCCTCCCAGCCCACTCGCACGGGTGGTGGGTGGGCATAGGCCGGGGGTCTGGGGGCGGAGCCCCCAGCAGCCCGGACCGCCTAGGGCAGGTCGAACCCCAGCTTCCGCGCGGCCCGCTCGGGCGTCGGCTCGTTCCAGCGGGACGCCATCGCCTCGGGTGAGGACAGGGAGCGAAGCTCGGCCCGGTCGAGGTAGAGGGTGCCGTCGAGGTGGTCCGTCTCGTGCTGGACGATGCGGGCGGGCCAGCCGGTGAAGAGCTCGTCGACCGCATGCCCGTGCTCGTCCTCGCCCCGCAGCCGTACCTCGGCGTGCCGGACCACCACCGCCTGCCAGCCGGGCACGCTCAGACAGCCCTCGAAGAACGCCGCCCGGCCGTCGCCCACGGGCTCGTACGACGGATTGACCAGCACCCGGAACGGCTGCGGCACCCGCCCCCGGGCCAGCCGGATCTCCTCCGGCACCGGCGCGGGGTCCTCCATGACCGCGATCCGCAGTCCCACCCCGACCTGCGGCGCGGCGAGCCCCACGCCCGGGGCCGCGTGCATGGTGAGGCGCAGCGCCTGGACGAACCGGGCCAGCAGCGCGGGCTCCAACTGGCCCTCGAACGGCTCGGTTCCGTCCCGCAGCACCGGGTCACCGGCCGCCATGATCGGCAACGGACCGTCGGTGGCGAGGAGTTCCTCGACCCGCTCGGCAAGGGGCGTACGACCGGAGGGAGATGCCATCTCGCCAGGATCGCACGCCCTCCGCACCGTCCATGTGACGGACGCCACTTCACATGCCGGGAACTGGACCGTACGACGCCCCGACCACTGGACCACCAACCGTGCGAAACAAGCCCCCGGAGAACACCGCCGATGTCCACCGCTCCCTCGACCACCACGGACGAGGCTCCCCGACGCCCCGCCCCGGCCCCCTCCCCGAGCCGCTGGGCCCCGCTGCGTCCCCTGATCCTCCGTCTGCACTTCTACGCGGGCGTACTGGTCGCGCCGTTCCTGCTCGTCGCCGCCGTGACCGGCCTGCTGTACGCGGGCTCGTTCCAGGCCGAGAAACTCGTGTACGGCCATGAGCTGACCGTCCCGGCCGGCAAGAGCAAGCTGCCGATCTCCGAGCAGGTGGCCGCCGCCCGCAAGGCCCACCCCGAGGGCACCGTCTCCGCCGTACGCCCCTCGCCGGAGGCCGACGCGACGACCAGGGTGCTGCTGTCCGGCGTCGAGGGCGTCGGCGCCGACCGCACCCTCGCCGTCTTCGTCGACCCGTACACCGCCAAGGTGCGCGGCGCGCTCGAACAGTACGGATCCACCGGCGCGCTGCCCCTGCGCACCTGGATCGACGAACTCCACCGCGATCTGCACCTCGGTGACACCGGCCGCCTCTACAGCGAGTTCGCCGCCAGCTGGCTGTGGGTGATCTCCGGCGGCGGTCTGGCGCTGTGGTTCTCCCGGCGCCGCGCCCTGCGCAAGGTGCGCGGCACCAGTGGACGGCGCCGCACCCTCGGTCTGCACGGCACCGTCGGCGTGTGGGCCGCGGCCGGCTTCTTCTTCCTCTCGGCGACCGGCCTGACCTGGTCCACGTACGCCGGAGCCAATGTCGACGAACTGCGTACCTCCCTCGGCCAGGCCACCCCCTCGGTCTCGGCCGCGGCGAGCGGCGAGCACGCGGGCCACGGTTCGGCCGCCGCCTCCGGAGGAGACGCCGGGCACGGCGTCGGTCTCGACAAGGTGCTCGCCGCGGCGCGGGCGAAGGGCCTCACCGACCCGGTCGAGATCGTCCCGCCCGCCGACGCGAACTCGGCGTACGTCGTCAAGCAGGTCCAGCGCAGCTGGCCCGAGAAGCAGGACGCGGTGGCCGTCGACCCGGCCACCGGCCAGGTCACCGACGTCGTGCGGTTCGACGACCACCCCGTGCTCGCCAAGCTGACCCGCTGGGGCATCGACCTGCACACCGGCATCCTGTTCGGGATCGTCAACCAGATCGCGCTGGCCCTGCTCGCGCTCGCCCTGGTCCTGCTGATCCTGTGGGGCTACCGCATGTGGTGGCAGCGCGGCCGCGGCTCCGCCTTCGGCCGCCCGGTCCCGCGCGGCGCCTGGGCGCAGGTGCCCCCGTACATCCTGGTCCCGGCGATGGCGGCGATCGCCGTCCTCGGATACTTCGTCCCCCTGCTCGGCATCCCGCTGGCCGCCTTCCTGGCCGTGGACATCGTCCTCGGCGAGATCGCCCACCGCCGTGGGCACAGGACGTACGGGAGCGCGGCCGACGTGAAGTAGCGTGGTCCGACACGCCGACGCCGGAGGGCCAGGTCCTCGGCGCGCTGCGCGAGGCGGAGGGGCCGGTCACCGCGTCCTGGGTGCGGCTGCGGCTCGGCGGCGACCTCGCCCACACCACTGTCGTGACCATCCTGACCCGGCTGCTCGCCAAGGACGTCGTCTCCCGCGAACGGCAGGGCCGCTCCTTCGTATGGATGCCGACCGCCGACGTGGCCCGCCTCGCGGCCCTCCGCATGCGCCGCCTCCTCGACGGCGAACGGGACCGCGAGGCCGTCCTCGCCGGCTTCGTCACCGCCCTGCCGCCCGGCGACGAACAGGTCCTGCGCGCCCTGCTGGAGGCCGCGGAGACCGGGGAGGCGCACTGACGCCCCATGGGGGTCTTCGTCTTCCTGCCGCTGGTGCTTCCGCTGTCCGCGGGGCCGGTCGCCCGGCTCGCCGAGGGGCACCTGCACCCGCTCACGGCCACCCGGCGGCTGGTCCGACCCCGAGGTACGGGCCGCCGTCCCGCACGACGAGATCGCCGGGCGCGCCGCCATCCCCGCCCTGGCCCTGGTGGCCGCGGCCTGCGGACGCACCCTGGCCCGGCACCGCCGGGTGACCCGCCGGGCCCGGCGGGCGCCGGCCGGAGCCCTCGGCACCACGGTGGCCGTCCTGCCCGACACCGCACCGTACGCCTACGCGCTCCCGGGCACCCCGGGCCGGGTGGTCGTCACCAGCGGACTGCTCGACGGCCTCGCCCCGGCCGAACGGCGGGCCCTGTTCTACCGCGCAGGGTGGCGGCCCTGCTGGCCCTGGGGCGCCGCCGTGGGCACGCTGGTCTCCGCCATGTCCTCGGCGAACTCGGCGGTCACCCTGTTTCAGACGGTCTCGAAGTCGCCCGCGAGCGCCGAGGCGATCCGCAGATGCGACTCAGCCTCCGTGTGCCGCCCCTGCCGCTGGAGCGTGCGGCCCAGCATCAGCCGGGCGTAGTGCTCCACCGGGTCGCGCTCGACGATGAGGCGCAACTCGGCCTCGGCGCGCCGCAGTTGGGCCGAGTGGTAGTAGGAGCGCGCCAGCAGCAGCCGGGGGCCGGTCTGCTCCGGCACCTCCTCGACCAGCCCGGCCAGCACACGGGCCGCGCCCGCGTAGTCCTTGGCGTCGAAGAACAGCCGCGCCCGCTCCCAGCGCTCCGCCGCGGTCCCCTGGTCGTAGTACGTCGTGTCCACTCGAGACTCCACTGGTGACCTCCTTCGAGGCCCACAACGGAACCCGGTTGTTCAATATTCCACTACTTGGCCAGGGTGGCCGGGGCGGCCAGGGCGGCCAGCTCGGCGTCGGCCCGCTCGGTGATCAGGGTGAGCACACGGCCCGCGACGGCCCGGTCCTCCTCGGAGATGCCGGCGTAGATCCTGGCGGTGACGGGCCCGGTCGTGGCGGAGACCCTGGCGTACAACTCCCGTCCGGCGTCCGTGA
Organism: Streptomyces sp. NPDC020299; assembly: GCF_044387825.1. Classification (NCBI taxonomy): domain Bacteria; kingdom Bacillati; phylum Actinomycetota; class Actinomycetes; order Kitasatosporales; family Streptomycetaceae; genus Streptomyces; species Streptomyces sp. NPDC020299. The sequence continues at coordinate 151,619 of NZ_JBIRWL010000013.1, forward strand.
TACGGAGGCGGGACGGCTCCTCGGGGGTCAGGAACCCCAGAGTGATCAGCTCCTCGACCGTGCCGCGCACGTCGGACTCGTCCACCTTCAGGGCGCCGGTGACGCCGTCGACGAGGTGGGCCGGTTCGACCGGCCCGTCCGCGACGGCGGCGAGCCGCAGGGTGACGGACTGCTGGAAGCTGATGCCGTGGGAGGCCAGTACGCGCTCCAGGACCGCCCGGGAGGCGTAGTGGGCGAGGGCGATGACGCGGGGGCCGACAGCCGGTGCGGTGGTGGTCATGACTGCTCCGTCTCGTTGCCGTTCGAGGTGAAAGGATCAAGCGGTGCGTCGAGCAGGGTCGCCAGGTCGCGGGTGAAGTCACGGGCCCTCGGGCTGCCGGGTCCGCCGAGCGGCTCCAGCAGTTGCCGCAGCAGTCCCTGTACGACCTCGACGGCCCGCCCGGTGACCTCGTGGCCCTGCTCGGTGAGCGCGAGCTGCACCGCGCGCGGGTCGCGGGGGTCCCTGGCGCGTTCGATCAGCCCGGCGGACTCCAGGGAGCGCGCCAGCTTGGACACGTACAGCGGCTCCAGGCCGGTGTGGTCGGCGAGTTGGCGCTGACTGGGCCGCAGTCCCGAGCGCCGCATGCCGTACAGCGACGCCACGAGGGAGTACTGGGCGTGGGTGAGGCCCAGCGGGGCCACCGCCCGGTCGACCGCGACCCGCCACTTCATCGACAACCGCCACACCAGGAATCCGGGCGTGGCTCCTTCTGGACCGCTGCTCATGGCGGATACGGTACATGGCTACTATGTACATGGCTACTATTTCGGGGCCGTGACGGCGGGACCCGGTGGCAGATGGACCGTCATGATCAGGTGGCAGGTCCCGCTGCCCGCGCCGCGGTAGGTGTGCGGGGTGTCGCCGTCGAACGTGGCGGTCTGGCCCGCTTCGACGGAGTGCTCGGTGCCGTCGACCACGAGGGTCATCCGGCCGGAGACGACACTGACGGTCTCCACGACCCCGGCCTGGTGGGGATGGCTCGGGTACTCCTCGTCCGGTTCCAGCCGCCAGCGCCAGACCTCGACCGGCGCCGGGCCCGAGGTCGTCAGCATGAGCCTGGCCTCGCTGCCCCGCTCTCCGGTCCACAGGGGCGCGACGGCGTCGGCGGACACGACCCGGACGCGGCCGTCGGACGGTCCCTGCATCAGCGCGGACACGGAGATGCCCAGGGTGTCGGCCAGCCGGACGAGGGTCGCGAGGTTGGGGTTGCCCTGGGCCTTCTCCAGTGCCACCAGGGCCCCCTTGCTCACCTGGGCCCGCCGGCCGAGCTCGTCCAGGGACAGGCCCGCGCGGGTGCGGGCCGCCCGGACGTTGTACGCGACCGTCCGCAGGGCCGCGGCCGTCTCGGGCATGTGCACTCCATCCTGGCCGGCCGTGTCGGCCTTGCCGGTCCTTGCCGGTGGACCACTTCGATGCACCGCGCGGTCGTTCGGTTGACATCAGCCGGTCGTTGCGTTGTACGGTCTAGTCGTTCCACTGATGATAAGGGATGTGCCGTGATCGCTCTGCTGCTGGCCCTGGGCAGCTCACTCGCCTACGGATGCGCCGACTTCCTCGGCGGCCTCGGCGCCCGTAAGGCCCATGTGCTGCGTACCGTGATGGTCGCGGCCCCGGCCAGTCTCGCGGTCGAGCTGCTGCTGTGGCCGGTGCTCGGCGCTTCGTTCGGCGCGGGCGCCCTCGTCTGGGGCGCCGCGTCCGGGGTCGCCTCGGCCGCCGCGTTCGCCCTGCTCTACCGCACCCTGGCGATCGGCCCGATGAACGTGCTGTCGCCCGTGACCGCGCTGGTCTCCGCCGCGCTGCCCGTCTGCGTCGGACTGCTCCAGGGTGAACGGCTGACCGCTGCCGGACTGGTGGGGCTGCCGCTCGCGCTGGCCGCGGTGGTGCTGGTCAGCGCCGGACACGGCGCGGGCGCCGTCCGTCCGTCGCGTACGGCGCTGCTGCTGGCCTTCGGCGCGGGCGCCGCCATCGCCCTACAGCTGATCTGCCTGCACCAGGCACCGTCCGACAGCGGGGTGGCCCCGCTGATCACCGGCCGGGCCGTCGCCTCGGCGGTCACCCTGGCCGCGGCGGGGCTGCTGCACCGCAGGCTGGGCGCCGAGCGGCCCGCGTACGCGATGTCGGCGGCCGCGGGCGTACTGGACTCGCTGGCCAACCTGCTGTTCCTGCTCGCGGCTCGCAGCGGGGACCTGACCGTGGTCGCCGTGATCACCGCGCTCTACCCGGCCGGCACCGTCCTGCTCGCCCGCGGCGTGCTCGCCGAACGCATCCATCGAGGCCAGCTCGTCGGCCTGGGCACCGCCGCCGTGGCCGTCGGCCTCCTCGCCCTGACCTGAGCCCGACCCGAGCAGAGGCTCCCGCACAACAGGAACGGAAACCCCGCCCATGCCCGCCTTCCGCCTCGCCCCCGCCGTCGCAGCGGCCTTCCCCGACACCCTCATCGCCCTGGTCACCGCCACCGGCCTGCGCGGCCACGAGCCCTGGCCGCACACCGCCGCCGCCCTGGCGGAGCTGGAGCAACAGCTCGCCGACGGCACCTGGCACCCCGCCGGCGAGACCGACCCCCGCATCGAGACCTGGCACACCGCCTACCGCTCCTTCGGCACCAACCCCCGCCGCATCCGGCCCAGCGTCGACGCCCTCGGCCGCCGTCTGGCCAAGAAGGGCGCCCTGCCGCGCATCAACCCGGCCGTCGACTCCTACAACGCCGTCTCCGTCCGGCACGGCCTGCCCGCCGGCGCCTTCGACCTGGACCACGTCACCGGCGACGTCGACATCCGCCACGCGGACGGCACCGAGTCCTTCACCCCGCTCGGCGAACCCGGCACCGTGGAGAACCCCAGGCCCGGCGAGATCATCTACGCGGACACCACCGGCGTCCTGACCCGCCACTGGAACCACCGCGACGCCCACCGCACCCGCGTCACCGAGGACTCCACGCACGTCGCTTTCCTCCTCGAAACCCTCGACGCCACCCGCGACGGCGACCTCCTCGAGGTCGCGGCCGAGGAACTCCAGGCCCTCCTGGCCGCGCACGCCGGACAGACCACGGTGGCCTACCTCGGCCCGGCACTTGGGTCACCCCGGTCATGAAGCCGGGCGCAGTGAACCTCCGTCCCGCAGGGTGTAGGTGCGGCCGTCCAGGTCCTTGTTCGCGCTGAGCGCGGGGTCGTACGTGACGGTGTGACCGTTTCCGATGATGTTGGCGATGGTGTCGCCGGAGATTCCGCCGGGATCGGAGAGGGCGGTGACCGCGGAGTCGGCGGTGACGTTCCAGCCGCTGCCGGCGTCGAGGGTCAGTGCCGTGCCGGTCGCGCTGCCGGACAGGGTCGTTCCTCCGGTGAGGGCGACCGTGGCGTCGCCGCCGCCGGTGGCGAGTACGTCTCCCGTCAGTGCCTCGCCGACCGCGGTGAGGGTGGCCGTGCCGCCGTTCAGCACGGTGAGGAGGCGGCCGTCGGCGGTGATCGCCGCGCCGTCCTGGACGGTGAGGTTCGCGTGGGTGCCGTCGACGCGGAAGGCGTCGCCGCCGCCCGTGTCCAGCGAGCCGCCCCGGACCGTCACCGTGGCGGGGCCGCGCGGGGTGCCGCCGGCGCTGTTGAAGGCCCTGATGCCGCCTGCCGCGCCGGCGGCGGTCACCTGGTCGAGGGTGAGGGTGTTGGCGCCGTCCACGGTGGCCGCGTAGTCGTCCGCCGAGTCGATCGTGGTGCCGGAGGCGGTGAGCGTTCCGGTGGAGGCGAGGGCGGGCGACGAGGGGCCGGTGGCGGTGGCGGTGCCGCCGGTGAGGGTGAGCCGGGCGTCGGCCAGCGTGGCCGCCGCGGCGGCGGACTGCTCCCCGGTCGTGCTGAGGTCGACGTCCCGCAGGCTCATCGTGGCGCCGAGATTGGCGTCGGCGCCGTTGGAGTAGCTGCCGGAGGTGGTGACCCGGCCGCCCGTCACGGACAGGGCCGAGCCGTCGTTGGTGACGAAGACCCCGCTGGCGCCCGTCCCGTCCGTGACGACCTCGCTGTCGGTGAGGTTGATCGCGGCGCCGTACTCGGCGAGCACCGCGGCGTTCTGGCCGTAGATGCGGCTGTTGTCGAGATAGGTGGTGTCGCCGGACTTGGTGACCGTGGAGTCGTCCAGACCGAGGGTGCCGCCCGAGACCAGTACCGCGTTGACGTCGTCGGCGGTGGTGCCGTACTGCCGGCCCGTGAGGGAGACGGTGCCGCGGCTCTGGTTGTACGTGCCCAGTGCCTCGTCCCGGGCGACGGCCTGTGCGGGGCCCGGGAGCACACTCAGGGCGCCGGCGAGCGCCACCACGGCGGGGACGGTGGTGCGTAAGGGCCTGGGGAGGAGGTGAGTCACGGCATGAGCCTTTCTTGTCCTGCGTGTGGGGGGAGAGGGACCGGCGCCCCGGCCCACGGTTTCCCGTCGGCCGAGGCGCCGGTGCTGCTCTGTCGGTCCGCGGACGACGCTAGCCGCACGTCAGCGTCGGCTTCGCCCAGTCACCGTGGTCCTGGCCGTTGCCGTCGCCGGCGTCACCGACCTTGAGGTCGACCACCTGGGCGCCGCTGATGTCGACGTCGACCGGCACCGCGGCCTGTTTGCCGTGGAGCGTCGGTGTGGTCACCAGGGTCTTGCCGTCGGCGATCACGGAGAACGTCACCGTTCCCCCGCCACCTGTCTCGTCGTCGACCCCGACGTCCGCCGTCAACCGCGAACACTGTCCGGCGAGGTAGAGCTCGACGTCGCTGACCGCGTTGGTGCCCAGGCCCTTGGTGTAACCGGTGCCGGCGATGCTGATCGGGCGGCCGTCCCCGGCCGCCTGCTCGCCGACGCTGCTGTCACGCTCCACCGGACCCCAGCCGTTCGTGGACGACAGGAACGGCAGGTCGCTCACCGCGCTCTTCCCGGACGGGGGAGCCGGCGGAATCCCGCCGACGATGCGCTCGTCGCCGTTGGTGGTCTGCCGTCCGTTCTGCCGGTAGTGCACCGTGGCGGTGAGCGCCGAGGCGGACGGCAGCTTCCCGTCCGGCGGCTGGACCTTCCAGGCGAAGGTGGCCGAGGCGCCCGCGCGCAGGCGCTTGACCGACGTGGGGCCCGTGGCGCTCACGCTCCAGCCGTCGGGCGCCAGGAGCGAGGCCGTCAGCCGGGAGGCGGACGCCCTGTCCTTCGGTACCCGCACCGTCGCCTCGGCCGTGAAGGCCTTTCCCGACTGAGCGGTGTCCGGCACGTCCAGGGTGACGTCCGCCCCCGGCCGCTTCGGCATCGCGTACTTCTTGTGGCTGTAGCGGGGGCTGTCGTTCTGCGCGACCCGCAGGGACGAGGCATAGCTGCCGTAGTTCGTGAGCGAGACCTTGCCGAGCCCGCCGGTGCTGCCGTCCAGGTTCCACACGGCGATGGCGACGCTGTTGTGGCCGTTCGGGTCCAGGATCCCGTCGGGAACCGGGAACGTGTGCTGCGGGCCGAGGTAGTTGACGTAGTTGCCGACCTGCCAGCCGTTCACGAAGATCGTGGCACGGTACTTGCGTGACGGGTCGTCGGTGAACGTCAGTCCGAGCGAGGTGTCCTGGCCGTGCGGCAGGTCCAGGTCGACGTCGGTGCGGTACCAGGAGACCCCGGGGCGGGTGTCCTTCGCCGGCAGGGACACCGTGCTCCACCCGCCGTCCGGGTAGCCCGGCAGGGACCAGCCGGCCCGCTCGCCGTACAGGCCGCCCGTCGAGAGCGGGCCGCGCACCGTGTCCTCGGGGTCCTCGCCGCCCCGTACGCCCTGCAGCCGCCAGGTGACGGCGGTCAGCGGCGCTCCGACGAGGGAGGCGCTGGTCAGGCCGCGGGCGGTCTTGTTGCCGTTGGTCGAGTTGTAGTCCTCCTCGTGCCCCATGTTCACGGTGAGCACGGAGATGACGTTGTCGCCCGTGGACTTGACCGCACCGGCCGGGAAGGTGAAGTCGGCGCTGCCTGTGGTGGAGCTGCCCAGGAAGGTTCCGTTGAGCCAGGCGGAGAACGCCTGCGCGTCACCGCCGGAGTCGGAGACCAGGTGGATGCCGGTCTCCTTGCCGCCGGCGCGGAAGCGGCCGCGGTACCACGTGTTGCCGGTGTGGAAGCCGTAGTCGTCCGCGTAGAGCACCGGCAGCGAGTTGACGCCGGAGACGCTGTTGGTGGTCGTCCTGTCGGCCACCTGCCAGCCGGAGTCGTCGAAACCGGGGGCCGCTTCGGGGGATTCGTCGGCGTGCTTCCAGTTCGTCAGCGCCGGCAGGTGGATCGGGGCGGCCACCGGGATCTTCCCGGTGAGGCTGCCCGTCCCGGTGGCCCGGGTGTCCAATGCCCTGCCGTTCCAGGTGACATGGCCGGCGGTGGTGAACACCTCGATGTCCTGGTCGTCGGCGTTGTCACCGGTGAGCGCCACGGTGTCGCCGCCGTCCAGGCCGGTCGCCGTCCGCAGCAGATGGGTGCCGCGCACCAGTACCGGGCCGGTCGCCGTGTCCTGACGCCAGAAGGTCTCCGCCGTGGCCTTGTCGCCGACGAGCAGCAGCAGCGGGCGCTTTCCGCCGCCGCTGACGCTGATGCGGGTCAGGCCCTTGTGCGTGTAGTTCAGCCGCAGGTCACCGGTGGCCTCGTCCCAGGTGGTCGTGGCGGTGCCGCCGCTGGTGGTCACGGTGGGCTTGGAGGAGTAGCGCAGTACGGTCTCGCCGTCGCTGCCCTGGTCACCGTAGAGCACGGCGACGTCCCGGGCGCCGATGGCGGCGTGGGTCATGATCTCCGACGTCGAGTACTGCAACTGCGAGTCCCCGAGCCGGTAGTTCGACACGATCACGTGCGAGTCGCGCCCGTCGAGCGTGATCGCGGTGCCCGGCTGCTGCGGTACGACCGGGTAGGTCGGCTCCGCGGCGGAGGCGCCCTTGGGCACGTCGATGGCGTCGATGGCCACGTAGTTGGCCGTGGACCCCGAGCTGTGGTTCCCGGCGACGACGATCTTCAGGGTGTGCGCCCCGTCCGTCAGGCCGGTCTTCTGGAAGACCACCGCCTGGTTCTCGCCGCCGGAGTCGTCGACGGTCGCCACCTTGGTGCCGTCGAGGTAGACGTCGGCGTTGCCGTGGTTGTTGGTCTTCGAGCCGATCCAGCGGACCGCGGTGCCGTCGAAGGGGACGGTGAGCGAGTCACCGGCCTTGTCGGAGAAGGACTCGGTGTGCTTGTAGTCGCCGCCGGTGTAGCTCGTGTCGGCCACGTGCGACCACGAACCGGTGTACTGCAGCGCGGAGTCGGGGTCGTCCCAGGTGTAGGTGGTGTCCGCGGACGGCTGGGCGTTGAGGTCCAGCGAGATATGGGTCTTGTCGACCGCCGTGGAGGTGGAGTTCCCGTGCCGCAGGACGTGGAACTGCGTCTTGGTGTCGGGGTTCATCCGGGCGGTGTCGACGACGGCGGAGTTGTCCGGCGGGGTGGACCTGATCGCCGCGGTCTTGGTCAGCGGGGCGACCGACTGCGTCAAGTACCCGATCAGCTTGTCCTCGTAGTACTTCGGATCGAGCTGGCGGTTCTCCCGGATCGCCGCCCCGTAGTCGTAGGACGTGTAGTTCTGCGGCATGCCCAGCCAGCCCCAGTTGGTGCCGCCGTAGGTCATGTAGAAGCTCTGCGCGGTGGCGCCGACGGCTATGTTCTGCTTGTAGAACACGTTGGCGAACTGGTCGTTGATCAGCTGGGCGCACTTGTCGTAGCCCGGCCCGCCCCAGGGGTCGAAGGCGCCGCCCTGGAACTCCGGCGAGTACAGCGGCTTGCCGTCCGGGTGGTCGTAGCTGATGTCCGGTACGCCGTTCCACTTCGAGGGGTTCGAGCAGTTGAAGCCCTGCGGGTAGGAGTCCGGTCCGTCGACGTCCAGTGCGCCGGTACCGGAGTTGAAGGTGCCGTTGTTGTTGCCGGTCAGCGGTACGGTGATGCCGTCGGCGCGGGCCTTGTCCTGAAGGTGCTTCATGTAGGAGTGTCCGGCGGCCGAGCCGTTGTAGTACTCGTTCTCGACCTGGTAGGCGATGACCGAGCCGGTGCCGTTGGTCAGTTGGTGGCGGGCGATGATCCGGTCGATCCGGGTCAGCCACTCGTCCGCGTACTTCAGGAACTGCGGGTCGTCACTGCGGTTGTGCCCGGCCTTGGTGGTCATCCAGCCGGGCAGGCCGCCGCTGTCGACCTCCGCGTTGATGTACGGCGCCGGGCGCGCGATCACGTAGAGCCCGGCCTCCTCGGCCATGTCGAGCAGCTTGTCGACGTCCCGCACCCCGCTGAAGTCGTACACCCCCGGCTTCGGCGAGTGGTATCCCCAGTCGAAGTACAGCGACGTGGAGTTGAACCCGGCCGCCTTCATCTTCTGGAAGATGTCGCGCCACAGGTCCGGGCTCGGGAGCCGGAAGTAGTGGAACTCGCCCGACCACAGGTAGGTGCGCTTGCCGTCGACGAGGAACGAGTAGCCGTCGAGGCTCACCGTGTGCGCCCCCGCACCGGCGGCAGGAGCGGCGGCGGGTGCCTGCCCGCCGAGGTCCCGCGCCGCGGCGGGCGCGGTCATGCCCGCGGCCAGGGCGATGGTCGCGGCCGTCGCGAGGGCCGCCCTCCACCATCGGCGCCGACCGGGTCTCGCAGCTTCTGAATCGATCCGATTACTCCGCACTGCGGCCTCCATACCGCCTGAGCAATCAGTATCAAACAGACTCAGGCAAAGCCGAACAGTAAAGGGGCACAAGGCTCAACACAATGGGGAGTCCGGCGGCGTTCGCCCAACAACGCGTCAAAGGATCTCCGGGACGCGGTACTCGCTCATCGCGTCGATGAGCCAGCGGCCCAGGTAGTCGGCGAAGGAGGAGCGGGGGAGGAGCCGGTATGTCGGCAGGTCATCGACCTGCCAGAGCAGTACCGGGACAGGGCCGACCGTGGTCGACACCGCCCGGCCGGGGGCGAACGCGCGGGGATGCAGGTCCAGCGGGCAGCCCTTCTCCAGTACCGGCCGGGCGGCCGGGCCGCTCAGTTCGAGCGTGGTGCGGTTCGCCGAGACGTCCACGACCGAGCCCGGCTCTCCCGCGAGCGCCTCGCGCAGGTCGGCGGTCACAGTGGCGTCCAGGGGCTGGGACACCACGAGCCATTCGTCCGGGCCGAGCCATACGACCGTGCGGGGGCCGCGGGAGGCGGTGCCGCCGCAATGACGGGGGAGGGGCGCCCCCAACGCCTTCCCGATGCGTTCGGCCGCTTCGGAAGCGGCATCGACGCGCACGTTCACCATGGTGAGGAACGCCCGCTCCGTCAGCGCGACGCCGCGGGCCCCGGTGAGGGCGGCGGCGCGCATCCGCTCCTCCAGGTGCGCCAGTGGGCTGCGGCGCAGTGCCACCGGTCCGGCGAGGTCGGTCGGGTCAGCCATCGCGCTTGGTCCCTTCGGGGTCGTAGAGGACGGAGTCGGTCACCTCGACGGGCACCAGGTCCTCGCCCACGGGGGCGAGCAGGGTCTCGCCGAGCCGTGCCCGTCCGCCCGCGACGAGGGCGAGGGCGAAGGGGCGGCCGAGGGCCTGGCTGTGGTAGCTGGAGGTGACGTGGCCGAGCATCGGCACGGGCACCGCCTCCAGGCTGACGTCCGGCGCGACGAGCTGGGTGCCCTCGGGCAGCCGGGTCGTGCGGTCGAGGGGCAGCAGGCCGACCAGCTGCTTGCGGTCGGCGCGGGCGGTGTCGGGCCGGGAGTGGGACCGCTTGCCGATGAAGTCCTTCTGCCGGGAGACCACCCAGGACATGCCGGCGTCCTGCGGGGTGACGGTGCCGTCGGTGTCCTGGCCCACGATGACGTAGCCCTTCTCGGCGCGCAGGACGTGCATGGTCTCGGTGCCGTACGGGGTGATGCCGTACGGCCGCCCGATCGCGTCCACCTCCTCCCAGACCGCCTGGCCGTACCACGCGGACACGTTGATCTCGTAGGCGAGTTCACCGGAGAAGGAGATCCGGCAGACGCGGGCCGGGATGCCGGAGGCCAGGGTGGTCTCGCGGAAGGCCATGAACGGGAAGGCTTCGGCGGACAGGTCGACGTCGGGGGCCAGGTGGCCGACGACGTCGCGTGACCGCGGGCCGACGACGGCGATCGTCGCCCACTGCTCGGTCACCGAGGTGCAGTGGACGTCGAGTTCGGGCCACTCGGTCTGCAGCCACTCCTCCAGCCAGTCCAGGACCCCGGCGGCACCGCCGGTCGTGGTGGTCATGAAGTAACGGTTGTCGTCGAGACGCAGCGTCACACCGTCGTCGAAGATCATGCCGTCGGGCTTGCACATCACGCCGTAGCGGGCCGTGCCGGGCTTGAGCTTCTTGAAGGCGTTGGTGTAGACGCGGTTGAGGAACTCACCCGCGTCCGCGCCCCAGATCTCGATCTTGCCGAGGGTGGAGGCGTCCATGAACGCCACCCCCTCACGGGCCGCGCGGCACTCGCGGGCCACGGCCGCGTCCATGTCCTCCCCGGCCTGGGGGTAGTACCAGGGACGCTTCCACTGGCCGACGTCCTCGAACACCGCGCCGTGCGCCACATGCCAGTCGTGGATGGACGTCGTGCGCTCCGGGTCGAAGAGATCGCCGCGCTCCCGGCCGGCCAGGGCGGCGAAGGCCACCGGCGTGTACGGCGCACGGTAGGCCGTCGTGCCGATCTCGCCCAGCGAACCGCCGAGGACCTCGGCGATCACACCGATCGCGTTGACGCCGGAGGTCTTCCCCTGGTCGTTCGCCGTGCCGAGGGAGGTGTAGCGCTTGACGTGCTCGACGCCGAGCATGCCGGCGCCGGTGGACCGCCGGACGTCGGCGACCGTGACATCGCGCTGGAGATCGACGAAGTGGGTGTCCCAGGCATCGTCGGGGCCCGGCACCAGCCACAGGGCGCGCACGTCAGGGCGTGGCTCTTCGTACGGCGCCGTCGGTACCGGCACCGGGAACCCGGCCTCCGTCGCGGCCAGCGCCCCGGCTCGCGCCCCCTCGGCCACGCACCCGTCGAGCGAGTACGTTCCCCGGGCCGCACCGACGACGTGCTGGTTCCGTACGGTGCCGTCGGGTACGAAGGCCACCAGGTCCTCGTCCCAGCGCAGCCGTCCCTGACGTTGGCTGTGCAGGTGCACCACCGGACTCCAGCCGCCGGAGACGGCGAGCAGGTCGCAGTCCAACCGTTCGGCAGTACCGGTGAGTCGGCCGCCCGCGTCGAGTCCCCGGACGGTGACCGAGGTGATCCGCCCCTCACCCTCGGTGCCGACGACCGCGCTGCCGGTCAGGACCCGTACGCCGGTCGCCGCGGCGACCTCGGCGGCCCGCTCGGACAACCCGGGTCGGGCGTCCACGACGGCGGCCACCGCGACGCCCGCGGCGTGCAGGTCGGCGACCGTGTCGTAGGCACTGTCGTTGGTGGTGCTCACCACGGCCCGCGAACCCGTCGCCACGCCGTACCGGTTGAGGTAGGTGCGGACGGCACCGGCGAGCATCACGCCCGGCCGGTCGTTGCCGGCGAAGACCAGCGGGCGCTCGTGTGCGCCGGTCGCGAGGACCACCTGGCGGGCCCGGATGTGCCACAGCCGCTGGCGTGACACTCCCTCGGGGGCGGCGGTGCCGAGGTGGTCGGTGCGCCGTTGGAGGGCCAGCACGTAGTTGTCGTCGTACGACCCGAACGCCGTGGTGCGGTGCAGGACGACGGCCTCGGGGGCGGCGTCGAGTGCCGCGCGGGCGCCGGCCGTCCGGTCCAGGGCGCTCCGCGTGCCGGAGAGCAGCGAACCGCCGGGCTCCGGCTGGTCGTCGACGAGGATCACCCGTGCGCCGGACGCGGCGGCAGCGGCGGCGGCCGACAGCCCGGCCGGCCCGGCGCCGACGACCAGGACGTCGGTGTGCACGTACTTCTTGTCGTAGGCGGCCGGATCGGGGGCCGGGTCGAGCCGGCCCATGCCGGACAGCGTCGTGGCGTTCAGTCCGTCGTACAGCTCCACCGCCGTCGCCGCGAGCATGCCCTCCGAGCACGGGCCCTCGATCTGGAGCAGGGCGTTGGGCTCCTCGACGCCCGCGGAGACGATTCCGCGCGGGCGGCCGCGGTACAGCGACGGGGCGACCTGGACCAGCCCGTTCGCCAGCATCGCCGAGGCGACGGTGTCCCCGGGGTGCCCGGTCAACTCCCGTCCGTCCACGGTGAATCGCAGCACTGTGCCACGGTCGACGCGGCCGCCGTCCGGGAGCCGGAATCGCTGGTCGGTCATCGGTTCCCTCCGGCCTGGGGCAGTTCGGGGCGGGGCTCGTCGAGCCCGTAGGCGGCGAGCACCTCGTAGGTGACGGTGTCGCGCAGGACGTTGAACCAGCGGTGGCAGCCGGTGCTGTGCATCCACCGCTCGGCGAAGGGGCCCTTGGGGTTGTCGCGGTAGAAGACGTACTCGGCCCATTGCTCGTCGGTGAGGCCCGCCGGGTTCTCGGGACAGGGGACGTGGGCCTGTCCGCCGTAGTGGTACTCGGTCTCGTCCCGGGGACCGCACCACGGGCAGTCGATCAGCAGCACGAGGTCCTCCTCAGTGGGCCACGGCCGCGGCGCCGTGTTCGTCGATCAGTGCGCCCGTCGCGAAGCGTTCGAGGGCGAAGGGGGCGTTCAGGGGGTGCGCCTCGCCCGTGGCGAGGGTGTGCGCGAAGGTCCAGCCGGCGGCCGGAGTGGCCTTGAACCCGCCTGTTCCCCAGCCGCAGTTGACGTAGAGGTTCCCGACCGGGGTGGGGCCGATGACCGGGGAGGCGTCCGGGGTGACGTCGACGATGCCGCCCCAGGTCCGCAGTACGTGCGCGCGGGCGAAGACCGGGAACAGCTCGATGGCGGCGGCCATCTGCTCCTCGATCACATGGAAGGAGCCGCGCTGCCCGTAGCCGTTGTAGGAGTCGACACCCGCGCCCATCACCAGTTCCCCCTTGTGGGCCTGGGAGACGTAGACGTGCACGTGGTTCGACATGACGACCGTGGGGTGCACCGGCTCGTGGAGTTCGGAGACCAGCGCCTGGAGCGGATGGGACTGCACCGGCAGCCGTACGCCCGCCCGGGCGGCCAGCACGCTGCTGTGCCCGGCGGCCGCGAGTCCGACCCGGCCGGCGAGGATACGGCCCCGGTCGGTCTCGACGCCCACGACCCGGTCGCCGTCCTTGACGAAGCCGGTGACCTCGCAGCCCTGGATCAGGTCCACGCCCAGCTCGTCGGCGCGGCGGGCCAGCGCCCAGGCGACGTGGTCGTGCTTGGCGATGCCTGCCCGCGGCTGGAAGGTGCCGCCGAGGACCGGATACCGGGTGCGGGACGAGACGTTGAGGATGGGGCAGACCTCGGCGACCTCGTCCGGCTCCAGCCACTCGGCGTCGACTCCGTTGAGGCGGTTGGCGTTGACGCGGCGCACGCCCTCGCGGACGTCCTGCTGGGTGTGCGCGAGGTTGAGGACACCGCGCTGGCTGAACAGGAAGTCGTAGTCCAGCTCCTCGGGCAGCCCCTCCCACAGCTTGAGGGCGTGTTCGTAGATCGCCGCGCTCTCGTCCCAGAGGTAGTTGGAGCGGATGATCGTGGTGTTGCGGGCCATGTTGCCGCCGGCCAGCCAGCCCTTCTCCAGGACGGCGACATTGGTGATGCCGTGGTTCTTGGCGAGGTAGTAGGCGGTGGCCAGGCCGTGGCCGCCCCCGCCGACGATGACGACGTCGTACGAGGAGCGCGGCTCGGGGTTGCGCCAGAGGAAGTCCGGATGCTCCGGCAGCGGCTCGGCGGTCATGCCGCGTCTCCGTTCACGTGGGGCAGGTGGGGGTAGAGGGGGAAGGCTGCGGCGAGCTTCCCGACCCGGTCGCGCAGTTCGTCGTCCGGCCGTTCGCCCTTCAGGGCCTCGGCGACGATGTCGGCGGCCTCCCGGAACTCCGCCTCGCCGAAACCGCGCGTGGCCAGGGCCGGGGTGCCGATCCGCAGGCCGGAGGAGACCATCGGCGGGCGGGGGTCGAAGGGCACGGCGTTGCGGTTGACGGTGATGCCGATGCGGTGCAGCCGGTCCTCGGCCTGCTTGCCGTCGAGCGCGGAGTCGCGCAGGTCGACGAGGACCAGGTGGACCTCGGTGCCGCCGGTCAGCACGGTGATCCCGGCCTCGGCCACGTCGTCGGCCAGCAGCCGTCCGGCGAGGATACGGGCGCCGGCCAGGGTGCGCCGCTGGCGTTCCCTGAACTCCTCGCCCGCCGCCACCTTGAAGGCCACCGCCTTCGCCGCGACGACATGCTCCAGCGGGCCGCCCTGCTGGCCCGGGAAGACCGCCGAGTCGATCTTCTTGGCGAGGCCGGCGCGGCTGAGGATCACCCCGCCGCGCGGGCCGCCGAGGGTCTTGTGGGTGGTGGTCGTGACGACGTCGGCGTACGGCACCGGGCTCGGGTGCAGGCCCGCGGCGACCAGGCCGGCGAAGTGCGCCATGTCCACCATCAGGTAGGCGCCGACCGCGTCGGCGATCCGCCTGAACCCGGCGAAGTCGAGGTGGCGGGGATACGCCGACCAGCCGGCGACGATCATCCTGGGCCGGTGGGCGAGAGCGAGCTGTTCGACCTCGTCCATGTCGACGCGCATGTCGGACTCGCGCACGTGGTACGGCACGACGTTGTACAGCTTGCCGGAGTAGTTGACGCGCATGCCGTGGGTCAGATGCCCGCCATGCGCCAGGTCGAGGCCCAGGATCGTGTCGCCGGGCTGGAGCAGCGCGAACATCGCGGCCGCGTTGGCCTGGGCGCCCGAGTGCGGTTGCACGTTCGCGGCTTCGGCGCCGAACAGTTCCCTGACCCGGGCGATGGCCAGCCGCTCGACGACGTCGACGTGTTCGCAGCCGCCGTAGTAGCGGCGGCCTGGGTAGCCCTCGGCGTACTTGTTGGTGAGCACGGAACCCTGGGCCTGAAGGACGGCGGCCGGGGCGAAGTTCTCCGAAGCGATCATTTCGAGCGTCGACCGCTGGCGGTGCAGTTCGGCGTCCACCGCGGCGGCGACGTCGGGGTCGAGCTCGCTCAGCGGACGGGAGAGGGTGGAGGTGACCGGGGTCGGGGCGGTTGTCATCTGCACACCATCCTGGGAGACGACTGAAAGATGACTGGTATATCAGCCTGTGCGGTAAGGTATGTGAGCTCATCGCACCGGGTCAAGGGGGCATCCATGCAGCAGGTGGCGGCCACAGTCACGGGAGACGCCAAGGGGGACGAGCAGTCGCTCGCCGAGCGTGCCTACCGCGCCATCCGGGACCGGCTCGTCATGCTGGAGATCCGCCCCGGCGCGCCGATCAACGAGGAACAGCTGGGGCAGTTGCTCGGGGTCGGCCGGACTCCGGTGCGCGAGGCGCTCAAGCGGCTCCAGTACGAGCGTCTGATCACGACGTTTCCCCGGCGCGGCACCTTCGCCACCGACGTCAACATCACCGACCTGGCCCATATCTCCGAGGTCCGCCTGGAGCTGGAGCCCCTGGCCGCCGCCCAGGCCGCACGACGCGCGACGGCCGCGGACCGGGCGGCCCTGACCGCGCTGCGGCTGGAGCTGGAGGGGGCGGGCTCCCGTGGTCAGGACGCCACCGAACTCCTGCACCTGGACCTCCAGGTGCACCGCGCCGTCTACGCCGCCACGCACAACCCGTACCTGGAGGACACCCTCGTCCGCTACGACAACCTGGCCACCCGCATCTGGTGCCTGTTCATCGACCGGCTGTCCGACATGGCCGGGCATGTCGGGGAGCACGGACCGTTGATCGAGGCGCTCGTCGCCGGTGAGCCCGACAGGGCGGCAGAACTCGCCCGCAGCCACGTCAACGGCTTCGAGCGGGCCATTCGCGAAGCGATCTGAGGTCTCAGACCGGCGGGCCCCCAGCATCGCGCGCCGGCCGGCCCTGACATGGCGCGGGTGCCCTTGTGGATCCGCGACGGCGCGCCCTCACCCGGGCAACCTGCCCAGAGCCCGACGGCCGTGACGGGCTCCTGACCAAGCGCCGGGGACCGGGCGGCACCGCACACCAGCGGCGCCGCCCGGTCCCCGGCGCACCGCGTGTGCTGTCGCGTCGTCGGCCGTAAGAGTCCCGTCAAGGCCGCGGGGGCCGCCGTATGGGAGCCGTCAACGAGGACTCCGATCCGGCCGGTCAGGAGGTTTCCTCGAATCGTCCGATTCGAACGAACCTCACTCCAGGAGTTCGCGATGGCCGATCTGGCCTTCGTCGTCATCACGCTCGCGGGTTTCGCGCTGGTCGCGCTCGTCGCCAAGGGGGTGACGAAGCTGTGACCGCCGAGAACATCGTCGGCCTGGTCGTGGCCGTCGCCCTGCTGGGCTATCTCGTCCTCGCCCTGATCTTCCCGGAGAGGTTCTGAGAGCAGCCATGGGTCCCGTACTCGCCGGCCTGCTCCAGCTCCTCGCCCTCACAGGCGCACTGGCACTGGCCTACATCCCGCTCGGCACCTACATGGCCGGGGTCTACTCCTCGAAGAAGCACCTGCGCATCGAGAAGTGGATCTACAAGGGCATCGGCGCCAACCCCGACGCGGAGATGACCTGGCCCGCGTACCTGCGCGGTGTCCTCGCCTTCTCTGCCGTCGGCGTCCTCTTCCTCTACCTGCTGCAGCGGCTGCAGGGCGTCCTGCCCGGCTCTGTGGGCTTCGCCTCGGTCAACCCGGCACAGTCGTTCAACACGGCCGTGTCGTTCGTGACCAACACCAACTGGCAGTCGTACTACGGCGAGCAGACCATGGGGCACGTCGTGCAGACCGCCGGTCTGGCCGTGCAGAACTTCGTCTCCGCGGCCGTCGGCATCGCCGTCGCCGTGGCGCTGGTACGCGGCTTCGCCCGCTCGCGTACCGGGGAACTGGGCAACTTCTGGTCCGACCTGGTACGCGGCACCATCCGCGTCCTGGTGCCGGGCGCGGCGATCGCCGCCGTCGTGCTCGTCGCGTGCGGCGCGATACAGAACTTCTCCGGCATCCATGAGGTCGGTCAATTCTTCCATGGGCACAGCGTGGGCGGGTCGCAGCAGTGGAACGGCGGCGCGGTCGCCTCGCAGGAAGCCATCAAGGAGTTCGGTACGAACGGTGGCGGCTACTTCAACGCCAACTCCGCCCACCCGTTCGAGAACCCCACCCCGTTCACGAACCTCTTCGAGATCTTCCTGCTGCTGGTGATCCCGTTCTCGCTGACCCGCACGTTCGGCGTGCTGGTCGGCAGCGTGAAGCAGGGGTACGCGATCCTCGCCACGATGTTCACCATCTGGCTGGGCTTCGTGGCCCTGATGATGTGGACCGAGTTCGCCCACCACGGCGCGGCGCTGCAGGCCGCGGGCGGTGCGATGGAGGGCAAGGAGGTCCGCTTCGGCGTCGGCTCCTCGTCGATCTTCGCGGTGTCGACCACGCTCACCTCGACCGGCGCGGTGGACTCCTTCCACTCGTCCTTCACCGGTCTCGGCGGCGGCATCACCATGCTGAGCATGATGCTGGGGGAGATCGCACCCGGCGGCACGGGTTCCGGCCTCTACGGCATCCTGATCATGGCGGTCATCGCGGTGTTCATCGCGGGTCTGATGGTCGGCCGTACGCCCGAATACCTGGGCAAGAAGATCGGCGGCCGGGAGATGAAGCTCGCCGCCTGCTACATCCTGATCACCCCCGCCCTGGTGCTGGTGTTCACCGCGGCCTCGATGGCGCTGCCCACGCCGCCGCACTCGATGCTCAACCCCGGTGCGCACGGCTTCTCCGAGGTGCTGTACGCCTTCACGTCCGCCGCGAACAACAACGGCTCGGCCTTCGCCGGTCTGAACGCGAACACCGACTGGTACAACACCATGACCGGGCTCGCGATGCTGCTCGGCCGTTTCCTGCCGATGGTGTTCGTCCTGGCCCTGGCCGGCTCGCTCGCCGAGCAGCAGCCTGTGCCGGTCACCGCGGGCACCCTGCGCACCGAGAAGCCGCTGTTCACGGGCCTGCTGGTGGGCGCGATCCTGATCATCACCGGGCTCACCTACTTCCCCGCCCTCGCACTGGGCCCGCTCGCCGAGGGGCTGGCGTGATGACCACCGACACGAAGAAGCAAGAGGACTCGATGTCCGCAGTCACCCCGGCCCGGGCGCCGCACAGCGACGTCCCCACCGGTCACAAGGCCGCCGAGGGCCGTGTCGGCGCGGGCCTGTTCGACCCCAGGCAGCTGCTCAAGTCGCTGCCGGACGCCTTCCGCAAGCTCGACCCGCGGGTGATGGTCAAGTCGCCCGTGATGTTCGTGGTGTGGATCGGCTCGGTCCTGACCACCGCGTTCTCGTTCAAGGACCCGAGTGACTGGTTCGGCTGGGCGATCAGCGCCTGGCTGTGGCTGACCGTGGTCTTCGCCAACCTGGCGGAGGCGGTCGCCGAGGGCCGCGGCAAGGCCCAGGCCGACACCCTGCGCAAGGCCAAGACCGGCACGGTCGCCCGCCGGCTCATGGGCGACGGCGAGGAGCACGTGCCCGGCACCGAGCTGAGGATCGGTGACCTGGTGGTCTGCGAGGCCGGGGACGTCATCCCGGGCGACGGTGACGTCGTCGAGGGCGTGGCCAGCGTCGACGAGTCGGCGATCACCGGCGAGTCGGCCCCCGTCATCCGCGAGTCCGGCGGTGACCGGTCCGCGGTGACCGGCGGTACGAAGGTGCTGTCGGACCGGATCGTCATCAAGATCACGACGAGGCCCGGCGAGACCTTCATCGACCGGATGATCAACCTGGTCGAGGGCGCGGCCCGGCAGAAGACGCCGAACGAGATCGCCCTGAACATCCTGCTGGCGTCCCTGACCATCGTGTTCCTGCTGGCCTGCGCCACGCTGCCGCCGTTCGCCGACTACGCGGGCACGCACCTGTCGATGGTCGTGCTGGTGGCCCTGCTGGTCTGCCTGATCCCGACCACCATCGGCGCGCTGCTCTCCGCGATCGGCATCGCGGGCATGGACCGCCTGGTCCAGCGCAATGTGCTGGCCATGTCCGGCCGTGCGGTCGAGGCCGCCGGTGACGTCTCCACACTGCTGCTCGACAAGACCGGCACCATCACCCTCGGCAACCGCCGGGCCGCCGAGTTCCTGCCGGTGCGGGGCAGCACGGACGCCGAGGTCGCCGACGCCGCCCAGCTGTCCTCGCTGGCCGACGAGACCCCCGAGGGCCGCTCCGTCGTCGTACTGGCGAAGGAGAAGTACGGGCTGCGCGAACGCCACCAGGGCGAACTGGCGCACGCCGACTGGATCGCCTTCACCGCACAGACCCGCATGTCGGGTGTGGACATCGACGGCAAGAGGATCCGCAAGGGCGCGGCCGGCTCCGTCGTCGCCTGGGTCGAGGAGCAGGGCGGCACGGTCGCTCAGGACGCGGAACAGCTCGCCGACCGCATTTCCGAGGCGGGCGGCACTCCGCTCCTCGTCGCCGTGGAGGACACCGACGGCGCCCGGATCCTGGGCGTCATCCACCTGAAGGACGTCGTCAAGGACGGTATGCGGGAGCGGTTCGAGGAACTGCGGCGCATGGGCATCAGGACGGTCATGATCACGGGTGACAACCCGCTGACCGCGAAGGCGATCGCCGAGGAGGCGGGCGTCGACGACTTCCTCGCCGAGGCCACGCCCGAGGACAAGATGGCCCTCATCAAGCGGGAGCAGGCGGGCGGCAAGCTGGTCGCGATGACCGGTGACGGCACCAACGACGCACCCGCGCTCGCCCAGGCGGACGTCGGCGTGGCGATGAACACCGGTACGTCGGCCGCCAAGGAGGCCGGCAACATGGTCGACCTCGACTCCGACCCGACCAAGCTCATCGAGATCGTCGAGATCGGCAAGCAACTCCTGATCACCCGCGGCGCGTTGACCACGTTCTCCATCGCCAACGACGTCGCGAAGTACTTCGCGATCATCCCGGCGCTGTTCGCGGCGGTCTACCCGGGCCTGGACAGGCTGAACATCATGCACCTGTCCTCGCCCGACTCCGCGATCCTCTCGGCCGTCGTCTTCAACGCGCTGATCATCGTCGCGCTGGTGCCGCTGTCCCTCAAGGGCGTGCGGTACCGGCCGATGAGCGCGGACCGGATGCTGCGCCGCAACCTCGGGATCTACGGCATCGGCGGCCTGATCGCGCCGTTCATCGGTATCAAGATCATCGACCTCCTCATCTCGCTGATCCCCGGGCTGTAACTCCTCGAAGGCGTGCTGAAGAACATGAACAACTCCTTTGTGAACACCGCCCGGTTGCTGGGCGCGGGCCTGCGCGCCCTCCTCGTACTGACCCTGGTGACCGGAGTCCTCTACCCACTGGTCGTCACCGGCATCGCCCAGGGGCTGTTCCCCGGCAAGGCGAACGGCTCCGAGATCAGGGCGGAAGGCAAGGTCGTCGGCTCCTCCCTGATCGGGCAGCGGTACAACCTGCCGCTGAGGAAGGGCCAGGAGACCCCGGACCCGGACCTGAAGTGGTTCCAGGGCCGCCCGGCGAACGGGCTCGGCACCAACAGCGTCAACACGGGGTACAAGCTGCTGCTGTCCGGAGCCACCAACCTGTCCGCCGACAGCAAGGATCTGCTCAAGCAGGTCGAGGACGCCAAGTCCGCCGTCATGAAGGACAACTCGGTGCCCGGCTACACGGTCAGGCCCTCCCAGGTTCCCGCCGACGCGGTCACCTCCTCGGGCTCCGGCCTGGACCCGGACATCTCCCCGCAGTACGCCGGCCTCCAGACGCACCGGGTCGCCGAGGAGAACGGCCTGTCCGTCGCCCAGGTGGCGAAGCTCGTCAAGGACCACACCGAGGGCCGCACCCTGGGCTTCATGGGCGAACCCCGCGTGAACGTCCTCGAACTCAACATCGCGCTCAAGACCCTCGTGGCCAAGCGGTGACGGCCTCACGCGCCCCGCACGCGCCGCGGTGCCGGTCAGGTCAGTCCCATGAATTGCAGGGCCATCGGTACCATGCCGCTCTGCGGCAGGCCGTGCCCCACGCCCTGGACGCTGATCGCCTCGACGGGGGCGGTGGTGCCGGTGCCGCCGTACCGGGTGCGGGTCCAGGCCGACCTGGGGTGGTCCGTGAAGGCCGGCGTCTGGCTGACACCGAGCACGTTGGTCCACTGCTTGATCTCTTCACCGAAGTCGACGTAGCTCAGCGTGGTGTCCTGGGTGCCGTGCCACACCTGCATGCGCGGCCGGGGTCCGCTGTACCCCGGATACGCGGCGCGCACGAGGCCGCCCCACTGTTGCGGTGCCTTGGTGATCCTTCCGCCGGAGCAGTCGCTGTTCCACTCCGAGCCGTTGGTGGTGGCGAAGCAGCCGAAGGGCACGCCCGAGAACGCCGCGCCGGCCTTGAAGATGTCGGGGTAGTCCCCGAGCAGCACGTTCGTCTCCATCGCGCCGGAGGAGAAGCCGGTGACGTAGACGCGGTTCGGGTCTGCGCCCCGATGCTGTTCCTCCCACCGCACCATCGACACGATGCCCGCCGGGTCGCTGCTGCCGTTGTGCGTCAGCGCGCGCGGTGACGACACGTCGAAGCACTTGCTGGCGCGGGTGACCGACGGGTACACGACGATGAACCCGTGCTGGTCGGCCAGCGAAGCGAACTCGCTGCCCGAGTGCATGGCCGGTCCGGAGCCTCCGCAATAGTGATTGGCCACCAGGATCGCCGGGTGGGCGCCGGCGTTCTGCGGCACGTATTCGTACATTCTCAGGTTGGACGGGTTGTATCCGAAGCCGGTGACTTCGGTCAGCGTTGCCGCTGCCCGCGTCGCCGCCGAGGCCGGCACCGGCGCCATCAGCGCACCCGCCGCCGTCAGGCACGCGGCGGCGAGTGCGGTCAGAGCGGAAAGCAACCTGTTCATGGGGGTATTGCCTCCTCTTCTTCGGCAGGACCGACGGACGCCCGTGCGGCACGGCGCGGGCGGCCGGGGCCGGCACGGGAAGAAGGCCACTGGCCGGGGAACCGTTCCACCGTTGCGCCCCTCTTCCCGCGCCGCCCGTGGTTCAGGAGTTGCTCGGACCGGCTGGGGTTTCTACCTGCCGTAGCCGGCCGCCGTGAGGTTGGCCTGTACGGCGTTCTCGGTGGCGTCCGAGGGGTAGCCGGACGTCATGACGCCCTCGTAGAAGGTGCCGGCGGAACCGTGGCTGTTGTCGCCGCCGATGCCGAGGATGATGGCTCCTTCCTTCTTCATCGGGTTGTAGCCCGCGACGTTGGGGCGCGTGCCGTTGTAGAAGGTCGACAGGCCGCCCGACTGGGCGTTGCCGCCGCGGATGGCCCAGTGGTTGGGG
This sequence comes from Streptomyces sp. NPDC020299, assembly GCF_044387825.1. Taxonomy (NCBI): domain Bacteria; kingdom Bacillati; phylum Actinomycetota; class Actinomycetes; order Kitasatosporales; family Streptomycetaceae; genus Streptomyces; species Streptomyces sp. NPDC020299. The sequence goes on from NZ_JBIRWL010000013.1 coordinate 173,884, forward strand.
CCGCCCTTGACGACGGCGGTCAGGTAGCGGTGGCTGATCGAGGGATCGCCCGCGTTGTAGCGCTGGTTGACGCCGGAGAACAGGCCGTTCTCGAGGTCGGCCATGATCCAGGGGCCGTTGCCCGAACCGTAGCCCCAGACCTTGATGTTGCCGAAGTAGATGGCCTCCATGGTGCCGTTGCCGTTGTCCCGGCTGTTGGTCTCGGCGTTGCCGTAGTCGAAGCAGCAGCCACCGTTGTAGTGCGTGCCGTCGAGGACGGCGTACATGCCCTCCGGCTGGTCTCCCTTGGCGACACCGTTGGTGTTGTTGTTGCGGTAACCGGTGCCCGGTGCCACGTAGACGCCGTACGCCTTGTGGCCGCCGATCGTGATCGGTGCCGCGGTGGCGTTGGCGAGGTTGTCGTACCCGCCCGCGGCCGGGCCGGAGAACCCGCCGGGGGGTGCCTGGGTGAGGCGGTTGTTCCGCCCGGACTGGTCGTAGATGACGGTGATGAGACAGGTCGTGCGGGCGCAGAACGAGTCCTGGGTGGCGGCGTTGGCGTATCCGCCGGCGCTGAGGACGCCGATGTCGCGGGTGGCGTTGTCGGAGGCGCGGCGGACCTGGTACAGCGGGCCGTTGTAGGAGGAGTACAGGGCGCGGGTCGTGCTGTGCGCCGCGACACAGGGGGTGCCGCCGGCGGCGTACAGGTCGCACGGCGCCGAGCCGGCGGCCGCGGCGGCGGGTGCGGCCGGCGCCGTGCCGGTGAGCACGCCGACGCTGAGGGCGGCTGCCGCGCCTGTCGCCAGCAGCGCGCGCTGCAACGTGCCGAACCGTGAGCGGATGGGCATGACTGAGCTCCTTCGAGAGTGGGGGGCAGCTGTCTCACCCGGTACGGGCATGCGGCTTCAGAACTGCGTGAAGAACTTCCAGACCTCGCCCGGCACCCAGGTCCTGGAGCCGCTGTCACCGCCGGCCCCGTCCTGTGGTGCGGCGATGTGGCCCTCGTCGAACGCGGCCCACTCCACGGGATGTCCGGCCGAGCACCCGGAGTAGGTGGTGATGCGGTGGGTACGGCTGCCCTGTGCGGGCTCGGGCGGGTTCTGGGCGGTGCAGCCGTTGTTGTGGACGAACTTGTCGCGCAGGGCTCGTCCGCCGGAGATGTTCAGAACGTTGTCCCGGATGCCGTGCACTCCGAGGTATGCGATGGGTTGGGTGCCGCCGCTGCAACCGCTGAGCTGCCCGCCGGACTGGACCGCGACCGCGCGGAACACCGTCGCCCGGGCACACGCGAGCGCGTAGGTCATGGCCGCGCCGTAGCTGAACCCCACGGAGAACAGCCGGGTGGTGTCCACGCAGAGCGCACCCTCGACCTGGCTGATCACGGCGTCGGTCAACTTCAGGTCCTCCCCACCGGAGTTGGCCCAGCCGTTGCCCAGGCCCTGGGGCGCGACGAAGACGGCGCTGTTGTCGGCCAGCCGCTGGAGTCCGTAGTACGCCCAGGTGCCGTTCTCCACGGTGCGGCCCGTGGCGACGTCGGTGGCGGTGCCGCCCAGCCAGTGGAAGCCGAAGACCAGCCGGTAGGCGTGGTTCTTGTCGTAGTTGTCCGGCACCTTCAGGATGTAGGTGCGGCTCTTGCCGTTGATCTGCAGGGTGTGGGTGCCGCTCGTCAGGCCGGGGGCCCTGCCGCAACCGGCGGTCGCCGCGGCGGCATGGGCGGCCGTGAGGGTCGTGTGCCGCCCACCGTCGCCGGCACCGGTGCGCAGCGATGTGCCGCCGGTGACCATGGCCAGAGCGACAAGCGCCCCCACCAGGACGGGCCATAACTTGGGTCTCGTCATCACTTCACTCCTTCGTTCGTCCAACTCGGGTGTGAAAGAACGGAGTTCGCCGCTTGCGGGCTCAGCGGCAGCCGGCGGCGGCGATGTTGGCCTGTACGGCGTTCTCCGCGGCGTCGGAGGGACAGCCGGAGCCGACGGCTCCCGGGGGAGGGAGCAGGCGTACAGCGTGGTCAAGGGGTCGGAGGCATACCGAACTCCAAGGGATGGTGAGTGGCTTTGTCCGCCGTGCGGGAGCCGGAGCGGCCGGCGCCCGGGTTCTTGCACACTCGTCCGAAATATCGAACCCCGATCGGTTCTTCGGACTCTCAGGATGATAGACATCCCATCGCAATGGTCAATGGCTGTCGCTGGATTCTGTGAAAGCGCTGTGATCGACGCCGGTCACCCTCGTCTGCCCGCCCGGCGGTTGTTCCGCTCGGGCTGAGACATGTGATGACTGATGGGCGCTGGACCCGAGGACGCGAAGCCAGGACCTTCAGTCCGCGGGAGTCCCCTGGCCCTCGGAGTCGCCGGACCGCAGGTGCTCCCGAAGCCAGTGCTCGGTGTTGCTGACGTGCAGCAGGGTGGCGGCCTGGCTCAGGGGGGCGTCGTGGCCGCGGAGGGCGGCGTAGATGGCCTCGTGCTCCGCGAGGGTGCGATCGGACGCCTGGCCGTCGACCAGTCCGCGCCAGACGCGGGCGCGCAGGGTGCGGCCCGAGATGCCCTCCAGGAGCGTGAGCAGGGTCTCGTTGCCGGTCGCCGCCGCCACGGCGCGGTGGAAGGCCGCGTCGTGTGCGTTGAGCTGCTCGACATCGTCGCGTGCCTCGCGCATCGCGTCCAGGTGGTCCTTGACCTCGGCCAGTTGGTCATCCGATATCCGGGTGGCGGCGAGCCCCGCTGCGAGCGGTTCGAGCAGCCGTCGTACCTCCATCAGGTCCAACAGGGCACGCGTGTCGCCCTGGAGGAGCTCCACCGCACCGCCGAGCCCCTCCAGCAGCAGGCTCGGCTGGAGGCTGGTCACGTACGTTCCGTCGCCCCGCCTGACCTCCAGGACCCGGGCGACGGCCAGCGCCTTGACCGCCTCGCGGGCCAGATTGCGCGAGAGCCCCAGCTGTGCCGCCAGCTCCGGTTCCGGGGGCAGTTTCGCGCCAGGCGGCAGCGCGCCCGAGCGGATGAGCTCACGGATCTGCTCGATGGCCCTGTCCGTCAGGGACAACGGGAGCTCCTTCCGTGAGTGTGCTGCGCCTCCGGGCCTGTTCGCGAAGCGATCGGTTCGGTGTGGTGCGGCAAGGGTGACGTTGATGATAGCGGGGCGGGTGAAGGGGGGGCGCGGCCCGACCTCTTCCCATTCATGTGATGACTGTCGCGTACCGAACCACATGAAAACTCAATAGAAGGGATGAATCACTCGGCGGAAAGTGTTTTTCATCCCAGCGGAGTGGTTGACATGACCAGGTCGACTGCAAGAGGTTCGGGTCACCCCGGACCCAGGAGTCAGACCATGCCGTCAGCAAGCCCGTCCCGCCGCTCCCTCCTGACCGCCGCCGGCGTGACCGCCGCGGCGACGGCGCTGCCCGCGCTCGCCAGTACCCCGGCTGTCGCGGTCAGCGGCCCGCAGTCCAGCCTGAGCAGGCTGGTGGACATGCGGTTCGGGATGTTCAATCACTTCAACATGGGGACGTTCACCGACGAGGAGTGGGCCGCGCCCCACCAGGACCCCAAGCTGTTCGCCCCCAGCGGCGTGGACTGCGCGCAGTGGGCCGCTGCGGCCAGGGCCGCCGGAATGAGCTACGGCGTGCTGACCACCAAGCACCACGACGGCTTCTGCCTGTGGCCGACCGAGTACAACGACTACAACGTCGCCACCAGCCGCTACCAGCGGGACATCGTCGCCCAGTACGTGAACGCCTTCCGCAAGGAAGGGCTCCGGGTGGGCCTGTACTTCTCGATCTGGGACCGTTCGTACGACGTCCAGGGATACGACAGCCGGCACGGAGTGGGCGCGGACCAGTTCATCGTGCCCGCCGACCTGACCTACATCCTCGGCCAGATCACCGAACTGCTGACGAACTACGGCACGATCGACATGTTCGTCACGGACGGCTACGCCTGGCAGATGGGGCAGCAGGCCGTCTCGTACCAGCGGATCCGCGAGCATGTGAAGTCCCTGCAGCCGGACATCGTCATGATCGACCACGGCGGGCTCTCGGAGCCGTTCCTCGGCGACGCGATCTACTTCGAGGAGCCGCTGGGCATCACGGCGCCGGAGGGGAACACGCACGCCGCGCTGCAGGGGCAGACCATCAGCAACGGATGGTTCTGGCACCCCTCGACGCCGACCACCAACCCCGTCAGCAAAGCGTCGATCCTGTCCCATCTCGTCGATCTGGAGCCCAAGTACACCTCGTTCATCCTCAACTGCCCGCCCAGCCGCGACGGCAGGCTGGACGACAACATCGTCAAGCGGCTGGCCGAGGTGGGTGCCGCATGGCGACCCGACACGTCACGCAAGCCGCTGCCGCCCCAACTTCCGCGCGCCGAACACCCGGTGACACCGGTCAGCGCCTACGCCACGGGCTTCCACCAGGGCGAGGGGCCGATGAACGCGATCGACGGGCTGAGCGACAAGAACTTCGAGACCTGCTGGTCCACGTGGTCCCTGGACCTGCCGCAATCGATCACGATCGATCTCGGCGGGGTCTGGAGCGACGTCTCCACACTCGAGTACCTGCCCAAGCAGTGGAACCGCAACGACTCGACCGACGGCGACATCATCTCGTACACGATCCACACCAGCACCGACGGCACCACGTTCACTCAGGCCGCGGAGGGCATCTGGGGTGGCAGCCGGGCGACGAAAGTCGTGGAGTGGGCTCCGCGGAAGGCGGGCTACGTGCGTATCGAAGCCGTGGAGGGCACCGGTGGCTACGTGAACGTGGGCAACGTGCGGATCGGCGGCCGGAAGAAGAAGCCCGCGCTGGTCTCCCGGGTTCTGCCGGGGGACTCGACGGTGTACCGGCTGGTGAACCGTGCCAGCGGTGAGGTGGCCGACGTCCTCGACGGCGGCACCGCCAACGGCACCGACGTGCGCCAGCGGCCCTGGCGCGACCAGGCCAACCAGAAGTGGACCTTCGTCTCCACCGGCGACGGCTACTACAAGGTCAGAAACCTGGGCAGCGGCACGCTCCTGGAGGTCGCCGGGCTCTCGCGGGCGGACGGCGGCAACGTCGGCATCTGGTCGGACGACGGTGTCCCGCAGCAGCACTGGGCGGTCACTCCGACCGGCGACGGCCACTACTGCCTCACCAACCGCCTCTCCGGACTCGCTCTCAACGTCGACGGAGGTTCCGCAGCGGACGGCGCCGACATCAACCAGTGGACGTACACGCGGGCCGCACGGCAGCAGTGGCGGATCGTGGCGGTGTGATCCGGCCCTGGGCTCAGCCGAGCGAATTCAGTCGCGCCACTTCGTCGTCGGTCAGGGAGAGCTTGGCCGCCTGGAGGTTCTCGGTGAGGTGGTCCAGGGAGGTGGTGCCGGGGATGGGCAGGACGACGGGCGAGATGTGCAGCAGCCAGGACAGGGCGACCTGAGCCGGGGTGGCCCCCGGTTCGGCGGCGAGATCGGCGACCGGGCTGCCCGGCTGGGCGAGCTTGCCGGCGGCGATCGGGAAAGCAGGGGATGAACGCGATGCTCCGGGCGGTGGCGTAGTCCAGCATGTCCTGCGACTGGCGGGTCACGAGGTTGTAGAGGTTCTGGACGCCGGCGATCTCGGTGATGCCCTGGGCCCCCTTCAGTTGCTCCACCGACACCTCGGAGAGGCCGATGTGGCGCAGTTTGCCCTCCGCCTTGAGCTCGGCCAGGGCGCCGATCTGGTCGGCCAGGGGGACCTCGGGGCCGATGCGGTGCAGCTGCATGAGATCGATCCGCTCGGTCCGCAGCTCGCGCAGGGGAGCTCCACCTGCTGCCTGAGGCAGGCGGGACGGCCGACCGGCACGAACACGCCCGGGGCGGGGCGGGTGTTTCCGACCGTGGTCGTTACGACCACGCCCTCCGGGTAGGAGTGCAGGGCGTCGGCGATGATCCGCTCGGTGACCATCGGGCCGTAGGAGTCGGCGGTGTCGATGAAGTTGACGCCCCGTTCGACGGCGGCCTGGACGACGCGGAGGGCGGCGGGCCGGTCGGCGGGCTCGCCCCACACGCCGGGTCCGGTGAGCCACATGGTGCCGATCGCGCGTGCCGACTCGGCAGGAGTTGGCACGGGCGTGCGAACGCCCGCGGCCTGTCGGCTCGGGGGCGAGGTCGGGTGCGGGCGCCCTCAGGAGGCGGGGGGGCTCACGTTCGGCAAGCGGCGGCGGCTCCACGCCGTCTGGATGTGTGCCGCCATGGCCTGCGCGGCCCCGTCGGAGTCCCGGGCCAGTAGCCGCTCGGCGACTGCGCGGTGCTCCGCGTTGGCCCGCTCGCATGCGGTCGCGTCCGGTGTGCCGTTGTACAGGTACGTCGTGCGTGCCTGGGCGTGGAGGATCCGGATGATGGAACGGCCGAGCCTGTTGTGGGATGCCTGCATGATCCGGTCATGGAAGGCCACATCGGTCTCGATGAAGCGTGCCGGGACGACAGTCTCCTCGTCGAGCCGGGCGAGTAGCCGCTCGACCGCTCGCAGGTCGTCGTCGGTGGCCAGCTCCGCGGCCTGGGCGGTCATCTGGGCTTCCAGGGTCGACCGGATGTCGACCAGCTGGTCGAGGACGACGAGTTCGTCGTCGTGCTGGACCGTCGCGGCGAGCACGACGGGGTCGAGGAGGTTCCATTCCTCGGGCGGGGTGACGGTGGTGCCGTAGCCCTGCCGGGCGAGGACCAGCCCCTTGGCCTCCAGGGACTTGACCGCCTCGCGGATGGTGATGCGGCTGACGCCGAACGTCTCGCAGAGCTCGGGTTCCACCGGCAGGGTCGATCCTGGAGGAATGACGCCCGACACGATCGTGTCGGTCAGGCTCTCCATGACGGCCTGCGCCAGTCGGGCCGGACGCTTGGGCCAGGGCTTGAGGACGGGAGGCTCTCCTGCTCTGCCGGTGCTGTCCTTGGCCATGTGTGCCCCCTTGCTGATGCGGATGACGGCGAGTCTACTGTGCAGAACTTCTTGACAGCATTCGTATGACGACTTACGTTACACGAAAATTTCGCAGCCGTACTTCCCGCTCCAAGGGGTGCAAGCCGTGCGCATTACCGAAGTCGAGTGCTATCCGGTCCGGGTGCCGGGAGTCAGTCCGCCCTTCGTGTGGCGGGACGGACTTCTGGGCAGCCCGTCCGAGGGCGAGGCTGCGGTGCTGCGCATCTGTACGGACGAAGGGGTCGAGGGGGTGGCGATGGCCCCTCGGCGGGGCAGCGCTGTCATCCTGGCGGACCTGCTGGACCGCGTGTTGCGCGAGGAGTTGGTGGGGCAGGATCCCCTGCAGCGGGAATGGCTCTGGCACCGTATGTGGGAGCTGGACCGCACGGAGGAGCTCCCGCTCTATCTGCTGGGTCTGGTCGACACCGCGCTGTGGGACCTGGCCGGACGGCTCGCCGACCGGCCCACCTGGCAGGTGCTCGGCGGTTACCGCACCTCGATACCCGCTTACGCGTCCACTGTCACCTACTCCTCGGTCGAGGAGTACCTGGACATCGCCGACCAGGCCCTGGAGCTCGGCTACCCGGCCATCAAGCTCCACGCCTGGGGTGACGCCCGCCGCGACGCCCGCCTGTCGGTGGCGGTGCGTGAACACGTGGGGGACGGCGTCCCGCTGATGTTCGACGGGTCGGCGGGCTTCGACCTGCCCGACGCGATCCATCTCGGGCGCGCCCTCTCGGACGCCGGCTACCTCTGGTACGAGGAGCCGATGCGGGAGTTCAGCGTCACCGCGTACAAGCGTCTCGCCGACGCGGTGGCCGTTCCCCTCCTCGTGGCCGAGACCTCCGACGGGGCGCACATGAACTCGGCCGACTTCATCCAGGCCGGCGCCGCCACCTTCGGAGTCCGCGCCTCCACCCAACTGCGCGGCGGCTTCACCGGCGCGATGCGCACCGCCCACCTCGCCGACGCCTACCGGCTGCGCGCCGAGGTGCACGGGCCGGAGATCCCCAACCGGCATCTGTGCATGGCCATCTCGAACACCACCTACTACGAGTCGCTGGTCATGGGGAACCCCATCAGTCGCGAGAGCGGCATCGACGCCCAAGGCCTTGTCCACGCCCCCACCGGCCCGGGCGTCGCCCTTCCGGCGGGCTTGGACTACCCTCCCGCCCTTCAGGCCTTTGTCGACAAGGAGACTGTCACTCCACCTCGGGCTTGATGACCGGAGCCCCCGGCCCGACCGCCTGTCTCGAACATCCCGAACGCGGCGCCTCTTGCTACTGCGCCATTTCCCAAGATCTGAGGTCAGTCATGAACGACGACGTTCCGGTTTCCTCCCGCCGCCAGCTCAGAAACACGGCCGTCGCGGTCCTGGGCGCCGTCTCCCTGCTCGGGCTCGCCGCCTGCGGCAGTACCGACCCCGCACCCGCGACATCATCCTCCCCCGCGGCCTTCAAGCCCGTCGCGCAGCAGAAAGGCGGCGAGATCACGGTCTGGGCGGATGCCGCCCGTGTGCCCGGCGTGCAGGCGTACCAGAAGGCGCACCCGGGGGTGAAAATCAAGATCGTCACGTACAGCGGGGACGCCAACGGCGCCAACGACCTGCAGACCAAGGTCCAGCTGTTCGACCGGACCGGCAGCGGGTGGCCGGACGTGGCCTTCAGCGCCAATGTCAACGACGGGAGCTGGGCGTCCCAGGGCAAGACCCCCTATGCCGCGCCCGTCAACCAGGGCGTGGTCTCCCCGTCCACGCTCAAGGGCTTCGCCGACGGCGCGCTGCGCCCCTGCACCTTCAACGGCAACAGCTACTGCCTGCGCAACGACCTGGCCCAGAACGTGCTCTGGTACAACAAGAAGCTCCTGGACACGTTCGGGTACAAGGTTCCGACCACGTGGGAGGAGTACCAGGCGCTCGGCGAGAAGGCCGCCAAGGAGCACCCCGGCTACCTGGTCGGAACCGCCGGGGACGCCTGGAGCCCCGAGGTGTACTTCTGGGCGAGCCAGTGCCCTGCCAGCACGGCGACCGGCGCCAAGAAGGTCAAGGTCGACCTGCAGGATTCCAAGTGCACCCGGATGGCCAAGCTGCTCGACGGCCTGATCGCCAAGGGTTCGGTCTCCAAGGACACCGTCTTCAGCGCCGGCTTCGTCAAGAACAAGGCGAGCAAGGTCCTCATGCTCCCCGGCCCCTCCTGGTACGGCCAGGTTCTCTTCAACTCCACGTTCAAGATTCCCAAGGGGCAGATCGCCGCCGCCTCGCCGCTGAAGTTCGAGGGCGACACCAAGAACTACACCGGCAACGTCGGCGGTGGTCTGTGGTTCGTCTCCTCCCACAGCAAGAATCTCAAGGCGGCCTCCGACCTGGTCACGTGGATGACGACCTCCGACGCCTACCAGGGCACCGCCGGCACCTACCCCGCGTACAAGAAGGCCGCGGTCACCTGGCTGGCCGGCCAGAAGAAGACCGGCTACTTCGCCCAGGACGTCAGCCCGGTCTTCGAGGAGGCGGCGGGACTCGTCTGGCCCGGCTGGGCCGCCACTCAGTACAGCCAGGAAGCGATCTACTCCTCCACCGTGGTCCCCGCCCTGAACTCCGGTAAGACCCTCACCGACACCCTGGGCACCTGGCAGACGGCCATCACCGACAAGGCCAAGTCCCTGGGCTACACCGTCAACTAGCGAAGCGGACCCATGACCACCCACCTCGCGACGGAGCGTGGCGGCCGCCGGCGCGGCCGCTCCGCCCGCAATCCGGCCGGACGCGCCGGCTACGTCTTCGTCTCCGGTTACGTCCTCCTCCTGCTCGCCTTCGGCGTCCTGCCCACCTGCTACGCGGTGTGGCTGGCGCTGTCCAACTCCCGCAACCAGCTCGTCGGACTCGGCAACTTCACCCGGACGTTCGCCGACTACCGTTTCGTACCGGCCTTCGTGCACATCGGTCTGTACCTGCTGGTGTGGCTGAGCGCCCTGATGATCCTTGTGGTGCTGCTCTCGCTGATGCTGCACGGCCGCATGCGCAGAGCCTCCACCACCCTGCGGTTCCTCTTCTACCTGCCGGGAGCCCTCGCCGGGGTGGCGAGCGTGCTGCTCTGGCTGATCCTGCTCGACCCGGCGGCCAGCCCCGTCGGCCGGCTGCTGGAGGGCTTCGGCTGGAACAGCCTCGCCGAGGTCAACGCCCCCGGCCACCTGCCGGTGCTCTTCACGGTCATCGCCTTCTGGACCGGGGCCGGCGGCTGGATCGTGGTGATGTACGGGGCGCTGAACAGCATCCCGGTCGAGGTCCTGGAGGCCGCCCGCATCGATGGCGCCAACACCCTCCAGATCGCCTTGCGCGTCCAGATCCCCATGATCATCAAGTGGATCGCGTACATGCTGATCCTGGCCTTCGCCGCCGGCACCCAGCTCTTCGTCGAGCCGCAACTGGTCTCGGTCGCCAGCTGGGGACTGATCCCCGACAGCTGGTCACCCAACCAGCTGTCGTACCAGTACGCCTTCCAGGCAGGCGACTTCAACGGCGCGGCGGCACTCTCGGTCGACCTGCTCGTGCTGGGCCTCGCCTGTGCGGCGCTTGTCGTCTTCCGCACCGGCATGTTCGACAGGGACTGAAAGATGCGTACAGCCTCCACGCCCACCGCCCGCCGAGCCCCGCTGGCCGACACCGCCGGTACCCGCACCAGCCCGAGGAAGCCCATGCGCCGAACGCGCCGCCGCCCGAGGTCGCCGGCCGCCCGGCTGGCCTGGATCCTCGTCATGGGCCTGTTCCTGCTTTTCTTCTGTGTGCCGGTGGTGTGGCTCCTGCTGGCCCCGACCAAGACCGACAGTCAGATCGTGCGGGACAACCCGTTCTCCGTCGGTTCCCCCACCGCGATCGCCGACGCCTGGCACCACCTTTACGCCTTCCAGGACGGCGCCATCCTCACCTGGTTGCAGAACTCGGCCGTCTACGCCTTCGGCGCACTCGTCATCACCCTCGTGACGTCGATCCCCGCCGGCTACGCGCTGGCCCTGACCCAGTTCATCGGGCGACGGCTGCTGCTGACCATCACCATGCTCGTGATGCTGATGCCGGCGGCCGCGATGGTGCTGCCCCTCTACCTGGAGGTCAACGCCGTTCACCTGGACGGCACGATCTGGTCGGTGATCCTGCCCTTCTCCTTCTTCCCCTTCGGGGTCTACCTCACCTACATCTACTTCTCCGCCAACGTCCCCTCCGACCTGCTGGCCGCCGCGCGGATCGACGGCTGCTCGGAGTGGCAGGTCTTCCGGCTCGTCGCGCTGCCGCTGGCCAAGCCCGTGATCGCCCTGGTCGGCTTCTTCAACTTCGTCGGCAACTGGAACAACTTCTTCCTGCCGTTCGTGATGCTGCCCGACAGCTCCGACTATCCGGCCCAGGTGGGGCTGAACAACCTCCTCGCGGCCTCGCCGCTGTTCAACACCTCCAGCGGCACGGGAAACCAGATCATGCGGCCCGAACTGGCCCTGGCCACCCTCGTCACGATCGTGCCGGTCCTGATCGTCTTCCTCTTCTCCCAGCGAGCCCTGGTGTCCGGCATGCTCGCCGGCGCGACCAAGGAGTGAGGCGGCAGCCGCACCCCCTGGCGACGCCTCCGTCCACCCATGGCGCGCCGACACGGACGGGAGCCGTCGATCGTGCTCGGCACCGCGTCAGGACACCGCACGGCAGTGTGTCGAACGCCCGCGGCCGCCGTGCCCAACCGGCGTTCCCTGACGTCGGGGGCGTCCCAAGCCCCACGCCGTCCGTACGACGTTCGCCGATGCGTCGCGAGGCCACGCCCGATCCGGGCTGTCCGGCAGCGCGGCCCGCACTCACCGGAAGGACCCCGATGAAACGTGTTGCCCAGACGATCCGCCTGCGGCCGGAGCACCGTGACTCGTATCTGCGCCTGCACTCCGCGGTGTGGCCGGGCGTCGAGGCCGCGCTGCGGGCTGCGAACATCCGCAACTACAGCATCTTTCTGCGCGAGGACACGCTGTTCGGCTACTTCGAGTACCACGGCGACGACTTCGAGGCCGACATGGCCGCGATCGGCGCCGACGCGGCCACCCAAGCCTGGTGGAAGCTCACCGGCCCCTGTCAGGAGCCCTGGACCGATACCGGCACCGGGGGCAACTGGTCGGACCTGACCGAGATCTGGCATCTGAGTGAGTCCGGCACACCGTGACGACCGTCAGCTCCTCCGTTGCCCGTGCCGGTGATCGACCGGTTCGACGTGCAGTGACGGCCGACGGCCGCGCATCTCCCCCTCGGCTGCAGCCACCTGACAACCACCCATGGCAAGGAGACGCCCAGTGAAACTTCTACGAGTCGGCGCGCCCGGCGAGGAGCGGCCCGCCGTCCGCACCGAGGAGGGCCGGCTGCTGGATCTGTCCTCCATAGCCTCGGACATCGACGGCGCCTTCCTCTCCGCGGACGGCGTCGAGCGGGCCCGGGCGGCCCTCGCGGCGGGATCACTGCCCGAACTGGACGCGGGCGGTGTGCGGATCGGGGCGCCCGTGGCCCGCCCCGGCAAGATCGTCTGCCTCGGGCTGAACTACCGGGACCACGCCGCCGAGACGGGCGCGGCGATCCCCGCGCGGCCGGTGGTGTTCATGAAGGACCCGGGGACGGTGGTCGGGCCGTACGACGAGGTGCTGATCCCCCGCGGCTCCGTGAAGACCGACTGGGAGGTCGAGCTGGCGGTCGTCATCGGCCGGCGGGCCCGCTACCTCGACGGGCCGGAAGCCGCGCGGGCCGTGATCGCGGGGTACGCGATCAGCCATGATGTCTCGGAGCGCGAGTTCCAGCTGGAGTACTCGCCGCAGTGGGACCTGGGCAAGTCCTGCGAGACCTTCAACCCGCTCGGACCGTGGCTGGTCACCGCCGACGAGGCCGGCGATCCGCAGGACCTCGGACTGCGTCTGAGCGTCAACGGCGTGAAGCGGCAGGACGGCCACACCAGCGACATGATCTTCCCGGTCGGCCACCTCGTGGCGTACCTGAGCCAGTACATGGTCCTGGAGCCGGGCGACGTCATCAACACCGGTACTCCCGCGGGCGTGGCCCTCGGCCTCCCCGGCACCCCCTACCTCCGCCCCGGCGACACCGTCGAACTCTGCGTCGACGGCCTCGGCGCCCAGCTCCAGACCTTCGGCCAAGCGTGAAAGGCGCCCCCGTGAGCAACTCGAGCAGCATGAGCGGCCTGTCAGGGCTCAAGGCCGTCGTCACCGGCGGCGCGTCCGGGATCGGGCTGGCCACGTCCCGGATGCTGGCCGAGCACGGCGCCACGGTGGCCGTCCTCGACCTCGCCCCCTCCGGCGCCCCCGAGCCGCTGATCGCCATCAAGGCCGACCTCAGCGACGACGCCTCGGTACGTGTCGCCGTGGACGCCGCTGTCGGGCAGCTCGGCGGCCTGGACATCCTGGTCAACAACGCGGGCATCGGCGCCGTCGGTACCGTCGAGGACAACCCGGACGAGGAGTGGAACCGCGTCCTCGACGTCAACGTCCTCGGGACGGTGCGCACCACCCGGGCCGCCCTGCCGTATCTGCGGCGCTCGTCGCACGCGGCGGTCGTCAACACATGCTCCATCGCGGCCACCGCGGGCCTTCCCCAGCGCGCCGTGTACTCCGCCAGCAAGGGTGCGGTGCTGTCGCTGACCCTGGCGATGGCCGCGGACCACGTCCGTGAGGGCATCCGTGTCAACTGCGTCAACCCCGGCACCGCCGACACCCCCTGGGTGACCCGGCTCCTGGACGCCGCGGACGACCCGGAGGCGGAACGCGCCGCCCTCGACGCACGCCAGCCCCTGGGCCGCCTGGTCACCGCGGACGAGGTGGCGGCGGCCGTGGTCTACCTGGCGAGCCCCGCCGCGGCATCCGTCACCGGCGTTGCCCTCGCCGTCGACGGTGGCATGCAGGGGCTCCGGCTGCGCCCGGCGGTCGGCTCATGAGAGTGACCACGCTGGGTGGCACGGGTGTCCGGATCACCGAGTTGTCGTTCGGGGCCGCCGGCATCGGCAACCTCTTCCGCCCGGTCACCGACGAGGCCGCGTTCGCCGCGGTGGAGGCGGCCTGGGACGCGGGCGTACGCACCTTCGACACCGCCCCGCACTACGGACTCGGGTTGTCCGAGCGACGCCTGGGCGCCGCGCTGCGCGGCCGCGACCGCGACGCGTACACCGTCTCCACCAAGGTCGGGCGGCTGCTCGAACCCGACCCTGAAGGCAGCCACGGCGACGATCTCGCCCACGGATTCGCCGTGCCCGACACCCACCGGCGAGTCTGGGACTTCAGCTCCGACGGCGTGCTGCGCTCCCTGGAAGCGAGCCTGGACCGCCTCGGCCTGGACCGGGTGGACATCGCCCTCCTGCACGACCCGGATCACCACGCCGAGCAGGCCCTCACCGAGGCGTACCCGGCGCTGGAACGGCTGCGCGGTGAAGGCGTCGTCAAGGCGATCGGCATCGGAGTGAACCAGTGCGCGCTCCCCGCCCGCTTCCTGCGCGAGACCGACATCGACGTGGTGTTGCTCGCCGGCCGCTACACCCTGCTGGAGCAGGAGGGGCTGGCGGAGGTACTGCCGGAGGCCGCCGCCCGCGGCAGGAGTGTCATCGTCGGCGGGGTGTTCAACTCGGGTCTGCTCACCGACCCCAGCCCCGGGGCCATGTACGACTACGCGCCCACCCCACCACATGTGCTCGACCGGGCCCTGCGCATGAAGGCAGTCACCGAACGCCACGGCGTACCGCTGCGCGCAGCCGCTCTGCGCCTCCCGTTCGGACACCCGGCGGTCGCGAGCGTACTGTCCGGCGCGCGTTCCGCCGAGGAGGTCCGCGACACGGTGGACCAGCTGCGGCGAACGGTACCGGCCGCGGTCTGGGACGGACTGCGAGCCGAGGGGCTGCTGCCCCCGCACGTCCCCGTCCCTGCCGCCACGCCGGTCGAGGAAACCGGTCGACCGAACGAGGAGCCGTGGGCGTGACCGCCATGGAGGGGAACACCGCTGAGGGCGTCATCGACGCACACCACCACGTGTGGGATCTCTCCGTCCGCGACCAGGACTGGATCACCGGACGGGAACTCGCCCCGCTGCGCCGCGACTTCCTGCTCGCCGACCTGGAGCCCGAGGCCCGGGCCGCCGGCGTCACCGCGACGGTCCTGGTCCAGACGATCGACGTTCCGGAGGAGACGCCCGAGTTCCTGGCGTCGGCCCAGGACAGCGACCTGGTGGCCGGCGTCGTGGGCTGGACCGACCTGACCTCCCCGGATGTCGCCCGCGCGCTCGCGGCGCTGCGGGAGGGGCCGGGTGGCGAGCATCTGGTGGGTATCCGCCACCAGGTGCAGGGCGAATCCGATCCTCGCTGGCTGGTGCGGCCGGACGTGCTGCGTGGGCTCGCCGCGGTGGCCGAAGCGGGGCTCGTGTACGACCTGGTCGTCAGGCCCCACCAGCTCGCGGCCGCCCATGAGACCGCCCGACTGCTTCCCGGCCTCACCTTCGTACTCGATCACGCGGGCAAGCCCCCCGTCGCCACGGGCGAGCTGCGGCCGTGGGCGGACGCGGTGCGCCTGCTGGCCTCCCTGCCCAACACCGTCTGCAAGCTCTCCGGCATGGTGACCGAGGCCGACTGGGACCAGTGGAGCGTCGAGGACCTCAGGCCGTACGCGGACACGGTGCTGGACGCCTTCGGCCCGCGGCGGCTGATGTTCGGCTCCGACTGGCCCGTCTGCCGACTGGCCGCCACATACGCCGAAGTCGTCGCCACAGCACGGGAGTTGACGGCCGCCCTCAATCCCGCCGAACGCCGCGAGGTCTTCACCGGAACCGCCCTGCGGACCTACGGTCTCACCTCTACCGGCTTCCCGGCCGCGCGTGGGTGACGGCGCGTCGCGACAACGGCGTGCCTGGCGTTGACGCCACCACTCCGGCACCGCGGTCGGCAGGAGTGCGTCGGGCTGGCGTCGGGGCCGACCGCCGACGCCCGCGGCAGGCGGAACTCTGTCGAGCAGGGGGGCAGGAGTCGGGTGGCGTCGCTGGGGTTCCCGCCGGTCAGGGACACCGTGAGCGGGATGCCCTGCCCGTCGACGAGAACGTGGTGTTTGCTGCCCTACCGCGCGCGGTTTATAGGGCCAGGACCCCAAATGTCATCCCACCTTTCCTTCAATCTGCCCTTCCTTCGGCACCATTGACAGTGTTGAGCACCGCCTCAATCATTAGACATCCGATGAATCGAGGTCGCTCATGGACACCTATCCGAGACGTCAGGTTCTGGGCGCCGCGGCTGGAATCGCCGCCGCAACCCTTCCCCTCACCTCAGCTACGGCCGCACACGCCGCCGAAGCACCCGCTGAACATGCCGGGCCGTGGGCTCCCGTCCCCGACCTCGTCCCCGTCCCGCTCGATGCCCTCTACGACAACGACGGGGTCGACACCGCCTCCGCACGGGGCGGCGACTTCGACGGCTCGGGCTACACGTTCCCGGGCGAGGAACTCCCCACGGGCCGTGTCGAGGTCGATGGTGCGCACTTCGTCTTCCCGGCCTCGGCATCCGGCGCGAAGAACAATGTCGTCGCACTCGGCCAGCGCGTCGAACTGCCCCAAGGACGCTACCTCTCGGCCGTCTTCCTGACCGCGGGCAGCTACGGCAACGCCTCCGGCAAAGCCACGGTCCACTACGCGGACGGCTCGACCACGACCGCCCCCCTCGGCGGATCCGACTGGTACTCCGCGGGTGGATCTCTGTCAACGCCGTACCGTTACGGACCGGACGGCACCAGGGACGAACATCGTGTGGGGATCGGCACGTCCGAACTGTGGCTCGACGCCCGACGCGACGCCGTAGCGATCACGCTCCCGGTGACCAACCCGGCGCAAGCGAACAAACCATCGCTCCACGTGTTCGCGCTGTCCCTGCAACCTGCCGCCCAGGGACGCGCGCTGGCCTTGCGCGGAGCCCGATCCACGAACTCGCTCCTGGAATCGTCGGGAGCCCAGAGCATCGAAGCCACCGTCGTCAACGCGGGAACCATCGCCGTCCTGGCCGAGGACCGCGTGTCGGTGCGCGTCGAGGTTCCGGGGGCCCGCACCGTCGAGACCGCCCGGATACGCCGCCTGGACCCCGGCGAGCACGCACGCATCCGCGTCGGCATCCGCAACCGTGTGGGTACCGCCCCCGGCACGACCCGGGACGGGTCGGTGACCGTCACCGGCCGTGGAACCCAGGTCGCCTCACAGGAGAGCCGGTTGACCCTCGGCGTCGCCGACTACCAGCCCAGTGCGGCTTCCCTCTCCGGTCACCAGGCACCGTACTGGTTCCAGGGCGCCAAGTTCGGCATCTTCATCCATTGGGGCGTCTACTCGGTGCCTGCCTGGTCGCCGGTCGGAAAGCAGTACGCCGAGTGGTACTGGAACCACATGCAGGATCCTGGAAACGCCGTCTTCGCATACCATCGTGAGAAGTACGGCGAGGACTTCGCCTACGACGACTTCATCCCGATGTTCACCGCGGAGAAGTTCGATCCACGCG
Source organism: Streptomyces sp. NPDC020299 (assembly GCF_044387825.1). Taxonomy (NCBI): domain Bacteria; kingdom Bacillati; phylum Actinomycetota; class Actinomycetes; order Kitasatosporales; family Streptomycetaceae; genus Streptomyces; species Streptomyces sp. NPDC020299. Next base: position 191,308 of record NZ_JBIRWL010000013.1, read on the forward strand.
CCTGGGTCGAACTGTTCCGGGACGCGGGCGCGCAATACCACGTGCTGACCTCGAAGCACCACGAAGGCTTCGCCCTGTGGGACACGAAGGTCTCCGATCGCAACTCTGTGAAGATGGGCCCGAGGCGAGACCTCGTCAAGGAACTCTTCGATGCCTCCCGCCGCTACACACCTGAACTCCACCGCGGGTTGTACTTCTCCATGCCCGAGTGGTTCAACCCGGACAATCCCTGGATGGGGCACGCCCCGCGCAATCCGTACACCCAGGAGCCGGTGCCGTACACGGGCTACACCGCCGGCAAGGACTATGTGAAGGACTACCAGGCTCCGCAGATGAGGGAGCTGATCCACGGCTACGATCCCGAGGTCATCTGGTGTGACATCGGCGGCGTCAACGACAGTCTCCACGTCCTCGCCGACTACTTCAACCACGCGAAGAACCGCGCCCGGCCCGTCGAGGTCACCGTCAACGACCGGGCCGGCATCGCCTTCCACGACTTCACCACGCCCGAGTACACGACGTACGACAACACCGTCGTCGCCAAGTGGGAGTCCAGCCGCGGCCTGGACCCCTTCAGCTACGGCTACAACCAGGCCACACCCGACGACGCCTACATGACGACCGAAGCGGTCGTGCACAGCCTCGTCGACGTCGTCTCCAAGAACGGCAACTTCCTCCTCGACATCGGCCCGCGTGCCGACGGCACCATCCCCGAGATCATGCAGACCCGGCTCCGTGAGACGGGCCGCTGGCTGCGGACCAACGGCGAGGCGATCTACGACACCACGTACTGGTCCCGCATGGCAGAGCTGGGCGAGGACCTGCGCTTCACCGTCCGCCCGAACGAGGCCTTCTACATCCACTCCCTGGCCAAGCCGGGTGCCAGACTCACCGTCGAGGCACCGATCCCGATACGCAGAGGCGACAAGGTGACGATGCTCGGGCACGGCCGCCCCCTGACATGGACTTTCAGCGACGGAGCGCTGGTGATCGACGTCCCCGAAGCCGCGCGCAAGGAGGGGCAGCACGCGTGGGTCTTCAAAGTGCACTGGCGCGCCTGAGAGCTGAGGGCGCGCCCAGGGCACGACCGTGGTCGCGACGGCATGACGCCGCTCGCGCCACGGCGACCTTGGCGCCGGCGGGGGAAGTGAAGCCGGCGCGGCGGTCCCTCAGCGGCCACCGCTGTAGCCGAGTTCGATCGCGAGGCGGTGACCGCGCCAGTCAGGGCCCGGGCTGATGTCTCGTGCCAGTTCCCGCTGATTCTCCCGGCCGGGCAGGTGACGGTGCGGCGGTCGAAGCCGATGGTGAAGTCCTCCCGTTCGACGGCGGTCCTGCTCGCGCGCCGGCAGGAGTTGTCGGGCCTGACCGGTCCGACCAGCTGGACACGGTGGCGTCGGGCAGCATCGTCGAGGCCGACGACGGACAGGTGGCCGCCGTCGAGCAGGTGCTCGGCGGGCAGCAGCCGGGTGTGGATGCCGGGCAGGGCCGTGCTGGCGCTGGTGGGGACCGTCGTGGCCACGTCCGTGATGGCGTTGCCGCTCTTGTCGTCGCAGGTCTCGGTGACGTGGGCGAGGTAGCCGGTCCACGAACGGTGTCCCCGGCGGACGTAGCGCGCCTCGGTGTCGCAGGGAGACTGCGGGCGCTGTCCGATGGGCGGGCGGCCGTCCTTGCCGGGCCAGGCGGACCTGCCGGAGCTCTTCTCCCACTACTACGCCGCCGTGCCGGAAGGCGTGGTGAACGACCGTTGGGACAACGCCCACGCCGACTACCTCACCTCCGAGTACGAGGCGGACCGGGCCAACGAGCGGGCAGCCTGCTGGGAGAACACCCGGGGTATCGGATTCTCCTTCGGCTACAACCAAGCCGAACGACCCGAGCACCTGCTGGATCCGGCGGACGCCGTCCGCCTGCTGGTCGACGTCGTCTCACGCGGCGGGATCCACGGCCGCGCTCTGCCCCCGGCCACGCGTGCGGGCCCGCAGGGCGACGGTGGGAGGTGGCGCACCTGCCCGGCCGGGGACCGAGGACGAGAAGGCGAGCCGACCTGAACGGATACGGGTCGATCGGACGCACTGGATGATGCACCGTTTCTCCGTTGCGTCTCCGACGCCGAGGGCGTCACGAAAATGTCCGACAGCAGCCCGGCCATGCCCCGGATCTGCCCGGTGGGCGATGTGGACAAAGGCGGACACGGACTGCAACCGGTCGTCGCCCCTGCCCAGGTCGCCCTCCGAGGGCTCGGAGGGAAGTGCATACGGGCAGAACAACCCCTGTCCTGACCTTCCGGCTTCGCCGGCGGGCGGGTCACCTGGGCTGGACGCCTGCGTTCTCCATGACCCGCTTGGCGCCGCTGGGCCAGTTGTCGTCGCTGACGACGACGGTGCCGGTCACCGTGTTGCCGCGCTGGCCGTCGCGCACGCTGATGGAGCCGTTGTTCGTCCAGTTGTCCGTCACCGTGAGCGCGCCCGTGTTGTTGGTGGCGTTGGAGTTCTCGTGGTCCCAGTCACCGGTGTTGCGGAAGACGTTGTCGATGTCGGAGTACTCGCGTGATCCTTCGTCATGGTAGATGCCGAACTGGCCGTTGTTGTCGGCGCAGTAGTTCCGGTCGATGCGGGTGCCCGGCGCGGCGGAGAGGCTGTAGATGCAGGCGCCGTCGTTCATCGTCTGCATCACGTCGTGTATGTGGTTGCCGGTGATCCTGAGGTTCTGCAAGGTGGTGGGGGTGGTGTAGACGGGCTGGAAGTCGTACAGCCCTCGGTTGACGTAGTCCTGGCTGCCTCCGGGGTCGTTGGTGCCCCAGCCGTATCCGATCGCGATGCCGGTGTAGGGCATGTCGTGGATCTCGTTGTGGGAGACGGTGGCGTCGGTGGCGTAGGTGACCAGCACGGCCGTCATGTCGCGGTAGTCCAGCGCGAGATCGTGCATCACGTTGTTGCTGACGGTGATGGACCGGTTGGTCATGCGGGGGTCGGCCGGGTGGTGGGCGTCGGCCTGGACACCGCCGACCACGACACCGCCACCCGCGTCCTGGGTGAAGACGTTGCCGGTCACGCTGATGGTGTCGGCGCCGAGCCCGACTCCCGTGGCGTGCGCGTCGGCGTCGTTGCCGATACCGAGGGCCACCTGGCCGAGCTGGGTGAACCGGTCATCGGTGAAGCTGATGTGGGAGGCGGCCGACACCTGTACGGCGGCCGGCATCTGGTGCCAGTGGGGACGGGTCGCCTCGAAGAGCGGGCAGCCGTACTGGCAGGAGTTCAGCGCGTCCGACGGGCGGGCCCAGTCGCCGTAGACGAACGCGCCGGTCTGCTGGTCGGCGTACCCCTGGCCGGTGGACGGCTGCAGCCAGCTGGTGTGCGAGAACTGCAGGCCGGAGAAGGCGATGTGGGTCGCGGGGGCATGGTAGGTGCCGCCGATGGACAGGAGCGACTCCAGCCGTGGCATCTCCACGTCGACGGTGGACATGTTCTGGCCGGGGAGGGGCTTGTAGTACAGGGTCCCGGTGCGGGTGTTCAGGTACCACTCGCCCGCCGAGTCGAGGAATTCGTACGCGTTCTCGATGTACAGCGGCCCCTGCCGGAAGGGGTTGCCGATGGTGTCGTACCCGAAGGTGTTGTTGTTCCAGGCCGGCTGTTCCATGCTGATGACGCCGTCGCTGATGTCCGCCACGGGGGAGTAGCGGCTGGTGAAGGAGCCGACGGCGTCGATCTCGGTACGGCCGGGATCGGCCAGGCTGTTCAGGTACTTCAGCGCGCCGCTGGTGAAGGTGTAGCCGCCTGCGTCGGAGGTCAGGTCGGCGCGATTCAGCTGGGTACGGGCGCGGGTGGCCTGGGCGCCGTCGACGTACAGCTGCCGGAAGTCGAAACCGGTGCCGACCTTGGCCTTCCAGATGTTCTTCGCGCGGTCCTGCAGTGCCCAGCCGGTGGCCTTCCGTGCCCCCGACAGGACGGGGCGGGCGCCCGGCGCGGCCTTCCAGGTGATGGTGTGCCCGTTGCTGCCGGAATCGGCCCGGGTGAAGGTCAGCGGCGCGGAGAGCCGGTAGGTGCCGCCCGCGAGCTGGACGACGATGTCGGCCCTCATGTGTGAGTTGAGGGCCCGCACCTTCGCCTTGGCCTGCCCGATCGAACAGGGGTGGGCCGCTGAGCACTTGGTGCCGTGGCCGTCCGGCGAGACGTGGAGGATCGCCGTCTGGGCCGCGAAGGCGGGCGTCGCCTGGCCCAGCGCCGTCGCGGTCACCGTGGCGAGGGCCGCGACCGCTGTCAGGCAGGCTCTTCCCGCCCTGCCCTGAGACGAGGGAAATGAATGTGTGAACCGCACGTGGCACCTTCCAGTGGCCGGAACGAAACGGCGGTTACATTAGTCGTCATATGAATTGCTGCAACAGATACTGCGCGGTAACTTTACTTGTCCGTTGGTTGCGAGACCGGTCGACGGTCGGCCGGTGAGCGGCGGCGCTGCCAGGCATCCTCGATGGGGACTTGTGGTTTTCGCGGCCCCCCGCGATCCCGGGTGAACTGGCGCCGCATCAGTACGGCGAGGCGGTTGGGCCTGGGAGTGGCTTCGGACGATGGAGCCGGCGAGCCGGTTGCGGGACGCCTCCATGGTCCGGCCGCCGACGACGAGATCCGTCTCGATGAAGCAGTGCGGTGGCGCGGTCTCCCCGTCCCATCGCACGAGCGGCTCCTCGATGGCGCGGAGGTCCCCCTCCGTCGCCCGGGCCGCCGCCTGGGCGGCCATCCGGGACTCCAGTGCCGACCTCGCGCCGACGAGCCGGTCGGGAACGGCGAGTTGGTCGTCGTGCTGGAAGGTGACGATCGGCGCGACGGGGTCCAGCAGGTTCCAGTCCTTTCGGGGTCAGTCGCACCACCGTCCGTCCGGGAAGTGGTCAAAGCCCTGGAGGCCGAAGGGTCGTCCCGCACCAGACAGACTTGACGATATTCATATGACGAATTATGTTTCTCGTGCGCTTTCGGCTTCTCTGCGAGGTGGGACACCATGCGCATCACCGATGTCGGGAGCTGTTCCGATCCGGGTGCCCGCCGCCGATCGGCCGTTCGTCTGGCGGCACGGGTTGAGGGGCAGCCCGCCGGAGGGCGAGGCCGCTGTGCTGCACATTCGCACCGACCAGAGGGGCGATGGTGTGACGATGAGCCCCTGCGCGGATCCGTCGTCATGCCGGCGGATCCGCTGGACCGGGTGCTGTGCGAGGAGCATCGGCGAGCGGTTGCTGCTGACCATCACTCCACTGGTGAAGCTGACGCCCTCGGCCGCGGTGTTCCGGAGCACAACTTCCTCCTGCCTTGTCGTCATGCTGCCGAACGGTTCGCAACACCCCGCCCGGGTAGAGCTGGACAGCGCTGGAGACCCTGCTGCGGGAACGGGGACACCTGCTCGGCAACGACGCCACCTACGACGCCTTCAGCGCGGACGCCAGGAAGCTCTACTGGAAGCAGGCCGACGAGGGGTACTTCCGGTTCGGGGTCGACGCCTGGTGGGCCGACTGCACCGAGCCGTTCGAAGCGGACTGGAACGGCACGGTGAAGCCCGACGCCGCCACCCGGGCCCGCATCAACACCGACGAGAGCAAGAAGTATCTCGACGCCGAACACCTCAACGCCTACGCGCTGATGCACACCCGCGGCCTGTACGAGGGCCAGCGCGGAGCCGACCCGCACAGGCGCCCCGTCGTGCTGACCCGCTCCGGCAGCCCGGGCCAGCAGCGCTACGGAGCGGTCACCTGGTCGGGAGACGTGACCGCGACCTGGGCCACGCTGCGCGCCCAGATCGCCGACGGGCTCAACTTCTGCATGACCGGCAACCCCCGCTGGTCCTGTGACATCGGCGGGTTCTTCGTCGGCCGCAAGGAACAGTGGTTCTGGCGCGGTGACTTCCCCGCCGGCTGCGACGACCTCGGCTACCGCGAGCTCTACGTCCGATGGCTGCAGTTCGCCGCGTTCCTGCCGATGTTCCGCTCACACGGCACCGACACCCCGCGCGAACCCTGGCGCTTCGGAGACCTCGGCGACACCACCTACGAGACGATCCTCGCCTTCATCCGTCTGCGCTACCGACTGCTGCCCTACCTCTACACACTTCAGGGCTGGGAAGCCCACCGCGGCTACATCGGCATGCGCGCGCTGGCCTTCGACTTCCGCGGTGATCCCGCCGTGTACGACATCGACGACCAGCTGATGATCGGTCCCGCGCTGATGATCTGCCCCGTGACCGAACCCATGTACTTCGGCCCGGGCTCCATCCCGATCACCGGGTCCACACGGACCCGGCAGGTCTACCTTCCCGCCGGGTGCGACTGGTACGACTTCTGGACGGGCGAGCGGCACACCGGGGGCCGGACCATCGATGCCGCGGCTCCGCTCGAGCACATGCCCGTCTTCGTGCGGGCCGGGTCGGTTCTTCCGCTCGGCCCCGTGATGCCCCACGCCGACGAAATGCGCAACGCTCCGCTGGAGGTCCGTGTCTACCCGGGTGCTGACGGCCGGTTCGACCTGTACGACGATACCGGTGACGGATTCGGCTACGAGCGGGGCGAGTTCACGTACACGTCGCTGCGCTGGTCCGATGCCGAGGCGCGATTCCTCGTCGAGGCGCCCACCGACGCGGGCGGCGCGATTCCGGCATACCGGGACTTCCGCCCCGTCGTGGTGGGCACGCGAGGCGGCCTCGGGCCGAGCGAGCTGACCACGGACGATCCCACTGTTCACTACGAAGGCCGGCCGGTAAGTCATCTGATCAGGTGAGAGGGGCTCTGGCCCGCCTCATGACATCCGGCGACGTCGCCCGCGCTGGTGGATCGCCTCGACCAGCAGGGCGGGTCCCGAGTCCTTGACGAGGAGGCCGCAGGCACCGCCGCGCAGGGCGCGGTGGACGTACGCGTCGTCGTCGAAGGTCGTGACCACGACCACCTTCGGCGGGTCCGTCAGACCCGGCCGGGTCAGCCGGCGCAGCGCGCACCCGCCGCCGCGGAGCGGCCGGCCCGTCGGCCGAACACCGAACCGGCGGTGAGACCCGAGCCGCCCGGATAGTTGAAGTAGAAGAGCCCGCCGACGAGTTCACCCGCCGCGTGCAGCCCGGGTACGGGCAGGCCGCTGGTGTCGAGGACGCGCGCGTCGGGGTCGATCCGCAGACCGCCGAAGGTGAAGGTGATGCCGCAGGTGACCCGGTAGGCGGTGTAGGGAGGCGTGTCGAGGGGCTGGGCCCAGTGGGACTTGGGCGGGGTGATCCCTTGGGTGCGGCTGTTGTCCTTGATCGTGGGGTCGAACGGGCCGCCGGTGACCGCGGCATTGAACTCCTTTACTGTGGCGCAGAGTTGATCCTCGTCGATGCCGAGTGCCCGGGCGAGCCCGGGCACGGAGCCGGACGTGACGCTGGTGACGTTCGGGGAGGCGTACTCCTCGGGGCGCAGCAGGGGCGCGGTCTTGGCGTCGAAGACCTGGACGGCGGTACCGCCGGGCTGTCGGAGGATCTCGGCGCCGTACTTGGCGTAGGTGTAGTTGCGGAAGTCCGCGCCCTCGTCGACGAAGCGGCGGCCGTCGGCGTTGACCATGATGCCGAACGGATAGCCACCGCGGGTGAGTTGGTTGGTCAGCTCGCGATCACCGGTGACCGGTGCGCCCGCGTCCCAGGCGACGGCATGGCAGCCGCTCCAGTGGCCGTACGACTGGGCGCCGGCGTCGAGGGCCATACGGATGCCGTCCCCGGTGTTGTACGGGGTGCCCCGGACCAGGGCCAGGTCCCAGCCGGGGCCGAGATGGGCGGCGCGCATCCGGGGGTCGGCCTCGAACCCACCGGCGGCGAGGACCACGGAACGGGACTCCACCACCTCTCCGCCCGCGAGCACCACGCCGTGGACCGCCCCGTCCGCCGCGGTGGCCAGGCGGCTGACGGAGGCCTCGAAGCGCACCCGCACGCCGGTACGTTCGGCGGCCGCCAGATGCTGCTCGATCATCCCCTTGCCGCCGCCGACCACGCCGACCGCGAGGCCGCCCCAGAAGCGGTACCTTCCGTCCACCTCGTACGCCTGCCGGTGGTACATCAGCTCGAACCGCAGGCCCAGGGCGCGCAGCCAGTCCAGGGTGGCGCGGGACTCCCCGGCCAGAACGCGCGCGAGGTCGGCGTCGGTGCGCCCGCGCGTCACCCTGGCCATGTCGTCGAGGAAGTCGTCCTCGGTGTACGGGGCGAGGTCGGTGCGGGCGAAGCGGTCCCGCGCGGACGGTTCGAGCAGGTCCTTGAGGTCGGTGAGCCCGCCGTGAGAGGTGCGCATGGCGCCTGCGGTGAAGTAGGAGTTGCCGCCGGCCCAACGGCGCGGGGCTTTTTCCAGGACGAGGACCCGGGCTCCCTCCTGCCGTGCCGCCTGTGCGGCGCAGAAACCGGCGTTTCCGCCGCCGACCACGATGACGTCCCAGGGTGCTGCCATGAGTGGGGTGCTCCTGATCATGAGAAAGGGCCGGTCCGGAGTCCATGCTCCGGACCGGCGGTGCGCGGAGTGTCAGCGGGCGGCGGGCACCGGCTCACGGTCCGCCCCGGCCGCCGTTTTCGGGTCGGCTTCCCCGCCCTTCTCGCCCTCGTCGGCCTCCGCGTCGAGCGCGGGTTCCGACTGCCGCTCGGGGAGGTGGGCGTCCTCGGGCGCCGCGGTGAACGGGAGGTCCCCGCGCAGGACGGCCCTGGCCCGCTTCTCGTCCAGTGCTCCCTCCCACTTGGCCACCGCCAGGGTGGCGACGCCGTTGCCGACGACGCTGGTCAGGGCACGGGCCTCGGACATGAAGCGGTCGATGCCGAAGATCAGGGCCAGGGCGGCGACGGGCACGTGCGGTACGGCACTGAGGGTGGCCGCCAGGGCGATGAACCCGGAGCCGGTGACACCGGCCGCGCCCTTGGAGGTGAGCAGCATGACGGCGAGCATGGACAGCTGCTGGGTCAGGCTGAGGTCGATGCCGAGGGCCTGGGCGAGGAAGACCGAGCCCATGGTCAGGTAGATGGCGGTGCCGTCGAGGTTGAAGGAGTACCCGGCGGGCAGCGTGATTCCGACGACCGGCTTCGAGGCGCCCACGTGCTGGAGCTTGGCCATCAGCCGCGGCAGCACCGGCTCGGAGGACGAGGTGCCGAGGACGATCAGAAGCTCTTCCCTGATGTAGTGGAGGAAGGGCAGCAGGCGCAGGCCGTTGATGCGCATGACCGTGCCGAGCACGACGAGGACGAAGAACAGGGCGGTGAGCCAGAAGGAGCCGACCAGCAGGAAGAGGTGGCGCAGGGTGTCCAGGCCGTAGTTGCCGATGGTGAAGGCCATGGAGCCGAAGGCGCCGATCGGGGCCAGCCGCATGATCCAGCGGATGAGCGTGAAAAGGATCTTGGACAGCTTCTCGATGCCCTGGGCGATCCCCGCACCCGCCTCCCCGCTGGCGTTCAGGCCGAAGCCGAAGAGCACCGAGACCAGCAGCACCGGCAGGATCTCGTGGCCGGTCAGCGCGCTGAGCAGGGTGTCCGGGATCATGGCGAGCATGAACGCGGAGAAGCTCTCGTGGCCCGCGGTCGCCTCCGGCGGCAGGCCCTTGGTGGACAGGGTCGAGGGGTCGACGTGCAGGCCGCTGCCGGGCTGTACCACGTTCACGACGACCAGGCCGATCACCATGGCGACGGTCGTCAGGACCTCGAAGTAGATCAGCGCCTTGAGACTGACCCGGCCGACGGCACGCGCGTTGCCCATGGAGGCGATGCCGTGGACGACCGTACAGAAGATGACGGGCGCGATCATCATGCGCACCAGCGCGATGAACCCGTCGCCCAGGGGTTTCAGGTCGGCTCCGAAGGAGGGCCACAGCCAGCCGACGGCGGCCCCGGCCAGGACGCCGATCAGACACTGGACGTAGAGCAGGGACAGCACCCTGCGCAGGCGGCTCGGGGGAGCGGTGACGGTACCCGGGGCGGCGTCGTTGCGGCTCATGCGGGGCGTCCTTCCAGGACGGGAACGAGAAGTTCGGCTCGGGCGATGCGACGGGCGGCACGGTGCAGCAGCACCGTGGGGGAGGCGCCGTCCGCCGCGGGGACGGCTCGGGCGGTGATGACACCGGCCGGGGTGCCCAGGCGCAGCGTGCCGTCGGCGGTCTGCCGGGCGACGCGGTGGGCGAGAGTGCCGGGGATGGCGGCCGCGGTGGCCAGGGCGACGGCGGAGGTGAGGCCGATCGCCGGGTGGGGTGCGTGCATGGAGACCATGCGGACGGCCAGGTCGTACTCGTCCTGAGAGACCAGAATGCCATCGGTGGTGCGGTATGCGGCAGGGCGGGCGACGACACCGACCTTCGGCACGGCGTGACTGACGGGGTCGCTCTCCTCGGCCAGTCCCATGGCCAGGGCCGCCTGCCGGCGCAGCACGGTCAGGGCGGGCACCGCCGCCGCGAACGCGTCGAGGGACTCGGTCCCGTCGAGACCGAACGCCTTGGCATCGAACAGCGCCGCCGGCGCGCCGGCGTCGACCAGGGACGCCTCGACGGTGCCCCTGGGCCCGGTCAGCGTGTCCAGGGGGTGGCCGGTCGGAAGCACACGGCCGGTCGACGTGCCCGCCGGGTCCTCGAAGCCGAGCAGCACCGGCACACCGAGCGCGGCGGTACCCGGCACGGAGGCCGCGCCCGCGTCGGGGGCCGCCCGCCCCGGGGTGGGGATGGTGCCACTGAGCCGGGCTCCGGTGTTGACATTGAGCATGCGCACCGTGGTGGAGTCCGAGGTGATCGGCACCAGGGCGTTGTGCACGGCGTACAGGGCGACGGCGGTGGCGCAGTTGCCGCAGTTGCTGGTCCACTCCACACGCTCGTCGCCGATGCCGACCTGCGCGAAGGCGTACTCGACGTCGATGTCCGGCTCCGTCGAGGTCCGCACGATCGCCGCCTTGGAGGTGGTGGAGGAGGCACCGCCGACGCCGTCGATCTGGCGCGGGTCGGCGGCGTTGTAGGCGGCGAGCAGCAGGGTGTCGGCGTCCACACCGGTCGCCACCACGTCATGGTGGTCGAAGATCCAGCACTTGCTGGTTCCTCCGCGGATCATCTCGCCCTGCAGACGCAACACAACAGACTCCTTGTGGAAAACCCGACGGCACTTCCGTGCGTGGTGCGATCCACAGTGGATCCGGAGACCGTGAAGTACAATCTCGGAAATCTGCATGGGTATTAAGCTGAAGTGAAAGCTGGAGGTGGCGAGGTGCTCGATGTGCGGCGCATTCTGCTCTTCACCGAGGTCGCCCGGCGGGGTTCGGTCACGGCCACCGCACGGGCCCTCAACTACACGCCGTCAGCGGTGTCGCAGCAGGTCAGTCGCCTGGAGGCAGAGGCAGGGCAGCCGCTCCTCGAGCGCCATGCGCGGGGCGTCACCGTCACCGACGCGGGGCGTGCGCTGGCTGAGCGGGGTGAGCGGATCGAGCGTGAACTGACGGCCGCGGAGAACGACCTCGCCGACTTCGCCGGCCTGCGCGCGGGCACGCTCCGGGTCGGAACCTTTCCCACCGTCGGTGCCTCCCTCCTCCCGAGGGCCGTGATCGCCTTCCGGAAGGCGCACCCCGACGTACGGCTGACGGTGCGCAGTGCCCGTATCGCGGGACTGTGGGCCATGCTGGAGAACCGCGAGATCGAGATGTCCCTGATGTGGGACTACGACTGGAACCGCATCGACCGCGAGGACGTCGTCGTCACCTCGCTCGTCGACGACCCACCCGCGCTCCTGGTCGGCAGGGACCACCCCCTCGCCGGCCGCCCCTCCGCCTCCCTCGCCGACTTCGCCGAAGATCCCTGGATCACCCGCGCCGACCGGCATCCGGTGGCCGAGGCCCTCGCCCGCAGCTGCCACGCGGCCGGTTTCGAGCCGCAGATCGCCTACGAGGCCCACGACTACCAGGAGGCCCAGGCCATGGTCGCCGCCGGCATCGGTGTCGCCCTCGCCCCCACCCTGGCCCTGGAGGGCATCCGGGGCGGCGTCAGCGTCCTGCCGCTCCTGCCCCCCGCCCCGGTGCGGCGCATCCTCCTCGTGCGGATGAGCGACCACGCTCTGACTCCGGCCGCGGAGGCTTTCGCGGGGTTCCTGCGGGACAGCGCCGAGGCCGCTGACGTGTGACCAGCGTCCGGCGGATCTGCGACATCGGGAGGCGGACGCCGTGCGCGCGGCGGGTCCGGACCGGCACGGGAAAGCGGCGACCCGACCATGCTGGGCAGTTGCCGCTTCGCGCACGAACGGCACGCGGTGTTTCCGCCCCTGCCGGCCGGAGCCGCAGGAAGCCCCGGCTCCGACTGTCTGCTCAGCCGAGTCCGTCCGCGCCGACCTGGACGGTCGACTCGTCCAGCAGCGCCTCGGAGACGGGCTGGTGGCGACCGTCCAGGTCGAGGACCGGGGTGGCCTCCTTGTACCAGGACTCGATGACGGCGTTGCCCCAGAAGTCGCGGCGGCGGTCGTCGTGGACGTTCCAGCGGTACGTTTCGTGGTCGGGATCTCCGGTGTAGTAGTCGGAGGTGTAGATCTCCACCCGGTGACCGTCGGGGTCCTTCAGATACAGGTAGAAGGCGTTGGAGACGCCATGGCGCCCCGGGCCGCGTTCGATGTGGTGTTCCTTGCGCAGCGCGCCGACGATGTCCGCCGCCCGCAGGACCTGGTGCGACTCGTGCGTGGCCACGCCGAGGTGGTGCAGACGGGGGCCGGCGCCGCCGGTGAAGGCGACGTCGTGGACGGTCTGCTTGCGGTACATCCAGGCCGCGTAGAGCTCGTGCTCGTCGCCCTCGATGGTCTCCGGACAGCCGAAGCCGAGGGACTCGTGGTGGGCGTAGGCGGCCGGGATGCCGGGGGTGCAGATGTTGGAGTGGTCCAGGCGGGCGATCTCGGCGCCGTGGCGGAGGTCGTAGCGTTGGATGAGGCGTTCGGCGTGCTCGATCTCGTGGAAGAACTCGACGGGGAAGCCGAGCGGGTCGATCACACGCGCCGCGTCGCCTGCACCGTGGGTGCCTTCGCCCTTCTTCACGTGCCGTACGGGTCGGCCGAGGTCGGTGAAGAACTTCTCGGCCTTGTCGACGTCCTCCGGGGTCCGCACGCGGAACGAGAGGTGGTCGGGGGCCGCGACCTCGCCCTTGCGCAGGACCAGCGAGTGGTGGGTGAGCTCGTCGGTGCCGCGCAGATACAGGGATTCGGCGTCCTCGTACTGCACGTGGAAGCCGAGCATGTCGACCCAGAACCAGCGGGCGGCGCCGAGGTCTTGTGGGAGCCGGTGCCGGGCAGGAAGGGCACCCGGTCACCGATCGGTGACGGCCAGTTGAGCGTGCGACAGCGCCGCGTCCGCACCCAACTCCCGTGTCACCGCGGTGATTTCGAGGGTCTCGTCGAGCTAACCGGAATCCAGTTGGAAGAGGATCAGGTCGCGCAGACTGTCGTGGTCGAGGGCGCCGTCGGCGGTGAACGGGGTGACGACGGGGGCGATGGACCCGCGGATGGCGGACGGGTCACTGCGGAACTTCATACCGGATCTCCCTGCTGGGGCTGCTGCTTGCGCCGCTGCTCGAACGCTTCCCGCCAGGCCCCCCCCAACCACAAACTGCGACGTGTCTGGGGACCTCCCGGGGGACTTTCCGCCGCGTGAGCAGGGAAGGACATGGCAGCGCGGAAAGACACGAACGCGCTGCTCAGGGCCCGTTTCCCGAACCCTCGATGATGTTTACCGCGAGCCCGCCGCGGGCCGTCTCCTTGTACTTCACGTACATGCCGACGTCTGGGGCGATCAGCCTGCTGAGGTTGCGAATCCTGGGTCGCGCCCAGGCTGTTGGGCCGGAACCAGGCGGGCCAGGTCTTGCGGCTCCATGACATGGGCCGCGGCTGGATCATGTCGGGCTGGGGGGGGCATCTGGGTGCGCTGGGTGGGATGTGGTGTCCAGGCAGGGTGTGCACGGTGTCGCCGCTGGCTGCGACGGGATTGGGGGTGTTGCGCAGTGTCAGGACGCCAGGTCGCGTCACGCGCTGCGTCTGTGGAGATCCCATGACCGGAGGCTGCGGGCAGCATGGTTCTGAAGAGGGTGGGGTTCCGCGCTCGCCGAGGGAAGGGCGATCCGCCGGCGACTCGCGGACCGGGTTAGAGAACGCGGTAGTGAGAGGGACGCGGGAAGTGTGAGCGGAGTCCCCACAGAGATCTGACTGCATGTCAGTAAAGTCAGCGTTGAGTCAGCATCAGTCCGACCAAAGCTGACTACGACTGGCGAAACTTGCACCTCGAGGTGGAGTGGAACGGGTGGTGTGCAGGGGGTTTGCTCACGTGGTCTGAGCGAACCGGTCGGGGTGCGCTTCCCTTCGCCTGCTATGTGTGCGCCGTACTGGAAACTATCAGCTCAGCGCACTCGACCCCGTGGTTTCAGCGGCACGGACGGCAGCCCGGGTGCGGGCAACCGGTCCCCGTCGTAGCCCTTCACCACCCCGAATCTCGACCCGTTCGTCCAGTCCTCCCGGGCCTGGGTGATTTCGTCCTGCGTACGCCCCACGAAGTTCCACCACATGATCAGCTCCTCGGCGAACGGCTCGCCGCCGAGGAGCATGACCGCGGCGTCGGACTCGGCCCGCAGCGGCAGTTCGGTGCGGCCGCAGCCGAGGTAGAGCATGGAGCCGGGCAGTACGGGCACGTCGTCGACGTGGACCTCGCCGGACATCGCGAGGACGCCGTACTCGAAGTCGGGTTCGAGGGGCAGCCGGACGTCGGTGCCCCGGGTGAGCGCGAGGTCGGCGCCGACGATCGGCGTGTACGCGGTGCCGGGGGAGACGGCGCCGTCCAGGCCGCCGAGGAGGACGGTCGCGGTCAGGCCGGGTGCGGTGACCGTGGGCAGCACCGGATGGTGTTCGAACTTCGGCTCGGTGTGGCGGTGGGCGTCGGGCAGCGCGACCCAGAGCTGGGCGCCGTGCAGGAAGCGGGCGTGCGACTTCGGGCTCTCCTCGGAGTGACTGATCGCCCGGCCGGAGGTCATCAGCCCGAGTTCCTTCGGGCGGATCGTCTGGAGGCTGCCGGTCGAGTCGCGGTGCAGCACCTCGCCCTCGTGCAGCCA
Organism: Streptomyces sp. NPDC020299; assembly: GCF_044387825.1. NCBI lineage: Bacteria > Bacillati > Actinomycetota > Actinomycetes > Kitasatosporales > Streptomycetaceae > Streptomyces > Streptomyces sp. NPDC020299. Next base: position 206,367 of record NZ_JBIRWL010000013.1, read on the forward strand.
GCTGACCGTCTGCAGGCCCATGTGCGGGTGCGGCGGCACCTGCATGCCGGGCTCGTCGGCGATGTCGTCGGGCCCGTAGTGGTCGACGAACGCCCAGGCGCCGATCATGCGGCGGCCCAGGTTCGGCAGCAGCCGGCGCACCTCGGTCGACTCGCCGAGTCTGACGTGTCGGGGGCTCAGCAGTTCGCGGACGGGCTCGGCGACGACGAATCCGCGGCCACCGCACACGCTCGGTACGGGCGCGCGGTCAAGGTTGCTCATGCCGCCCAACCTAGTCCCTGCCGCCCCCTTCCCGCGCGGACACCGCCGCCCCTTCCCGAGCGGTCAGCCGGTCGCGGTGAATCCGTTCCGGAGGGTGTCGAGGACGGGGCGGAAGGTGGCCCACCGGGCGTCGGGGGCCGAGAGGTAGAGGTCGTACTCCCGGCCGCCCTCCCGGCCGTAGCCGAGGTCGGCGGCACGGAAGTCGCGGGCGCGGCCCCGGAAGGTGAACTCCCACACCACGGCCGGCTCTCCCCGGAAGGCGGTCCGCTGCATCCGCAGCCTCCGGTACGTCGGGTAGTTGGCCTTGGTGTTGGCCTCGATGTCGGCGAAGTGGGCCATCGGGCTCGTCCCGGCGGGCTCGACCATGCCGATGGTGATCCCGGCCAGGCCGGAGGGGTCGGTGTAGGTGACCTCGTCGCCGGCGCCCGGGCCCGTCTTCCAGCCGTCGGGGACGGGGAAGGAGACGCCGAGCCGCCGGTCGGTGACCTGGTGGTAGCCGTCGGGGAGGACGGGGGAGGGAGCGCGTCGGACGGTGGAGGTATTTCCGCTGCCGTGGTGCGACATGGTGGCGTAGAGGCCCGCGGTGACGGCCGCGGCGGCGAGGACGGCCGCCCCGGACGCGAGGGCGAGGCGCCGGGTGCGGTGGCCGCGGCGCCCGCGCCGGCCGCGGGTTCGGGGGCGGCGGGTGGGAGGGCCGTCGTCGCGGCGCCCGTCACGGCGGCCTTCAGCGCGCGTTCCGCGTCTTCCGCGGCGGGGGCGGTACGCGGCCGACCGCCCCCAGTGTGCGCAGGTTCACGTGGGCAGGGTTCCCGTGCCTGCCGACATCAGGCACGGGAACCCCGGTCGGGGGCCGGCGTCAGCGTGCCGTCAGCTTCCACAGGTGGTCGGCGGTGCCGTTGTCGCTCCACTGCAGGACCTGGGCGCCGGAAGCGGTACTCATCTGGTCCACGCCCAGCAGCAGCCCGCTGTTGTAATCGGCGATCTTGTAGTAGCCGTCCCGGGCCGGGACGACCTGCCACAGGTGGTCGGCGGTGCCGTTGTCACCCCAGATCAGGGCCGCGCCGCCGTCACTCGTGCTCATCTGGCTGATCCCGAGCACCAGCCCGCTCTTCTGGTTGACGATCTTGTACAGGCCCGAGCCGGCGGCGACCAGGGTCCAGTTCTCGTCGGTGCCGGTGGTGGACGTGGCCTGCACCACCGAGGTGCCCTGGGCGGTGCCCGCGTTCAGGGTGTCCAGGGCCAGACCGCTGTTCTTGTTGGTGATCTGATAGCGCCCGGCCGGCGAGGTTGACGTGCCGCTCGGGGTGATCACCAGGTGGTACCCGTCGGAGGCGTTCATCGCGACCGGCACGGTGATGGAACCGCCCGAGACCGTGTAGTCGGCGTCCGAGATGGTGATCGGGCCGGGGGAGGTGGTCGTACGCCCGGTGTTCGGGGTGTACTCCAGCTTGACGTGTACCGTGCTGCCGAAGGCCGACAGCGACGACAGCCCGTTGACGGTCACCGCGCAGGAGCCCGTGCAGCCGCCCGCGATGACGCTGATCTGGTTGCCGGAACTGTTGCGGGATGCGAGGCCGTCGATGCCCGTCTGGGCGGGCGGCGTGGTGACGAGCATGTTGCCGGACATGTCGCCGTACCACTTGTACGTCCAGTAAGAGCCGTTGGGGGAGCCGCCGGTGTCGACGAGGGTGTCGCCGAGCGTGCCGTAGTGGTTCCAGAAGGCGAGTTCCGCGTCGTGGACGCCCGCCCGCTCGAACTTGGCGGCGTAGCTGATGAGTGCTCCCGAGTTGCCCATCTCGGAGGGTGTGCCGTACTCCTCTATCGCGATCGGGCGCGGGCTGATGCCGAGGCTGCTCTCCAGCGCGCGGTACGCCGAGACGTGCGCGGCGATGTCCTTGCTGCCCTGCAGCTCGTGCCAGGCGATGATGTCCGGCACGGTGCCACTGGCCTTGGCGTCGGTGAGGAACGTGCTCATCCAGGACTGGTTCCACGCCGAGTAACTCGGGCCCTGGACAGGCGTCTTGGTGTCCTTGGCGCGGACCTCCTTGTACGTGCGTGCCCAACCGGCGTCGAACGCCCCCGCGTTGGTGGTGTCCCAGGTCCAGTCGGGCTCGTTCCACAGCTCGTACGCGGCGATGTCCGTGGCGCCGGACGACTGCACGGAGGCGACCTGCTTGTCGACCGCCGCCAGCCAGTCGCTCCAGCTCACCCACTTGTAGGGGAAGTTCGGGTACCAGTCCGGCATGCGGACGACCACCTTGGCGCCCGCGCGGGCGGCCTTGGCGGCCACCACGAGCGCGTCACCGGCCGGCTTGGGCTCGCCGTTGGGCAGCTGGGAGCCGCCGGGGGCCATCTGCACGAAGGTGTTCGGGCTGAGGGGGGTGACCAGGCTGTCGGCGGGGGTCGTGGAGTCCGCCAGGCCGTAGAGGCTGCCGGTGGCGACATGGGTGACCGGGCGCAGGGTCTGGTCGGCGTTGACCACCAGGGTGGTGGCGGCGGTGGGGGCCGCCTGGGCGGGGGTGGCGAGCGCGGCCGTGAGGACGGCCGTGCCCACGGCGGCCGTCAGGCGTCCGGAGAGTCTCGTGCGGCTCATGGAAGGGGGTTCTCCTCATGAAGGGAGGGGAGGAAAGGGAGGGGGCCTGGTCCTGACGCGCTCAGTCCTTCACCGCGCCCGCGGTCACACCCGCGGCCACATAGCGCTGTGCGAGGACCAGCAGGACCGTTGCCGGGACGGACGCGACGACGGCGGTGGCCATGATCGCGTTCCACTCCTGGTTGTTGTTGCCGATGTAGCGGTAGATGCCGAGGGTGATCGGCTTCCAGTCGCCGCCGCCGTCCAGGGTGTTGGCGAAGACGAAGTCGCTCCAGGCCCACAGGAAGCCGAAGAGCGAGACCGTGACGATCGCGTTGCGGCTCAGCGGCAGCACGACCGACTGAAACGTGCGCCAGGCGCCGGCGCCGTCGATCCGGGCGGCGGAGATCAGCTCGCCGGGGATGCCGGACATGAACGCGGTGAAGATCATCACGCCGAACGGCACGGCGATGGTGGAGTCGGCGACGATCAGTCCCCACCAGGAGTTGAGCAGCCCCAGGTCGAGGAAGATGCCGTAGAAGCCCATCGCCATGACGATGCCGGGGATCATCTGCGCGATCAGCAGCCCCAGGCTCAGCGCGCCGCCGCCGCGCGGGCGCAGCTTGGCCAGACAGTAGCCGGCGGGGGCGGAGATGACGAGGGTGAGCCCGACGGTGCCGAGCCCGATGAGCAGGCTGGTGCCGAGATAGGGCAACTGGTCGTCGAGCACCGCCTTGTAGCCCTCGAAGGTGGGGTGCAGCGGGAGCAGGTCGGGCGGGTCCTTGCGCATGTCCTGCTGCGGGGTGAGGGACACGTTCAGCATCCAGTACACCGGGAACAGCATCAGCGCGGTGAGGACCAGCCCGATGGCCGTGTAACGGCGGCCGGACGCAGGGGACTTCACGGGAGGGGGCTTCACGCTTCCTGCCTCCTCTGGACGCGGATGTACAGCAGACCGAAGACGAGCGCGATGAGGATGAGGATGTCGCCGACCGCCGCGCCGGGGCCGAACTTGGGCAGCAGCGTGCCGAAGCCCAGCTGGTACGACCAGGTCGCCAGGGTGGAGGAGGTGTCCCCGGGGCCGCCCTTGGTCATGATCCAGATGAGGTCGAACACCTTGAGGGTGTAGACGAACCCGAGCAGCAGTGTGATCGCCGACACCGGGCGCAGCAGCGGGAAGGTGATCCGCCGGAAGCGCTGCCAGGCGTTCGCCCCGTCCAGGGCCGCCGCCTCGTACAGCTCACCCGGGATGTTCTGCAGTCCGCTGTAGAGGATGACCAGGTTGAACGGGATGCCGATCCAGATGTTGGCGATGATCACCGAGGTCAGCGCCCAGTCCGGGGAGGTGAGCCAGCCCACCGGGTCCACGCCGAGGAAGTGCAGGAAGTAGTTCACCACGCCGGACTCGCTGTTGAACATCCACGACCAGGTGGACGCCGACACGATCAGCGGCAGCAGCCACGGGATCAGGAACAGCGCGCGCAGCGTGGCGGAGAGCCGGAAGTGCCGGTTGAAGAAGACCGCGAGGGCGAGCCCGATGGCGTACTGGAAGGCGATCGACACGAAGGTGAAGACCATGGTGTGCCGCATCGCCGGGCCGAACGTCGGGTCGTCCAGCACCTTGTGGAAGTTGTCCCAGCCGGAGAAGGGGGCGTCCCCGGCCACGAAGGAGCGGACGGTGTAGTCGCGCAGGCTCAGGTCGAGGTTGCGGTAGAGGGGATAGACGTAGAAGGCGGCGAGGTAGGCGATCAGCGGGGCGGCGAAGGCGAGCGCGGTCAGCCGGCTCCGGCGGCGCTGCCGGCGTTCCAGCGGCGGCCGGCCGGAGCCGCTCGTCCCCGGCGTGGCCGGGGCCCGGCGCGGCCGGTCGACTCGGGCGATGGTCATGTCGCGGGCCTAGCCCTTCTGGGCGCTCGCCTGGGCCGTGTCCAGGGCGGCCTGAGCGCTCTTGCCGCCGGACAGGGCGGACTGGACGGCGGTCCACATCGGCTGGGAGATGGTGGGGTACTTGGAGCCCAGTCCGCCGCTGGTGCGGCCACGGGCGGCGGCCACGGCGGACACCCACGGCTTGAGCTCCGGGTTCTTCTCGACCTGCTGGGCCTGCACCGCGGCGGTCGGGGCGATGTACGTCAGGGTGGTGTCGGTGGCCAGCAGGTTCGCCGAGCTGGTCAGACAGGTGACGATCTTCTTGCTGACGTCGTAGCGCGCGGTGTCCTTCTGTACGGGGACGGTGACGAACTCGCCGCCCGTCGGCACCGGCGCCGAACCCCCGTTCTGTGCGGGGATGTTGATGATGCCGTAGCCGAAGCCCGCCTTGTCGGCGTTGCCGAGCTGCCAGGTGCCGTTCTCGCCGAACGCGTAGGTGCCGGTGGCGAACTCCTGCCAGCTGGTGGTCTGCGTGTTCTGCAGGACGTCCTTCGGCGCGTAGCCCTCGTCGACCCAGTTCTTCCACAGGGTCAGCGCTGCCGTGCCCTTCGCGGAGTTCAGCTTGGTGAGGTCGCCGCCGGCGCCCCAGAACCAGGGCAGGAACTGGAAGCTGCCCTCCTCCGTGTTGATCGCGGAGAAGGTGATGCCCTTCTTCCCGGCCGCCTTGACCTTCTTCAGGGCCGCGGTGAGGGAGGTCCAGTCCTTGATCGAGGCCGGGTCGACCTTGGCGGCAGCCAGGACCTTCTTGTTGTAGTAGAGGGCGAGGGTGTTGGCGCCGATCGGGACGCCGTAGGAGGCGTTGTCGATGGTGCCCGCGCCGATGATGTTCTTCTGGATCGATGCCGTGTCGAGCCCGACGTCGCTCGTCTTGTTGAGGATCCCCGCCTCCACCAGCGTCGAGACGACCGGGTTGTCCACGAGCATCACGTCGGGTGCGTTGCCCTGCTGGGCCGCGAGCAGCGCCTTGTTGCCGAGGTCGGTGGTGTCGTACGCGGTGCGCTTGGCTCTCACCCCGGCCTTCGTGCCGCACTGGCTGACGAGCCTGCCCCACGGCGAGGAGGCGTCGAACTGCGGGTACGGGTCCCAGAAGGTGTACGTCCCCCCGGACGCCTTGGCGGAGCCCGAGTCGTCGGAGCCGCCTGAGCAGGCGGTGAGGGAGGCGAGGGCGCTGACGGCGGCTGTCGCGGCGAGGAGGGTGCGGCGGGTGGGTATCACGGGGCTGACCTCGTTGTCGTAGGAGGGTTGTTCAGGAGGTGGGCAGCCAGACGCGCATACTGCCGTCTTCGCGGTTGGCCCAGGCGTAGTAGGGGACGGCGGTCAGTTCGACGGGCTCGCCGTCCGTCTCGGGGGAGTCGCCGGTGGTGGCGTACGGCCACCAGCCCGCGTCGGGGATGTGCCGCCTCCGGCCCGCCGCGACGACCGTCGTGACGCCGCCGAGCAGGTCCGGGCGGTGCTTCACGGCGAGTGGGCGGGTGGTGTCGATGACGATGTCGTCCAGTCCGCCGCCGGGGTGGTCGGCCTGCTCCAGGCAGTACACGAGCGGCCCGCGCTCGATCGCCACGCAGCCGCGTACGGCGTCCACCCGGGGGTCCGCGGCCGTCAGCCGGGGTTCCAGGCCGAGCTCGAGGACGACCTGGTCGCCGGGGGACCAGGTGCGGGTCAGCCGCGCCCAGCCGTCGGTGACGGGGGAGTCGTACGTCTCGTCCCCGCACCGCACCCGGTGGTCACGGCACCACTGCGGGATGCGCAGGGAGAGCGTCCAGGGGCGGTCGGTGGGGGTCTCCTCGACGGTGAGGGCGATGGTGCCGTGCCAGGGGTAGTCGGTCTCGCAGCGGATGGTGACGCCCTCGGCGGTGTAGTCGCCGTCGACGTACTGGTGGATCTGGAGGCCGTCGTCGTCGCTGCTCGCCAGGTAGTGCTCCAGGGAGGCCAGCAGCCGCATCACGTTGGGCGGGCAGCAGGCGCAGCGGAACCAGCGGGTGCGGCGGGCCGACTGGTCGCCGCCGGGGTCGGTGTGGCCGTCGCGGACCTGGAGCGGGTTGACGTACAGCCAGCGCTCGCCGTCCAGGGAGACGCCGGCGAGGAAGCCGTTGTAGAGGGTGCGTTCGATCAGGTCGGAGTAGCGGGCCCGGCCGGTGAGCAGGGCCAGGCGCCAGCTCCACTGCACCGAGGCGATCGCGGCGCAGGTCTCGCAGTAGGCGCGCTCGTTGGGCAGTTCGTAGGGGTCGCCGAAGTCCTCCTGGTCGTGGTGGGCGCCGAGACCGCCGGTGAGGTGGGTCTTGGTGGTGGTCATGGCCTGCCACAACCGTTCGTTCGCGGCGCGGAGTTCGGGTTCCCCGGTCTCCGTGGCCAGGTCGGCCGCCGCGGCCAGCAGGTACAACTGCCGTACGGCGTGCCCCTCGACGTTCGTCGCCTCGCGCACGGGGACGCGGTCCTGGCAGTAGGCCTCGCCGCCGAGCAGGCCGTGGCCGTGGCGGTCGACGAAGTAGCCGGCCAGGTCCAGATAGCGGCGCTCACCGGTCTCCCGGTACAGCTCGGCCAGGGCGGTCTCCACCTCGGGGTGCCCGTCGATGCCGTCGATGGGCCTGCCGCTGCCGGGCGGGCCGAAGACGGAGTCGATGTGGTCGGCGAACTTCCTTGCCGCGTCGAGGAGTTCGGTGCGCCCGGTGGTCCGGTGGTGGGCGACGGCCGCCTGGATGAGATGGCCCGCGCAGTACAGCTCGTGGCCCCAGCGCAGGTCCTGGTAGCGCTCGCCCCCCTTGACCAGCTGGAACCAGGTGTTGAGGTAGCCGTCCGGCTGCTGGGCGGCGGCGACCAGGGAGACGATCCGCTCCACCTCCGCCGCCAGTTCCGCCGAACCGCCGTCGGCCAGCTGCCAGGCCGCCGCCTCCAGCCACTTGTAGACGTCCGTGTCCACGAACGGGTAGGCGCCCTGGAACTCGCCCTCGGCCGCCGCATCCGACAGCGCCTGAGGCGCGGGGGCCGCCAGCCGCAGATTGCGCAGGTTGCCGGCGGACTCCAGCAGGCCGGGGCCCTGCGGGATGGACACGCGGGCGTTGGTCTCGCGGCGGGCTTGCCAGAAGCCGGCGTCGATACGGGTGGCCGCGGGGCGCAGCGCGGCATGGGCCTCCGGACCGGGGCGGACCGGGCCGACGGGGGAGGACGGGGCGGAGGGGGTGCGGGGCATGGCTCTCCGGGGTCGGTAGGTGGCGGCGGCACGGAACCACCGTGCGCAACCATTTTGCGCAACCGTTTTCTCGGGGTGAAAGTAGAGGGCAGTGGGGGAGGCCGGTCAAGAGTCACGGCAGGAGTTTTTTCCGTTTCCCAGCCGCTTGGCAGGTACGCTGGGCGACTGCCACCATGTCAGGCGTCCGTGTCATCCAGGAAAAGGTTTGCCCGTGACCTCTGCTCCAGGCTCTCCCCTCGCCGGCCGGGCCCGGCTCGCCGACGTCGCCGCGCTGGCGGGCGTCAGTGTGGGCACGGCGTCGAAGGCGCTCAACGGCGGTGGCCGGATGCGTCCCGAGACCAGGCAGCGGGTGCTGGACGCGGTGGAGGCGCTCGGCTTCCGGCCCAACCAGCATGCCCAGAGCCTGCACAGCGGGCGGAGCTGGACGGTGGGCCTGATGACCACGGACGGCATCGGCCGGTTCAGTACGCCCGTGCTGCTGGGCGCCGAGGACGCGCTCGGCGCCGGGAAGATCTCCGTGCTGCTGTGCGACACCCGGGGCGACGCCATCCGGGAACAGCACCACCTGGCCACCCTCACCGACCGCCGCGTGGACGGCATCATCGTGGCCGGCCGCCGCACGGACCCGCGCCCGCCACTGACCGGCCTCGACCCCTCGATACCCGTCGTCTACGCGCTCGCCCCGTCCACCGACCCCGCCGACACCTCCGTCGTCACCGACGACCACGGCGGCGCCCAACTCGCCGTCGAGCACCTGCTGGCCACCGGCCGTACCCGGATCGCCCATGTCACCGGCCCGGAGCACCACCAGGCCGCCCGCGACCGCGCCCGGTACGCCGTCGAGCACCTGGACAACGCCCGACTCGGCCTGGCCACGGGCCGCGTGCACTTCGGGGAGTGGAGCGAGGCCTGGGGCCGCCGGGCCGCCGACGCCCTGCTGCGTACCGCCCCCGACACGGACGCCGTCTTCTGCGGCAACGACCAGATCGCCCGGGGAGTCGCCGACACGCTGCGCGAACGGGGCAAGGACGTGCCCGGCGACATCGCCGTGGTCGGCTATGACAACTGGGACACCATGGCACTGGCCTGCCGCCCGCCGCTCACCACGATCGACATGAACCTGTCCGAGATCGGCCGCATCGCCGCCCTGCTGCTGCTCCAGGCGATCGACGCCGAGCCGGAACCCGGTGTGCACACGGTGCCGTGCCGGCTGGTGGTACGCGAGTCGAGCTGAAGCGCCTCCGCCGGTCCGGCCGGGTGGCGGGATGGCGGGGCGCGGGCCGTCCGGGTGGTGGGCGCCGTCGACGGGGGTGTGGGGGGCGCGTGCCCGGTGGGGGCGTGCCTCGGGTTTTCCAGCGGGGGCTCGGCGGCGTCCGTACGGCGTGGGGCTCGGCGGCGTCCGTACGATGTGCGGCTCGGCGGCACCGTCCGGCTGCCGGTCCGCCCGGGCGGCGGAATGCCGGTTGTTCGGAAGGGGCGGCGCCGACGGTGGTGTGTAGAGGCGCGTGTCCGGTGGGGGTGTGCGCCGGCCTTACTGGTACGTCGGCCGGAATGCCGTGGTGATCATGCCGTCTCTTCCAGCCGGGGCTCGCCGGGCTCCGGGTGCAGGATGCCGGTCACCGAGCCGGTCAGCGCCACCAGCAGGACGGCGGATCCGGTGAACAGGCAGACCGTGGTGACGCCGAGATCGGACGCCGCCGCCGTGGTGACGGCGGCGCCCAGCGGGCCCAGGGCCGAGTGGATGGTCCAGAACGACGAGGTGACCCGGCCCAGCAGATGGGCCGGCGTGACCTCCTGGCGCACGGACATCGAGCAGATACCGGCGACGCCGGTGCACATCAGCTGCACCGTCACCAGCGCCGCGACCACCGGGACGGTCCGGGCCACGCCCAGGCAGGCGACGGCGAGGCCCGCGGCGGAGAAGGCGCCGATCCAGCTCAGCCCGAAGCCCAGGCGCCGCCGGAGGCGAGCGACCACGAAGGAGGCGGCGAGCGTGCCGAGGGTGCCGACGGCGAGGACATAGCCGACCGTCGCGTCCGGGTGCCCGAGCTCGTGCTTGACCAGATAGACCACGAGGTCCGTCAGACCGTAGGTGAGGAAGGTCAGCACGGACAGCAGGACCGTCAGCGGGCGCAGTACCGGATGCCCCCACAGAAAGCGGGCGCCGGCCAGGAACTCCCCGCGCGGGCGCCGGCGTTCGGCCGCGCCGGGCGGCCGGACCGTGGCGTCGAACCGGACGAACCGGATGCCGAGGGCGGAGATCGCGAAGGTCGCGGCGTCGATGCCGACGGCGGTGGCGGGCCCGGCCGACGAGGCGACGAGACCGGCGAGCGCCGGCCCGGCGACGCCCGCGGCGGCGTAACCCGCGTAGAGGCGGCCGTTGGCCCGGGTGATCTGCCCCGGCCCCACCAGCGCCGGCACCACGGCCACATAGGTGACCTGGAACAGCATCGAGAAGACCCCGGCGACCGGAACGACCGTGTAGATCAGCCACACCGGGGTGGCGAACGCCCACACCACCGGGACGGTCAGGTACAGCAGACAGCGCGCCGTGTCGCTGACCATCAGCAGCCGTCTGCGGTCGACCCGGTCGGCGATCACGCCGGCGAACGGCCCGGTGAGGATGGCGGCGACGCCGGTGAGCCCGGTGACCGCGCCCATCTGGACCACCGAGCCGGTGCTGTGCAGCACCAGCAGCGGGATCGCCACGTAGGCGAAGGAGTCACCGAGGGCCGACAGGGTCTGGACGGCGAGGAAGACGCGCCGGGCGCGGGTGCCCCATAACGGCGGACGATCGCCTTCCGCTGCCGTCACGTCCGCCTCCCCTGCCGACCCGGCGAATGGATCACACGCTACACCGGTCGACGTCCCCTCGGGCGAACGTCGTTCGGCCCGGCGTTCAGCCCAGCCGCTTCAGCAGTTCGACGGCGAGCGGGGCGGAGGAGGCGGGGTTCTGGCCGGTGACCAGGTTGCGGTCCACGACCACGTTCGGCGCCCACGGCTCGCCCTCCCGGACGACCACGCCCGCCTCGGTCAGGCGGTCCTGGAGCAGCCACCTGGCCTTGCCGGCGAAACCGGCCTGGGTCTCCTCGGCGTTGGTGAACGCGGCCACCTCGTACCCGGCGAAGGCGTTGGAGCCGTCGGCCGTGACCGCCGCGAGCAGGGCGGCCGGGCCGTGGCAGACCACGCCCAGCGGCTTGCCCGACCGCAGCGTCTCCACGAGCAGCCGGCCGGAGCCGGCGTCGACGGCCAGGTCCTCCATGGGGCCGTGCCCGCCGGGGTAGAAGACGGCGTCGAAGTCGTCGAGCCGCACGTCCTCCAGCCGGACCGGGGAGCCCAGCTCGGTCATCCCTTCGAGGGTGCGCCGGACGGCGTCGGCGTTGTCCTGGCCCCCGTTGACCTCGGCGGCCAGGCTGCCCGCGTCCACGGTCGGGACCACACCACCGGGGGTGGCGACGACGATGTCGTGACCGGCTTCCCTGAACGCCCGGTACGGGGCGGCGGCCTCCTCCGCCCAGAAACCGGTCGGGTGCTTGCTTCCGTCGGCCAGGGTCCAGTGGTCGGCGCCGGTCATCACGAAAAGGATCTTGGACATGAGTCGCTCCGGGGGGAGGAAGGTCACTGACGTTCATCGAACGTAGGCCACCGGACCCATAAGCATCCAATGAAAGATCCAATGCCTGGCATTGGAAAACCTATGGATGTGGCGGGGATACTCGGAAGCGTGGACAGCACCTCCCTCGATCTGAACCTCCTGCGCACCTTCCTCGCGGTCTACCGCTCGGGCTCCTTCACCGGCGCCGGCCGGCTGCTGGGGCTGTCCCAGCCGACGGTGACCACGCAGATGCGCGCGCTGGAACGGCAGGCCGGGCGTGAGCTGTTCGCGCGGCTGCCGCGGGGCGTCGTGCCGACGGCCGTCGCGGACGAGCTGGCGGCCCGTATCGCCGCGCCCCTCGACGAACTGGCCGCCGTCGCCGGGCCGGACCCGGCTGCGGGCGGCCCGGCCGACCCGGTCCACCTGGCCGGTCCGGCCGAACTCCTCTGCACGCGCGCGCTGCCCGCCCTGGCGCCGCTGGTGGCCGAAGGCGTACGGCTGCGCGTGGCCACCGGACTGACCGACGCGCTGCTCGACGAACTCCGGGCGGGCCACCACGACCTGGTCGTCGCGACGTCCCGGCCGCGCGGCCGCACGCTGCGCGCGGTCCCGCTGGTGGACGAGGAGTTCGTCCTCGTCGCCGCCCCCGTCTGGGCCGGGCGGGTGAAGGAGCGGCTGGCCGTCGAGGGACCCGCCGTCCTGCACTCCGTGCCCCTGATCACATACGCGGAGGACCTCCCGATCGCCCGCCGCTACTGGCGGCACGCCTTCGGCCGGCGGCTCTCCTGCGCCGCCGCCGTGACCGTGCCCGATCTGCGCGGGGTGCTGGCCGCCGTGGCCGCGGGCGCGGGCTTCACCGTCCTGCCCCGCTACCTCTGCCTCGACCAGCTCGCCTCCGGCGCGCTCGTACCCCTCCACGAACCCGAGGACGCGCCCATCAACACGGGCTACCTCGTCCAGCGACCCGGCCCGGCGGAGAACCCGGACGTGCCGCGCGTCCGCGACCGGCTGCTGCGGGCGGCGCGGTCCTGGTAGCGAGGGGTCGCCGTGGCCGCCCGTACGGTTCACCGGACCGGGTGGGACGCCTGGTAGGCCAGTCTCCGGTCGGCGTCCTCACCGACGTCGGTGAGGAAGGAGTCCAGACGCAGGAACGTCTCCCACGGCGGCCGGCCACCCGCTTCGGCGAGCCGTGCCACGACGAGGTCCTCGAGCTCCGTGACACGTTTGTTCTTCCAGACCTTGTCGGCCAGGCTCACCAGCAAGTCCTCCACGCGGATGCCCGGTTCGGCCCACGACGCGTGCGTCCCGGCGAACCGGGCCAGTTCCGGGCCCACCCCGCATGAAAGGAGCAGCTCCCGCCCGGCCGCCTCGTGCCGTGCGCCGGGGCCCGACAGCTCGGCGGGGTGCAGTGTCTTGCCGATGTCGTGCGTGGCGGCGCCGAAGAGCACTGCGCCCCGGTCGAACTCCAGCGCAGGGCAGTCGACTTGTACCCAGTCGACGAGCCGTACGGCCACGTCGTGCACCGCCCGGAGGTGGGCGACCAGCCGGGGTGGCGCGGCCACGCGCCGCAGCAACTCGGCGACGTGCCCGGGCAGCGGCTTCAGTGCGGGATTCCCGGTGTCGTCCATGGCAGTTGACAGCACATCGGTCGAGGGCATCGTGCCAGAGTAGTCGCCGCCGCGCACCGGAACGCGGCACCTGACGGGCGCTAGCTGACGGAGGGTCACCATGCGGGCGTTGCACACGGCGTTTCTTCTCGGGACGGGTCTCTTCTGGACGGTTGCCTATGTGCTGCTGATCCGCACGGGGCTGAGGGAGCGGACCTTCGGCATGCCGGTGGTCGCGTTCGCCACCAATCTCAGCTGGGAGTTCATGTTCTCCTTCGTGAGACCTCCGTCCGGTCTCATGCAGGTGATCAACATCGTGTGGTTCTGCTTCGACCTCGCCATCGGTTACACCGTCGTCCGCTTCGGGCGGGCCGAATTCCCCTACCTGCCCGGCCGGTTGTTCCTGCCTGCGCTGGCCGTCGTGCTGCTGCTCGCCTACCCGGGCATGAACTTCGCCTCCGAGCAGTTCGACAACGGCGAGGGCGCCATCACCGCGTTCGGCAGCAACGTGGCGATGTCGGCCATGTTCCTGGGGATGCTCGCCGCCCGCCGGGGCGTCCGCGGCCAGTCTCTCGGCATCGCGCTGACCAAGCTCATCGGCACCGGCTGCGCCTCGCTGACGCTGCTCACCGACCCGGACGCGGTGCCGCGCCACGAGACCTCGCTCATGCACTACTTCTACGTGGCCTGTTTCGTCCTGGACGCGGCCTACGCCTACGCGGTGTACGCGGTACGGCGGCGCGCGGGCGAGACCGGCCGCGCGGCGGCGTACCCGGCTCCCGCGACTGGACTCCCCGTACACGGCCTGGACGGGTAGTCTCGTCAGGCATCGCCGAGTGAAGGAGTCCTGATGGCCGACGTGCCCCCGGAGGCGGAGCGGGACGCGATCATCGCCGCGCTGGGACCGGTCGTCGACGGCATCGTGGCGACCTTCGGCCCGGTCTGCGAGGTGGTCCTGCACGACTACCGGCGGCCGGAGAAATCGGTGGTCGCCCTCGCCGGGGAAGTCACCGGGCGCACCGTGGGCGGCGCGATGAGCGAGATCGGCATGCGCATGGTCGCCCACGGGGACGCGGCGGCCGACGAGCTGAACTACCTCACCCGGACCCCGGGCGGGAAGCTCGTGAAGTCCTCCACGATGCTGCTGCGGGACTCAGGCGGCGCGGTGTTCGGCGCGCTGTGCGTGAATCTCGACCTCACCGCGCTGACCCAGGCGCACTCCGTGCTGGGCGCCCTCGCCGGGACCGGTACGGACACCGCCGAGCCGCCGACCACCGCCTTCGGCGACGACATCGACGCGGTGGTCGACGCCATCGTCGACGCCCACCAGCTGCGGCAGAACGCCGACTGGTCCCAGCTCGACCGGGCGCAGCGCCTGGAGCTGTTCCGGGGCCTCGACGAACGGGGCGTGTTCGCGGTGCGCCGTGCGGTCGAACAGGTCGCCGGGCGCCTCGGGATCTCCCGTGCCTCCGCGTACAACTACCTCGCGCAGGCCAGGGCGGCCGGCGGGTCCGAGGGGGACCGGGCGTAGGGCCTGTCCCCCGAATGGCGGGGCCGGGGCGCGGGGCCGACGATGGAGTGGTGGGGGTCGGTCGGCGTGTGCCGCGACGGGGCCGACGTGGCCTCGGGTGACGAGGGGTGACGACGGACCGGCCCCGGCCGCGGTGAGCGGCCGGAAGGGAGGACACCGTCATGGCCATGCTGGAAGTGAAGACGGTCGAGAAGCCCGACGAGCGGCGCGACTTCCCCCGGGGCCACCTCGAAGTCGTGCACCTCACGGGGCTCGACTTCGCCGTGGGCACCTTCGAACCGGGCTGGCGCTGGTCGGAGTCCGTCGGCCCGATCGCGGGCACCGCGAGCTGCCAGGTTCACCACAACGGCTATGTCGTACAAGGTCGGATGCGCGTGCGGATGGACGGGGAGGGCGGCGAGGCCGAGATCGGCCCCGGCGACGTCTTCGTGTCCCCGCCCGGCCACGACGCCTGGGTGGTCGGTGACGAACCGGTCGTCGTGTACGACTTCGCCGGGCAGATGGCGACGGAGTACGCGAAGGCCGAGGGAACGTAGCGGGTCGGGCGGCGGCCCACCGCCGGCGTCATGATGCGGCCGGGCGCCGCTGCGGGTGCGCCGCGAGGGCGCGGGGACAGCGCGTCCCCGTGGGTGGCCCCGGCGGCAGACGGTGCGTCGCCGCGCCCGTCGCGTGGCCGTGCCCACCGTCCGCGGCCCCGCCCGGGTGCCGCTGCGGGGGTGCCGCGTGGGTGTGGGGCAGTGTGTCGCCGTGGGTGGTGCCGGTGGCGGGCGGCGCGTGGCCGCGTCCGTCGTGGGCCGTGTCCATCGTCAGCTCCGGGTCTGCCCGGGCGCCGCTGCGGGAGTGCCGCGCGGGCGTGGGCAGCGTGTCGTCAGGATGACCCCGGCGGCAGGTGGTCGCCGTCGCACTCGCCCCGAGGGCCGTGCCCACCGTCCGCTCCGGCGCTCGGCCGCCGGTCGGCTCACCGTGGTGTCACACCGGCAGCAGCCGTCCGATCAGCGCCCCGAGCTGCCGGGCGGTGCGGCACTCGTGCATCTCGACCAGCTCCGCGTAGGCGGGCGCGGCCGAGTCGCCCGTGCCCCACTGGGGGCGTGGTTCGGGGTTCAGCCAGTAGAAGCGGCGGGCCCGTCCGGCGACGTGGCGTACGGCGGCCAGGTTCGGGTCGCTCATGTTGGTCCGGGCGTCGCCGAGGACGAACACGGTGGTACGCGGGCCGACCGCGTCGCCGTACCGCTCCGCGAACTCGCCCAGCGCCACGCCGTAGTCGCTGCTGCCGTGCCAGCCGGTGAGGGTGGCCTCGGCGCGGATGCGGGCGCCGAGCCCCTCCGGGTCGGCGGCGCCGTGCTGGAGCAGCCCGGTCACCTCGTCGAGCCGGTTGACGAAGGCGAACACGCGCACCTTGCTGAACTGGTCGTGCAGCGCCTGCACCAGCAGCATCGTGAAGTCCGAGAAGCCCGACACCGACCCCGACACATCGCACAGCAGCACCAGTTCCGGCCGGACCGGACGGCGCCGGCGCAGCACCGGCTTCATCGGTACCCCGCCGGTCGACAGCGACCCGCGCAGCGTCCGCCGCAGATCGACGCTGCCCCGCGCGGCCCGGCGCCGCTTCGCCGCGAGGCGGGTGGCGAGCTTGCGGGCGAGCGGCTGAACCGTCCTGCGCAGCTCGGCGAGTTGGAGTTTCCCCGCGTACAGGAAGTCCACCCGGTCGGGCGTCGTGGCCACCGCTCGCCGGGCCAGCTCGTCCCGGTCCCGTCGCTCGGCGATCCGCCGCCGCGCCTCCCCGGCCACCAGCCCGCGGAACGCCTCGATCCGCCGCCGGATCTCGTCGTCGAGCAACCGGTCCGTGAACCCCGACGCCCCGTCCCGCGCCCGCACGCTCTCGCGGACCCGCGTCAACAGCGTCTGCGGGCGCAGCCACTCCAGGGTCTGGTACGAGGACCAGCCCCGCGATTCCGGCGAGTTGCCGTATCCGCCGAACCCGTCGACCGCCTCCGCAGCCAACTGCCTCATCAGCGCGGCATCATTGGCCGCCAGTGCCGCCGTGAGCCGGTCGCGCAGCTCCTCCCGGCCCGCGCGCTCGCCCTCCGGCGCGCCGATGCCCCGCGGAAAGTACAGGTCGAAGACGGGGTCGAACACCTGCCGCTGGGCCGGCCCGTGCAGCAGCGTCGCCGCCAGCCCCTCCCGCAGCAGCTCACGGTCCGCGAGCCCCAGCGCCGCCACCGCCTCCGCCGCGTCCACGGTCTCGCCGGTGCCGATCCGCATGCCGTGCGCGCGCAACGCCCCCACCAGTGAGGTGAGCCGCTCCGCGACGCCGGGCGCGCTCACACGGCGTCCAGGTCGAGCTTGGCCGCCGCCTTGAGCACGTCGTCCTGGTGCTTGAGAAGGACGCCCAGGGTGTCTCGTACGACGGTCTCGTCCAGGGTGTCGGCGCCGAGCGCCAGGAGAGTGCGGGCCCAGTCGATGGTCTCCGCCACCGAGGGCACCTTGCGCAGGTCCATGGCGCGCAGCGCGCCGACCACCCGCACCACCGACTCGGCCAGCGCCTCGTCGAGCCCCGGCACCTTCAGCCGTACGATGCGCCGCTCCAGCTCCTCCTCGGGGAAACCGATGTGCAGGAAGAGGCAGCGGCGGCGCAGTGCCTCCGACAGCTCGCGGCTGGCGTTGGAGGTGAGCACGACGAACGGACGCCGGGTCGCGGTGACCGTACCCAGCTCGGGCACGGTCACCTGGAAGTCGCTGAGCACCTCCAGCAGCAGCCCCTCCACCTCGACGTCCGCCTTGTCGGTCTCGTCGATCAGCAGCACCTTGGGCTCGTCGCCGCGGATGGCCGTCAGCAGGGGCCGGGGCAGCAGGAACTCCTCGCTGAAGATGTCCGTGCGTGCCTCGTCCCAGGTCTCGCCCTGGCCCGCGCTGATGCGCAGCAGCTGCTTGGCGTGGTTCCACTCGTACAGCGCCCGCGACTCGTCGACGCCCTCGTAGCACTGCAACCGCACCAGCCGCGCCCCCGCGACCTCGGCCACGGCCTTCGCGAGCTCCGTCTTGCCCACCCCGGCCGGGCCCTCCACCAGCAGCGGCTTGCCCAGCCGGTCGGCGAGGAAGACGGTCGTGGCGACGGCGGGCGAGGCCAGGTAGCCGGTCTCGGCCAGGCGGGCGGAGACGTCGTCGACGGATGTGAACAACGGGGCCTCCGGGGTGCGGGTCGTGCGTCGGGTCCGGGCTCCTATCTAAGCGCTTGTTCACCCAGCCTGTCACGGGTTTTCCCGGTGCACCCCAGCACCGGCTCAGTCCACCAGCACGACCTCCAGCGTCCGTGGCCCGTGCACGCCCTCCACGCGGTCCAGTTCGATGTCGCTGGTCGCCGACGGACCGGAGATCCAGGTCAGCGGGCGGGTCGGGTCGAGGCGTTCGAGGGCCTGCGGGACGGAGGCGACGACCTGGCCGGGGACGCGGACGACGCAGATGTGGTGGTCGGGGATCAGGGTGATGCGGCGGCGGCCCTGGTCGGGGGAGCCGTCCAGCACGATCGTGCCGGTCTCGGCGACGGCCACCGCGCATCCGGTGACCACGCTGTCGACCCGGTCCAGCTCGTGCGGGGTGCTCCCGGCGCGGTCCGGGAGCTGCTCCACGTCGAGGCCTTCGAGCCAGGCCGCGTCCGGACCCGGCGGGACCAGCACCGTCTTCGAGCCCCGCTCGGCGAGCAACCTGCCGACCGTCGCGGTCAGTTCGGCGGCCGTGCACCGGTGTACGAGCGCCCGGTAGTCCGCCAGGTTCTCGGCGAGCAGCTCCACCGTCTCCTCGACGCTCCGCCCGTCGTGTTCGCGCAGGTAGTCGCGCGCAACCGCCTGCTCGTACGGCGTGTCGTCCGGTCCCACGTCCGCGAGTGCCCGCCGCACGCGGCCCAAGATTCTTTCCCTGCTGCTCACTTCGCGCCGTCCTTTCCGCCGTTGGTGCGCTGCCACCAGTCGCGGAACGGTTCCGCGGGTACCGCCGGCAGATCACGGGTGCCGCTCCACGCCTTGCCCGGGCCGGGCAGCGTACGGGGATGGAGACGGCGGGTGCGGGAGGCGAGCCGCTGTCCGGTGCGCAGGGCGCCGGGGTGGGCGAACGCCCAGCGGGCGGCGCGCATCGCCGCCCGCTCGGCGGCATGGCCCTTCGCGGGCCGGAGCACCACCTTGTTGCCCTCCCGCGTCACCGTCCCGCCTTCGACGACCCGTTCCCGCAGGTGCACCAGCACCTCGGGGATGTCGATGGCGACCGGGCAGACCTCGTAGCAGGCGCCGCACAGGGAGGACGCGTACGGCAGGGAGGCGTCGATCTCGCTTGCCGTTCCCCTCAGTTGGGGGCTGAGGATCGCGCCGATGGGGCCGGGGTAGACCGAGCCGTAGGCGTGGCCGCCCGCCCGCTCGTAGACGGGGCAGACGTTGAGGCAGGCCGAGCAGCGGATGCAGCGCAGCGCCTGGCGGCCGACCTCGTCGGCGAGGGTGTCGGTGCGGCCGTTGTCGAGGAGGACGAGGTGGAAGGTCTTCGGCCCGTCGCCGTCCGTCGTGCCGGTCCACATCGACGTGTACGGGTTCATCCGCTCGGCCGTCGAGGAGCGGGGCAGCGTCTGGAGGAACACCTCCAGGTCCCGCCAGCTCGGCACGATCTTCTCGATGCCGACCACCGAGATCAGCGTCTCGGGCAGGGTCAGGCACATCCGGCCGTTGCCCTCGGACTCGACGACCACGAGCGTGCCGGTCTCCGCGACCATGAAGTTGGCCCCGGAGATGCCGACCTTGGCCCGCAGGAACTTCTCCCGCAGGTGCAGCCGGGCCGCCTCCGCGAGTTCGGCGGGCGTGTCGGTCAGGCCCTCGGGGGCCGGGCGGCCCCACTGGCGCATCTCGCTGCGGAAGATGTCCCGGATCTCGCCCCGGTTGCGATGGATGGCGGGGACCAGGATGTGCGAGGGCCGGTCCTTGCCCAACTGCACGATCAGCTCGGCGAGATCGGTCTCGTAGGCGCGGATGCCCTCGGCCTCCAGCGCCTCGTTGAGCCCGATCTCCTGCGTGGCCATCGACTTGACCTTGACGACCTCCGACTCTCCGGTGGCCTTGACCAGTTCGGCGACGATCCGGTTGGCCTCCTCGGCGTCGGCCGCCCAGTGGACGGTGCCGCCCGCCGCCGTGACCGACTCCTCCAACTGCACGAGATAGTGGTCCAGGTGACGGAGCGTATGATCCTTGATCCGCTTGCCGGCCTCGCGCAGCTCCGCCCAGTCCTCCAGTTCGGCCACAGCCACGGATCGCTTGGCCCGGATGGTGTGGGTGGCGTGCCTCAGATTGCCCCGCAGGGTCGCGTTACCCACGGCCTCGTGCGCGGCCTTCGGGAAGGCCGGCATGCCCAGATACGTCCCGCTCATACCGCCGGCTCCTCCTCCGTGCTCGCCAGGATCTCCGCGATGTGCACCGGCCGCACGCCCGACCTGAGCCGGGTCATGGTCCCGCCGATGTGCATCAGGCAGGAGTTGTCGGCCGCGCACAGCACCTCCGCTCCCGTCGACTCGGCGCCTCGCACCTTGTCCGCGCCCATCGCCGCCGACACGTCGGGGTTCTTCACCGCGAACGTCCCGCCGAAGCCGCAGCACTCCTCGGCACCCGGCAACTCCACCAGTTCCAGCCCCCGCACGGCTTGGAGCAGCCGCCGGGGACGGTCCCCGAGGCCCAGGCCGCGCAGCCCGTGGCAGGTGGGGTGGTACGTCACCCGGTGCGGGTAGTACGCCCCGACGTCCGTCACCCCCAGCACGTCCACCAGGAACTCCGTCAGCTCGTACGTCTTCGGCACCACCGGCGCCA
The DNA here is from genome assembly GCF_044387825.1 of Streptomyces sp. NPDC020299. Lineage (NCBI taxonomy): Bacteria > Bacillati > Actinomycetota > Actinomycetes > Kitasatosporales > Streptomycetaceae > Streptomyces > Streptomyces sp. NPDC020299. The sequence goes on from NZ_JBIRWL010000013.1 coordinate 226,874, forward strand.
GCACGGCCGCGAGCGCGTCCCCGCGGCCCTCGGCGCGCGCCCGCTCGCCCATGCGCGGATACAGCTCCCGCACCATCGCCCCGCACGACCCGGAGGGCGTCACGATCGCCTCGTACTCACCGAAGACATCGGAGAAATGCCGGGCGAGCGGCTCGGCCTCACGGCGGTAGCCGGTGTTGTAGTGCGCCTGCCCGCAGCACGTCTGGGCCATCGGGAAGTCGACCTCGACACCCAGCCTGGTCAGTAGTTTCACCACCGCACGGCCGGTGTCCGGATAGAGCGTGTCGTTGACACAGGTCAGGAACAGGGCGACACGCATCGCGGCTCCTTGGGGTCGGTCATCGGACGAGTGCAGCGTAGTGGGCGAGAGAAGGGCGGGGGAGTCCCCGGCTCACGGCGTGGCGAGCCGGGCCTGGGCCTGCCGCCACCGCGCCGGGTCGCCCTGCGGCTCGTACCGCGTCAGCGGCTGCGTACGCACCAGCAGCCGCCGCATGCCGGCGAGGTCACCGGCCGGCCCGTGCGCCCGGGCCTGCACCAGCACGTTGCCGAGCGCCGCCGCCTCCGCGGGCCCCGCGATCACCGGCAGCCCGCAGGCGTCGGCGGTGAGCTGGCACAGCAGCGCGTTGCGGGTGCCGCCACCGACGATGTGCACCACGTCGACGGGGTGCCCGGCCAGCCGCTGGGCGTCCTCGACGGCCCGCCGGTGGGCGAGCGCGAGGGAGTCGAGGATGCACCGCGTCACCTCGCCCCGGGTCTGGGGCACCGGCTGGCCGGACGCCCGGCACGCCTCGGCGATCCGCTCCGGCATCCGGCCCGGCGCCAGGAAACCGGCGTCCCCCGCGTCCACCACCGACCGCAGCGCGGGCACCGCGCCCGCCTCGCGCAGCAGCCCGCCGAGATCCGGGTCGCCCCAGGCCCGTACGCACTCCTGGAGCAGCCACAGCCCCATGATGTTGCGCAGATAGCGGACCGTGCCGTCCAGCCCGAGTTCGTTGGTGAAGTTCGCCGCCCGGCTCTCCTCGCTGAGCACCGGCTTCGTCAGCTCCAGCCCGGCCAGCGACCAGGTGCCGGTGCAGATGTAGGCGAACCGCTCGCCACCGGCGGGCACCGCGGCCACCGCGGAGGCGGTGTCGTGCGAGCCGACCGCGGTCACCGGCACCGGGCCGGTCAGCCCGGTCTCCTCCAGCACCTCCGCCCGCAGCATGCCCGCCGGGTCCCCCGGCTGCCGCAGCGGGGCGAACAGGCCGAGGTCGATCCCGAGCCGGGCGGCGACCTCGTACGACCAGTCGCGGGTACGCGGATCGATGAGCTGGGTGGTGGAGGCGTTGGTCAGCTCCGTGCCCTGCTCACCGGTCAGCCAGTACGTCAGCAGATCGGGAACGAGCAACAGCCGCTTTGCGGCGCCAAGTTGGGCCGTCGACCGGGCGGCCGTCAGCTGGTACAGGGTGTTGAAGGGGGCGTACTGGATTCCGGTCGCCGCGTACAGCTCGGCGGCGGGCACGCTCGCCCACACCTTCTTGGCGACGCCCTCCGTACGGGCGTCGCGGTAGTGCACGGGGTTGCCCAGCAGGGCCCCGTCGGCGTCCAGCAGGCCGTAGTCCACCGCCCAGCTGTCGATACCGACGGAATCCAGCCGGCCCCCGCACCCGGCGCCGGCCGCCCGCAGCCCGTCCAGCAGCCCCGCGTACAGGCCGAGCACGTCCCAGCGCAGCCCCTCGGGCACGCGCACCGGCCGGTTGGGGAAACGGTGCGCCTCGCTCAGCCGAAGCGAGTCGGGGCCGACACGGCCGACCATGACGCGCCCGCTGGACGCGCCGAGGTCGACCGCGGCGTACGATTTCACGGCGGCGCTCATCGCAGGAACGCGGCCGCCACACCCGCGTCGACGGGGATGTGCAGTCCCGTGGTGTGCGTCAGGTCCCCACCCGTGAGCGCGAAGACGGCGTTCGCCACGTGCTCGGGCAGCACCTCACGCTTCAGGATGGTCCGCTGCGCGTAGAACTCGCCCAGCTTCTCCTCCTCCACCCCGTACACGGCGGCCCGCTTGGCACCCCAGCCGCCCGCGAAGATCCCGGAGCCGCGCACCACCCCGTCCGGGTTGATCCCGTTGACCCGGATCCCGTGCTCGCCCAGCTCGGCGGCGAGCAGCCGCACCTGATGGGCCTGGTCGGCCTTGGTCGCGGAGTAGGCGATGTTGTTCGGCCCCGCGAAGACGGCGTTCTTGCTGGCGATGTAGACGATGTCCCCGCCCAGCCCCTGCGCGATCATCACCCGGGCCGCCTCCCGCGACACCAGGAACGAACCGCGGGCCATGATGTCGTGCTGGAGGTCCCAGTCCTTCGCCGAGGTCTCCAGCAGCGGCTTGGAGATGGAGATGCCGGCGTTGTTGACCACCAGGTCCACACCACCGAAGGCGAGCGCCGCCGCCTTGAAGGCCTCGGCGATCTGCTCCTCCGACGTGACGTCCACGGTCACGGCGACGGCCTTGTCCGCCCCGCCCAGCTCCTCGGCGACCTCGGCCGCGTTCTCGCCGTTGAGGTCGGCGACCACGACGCACGCGCCTTCGGCCACCAGCCGGTGGGCGATCGCCTTCCCGATCCCGCTGCCCGCGCCCGTCACCAGCGCCACCCGGGTCGCCAGCGGCTTGGGCCGCGGCATCCGCTGGAGCTTGGCCTCCTCCAGCGCCCAGTACTCGATACGGAACTTCTCCGACTCCTCGATCGGCGCGTACGCCGACACCGCCTCGGCGCCCCGCATCACATTGATCGCGTTGACGTAGAACTCGCCGGCCACCCGAGCGGTCTGCTTGTCCTTGCCGAAGGAGAACATGCCGACCCCCGGCACGAGCACGATCGCCGGGTCGGCGCCGCGCATCGCGGGGGAGTCGGGCAGAGCATGCCTCTTGTAGTAGGCGGCGTACTCCTCCCGGTACTCGGAGTGCAGTTCCTTCAGCCGCGCGATCGCCTCGTCCAGGGGAGCCGTGGGCGGCAGGTCCAGCACCAGCGGCCGCACCTTGGTCCGCAGGAAGTGGTCCGGGCAGGACGTTCCCAGCGCGGCGAGCCGCGGATGCTCCGCCCGGGCGAGGAAGTCGAGGACCACCGCACTGTCGTCGAAGTGCCCGACCTGCGCCCTGTCCCGGGAGGCGACTGCCCGGACGTACGGCGCCAGGGCCGCCGCCCGCTCCCGCCGCTCGCCCTCGTCCAGCCCCTCGTACCCCTCGACGACCGCCCCGAAGGGCTCGGCCTTGCCGCGCTCCCTCAGGAACGCCTCGGCGGTACGGATGATGTGCAGCGAGTTCCGCTCGCACTCCTCGGACGTGGCGCCCCACGCGGTGATCCCGTGCCCGCCGAGCACACACCCGACGGCCTGCGGATTGGCCTCCTTGATCGCCGCGATGTCCAGCCCCAGCTGGAAGCCCGGCCGCCGCCACGGCACCCACACCACCGTGTCCCCGAAGCACTCGGCGGTCAGTTTCTCCCCGTCCGCCGCACAGGCCAGCGCGATACCGGAGTCCGGGTGCAGATGATCCACGTGCGGCGCGTCCACCAGCCCGTGCATCGCCGTGTCGATGGAGGGAGCCGCTCCGCCCTTGCCGTGCAGGCAGTAGTCGAACGCGGCGACCATCTCGTCCTCCCGCTCGACGCCGGGATACACATCGACGAGCGCCCGCAGCCGGTCGAGCCGCAGTACGGCCAGCCCGGCCTCGGTGAGCGTGCCGAGGTCCCCGCCGGACCCCTTCACCCACATCAGCTCCACGTCCCCGCCGGTGACGGGGTCCGTGTCAGTGCCCTTGGCGGAGGCGTTGCCGCCGGCGTAGTTGGTGTTCCGGGGATCGGAGCCGAGCCGGTGGGACCGGGCGAGAAGGGCGGCGGCTTCGGGGTGCGTTGCCATGAATGATCAGTCCTTCGGTGACGTGAAAGAGTGCGGATGAGCAGCCCACCCAGGGGCGCGGGGCTGTATCGATGTGCGGCTCCGCCGCGTGGGCGCGACAAGCCACATGTGGCCCGCAGTCCGCAAGGCACAGAACCAGGCAGACGCTCACGCCCCCCAACCGGCCTGCTCACCGCCCACTCGCTCAGCGACGATCTTCTGAGCCCACCCGGACCGCGCATACGCCCCCAGCGGATCGGGGTCCAACCCCATCTCCCCCCGCACCTCCCGAAGCAGCGGCCGCACATCCGTGCTGAACGCATCCATCAGCACGGCGTTCGCCCCGAGCACATCCCCCGCCCGCTGAGCCTCGGCCAGAGCGACGCGGTCGACCAGCAGCGCCTTGGCGGTGGCCTCCTGGACGTTCATCACCGACCGGATGATCGCCGGAATCTTCGCCTCGATGTTGTGGCACTGGTCCAGCATGAAGGCCACCTCCGAGCCGAGCCCCCCGCCGCGTACCACCTCGTACATGATCCGGAACAGCTGGAACGGGTCCGCCGCTCCCACCATCAGGTCGTCGTCCGCGTAGAACCGCGAGTTGAAGTCGAACCCGCCGAGCTTCTCCTCCCGCAGCAGCGTGGCCACGATGAACTCGATGTTGGTTCCCGGAGCGTGATGCCCCGTGTCCACCACGACCTGCGCCTTGGGGCCCAGCTTCAGACAGTGCGCGTACGCCGTCCCCCAGTCGGGAACGTCCGTCGAGTAGAAGGCGGGCTCGAAGAGCTTGTACTCCAGCAGCATCCGCTGCCCGTCCCCGAGCCGCCCGTACACCTCCGCCAGCCCCTCGGCCAGCCGGTCCTGCCGCTCGCGCAGATCATCCTGACCGGGGTAGTTGGTCCCGTCCGCGAACCACAGCTTCAGATCGCGGGAGCCCGTCGCGTCCATGATGTCGACGCACTCCAGCAGATGATCGACCGCCTTGCGCCGCACCACCACGTCGGGGTGGCAGATGCTGCCGAGCTTGTAGTCGTCGTCCTGGAAGGTGTTGGAGTTGATCGCGCCCAGCTTCAGGCCGCGCTCCTCGGCGTGCTTGGACAGCTCTGCGTAGCCATCGGAACCGTCGACCTTGTCCCACGGGATGTGCAGGGCGACGGTCGGGGCCACGCCGGTGACCGCGTGCACCTGCGCCGCGTCGTCCAGCTTCTCCTGCGGGGTACGGGGCACGCCCTGCTGGGCGAACACCTTGAAACGGGTCCCCGAGTTCCCGTACGCCCACGACGGCGTCTCGACTGCCTGGGTCTTCAGCGCGGCTTTCACCGCGGCGAGGTCGGTCACTTCGGGCTCCTGTGACATCGGGCCGGAGAGGCTTCAGGGTGAAACGATTCAGAACGGGAAGCTATGGGGCCTCCGGGGGTGTGTCAAGCCTTCCGTCCAGGCCTGTTCTCCGTGATCCGGGCGTGACCTTCCGTTATCGAAATCTTTTCGAGCGCTACCCATTGACGTGACATGTCTGCCATGCCTAACGTCCCGGCCATCCAGTTGAAACCTTTCACGACGCCGTGAGGGCCGTCCCGCCGGCGTCGTCGAGGAGCCTCCAATGACCCACCCGTCCGACACGGGACCGGCCCCGGTGCTGGCGCTGAAGGGTGTTTCGAAGTCCTTCGGCGCCGTACGCGCCCTGCGGGACGTCTCCCTGGAGCTGTTCCCCGGCGAAGTGCACGCCCTCGCCGGTGAGAACGGCGCGGGCAAGTCGACCCTGATCAAGACCCTCGCGGGGGTGCACCGACCGGACGCCGGGCTGGTGCTGCTCGACGGCGAGCCGGTCGTCTTCCACGGCCCCGGCGACGCCCGCGACGCCGGTATCGCCGTGATCTACCAGGAGCCCACGCTCTTCCCCGACCTGTCGATCGCCGAGAACATCTTCATGGGCCGGCAGCCCCGCCGGGCGCTGGGCCGCATCGACCACAAGGCCACCCACGCGGCGACCGCCGCCCTGATGAAGCGGCTCGGTGTCGTCCTCGACCCCGACCGCCCGGCCCGCGGGCTGTCCATCGCCGACCAGCAGATCGTGGAGATCGCCAAGGCGCTCTCCTTCGACGCCCGCGTACTGATCATGGACGAGCCGACCGCCGCCCTGACCGGCAGCGAGGTGGCCCGTCTCTTCGGCGTCGTCCGCACCCTGCGCGAGCAGGGCGCCGCCGTGCTGTTCATCTCGCACCGGCTGGAGGAGATCTTCCAGATCTGCGAGCGCGTCACCACGCTGCGGGACGGCGCCTGGATCGCGAGCGAACCGGTCGAGGGCATGACCGAGGACGACCTCGTACGGCGCATGGTCGGCCGCGACCTCGACGAGCTCTACCCGAAGCAGGACGTCGAGCCGGGCCAAGTCGCCCTGAGCGTGCGCCGGCTGACCCGCGAGGGCGTCTTCACCGACGTCTCCTTCGAGGTGCGCTGCGGCGAGATCGTCGGTCTCGCCGGGCTGGTCGGCGCCGGCCGCACGGAGGTCGCGCGGGCGGTCTTCGGCGTCGACCGGTGGGACGCGGGCGAGGTGGAGGTCGCCGGGCGGAAGCTGACGAACGGTGCGCCCTCCGTCGCGATGTCCGCCGGGCTGGCCCTCGTCCCCGAGGACCGGCGCGCCCAGGGCCTGGTGATGGACATGTCCATCGAGCGGAACATCGGCCTGACCGGACTGCGGACGACCGTGAAGGCCGGGCTGATGGACCGGGGCGCCGAGCGCAGCCGGTCCCTCGACTGGGCGGTCAGGCTCCAGGTGAAGTACGCCCGGATCGCCGACACCGTCTCCACCCTGTCCGGCGGCAACCAGCAGAAGGTCGTCCTCGCCAAATGGCTGGCCACCGGCCCCAAGGTGCTGATCGTCGACGAGCCCACCCGTGGCATCGACGTCGGCACCAAGGCCGAAGTGCACCGCCTGCTCAGCGAGTTGGCCGCCGACGGGGTGGCCGTCCTGATGATCTCCTCCGACCTGCCCGAGATCCTCGGCATGGCCGACCGCGTGCTGGTGATGCACGAGGGCCGGCTCACCGCCGAGATCCCCCGCTCCGACGCCACCGAGGAAACCGTGATGGCCGCAGCCACGGGGAGGGCCGCAGCATGACGGTGGCCGCTCCCGAAGAGACCCCTGTCGCCGAGGTGGCCAAGTCCACCGGCACCCGGCTGGTCGACCGTGTCTTCAAGATGCGCGAACTCGCCATCCTCGTCGTGTTCCTGGTGATGGTCGCCGTCACCCAGGCCGGCAACAGCGAGTTCCTGTCCGAGCAGGGCATCAAGGACCTGCTCCTCAACGCGACCATCCTGGTCCTCGTCGCCACCGGCCAGTCGCTGGTGGTCATCACCCGCAACGTCGACCTGTCCGTCGGTTCGACGCTCGGCATCAGCGCGTTCGCCGCCGGCACCTATCTGCACGGCGGCGGGAACGCGGTCGTCGCGATCGTCCTCGCGGTCCTGCTCGGCATCGGCTGCGGCCTGCTGAACGGTCTGCTCGTCAGCCTCGGCCAGGTACCCGCGCTCGTCGTCACGCTCGGCACGCTCTACATCATCCGCGGCGTCGACTCCATCTGGGTCGGCTCCCGGCAGATCACCGCGGCCGACCTGCCCGGCGGATTCGTGGACTTCGGCTCCGGCGGCATCTCCGCGGTCCCGTGGCTGGCGCTGATCGCGCTGGCCGTGCTGGTCGCGACGGCGTACTACCTCAAGCACTTCGGCAGCGGACGCGAGCTGTACGCCCTCGGCTCGAACCCGGAGGCCGCCCGCCTCGCCGGTATCGCGGTGCGCAAGCGGATCCTGGCCGCCTACACCTTCTGCGGCGGCCTCGCCGGACTCGCGGGCGCCATGTACCTGGCCCGGTTCGGCAACGTCGACTCCAGCACCGGCAACGGCTACGAACTCACCGTCGTCAGCGCCGTCGTGGTCGGCGGGGTGGTCTTCACCGGCGGGTCCGGCAGCGTCTACGGAGCCGCGCTCGGCGCGCTGCTGCTGACGTCCGTCAACAGCGTGCTCCCCGCCCTCGGAGTCAGCTCCGTGTGGGTGCTCGCCATCAACGGTGTCCTGCTGCTGCTCGCCATCGCGGTCGACCGGATCGTCGCACTGCGCCTGGCCTCCGCCCTGAAGAAGAGGAACGCCCGCCATGCCTGACTCGCTGACGCGCGCCATCCGCTGGGACACGGTCGTCGGCGCGCTCCTGATCGTCCTGCTGCTGCTGTCGTTCGGCTTCGTCGACGGCTTCGGCAACTCCCTCAACCTGTCGTTCCTCATCGGCAACACCCTGCCGATCGCGCTCATCGCCCTGCCGATGACGCTGCTGGTCGTCGCCGGCGAGATCGACCTGTCCGTCGCCTCGACCGCCGGGCTGTCCGGCGCGGTGATGGGCAAGCTGTGGAACGACGGCATGGCCATCGAGACGATCATCCCGATCTGCCTGCTGCTCGGGCTGATCTGCGGCTTTGTCAACGGACTGCTCGTGACCCGGCTCGGGCTGCCGTCCCTCGCCGTCACCATCGGCACCCTCGCCGCCTACCGGGGCATCGCGCAGATCGTGCTCGGCTCGGACGCGGTGACCGACTTCCCCACGCAGTACCTGGACTTCGCGGCCGGACGCGTCGGAAGCAGCTTCCTGCCGCAGGCCTTCCTGCCCTTCCTGGTGCTGCTCGCGATCGCCGTGGTCGTGCTGCACGCCACCCCGTTCGGCCGGTCGCTGTTCGCGGTCGGCGCCAGCGAGGAGGCCGCCCGGTTCGCCGGGATCCGGGTGAAGCGGGCCAAGCTGATCCTGTTCACCTCCACCGGCCTCATGGCCTCCCTCACCGGCATCTTCTGGGCCCTGCACTACGCCAGCGCCCGCTACGACAACGCCACCGGCCTCGAACTCTCCGTCGTCGCGGCCGTTCTGCTCGGCGGCATCGACTTCGACGGCGGCAAGGGCACGCTCGGCGGCGCCATCGCGGGAGTGTTCCTGCTGGGCGCGCTGCAGAACGTGATGAGCCTGCTCAACGTCTCCGCGCAGTCGCAGATCGTCGTCACCGGCGTGCTGCTCGTCGTCTCCGTGCTCGGCCCCCGGGTCGCGCGCCAGATCTCCGTCGCGAGAGCGGGCCGCCGTGCCGCCGCCTCGACGCCGGCCGCCTCGTAACTCCGCTCGCTCACCCTCGTAAAGGACCCGCCATGCGCAAGTCATCCCTCCGTCGTGCCTGCGCGGCCCTCGCCGCCGGTACCTCCCTCGCCCTCGCGCTCACCGCCTGCGGCGGCACCACCAAGAAGGACGTCAAGGACGACAACTCCGCCGCCGCCACCGCCGGCAAGGCCGACCCGAACGCCGCCACCAAGAAGGGCCTGACCGTCGGCTTCCTGCCCAAGCAGGTGAACAACCCCTACTTCACCTCCGCCGACAAGGGCGGCGAGAAGGCGCTGACCGAACTGGGCTCGAAGTACAAGGAGGTCGGCCCGTCCAGCGCCACCGACACCTCCGGCCAGGTCAGCTACGTCAACACCCTCACCCAGCAGCGGGTGAACGCGATGGCCGTCTCCGCGCAGGACCCGGGCGCGCTGTGCACCGCGCTGAAGCAGGCCATGTCGAACGACATCAAGGTCGTCACCTACGACTCCGACACCAACCCCGGCTGCCGCAACGCGTTCGTCTCCCAGGCCGGCGCCGAGGACCTGGGCCGTACCGAGGTGCAGCTGCTGGCGAAGCAGATCGGCTACAAGGGCGAGATCGCGGTCCTGTCCGCCGCGCAGACCGCGACGAACCAGAACACCTGGATCGGCTTCATGAAGGACGAGCTGAAGGACCCCAAGTACAAGAACGTCAAGCTCGTCAAGATCGCCTACGGCAACGACGACGCCCAGCAGTCCTTCCAGCAGACCCAGGGCCTGCTCCAGGAGCACCCGAAGCTGGCGGGGATCATCTCCCCGACCACCGTCGGCATCAAGGCCGCCGCCCAGTACCTCTCCGGCTCCAAGTACAAGGGCAAGGTCAAGCTGACCGGTCTCGGTACCCCCAACGACATGCGCAAGTACGTCAAGAACGGGACCGTCGACGCGTTCGAGCTGTGGGACCCGGCGAAGCTGGGCGACCTGGCCGCCCGTACCGCCGTCGCCCTGTCGTCGGGGCAGATCAGCGGCAAGGAGGGCGAGACCTTCAAGGCCGGCGACACCACGTACACCATCGGCAAGGACGGCGTGATCGTCCTGGGCAAGCCGACCGTGTTCGACGCCAAGAACATCGACCAGTTCAACTTCTAGCAGGGGAGCGGTACTTCATGCAGCGCGTCTGCTTCCTCCTCAAGGTCCGCGAGGACCGGCTCGCCGAGTACCGCGAACGCCATGCCGCCGTGTGGCCGGAGATGCTCGAAGCGCTCTCCGCCACCGGCTGGCACAACTACTCGCTCTTCCTGCGCGACGACGGCCTGCTCGTCGGCTACCTGGAGACCGAGGACTTCGCCGCCGCCCAGGCCGGCATGGAGGCCACGGACGTCAACGCCCGCTGGCAGGCGGAGATGGCGCCGTTCTTCGAGTCACTGGACGGCGCCAGGCCCGACGAAGCGATGAAACCGCTCACCGAGGTGTTCCACCTCGCCTGACCGCCCTCAGGAGCCGCATCCATGAGAAGACGAACCGTGCTCGCGTCCGCCATGCTGGCCGCCATGGCAACTGAGGGCATCGCACGGGCCGCGTCCCCCGGCCCTTCCGTCACCAAGAAGGGCACCACGCAACTCGACGCCCAAGCCGTCTACTTCGTCTCCTACGACGGCCTGGTCAACAACAACTCCTTCCAGAAGAACGGCCTGCTGACCTACAAGGGCTATCAGTACGCCGCCTGGTACACGTCCACGCGCGACGCGGTCGTCGCCCGCCGGGCGCTGGGCGCGAGCACCTGGTCGACGGTCACGCTCTCCCACCGGCTCAAGAGCGACGACTCCCACAACGTCATCTCGATGGGCGTCTCGAAGACCGACGGCCGGCTGCACCTGAACATGGACTCGCACAGCGACGGCTTCTTCTACGTGAAGTCGGCCGCCGGACTCCTCGACAACCCGGGGACCACCGCATGGACCTCGTCCGTCTTCGGCGCCGTGCAGACCTCGCTCGACGGGCTGGCGCTCACCACCCAGTTCACCTACCCGCAGTTCGTCTCCACCCCCGAGGGCAGGCTCCAGCTGAGCTACCGCGTCGGCATCTCCGGCAACGGACGCAACGCCCTCGCCGAGTACGACGGCTCGTCCTGGACCGCGCTGGGGGAGTGGAGCGCCTCCACCGGCACCTACACCAGCTCGCACGGCGCCAGCACGGCCCGCAACATGTACCTGCACGGCATCGACTACGACCTCAACGGCCGCCTGCACTCCTTCTTCACCTGGCGGGAGCAGAACGCCGCCGTGATGTGCAACAGCGGCGGCATCACCAACCACGACACCGGCTACGTGTACTCCACCGACCGGGGCCGCACCTGGCGCAACGACGCGGGCACCGTCGTCGGCACCACCGGCACCTTGGACACGGTGGCGGTCACGGACGCCGGCCTGGTGGTCGACTCGCTGAACCCGGACCACTCCCTGATGAACCAGGAGAGCCAGGCCACCGACTCCACCGGCCTGCCGCACGCGGTCATCTCCTACGTCCCCGGCCGCTTCGGCCAGTGCACCACCGATTACGTCGCCGACCGCACCGCCAACGGCCGCGCCTTCCACCTGCGCAAGAACTCCTCCGGGAACTGGCAGAAGACCGAGATCCCGGTCCCGCTGAACTCCAGCCAGCGCACCAAGCTGGTCCTGGACAAGTACGACAATGCCTACGCCGTCTTCCCCTACGGCCGGATCGCGGGCGCCTCGAAGACTGCCGGGTACACCGACTGGACGCTGCTGTACGACGGCAGCGACCTGAACGCCTTCGGGGAGGTCGTGATCGACGAGCTGCGGGTGAAGGCCGACAACGTGCTGTCGTTCCTGTACCAGGAGAAGTCCAGCGGTACGACCCCCTCGCCGCTGCACGTCGTCGACTTCGCCCTGCCCGCCTGACCGGTCGGGTGTGCGGCGGGTTGACGGTAATGTGAAGGCCCTCCCGCCGCCCCCTCGTCTTACTGGAGGTCTCCGCCCGATGGCCCAGTCGGTGGGTATCAAGGATGTCGCCCGCGTCGCCGGAGTGTCGGTGGGCACCGTGTCCAACGTCATCAACCGTCCGGACACCGTGGCCTCGGAGACGCGTGCCCGCGTGCAGTCCGCCATAGACCGGCTGGGCTACGTCCGCAGCGAGTCCGCGCGTCAGCTGCGCGCCGGCCGCAGCCGGATCATGGGCCTGCTCGTCCTCGACATGGGCAACCCCTTCTTCGTCGACGTGGCGCGCGGCGCCGAACGGGCGGCACGCGAGGCCGGACTCGGCGTGATGGTCTGCAACAGCGCGCAGAGCGCCGGCGAGGAGGCCGAGTACCTGTCCCTCTTCGCCGAGCAACGGGTGCGCGGCGTGCTGCTCACCCCGGCCGACGCCACCGGGCGCAACATCGACACGTTCCGGCGGCACGGCATCCCCTTCGTCCTGGTCGACCGGGTCGCCGAGGGCACCACCGAGTGCTCGGTCTCCGTCGACGACGTCGCGGGCGGCGCCCTGGCCGTCCGGCACCTGGTGGACGCCGGGCACCGCTCCCTCGCGTACGTCAGCGGCCCGCCCGGCTTCAACCAGGTCAGGGACCGCCGCACCGGTGCCCTGAACGCCCTCGCGGAGGCCGGACTCGGCCCGGACGCGCTGCGCGAGCTGCCCACCGAACGCCTCGACGTGGCCGCCGGACGGGACGCCGGCGCCCGCCTACTCGGCCTCGCCGAACGGCCGACCGCCGTCTTCTGCGCCAACGACCTGCTGGCCCTCGGCGTCCTCCAGGCCATGTACGCGGCCGGGGTCGTCGTCCCCGACGACCTCGCGATCGTGGGCTACGACGACATCGAGTTCGCGGCCGCCGCCGCCGTCCCACTCACTTCCGTACGGCAGCCCGCCGTCACCATGGGCGCCCTCGCCGCGGAACTGCTCCTGGAGGAGACGGAGGCACAGGACGGCCCCGGCACGCACGAACACCGCCGGGTGGTGCTCCAGCCGGAGCTGGTGGTGCGGCGCTCCAGCCTCGCCACCCGCTGAACCCCGCGGTTGCCCCGGTCCGCTGATTCCCGATTCAGTAACTTTCCATGATCCCGGGGGTCGGAAGGCGCACGGACATGTGCTGAACTGGGACGCGACCATCCGTCCGTCCCGGGAGATTCGTTGACCGTCAGCTACCGCCAGCCCGGCGTCGTCCTCACCGACCACCGCTTCACCGTCCCCCTGGACCACACCGATCCGGCGGGCGAGACCATCGAGCTGTACGCCCGGGAGGTCGTCGCGAGCGACAAGGCGGACCGGGACCTGCCGTGGCTGGTCTATCTCCAGGGCGGTCCCGGCTTCGGGGCGAACCGTTTCGTCGGCAAGCAGGCCTGGCTCGGCCGCGCCCTGGAGGACCACCGTGTCCTGCTCCTCGACCAGCGCGGCACCGGACACTCCACGCCGCTCAACCGGCAGACGCTCCCGCTGCGCGGCGGCCCCGCCGAACAGGCCGCCCACCTCGTCCGTTTCCGCGCCGACTCGATCGTCCGCGACTGCGAGCTGATCCGCCCGCGGCTGACCGGCGGCGCCCCCTGGACCGTCCTCGGCCAGAGCTTCGGCGGCTTCTGCGCGGTGACGTACCTTTCCCTGGCACCGGAGGGACTGAGCACCGCCGTGATCACCGGCGGCCTGCCCTCCCTGGACGCGCACGCCGACGACGTCTACCGGGCCGCCTACCCGCGCGTCGAACGCAAGGTCACCGCCCACTACGACCGCTACCCGCAGGACGTCGAACGCGCCCGCCGCATCGCCGACCACCTGCTGACCCACGACGTGGTCCTGGCGAACGGCTACCGCCTCACCGTCGAGGCCTTCCAGTCCCTCGGCATCCTGCTCGGCACCGGCGACGGCAGCCACCGCCTGCACTTCCTCCTGGAGGACGCCTTCGTCCGCACCCCGCACCGCTGGGAGCTGTCGGAGGCGTTCCAGGAGGAGGTGCAGGGCCAGCTGTCGTACGCGGGCCACCCGTTGTACGCCCTGGTCCACGAGGCGTGCTACGGCCAGGACGACCGCCCCACCGCCTGGGCCGCGGAACGGGTGCGCGCCGAGTTCCCGCAGTTCGACGCGGCCAAGGCGCTCGCGGGCGACGCGCCGCTGCTCTTCACCGGCGAGACCGTCCACCCCTGGACCTTCGACTGCGACCCCGCCCTGCGCCCGCTGCGCGAGACCGCCGAACTGCTCGCCGCCCGCACCGACTGGCCGCCGCTCTACGACCCCGCGCGCCTCGCCGCCAACGAGGTCCCGGCCGTCGCCGCCGTCTACCACGACGACATGTACGTCGACACCGCCCACTCCCTGCGCACCGCCCGCTCGATCCGGGGCCTGCGCACCTGGGTCACCGACGAGTTCGAGCACGACGGCCTGCGGGTCGGCGCGCCCCGCGTACTGGACCGGCTGCTGGCGATGGCCCGCGACGAGGTGTGACGCCCGGCGCTCGTCGAGGCCCGGTACAAAAGCGGTTGCGCCGGTGGCCCGGCGGCATAGTCTGCGCCCATGACCGAGCCGGAGACGGGCCAGCTGAAGCCCATGCCGAGCGACTGGCGGCGCGCCCTCGCCGTGGTGGCGCACCCGGACGACCTCGAGTACGGGTGCGCCGCGGCCGTCGCCGCCTGGACCGACGACGGCCGTGAGGTCGCCTATGTCCTCGCGACCCGCGGCGAGGCGGGCATCGACACCGTGGATCCCGCCGAGTGCGGCCCGCTGCGGGAACGGGAGCAGCGGGCGAGCGCGGCCGTGGTGGGCGTTACGGCCGTGGAGTTCCTCGACCACCGGGACGGCGTCGTCGAGTACGGCACGGCGCTGCGCCGGGACATCGCCGCGGCGATCCGCCGCCACCGGCCCGAGCTGGTGATCACCCTCAACCACCGGGACACCTGGGGCGGCGTCGCCTGGAACACCCCGGACCATGTGGCCGTCGGCCGGGCCACGCTGGACGCGGCGGCCGACGCCGGGAACCGGTGGATCTTCCCCGAACTCGCCGAGCGGGGCCTCGCCCCCTGGAACGGTGTCCGCTGGGTGGCCGTCGCCGGTTCCGCGTCGCCGACCCACGCCGTGGACGCGACGCCGGGCCTGGAGCGCGCCGTGCGTTCCCTGCTCGAACACCGCACCTACATAGCGGCGTTGACCGACGAGGACCCCGAGACATACGCCCGGGACTTCCTCACCGCGACCGCCACGGCCGGCGGCGAACGCTTCGGCGGCAGGCCGGCGGTGGCCTTCGAACTGTTCGCCAGGTAGCCCGCGGCAGGCAGCCCGCGACCACAGACCGAACGGGGACGACATGAACGACACCGAGCTCCTGGCCGACCGCTTCGAGGAACACCGCGGGCATCTCAACGCCGTGGCCTACCGGATGCTCGGCTCGCTCGCCGAGGCCGAGGACGCGGTGCAGGAGGCCTGGTTACGGCTCGGCCGGACGGACCCGACGGAGATCAGGAACCTGGGCGGCTGGCTGACGACCGTGGTCGGCCGGGTCTGCCTGGACCTGCTGCGCTCGCGCACCGCCCGTCGCGAGGAGCCGACCGCCGACATCGCCGACATGGCCGGCGCCTTCGTGCCGGACCCGGTGATCCGGCCCCTGACGGCCCTCGACCCCGAGCAGGAGGTGCTCCGGGCCGACTCGGTGGGGCTGGCCCTGCTGGTGGTGCTTCAGACGCTGGAGCCCGCCGAGCGGCTGGCGTTCGTCCTGCACGACATGTTCGCCGTGCCGTTCGACGACATCGCGCCGATCGTGGAGCGCACCCCCGCCGCGACCCGCCAGCTGGCCAGCCGGGCCCGCCGCCGCGTGCAGGGCGCCACTCCCTCCGCCGACCCCGACCTCGGCCGGCAGCGCCAGGTGCTGGACGCCTTCCTTGCCGCCTCCCGGGGCGGCGACTTCGAGGCACTCCTCGCGCTCCTCCACCCGGACGTCGTGCTGCGCGCCGACGCGGGCGCCCTGGTACGGGGCGCGGGCGCCTCCAAGGTGGTGCACGGGGCGAAGGCGGTGGCCGAACAGGCGGCGCTGTTCTCCCGGTTCGCGGTCTTCGCGCGGCCGGTGCTGGTCAACGGCTCGCTGGGGATCGTCACCGCGCCTCAGGGCCGTGCGGTGTCCGTCACCGCCCTCACCGTGGCCGACGGCCGGATCACCGGCATGTACATCCTGGCCGACCCCGACCGTCTGGCCCGCCTCGACCTGCCCGCCCTTCCCGAGTGACGTGCCCCTCAGGCACGGCGCGCGCATGCCGTCGTGGGCCACGGCGAGTGCTGACCCGCAGCTCAGTAGGCTGTAGGGCATGCCAGATCAGATAACCGGCCAGCCGGAACTGCGCGGGGACTGCGCCTCGTGCTTCGGGCTGTGCTGTGTCGCCCTGCCCTTCGCGCGCTCGGCGGACTTCGCGCTCGACAAGCCCGCCGGGCAGCCCTGCCCCAATCTCCGGGGCGACCACCGCTGCGGCATCCACACCCGGCTGCGGGACAAGGGCTTCACCGGCTGCACGGTCTACGACTGCTTCGGCGCCGGTCAGAAGGTCTCCCAGGTCACCTTCGGCGGCCGGGACTGGCGCACGGGCTCCCGCGAGGACGCCCGGCGCATGTTCGACGTGTTCCCGGTCGTCCGGCAGCTCCATGAACTGCTCTGGTACCTCACCGAGGCGCTGGGCCTGCCCGCCGCCCGCCCCGTGCACGCCGAGCTGCGCGAGGCGCTGGAGAAGACCGAGCGGCTGACCCGGCAGACCCCCGACGAACTGGCCGCGCTGGACGTGGCCGCCCACCGGCAGGAGGTCAACGTCCTGTTGCTGCGCACCAGCGACCTGGTGCGGGCGGACTTCGCCGGCAAGAGCGGGAAGGACGGGAAGGGCGGCAAGAAGAAGGACCGCCGGGGCGCGGACCTCATCGGCGCCCGCCTGAAGGGTGCCGATCTGCGCGGCGCCAGTCTGCGCGGCGCCTACCTCATCGCCGCCGACCTGACCGGCGCCGACCTGCGCGGCGCGGACCTGATCGGCGCCGACCTGCGCGACGCCGATCTCACGGACGCCGACCTGACCGGCGCGTTCTTCCTGACCCAGCCCCAGCTGGAGGCGGCGCGGGGGAGCGCCGGCACGCGGCTGCCGGGGTCAGTCGCCCACCCCGTGCACTGGACAGCGGGGCGCTGAGGCCGGGCCGTCCGCGGCCGGGGCCGTCACCGCGGCGGGTACGGGGCGCCGCTCCAGGCGCAGCCGCAGTCCCTCGGGCATCAGCGTCAGCCGTTCGGAGACCCGCAGCCGGTAGCCGGGGTCGGCGCGCAGGTCGTAGCGGCGCAGCAGCAGGCCGAGGACGAGGGTCGCCTCGTGCAGCGCGAACTGGCGGCCGATGCAGGCCCGCGCCCCGGTCCCGAACGGCTTGAAGACATGCGGGGCACGCCCCCGCGCGGCCTTCGCGTCGAACCGGTCCGGGTCGAACCGTTCGGCGTCCGGGCCCCACACCTCGGGATCGCGGTGCAGCATCGGCAGCAGCACCAGCGTCCACGCGCCCCGGCGCATCGGGTGCTCCCCGGCCAGCACCGTGTCCTGCCGGGCCTCGCGGGCGAAGGCGGGCGCGGTGGGCCACAGCCGCAGCGACTCGTCCAGCACCCGGCGCACGTACCGCAGCTTGGCGACCTGGTCGTAGCCGGGCTCCGGCGTGTCCCCCCAGACGCGGTCCACCTCGGCGCGGGCCCGGGCCGCCACCTCGGGGTGCCGGGCGAGGTAGTACAGGGCGAAGGAGAGGGCGCCCGAGGTGGTCTCGTGGCCCGCGACCAGGAAGGTGATCACCTGGTAGCGGACGTTCTCCGGTGACAGCCGCTCCCCGGTCTCCGGATGCGCCGTCGCCAGCATCCGGTCCAGCAGGTCGCCGGTCCCGGCCCCGCCCGCGTCCGCCTCGCGCCGGGCCCGTACGAGGTCGTCGACGGTGCGGTTGAGGAGGGCGATGTCGGCCGCGTTGCGCCGCGTGGCGCCGCGCAGCAGCAGCGGCGCCAGCGGGGCGGGCACGGTGTTCAGCCGCTGGGCGTAGGTGAGCGTGCCGATCATCGCCGCCACGAAGGGGTGGAGCCGGCCGTGCTCGAAGGAGCCGAAGTCGTGCCCGAACCCGGTACGGGCGATCGTCTCCAGGGTCAGCTTGGTCATGTCGCCGGGCACGTCCACGGCATGCCCGGCCGCCGTCTCCCGGTCCCAGTGCCCGGTCAGCCGGCCGGCCACGTCCAGCATCATCGGGTGGTAGCCGGCCATGGCCTCACGGCTGAAGGCGGGGGCCAGGACGTCGTGCGCGAGCTGCCAGTTGGGCTCGTGGTTGTACGCCGTGAACAGCCCGTCCCCGGCGACCGGCCGCAGATTGGCCACGCCGAGGCCGACGTGCTTGGCGAACCTGGTCTCGTCCGCGAGATCGGCCGCGAGCCGGGCGCCCGCCACGAACACGAACTCGTTCCCGAACGCCTTGCGCCTGAAGATCGGGCCGAGCCGGCGGGCGAACCGCATCGAGTCCTGGAGCGGTGTGCGCCGGTCGACGCCCAGGACGTCGCCGAGCAGCGGCAGCCGGCGCGGCGGGTGGGGGATGCGCTCCAGCTCCGGCCAGCCCTGCTCGGCACCGCGGAACCCCTTGGGCAGGGCTGCCCCGCCCGTGGTCCTGCTGCCCGTCTCCGCCATGACGCGATCTCCCTTGATCCTCAGTGCCCCGGCAGGCGCCATCGGTCGAGCGTGTTGTACGTGGGTTCAATAGCGCGTTCTCAGTGTGATCCGGTTGTTGAACTCGCGTCAAGTAAGGTGCGGGTATGGCCGCGAACCAGGGTGGGGGCACCCGTCGCCGACTCAGTACCCAGGAGCGCCGCGAGCAGTTGCTGTCGGTGGGCGCGCAGCTGTTCTCCGAGTGTCCCTACGACGACGTGTGGATCGAGCGGGTCGCGGAGATCGCCGGGGTCTCGCGCGGGCTGCTGTACCACTACTTCCCGACCAAGAGGGACTTCTTCGCGGCGGTCGTCGAGCGCGAGAGCGAACGCATGCTGCGGATGACGGAGGCCGTGCCCGGGGTGCCGGTGCGTGAGCAGCTCACCGCCGGTCTCGACGCCTTCCTGGAGTACGTCGAGACCCATGCCCACGGCTACCGCGCCTTCCACCGTGCCGACGCGGCGGGGGACCAGGACGTGCGCCGGGTCTACCAGCGGGCGCTGGCCGCCCAGGAACGCCAGATCCTGGCCGCCCTCGCCGCGGACCCGGAGTTCGGCCCGCGCTTCGCGGAGCGCTCCGACCTCAGCCTCGCGGTGCGCGGCTGGCTGGCCTTCACCACGGCGGTGTGTCTGGAGTGGCTACGAGGGTTCGACCTGTCCCGGGAACAGGTGCGGGACCTGTGCGCGCGGGCGCTGCTCGGCCTGATCGCCTAGCCGTGGCCTGAACGCACGGCCGTGGCAGGGGTATGGCCGGGGCGCGGTTGGCGCACACCACGATCTTCGATAGGTTAGGCAAGGCTTACCTAAGGGGGTTGCGGGATGGGTGACAGCTGGACGGCCGCGCCCGGCGTGGCGGAGCAGGCCCGCTCGGTGCTCGCCGTGGCGTGGTCCTGCACGGTGACGGCGGACGGCGGGCGCGAGGAACTCGTCGGCGCGCACACCGTGGACGAGGACGGGCGGGTGCTGCTGCGGGTACCCGAGGACAGCGCCCTGCGCGCGGCGGCGGTCTGCGCGCCGCGCGGGGAGCCGGCCGCCGTGCTGGAGTTCGCCGACGCAGCGCCCGTCCCCGTGCGGCACCGGATCCGGGCCCGCGTCTGGCTGGCCGGCTGGTTCGCCGCCGAGGACGGCCATCTGGCGTTCCGGCCCACCCGGGTGGTGCTGCGCCGGTCCTCCGGCGCGGTGCTCGTCGGCCTCGACGAGTTCGCCGCCGCGGCTCCCGACCCGCTCGCCCCGGCCGAGGCCCGGCTGCTGACCCACCTCGCCGACGCCCACCCCGACGCCGTCGAACGGCTCACCCGGCTCGTCGACCCCGACAGCCTGCACGCCGCGACCCGGGTGACGCCCCTCGCGGTGGACCGCCACGGACTGACGCTGCGCATCGAGCGGGCCCGCGGCCACGGCGACGTACGGCTGCCTTTCCACGCGCCCGCCGACGACATCGCCCAGCTCACCGAGCGCGTGCACGCCCTGCTCTCCCACGCGAGCGCCGCCGGCGGCCCCCGCTGCCCGCGCGGCCTACAGCGGCAGCGCGCAGACGGCGACCGGTGAGGCGAACGGTTCACCCGCGAGCCGCAGTTCCCCGCTGCCGGTGTCCACGTGGAAGACGCTCACCGTGCCCGACCGCTGGTTCGCCGCGAACAGCAGCCCGCCGTCCGGTGAGAAGGCGATCTGCCGGGGGAAGTCCCCGCCGACCGGGACGGTGTCGATGAGGCGGAGCCGGGCGCCGTCCGCCTCGACGGCGTACCGGGTGAGGCTGTTGTCGCCGCGGTTGGCGAGGTAGGCGTACGCGCCGTTCGCGGTCACCAGGAGCTGGGCCGGGTAGCTGGTGCCCGCGCCGGTGCCGGTGGACTGCGGGCCGCCGATCGTCAGCCGGCCGGTGCCGGGGTCGTAGGCGCACACCGTGACCGTGTTGTCGACCTCGTTGGCCAGGTAGGCGTACCGCCCGTCCGGATGGAAGGTGAGGTGGCGCGGGCCCGCTCCCGGTCGCGCGTGGGCCCGGGCGGCCTCGGTGAGCGTGCCCGCGGTCGCGTCCAGGCGGTAGCTGTAGACGGTGTCGGTGCCCAGGTCGACGGCGAGGACGTGGCCGCCGTCGGGGCTGGTGACGATCTGGTGGGCGTGCGGACCCTGCTGGCCGGGGCCGGGTGCGGGGCTGGAGTGCGTGACGAGATCGGTGCGTTCGCCGAGCGCGCCCGTCGTGTCGATGGGGTGTACGGCCACGCTGCCGGACCCGTAGTTGGCGCTGAGCAGCCAGTGCCCGGTCGGATGGACGGAGAGGTGGCAGGGGGCCGCGCCGCCGGTGCTCCGGGTGCCGAGGACCTTCCGGTCGGCCAGGCGTACGGCGGTCACCCCGCCGTCCGTCCGCTCGTCGACCGCGTACAGCGTGCGGCCGTCCGGATGCACCGCGAGGAACGAGGGGTCGGCCACACCGCTGACGGTCCCGGCGCCGGTGATCCGGCCCGCCGCCGGGTCGTACGAGGCGAGGCCGATGCCGGTGCCGCCGCCGTCGACGGAGGTGTACGTGCCAAGGAGGAGCGGGCGCGGGGACCGCTCGGGCGCCCCGCGCTCCGGCCGCGCGGTGGCCGGACGTGCGCCAGGTGCCGGCGCGTCCCCACGGGGCGCGGCGGGCGAGGGAACCGCCACCACGGCGGCCGTCCCGGCCGCGGCCCCGACGAACCGGCGCCTGCTCCAGCCGCCGCTCGCCGCCTGCGCCCCACTGTCCATGTGCCCGCACCTCAGGTCGTCGGTTGCCCCGGTCGTGACGGCCACCTTCGCGCGGACCGCCCCTCAAGTGCAAGAACGGCAACGCTGGTTGCACAGGGCGCAATGGACGCGCCCGGTGCCGGTGACCACCACGCCTACCAGTCGCCGTCCTCCACCGGCAGACCCGGCCCGTCCTTGAGCTGCTGCACCTGGCCCGGCGACGGCTGCTGCCAGGGGTCGAGGTCGTCGCCGAGCCAGTCGCCGGCCGGCTTGACGGACTCGAGGGCGTCCGTGGGGGCGAGGTCCTCGGCGTCCTGGTCGTAGTAGTCGTACCAGGGCAGTCCCGCCCGGGTGTACGCCGCCCGGTCCACCGGGGACGGCGGGGGCTCCTCGCCCGTGATGCGCCGCCACTCCGGCGGCGTGACCAGGTGCACGAACACCCGTCCGGACGGCTCCTGGGACCAGTCGGTCAGCGGCCGGTCGTCCCGGTAGACCTCCTGACGCATCGAGCCGCCGACGCCGAGTCCCATGGCCGCGGCCTTCCGGGGCCGCCCCGCCGGGGCCGGGGGCGGTGCCGCACCCACCGCCATGGGCATCGCGGCCATCGGGGCGGCGCCGTATCCCCGCGTCCGCTCCTGCCGGGCGCGCTGCTCCTCGCGCCACTCGGTGAGGAGATCCTCGCGCAGCGGGAACGACCTCAGCTGGACGCCGCCCCACCCCTCCTCGCCGGTGACCTGGCCCTCCACCGTGGCGCCCAGCCCCAGCGGCACCGCCACGAACTGGCGGACCGTGCCCTTGCCGGAGTTGATGCCGTCCAGCCAGGGCTGGTGGGGCAGGACGAGGTAGTTCTGCGGGTCGCGGGTGAGCCGGTCGCCGAACGGCTTGCCCGACACGGCGCACACCTTGCCCACGCCGACCTGGAGCGCGGCCGGTTCCGTGGTGCCCGCGAAACTCAGCCACATCGCCTCGCGCAGATACACCGGCAGCATGACGCCGCCGCGGGCCCGCCACTCCTCGGGCACCCTGTCCGCATAGTCGGCGATCCGCCGGACGGGGAACTCGCCCAGGCCCGGCGGCAGCGGATGGGTGCCCGACTCCGGCAGCCGCAGGGTGCGCACGAAGCGCACCGCCACTCCGCCCGGCAGGCGCAGCGTGTTCCCGTCGATCCGTACGGCCGTGCCGGTCATCCGCACGCCCCCCTCACCCTGGAGTTCCCTCGATTGCCGTTCTCAGGGGAAACGCCTGCCGGCCCCCAGACGGTTCCGGTGCAGCTGCTCCTGCACCCCCATGCGCTCCCGCACCCGGGTCAGGCGAGGCATCCGGGTGCGCTGTTCGTGGGAGACGCGGTCCAGTTCCTCCAGCAGACGGCGCGAGCGGTGTTCGGTGTCGAGCTCGTCGAGGATCCGGTTGACCTCGGTCAGTACGGCGCCGAGCAGCTGCCAGTGCCGGGGGTCGCGCTCGGCGTCGGCCCGCAGCGTCACGGCCAGCTTGTCGCGGGTGGCCGCGGCCGTGTGCAGCTCCGCGGTGAGCCGGGCCTCCGCCGACTCGGCGCTGCGGCTGAGGTCGGTGGTCACCAGCACGGCGAAGCTGACCACCGCGTCGGCGATCTCGGACAGCAGCTGCTGCACCGCGGCGCCCGTCTCCGGCGCGAACAGCGGCTCCGGGTCGCGGGCCTTGGCCAGATCGGTGAAGGAGCGGGCCAGCACGCGCAGCACGACCGTGCAGATCTCCAGGGTGTCCAGTCCCGTGCGCAGCACCACCCGGTTCAGCAGGCCCTCCTTCACCCGCGGATTGAGCCGCAGACTGTCCTCGGCCTGCCGCAGCTCCGCGTCCACCTCCGTGATCTCGTGGTCGAGCCGGCGCGCCTCGTACAGCCGTGCGGTGGTCTCCTCCACCGGCGTCTGGGTCGCGGCCTCCTCGCCCACCCGCAGCATCAGCCGCCGCAGGCGCCGCGCCAGCCCCTCGATGGACTCCCCGGCCTTGCCCACCCACACCGGGGGAGCGAGCAGCAGGTTGCAGCCCATGCCGACGATCGCGCCGATCAGCGTCTCCACGATCCGGGCCCAGGCGGTGTACCCGATGGTGGTGACGCCGAGCACCAGCATGGCGCTGATCGCCACCTCGGCCACGTACTCGTCGACCCGCACCAGGTGCCCCACGGCCAGTGCGGCCACGATCAGCAGTGCCAGGCTCCACCAGGTCAGACCCACCAGCAGGCTGAAGGCGATGGCGACGAGGACCCCCGCGACCACGGCGTTCACCCGGCGGATGCCGTTGGTGAGCGTGGCGTAGAACGTCACCTGGACGACCAGCAGCGCGGTCAGGGGGGCGGTCAGCGGGGCCGGTTCCGGGCTGAGGCGGAGCGCGATGACGTAGGCGATCGACGCCGCGACGGCCGACCGCAGGGCCTGCACGACCACCGGGTCGCGCCGGCGCCGCAGGAAGCGCGACAGGGGCGCCGTCCACTCACGTACAACTCGCATCGTTTGCCCCTGTTCCCGTTCAGGTGGCTCATCGAACACACCGATCCGCCGGGTGGCAAGGGGGCCCACATTGTGCTGTGGCCGTGGCAGAGGGCCGGGCTCAGGCGTACAGCTTGTCCAGGAAGGCGGTCAGATGGCCGGTCGTACGGGCTATCTGCTCCTCCACCGTGAGGCTCTCCTCGAAGCGGGCGCCGGAGTCCGGGATCTTCTTCCCGCGTACGTAGAGGGAGCAGGCCAGATCGGTGCACATGTACAGGCCGACCGAGTTGCCCTCACGGCCCGCCGCGCCCGCCTTGCGCGCCGTCATCAGGGACACGCCACCCCCGCGATGGGTCGTCAGGCACAGCGAGCACATGCTGCGGTGCAGGAACCCGCGCTGCGAGGAGGGAAAGCGCAGGGTCACACCGGTCAGCCCGCCGTCCCGCTCGGTGACGAGATAGCTGCGGTCGGGGGCGCCGGGGTCCCGCCAGCCGAGGAAGTCCAGGTCATCCCAGGGCCGTTGGTCGAGATCACGGGGGAGCGTGAGCCGCTTGGCCTCGCCCTTCGAGCAGTTGACGAAGGAGTCGCGGATGTCCTGCTCGGTGAGTGATTTCATAAGGGCTCCCGGCACATCGAAGTGAGCAATAGGCAAAAACCTAGGGTCACTAGGTTCACGGGCTTCAGCATAGGCAGGCCCAGGGAGAGGAAGCCAATGGATTTCGGGTACGACCTCCCGCGCTCGGCGCACGCCGCGCTGTCCCACATCACGACGGTCTCATCGGGCCCCGCCCTCGACCCGGACCTGCGCATCACCCTGAACTTCCACCCCGACCGGCTCTCCGGCGGCCTGCCCCTGCTCCAGGCGCTGGCCAGGGATGGCGCGTACCACTCGCAATTCGTCACCGGCACCAGCAACGGCGGGCTCACCGCGCACCCCGGCGGCGACCGGTGGCGCTGGGAGAGCCGCATCTTCGGCGGCTCCTACGACGACGCGCCCCCGCCGGAGCGCCCCGTGTACGGCGCCCTGAACTTCCGCCGCCAAGTGGTCGGCGCCGCCCCGCGCTTCGGCTCCTCGCACTTCCGCCTGACGCCCCCGGCGCAGGCCCGGGCCACCTTCTGCTACCCCGACAGCGCGGCCGAGCCCGCCCACTTCGGCGTGGCCGCCGGAATGTCGCTCCTCGCCCTGGCGGAGGCGGACGAGCAGGACGCGCTGAACGACTACATCGAGGCGCATGTGCACGGGGGCGTGCTGCTCGACCGGGACATCGAGGCGCTCGTCCTGGACGCCGGCTACCGGGGCACGCCCGTCGAGGCCGCCGCCCGCAGCCTGCCTTGCCCGCTGGAATGGCACCCCGGCTACCGGCTGACCGTGCCGCAGCTGCGCCGCCACGCCGACTACCGGGGCCCCGAGTACGCCGACCTCGGCGCGGCCATCGCCGAACACGGCGTCCTCGACCCGAGGATCATCGGCGACGCGGCCCGCACCGGCCGGTACCCCCTTCAGGACCTGAAGATGATCTGGCACACCCTGGCCCGCTTCGGCGCCCCGGAAGGAGCAGGCACGGCCTACTCCCCGCCCCTCGCCACCGGCGGCCACACCCCGGTCGCGAGCACGCCGGAAGCGTAGGCACGGGCCGACACCCGGCGCGGGTGATGGGCGCCCCCGCGCCCTTTTGACCCCCGGTCGGCGGGCTGCCTCCGGGCGTCCGCCGGCGGGTACGACCTACTTCGCTTTCCGTGTCCCTCGCCACCGGCGGCCACGCTCCCGTCGCGAGCACGCGGCGGCGCGGGCCGACAGCCGGCGCAGGTGATGGGCGCCCCCGTCCTTGCTGAGTCCCGGTGCACGGGCGGCCTCCGGGCGTTCGTCGGCGGGAATCGCCTACTCCGTCTCCGCGTCCCTCGCCACCGGCGGCCACACCCCCGCCGCGAGGACGCCGGAGGCGTATGCGCGGGCGATCAGTTCGGTGCGGTTGGCTGTGCCCCAGCGGGTGGAGAGGCGGCGCAGGTGGTAGGTGACGCCGTCCTTGGTGAGGCCCAGTTCGCGGGCCGCGCGGGCGGTGGTGGCGCCGGCGGCGAGCAGGGCCAGCACTCTGCCCTCCATCGGTGTGACCCGTGCGGGCTGCTCGGTGTGCCGCTCGCGCTCGTCGAGTACCCGCAGCATCACCAGCAGCGCCGGCGTCGACTCGACGGAGTCGCTCACCGGGTCCGCGGTCAGCTCCCCGCGGCGCTCGGCACCGCCCGGCGCCCGCCAGCGCACCGACACCTGGTACCGCGACCGGTGCCTGAGCCGCAGCGCCTCGGCGATCCGCTCCACCTGCGTCGCCTCCTGCGGCCGGAACAGCTCCAGCACGTCCCGCCCGCGCAGCCGCCCCGGCGTCGTACCGCACTCGGCGGCCATCGCCGGATTCGCCAGCACCACCACGCCGTACACATCGCACACCGCGACCGGCACGGAGACCCGGTCGAACAGGGTCAGCGCGCGGTTGCGCCACACCACCGCCTCGGTCCGGCCCGCTTCCATCCGCACCTCCCGCCGCGCCGTGCCCGGCGTCCATCAAAGATGAGCGGCCAGGTCAGCGGCAACTTCGGGTGCGGCGCCCGCACCGGAGTTACCCTGTTTGGAGTTGATCACGGGCTGGGGAGGGGCACAGGTGGGGCTCAGGCAGCTGTTCGGATTCGGTGACGACGAGAACCTGGAACCGGCGGAGATCGACACGCAGATCCAGACCGTGTCACCCGTTCCCGGCGGGGACATCGGCGGCGAGATCGTACTCAGGGGCGGCGGCCGCGGCCTCAAGGTCGAGTACTTCTACCTGCGGCTGTTCGTGACCATGGTCGACTACCAGGGCCGCAGCACGCAGGAGGAGTTCAAGAGCCTGAGCGCCCGCCGCTCCCACTTCACCGTGGCCCCCGGCGCCGAGGAACGGGTGCCTTTCCACGGGCGGCTCCCCTGGACGTGCCCGGTGACCGAGCTGGGCGGCCGGTCGGTCGGCACCGTCGTGTCCCTGAAGACGCAGCTCGACTGGGAGCGCGAGAGCGAGGAGCAGGACCACGACCTGGTGCACGTGGCCGCGCCCCCGCTGTACGAGAGCGTCCTGGACGCCTTCGCCCAGGAGGGCTACCTCTTCGACGAGTCGCAGGTGATCGACGACTACATCCCGGACACCGAGAACCATCCGGGCCGCTTCCAGACCTTCGTCCTCGCCGACCGCACCCGAGGCGACCGCTTGGCGGAGCTGGAGGTCGCCTTCCACTGCAACGAAGTCGGCGCGATGGTCTACGTCCGGCGTGCCGAGCGCACCCAGTACACCTGGGAGGACAAGCCGCCCGCCCGCCGTTTCCCGGCCGCGCACCACGAGGTGGGCCGCGTCGACTTCCGTGAGCACGTCCGCCGGGTCCTCGCGGAACTCGCCCTGCTGGACTCCTGATGGCCGCGGAGCTCACCACCCGCGAACTCAACCGGGCCACCCTCGCCCGCCAACTCCTGCTGAGGCGGGAGCCGCTGGGCGTCGGCGAGGCCGTGCGCCACGTGGTCGCGCTCCAGGCCCAGCATCCCGCCTCGCCGTACGTGGCGCTGTGGAACCGCGTCGACGGATTCGACCCGGACGAGCTGGACGCCGCCTTCGCCGACCGCACCGTGGTGAAGGCGACCCTGATGCGGATCACCCTGCACGCCGTCCACGGGGGCGACCACCGGGTCTTCCGGGAGGCGATGCAGCAGACGCTGTACGCCTCCCGGCTCGGCTACCGCTTCGCTGCGGCGGGGCTCACCCCCGCGGACGCCCACGAACTGCTCCCGGAACTGCACGCCTTCGCCGAACGACCGCGCACCGCAGCCGAGTTGCAGACGTGGCTCGAGGAGCGACTCGGAGCCGAGAAGAAGACCGGGGCCTGGTGGGGGCTCAAGGCCTACGCGAACCTGCTGCACGTCGCGACCGGCGGGCCCTGGTCGTTCGGCGCCCGGTCGTCGTTCGTCGCGGCGCCGACGGGGCCGCCGCCCATGGAGCGGGAGGCGGCGCCGCGGGCGCTCGAGCAGCTCGTCCTGCGCTACCTGGCCGCGTTCGGACCGGCGTCCCCGGCGGACATCGCACAGTTCGGCACGCTGCCCCGGGGACCGGTCCGGCAGACGCTGCGCGCGCTCGGTGACGCCGTCGAGGAGGTGAAAGAGGCGGACGGCACCGCCCTGTTCGACGTTCCCGGCGCGCCGCGCCCGCCCGCCGACACACCGGCACCGCCCCGCCTCCTCGGAATGTGGGACAGCGTCCTCCTCGCCCACGCCGACCGCACCCGGGTGATCCCCGAGGACCTGCGCCGCGTGGTGATCCGCGTCAACGGCGACGTGCTGCCGACGCTGCTGGTCGACGGCCGGGTCGCGGGCGTGTGGCGGCCGGTCGAGGGCGGCGTCGAGGCGACGGCCTTCCACGAACTGACGTCCACCGCCTGGGACGGACTCGCCGAGGAGGCGCGCTCGCTGACCGCCCTGCTGGCCCGCCGTGAACCCAGGGCCTACAGCCGCTACGAGCACTGGTGGCGCAGGCTCCCCGACGGTCAGGTGCGCCTACTCCCGGGCTGAGGGCCGGCGCAAGCCCCGCCGCGGGATTTCGGCTGCACGATCGTGTAGTCCCGCGGTAACGGCCGAGGCCGCGGGCGGAGCAGGCTGGAGCGCAGTACCACCCGTACCGCGAAAGGCAGTTGTCGCGCATGCCCCCCACCGCGCCGCACCCCCAGGCCCCCGGCACCCTCCCCGACGTACCCGTCGTCGACATCACCGCGACCGGACCCGGCCGCACCCCGATCCAGCAGGTCATGGAGCTCATGCGGGCCCACGGGCCGGTCCTCGTCCGGCGCCTGCACGGGCGGGACACGCTGTTCGTGGCCGACGCCGACCTGGTGGCCGACCTCGCCGACGAGCAGCGGTTCGCCAAGCACGTCGGCCCCGCCCTGGAGAACGTACGGGAGTTCGCCGCCGACGGACTGTTCACCGCGTACAACGACGAGCCCAACTGGGCCCGGGCGCACGACATCCTCATGCCCGCCTTCGCCCTCGGCTCGATGCGCACCTACCACCCGGTGATGCTGAAGGTGGCACGCCGGCTCATCGCCTCCTGGGACGGTGCCGCGCGTGCGGGCCGACCGGTGGACGTGCCCGACGACATGACCCGCATGACCCTCGACACCATCGGACTCGCCGGATTCGACTACGACTTCGGCTCCTTCGAGCGCGCCGAGCCCCACCCCTTCGTCGAGTCGATGGTCCGCTGCCTGGAGTGGAGCATGACCCGCCTCGCCCGCACCCCGGGCAGGGACTACGAGGTCGCCGACGCGGCCTTCCGGACCGACGCCGCGTATCTCGCGCAGGTCGTGGACGACGTCATCGCCGCCCGCGCCGGCACCGACCAGAGCGGCGCCGACGACCTCCTCGGGCTGATGCTCACCGCCGAACACCCCGCCGACGGGGGAACGCTGGACGCGGCCAACATCCGCAACCAGGTCATCACCTTCCTGATCGCCGGGCACGAGACGACCTCCGGCGCGATGTCCTTCGCCCTGTACTACCTGGCCAAGCACCCCACCGCGCTCCGGCTCGTCCAGCGAGAGGCCGACGCCCTGTGGGGCGACAGCGCCGACCCCGAGCCGACGTACGACGAGGTCGGCAGGCTCACCTACACCCGGCAGGTCCTGGGCGAGGCACTGCGGCTGTGGCCGACGGCCGCCGCCTTCGGCCGGCACGCCCTTGAGGACACGCTGCTCGGCGGCCGGATCCCGCTGCGCGCCGGGCAGGCCGTCACCGTGCTCGCCCCGATGCTGCACCGGCAGCCCGTCTGGGGCGACAACCCCGAACTGTTCGACCCGGACCGGTTCACCGCCGAGGCGGAGGCGGCCCGGCCCGTGCACGCCTTCAAACCGTTCGGCACCGGCGAACGCGCCTGCATCGGACGGCAGTTCGCGCTGCACGAGGCGACGATGCTGCTGGCGATGCTCGTCCACCGCTACCGGCTGCACGACCACGCCGACTACGCGCTCACCGTGAAGGAGACCCTCACCCTCAAGCCCGAGGGCTTCACCCTGACCCTGACCCCGCGCACCCCCGCCGACCGCGCCCACACCCCGCTGCCGGGCGCCACCCCCGCCCCGGCCCCCGAGGCCACCCACACGGCCGCCCTCCCGTCCCGCGTCCGCCCCGGCACCGGCGCCCTCTTCCTGCACGGCAGCAACTACGGCACCTGCCGCGAGTTCGCCGCCCAACTGGCCGACGAGGCCGCCGCCCTCGGCTGCGACACCCAGGTGGCCCCGCTCGACGCCTACACGGACGGCCTGCCCACCGACCGCCCGGTCGTCATCACCGCCGCCTCCTACAACGGCCGCCCCACCGACGACGCCACCGCCTTCGCCGCCTGGCTGGACAGCACCCCCGACCTGACCGGGGTGACCTACGCCGTCCTCGGCGTCGGCGACCGCAACTGGGCCGCCACCTACCAGCAGGTCCCGACCCGCTTCGACGCCCGCCTCGCCGAACTCGGCGCCACCCGGCTCACCGACCGCGCCGCCGCCGACGCCTCCGGCGACCTGACCGGCACCGTCCGCGAGTTCACGTCCCGACTGCGGACCGTCATCCTGGAGCACCACGGCGACCCCGACGCCACCACCGGCGCCCCTGCCGAGCCCGGCACGGTGTACGAGGTCCGCACCCTGACCGGCGGCCCGCTCGACGCGCTCGCCGAGCGGCACGGACTGCTGCCCATGACGGTCACCGAGGCCCGCGACCTCACCGCCCCCGGGTATCCGCGCACCAAGCGGTTCCTGCGCGTCGCCCTGCCCGACGGCGTCACCTACCGCACCGCCGACCACCTCACCGTCCTGCCCGCCAACGCCCCGGACCTCGTCGAGCGCGCCGCGACCGCACTGGGCGTCGGCCTCGACACCGTCCTGGACATCCGGGCCACCCGCCCGCGCCGCGACGGCATCGCGGTGGACCGGCCGCTGACCGTACGCCAACTGCTCACCCACCACGTGGAGTTGCAGGAGCGCCCGACCCCGGCCCAGCTGTCCGCGCTCGCCGCGGTCAACCCCTGCCCGCCCGAGCGGGCCGCCCTCGCCGCCCTGACCGACGACCCGCGCACCCTCGTCGAGCTGATCGAGGACCACCCGGCGCTGCGCGGCGCCCTGGACTGGGCCGGGCTCCTCGACCTGCTCACGCCGTTGCGCCCCCGGCACTACTCCATCTCCTCCTCGCCCGCGGCCGGCCCCGGCCACGCGGATCTGATGGTCTCCCTGCTGCAGGCGCCCGCCCGCTCCGGCAAGGGCGTCTACCGGGGCACCGGCTCCGGCCACCTCGCCTCGCTCCAGCCCGGCGACACGGTGCTCGCCCGTGTCCAGCCGTGCCGGGAGGCGTTTAGGACCGACGCCGGCGCACCGGTTGTCATGATCGCCGCGGGCACCGGGCTCGCCCCCTTCCGGGGCGCCATCGCCGACCGCACCGCCGCACTCGCCGGCGGCGCGGAACTCCCGCCAGCACTCTGCTACTTCGGCTGCGACGCCCCCGACGCCGACTTCCTGCACGGGGACGAACTCCGCGCCGCCGAGACCGCCGGAGCCGTCTCACTGCGCCCGGCCTTCAGCACCGCGGGGACCTTCGTGCAGCACCGCATCGCCACCGAGGCCGACGAGGTATGGGAACTGCTCGGCGCCGGAGCCCGGGTGTACGTCTGCGGCGACGGCTCGCGGATGGCGCCCGGCGTGCGCGAGGCGTTCCGTACGCTGTACCGGGACCGCACGCCCGGCGCCGACGAAGCGGCGGCCGGGCGGTGGCTCGACACGCTGGTGGCAGCGGGCCGTTACGTCGAGGACGTGTACGCGGCCGGCTGACCCGAAGGGGAGGGGTGGGTACACGGTGGTGGACTCCTGGGAACGGGCCCGGCACGCCCTGGAGGGCTCGGGCATTCCTCCCGGCCTCCTGGCCCACCTGCGCCCCCTGGACGGCGGCACCTACAACTCGGTCGAGGAACTGCGGCTCACCGACGGAAGCCGCTATGTGCTCAAGGTCGCGCCGGACGCCCCCGGACTGCGCCACGAGCAACGGCTGCTCGTCTCCGAGGCCGAGTTCTACCGCGGCGCCGCCGAGGCCGGCGTGCCGGCACCACGCCTCGTGGCCCTGGGCGGCGACACCGCCGTGCGCCATCTGCTGATGACGGCCTGCCCGGGCGAACCCTGGGACGGCTCGGTCACCGAGACCGAACGGGCGGCCCTGCGCACGGAGCTGGGCCGCCAGGTGGCCCGTCTGCACCGGGTGACCGGGCCGGGCTTCGGCTATCCCTCCGGAGCGCTCGGCCCCCTCGCCGGTGACTGGCGGACCGCGTTCACCGCGATGCTGGACGCCGTCCTGGACGACGCCCGCCGCTACGGGGCCCGGCTGCCCCGCCCCGCCGACGAGGTGGCCCGCGTCGTCCGGACCGCCTACGGTGCCCTCGACGAGGTCACCGTACCGAGCCTCGTCCACTTCGACCTGTGGCCGGGCAACATCCTGCTGGACCGCTCGGCGGGGAAGGTGCGCATCGGCGGACTGATCGACGGTGAGCGCATGTTCTGGGGCGACCCGCTGGCCGACTTCGTCTCCCTGGCGCTGCTCGGGGACATCAGGAAGGACGAGGCCTTCCTGGCCGGCTACCGGGAGGACGGCGGGCGGGCCGGTTTCGACATCCCGGCCCTCCTCCGGCTCGCCCTCTACCGGGCCTACCTCTACCTGATCATGCTCACGGAGACCGTCCCCCGCGAGGCGGACGAGGGCCAGCGGCGCTGGGTCCAGGAACGGGTCGCGCCCGAACTCGTCGCGGCCCTGGACGAAATCATGGAACTCCCTCTTAGCTCATAGCGTGAACTAAGGGTTGGACGAATGTCGCGCCGAGTCCGCCCGCGGAGGTATGTTGCAGGTCGGGCAGGGTTCGGAAGGAGCCACATGGCGGGGCGGAACGGGCGCACGGTACGCGACCTCAGACGGGGCAACCGCACGGCGGTGCTGCAACGGCTGTACTTCGACGGACCCCTCAGCCGCTTCGAGCTCGGCCCGGCGACCGGGCTGAGCTCCGGCTCGGTCAGCAACGTGGTCGCGGACCTGGTCGCCGACGGGCTGGTCGAGGAGGCCGGCAGCGTCGACTCCGACGGCGGCCGCCCCCGCACCCTGCTGCGGGTCGCCCCGGACAGCGGCCACATGATCGGCGTCGATGTCGGCGAGACCCGCGTCCGCGTCGAGCTGTTCGACCTGACCCTCACCGAACTCGCCCGCGCCGAACGCCCCTTGACCCGGCAGGGATACGACGTCGACGGCATCGTCGGCCACATCCGCGACGGCGTCGCCGAGGTCCTCGCGGGCGCGCGGACCGCTCCCGAGCGGCTGCTCGGCGTCGGGGTCGGCGTGCCCGGCATCGTGGAGCACACCGCCGACCGGGGTGCCGTGGTGCACGGGCAGACCATCGGCTGGGACGCCGTACCGCTGGAGTCACTGCTGCGCTCCGGCTCCCAACTGCCCGACACCGTGCCGTACTTCATCGACAACGGCGCCAAGACCCTCGGCCAGGCCGAGATGTGGTTCGGCGCCGGGCGCGGCGCCCGCAACGCGCTCGTGGTGCTGTTCGGTTCCGGCGTCGGGGCCTGCCTCGTCACCCCGGAGGTGGAGCACGGCCGGGCCGTCGAGTGGGGGCATCTGACGGTACGGGTGCGCGGGCGCCGCTGCCGCTGCGGGGCGCCCGGCTGCCTGGAGGCCTACGCGGGCGCCGAGTCGCTGCTCGACCGCTGGCGGGAGGAGGGCGGACGCCCGCCCGAGGGCGCCGACGAGGAGACCGCGCTCACCGCGATGCTCGCCGCCGCCTACCCGCCCGAGGGCACGGCCGCGGACCCGGTCGCCCTCGCCGTCCTGGAGGAGACCGCCGAGTACCTCGGCGCCGGCCTGTCCGACCTGATCAACCTGTTCCAGCCCGAGCGGATCCTGATCGGCGGCTGGGCCGGGCTCCAGCTCGGCGCCCGCTTCCTGCCCGCCGTACGCCGGCACGCCACCACGTACGCGCTGCGCCATCCCGCCGAGAAGGTCACCATCGACCTGGGCCGCCTCGGCCCCGACGCGGTCACGGTGGGAGCGGCGATCCTGCCCCTGGCCGACTTCTTCGCACGCGGCGGCCGGCGCGAGGAACGTATCGCCGAGGACCGGTCGCCGGCCTGGCGCACGGCCCTGCGGGAGCGGGCACCCGACGCGTGAGGACGCCCACGGCCGGGAGCCCAGGCCTCAGGCCGAGGGCTCGTCCGGCACGGGGTGCTCGGTCTGCTCCGTCCCCGAGCGCGGCGCACCCTGCCGCCCGGTCCCGGCCTCGTCGGTGTCGGGCACGTCCTCCTCGGCGGCGTCGTCGGGCTTCTCGCCCGGCGCCGCCTCCCACGGGTCCTCATCCGGTCGGGCCTGCTGGTCCGGCAGATCCCGCGGCACGGGACGGGTCGCCTCACCAGGTTCTTGGTGGCGGTCTTCGGCCACGGCGTCCTCCCCTCGGGTCGTTGTGCGGTGGGTACGAGTACCAGCCCTCTGACCTGCGAAACCTCAGCCGACCTTGTGGCCCCGCAGCGGTTCCGTGCCGGCTCCCGCGCCCTGCTGGAGCCCGCCCAGGAACTCCTGGAGCACGTCCGTCGCGGTGCGCTGCGGCCGCCAGCCCAGTTCGGTACGCGCGCGCGTGCAGTCCATGATCGGCAGCCGCAGCACCGCGTCGAACAGGTGCGGGGAGGCCGGCACCAGGTGCAGTCCCCAGGCGGCGGCGAGCGCGGACCGGGCCGCGGTCCGGGGCAGCCGTACCGGGCGGGTACCGAGCATCCCGCTCAGCAGCTCGGCGTCGACCGGCGGTTCGGCCGCCAGGTTGTAGGCGCCCCGCGCGTCCGGCGAGCGCAGCGCCATGCGGTACGCCTCGGCCGCGTCGTCGGTGTGCAGCGCCTGCACCCGCAGACCGGGGACGTCCGGGAGGAAGCGCATCAGTTCGGGGCGGGCCAGCGGGCCCGGCAGGAAGCGGCCGCCGAAGATCCGGCGCTGCTCGCTCGCCGACTCCCGCTTGAAGAGGAAGGCCGGGCGCATCCGCACCACGCGTACGTCGGCGTGGTCGCGCTCGAAGATGTCCAGGGCCCGTTCCAGATAGGCCTTCTCGCGGCAGTACGCGGCGTCCGGCCAGCCGTGCGTCGGCCACGACTCGTCCACCGCGTAGTCCTTCGGTCCCGGCGAGTAGGCGCCGACCGACGAGGCGTGCACCAGCACCGGCACCCGCGCCGTGGCCACCGCCTCGAACACCCGGATGCTCCCGAGGACATTGGTCCGCCAGGTCTTCGCCGGGTCGTGCGTCGGCTGGAACGCCCACGCCAGGTGGACCACGGCGTCGGCCCCCGCGAACCGCTCGGCGAGATCGACCTGTTCCGAGGCCACGTCGACCCGGGACCACTCGGTCTTCGGCGGCATCCACTCCGGCGTCCGGCGGGCCAGCCCCCGTACCCACTCGACCTGCGGATCCTCCGCCAGCAGGCGCACCATGCTCGTACCTACGTTGCCGGTGGCGCCCGTGACCACGACCTTGCTGCCCGCTGCGCTGCTCACCTTCGGCTCCTCTCGGTGGCGGCTGACGGCCGGACGCTCCGAGTACCCGGTTCGCCGACCATGCACGCGGCCGGCCGCCGCTCATTACACGTGAGGTAATCGACCCCGGCCGCCGGGGCCGGAATGATCGAGGACGTACCCACCCCACCGGATTCCAGGAGGACTCCCATGCCGTACTTCGAGAGCCCCGTCGACGGTGTACGCCTGCACTACGTCGACTACGGGCTCGCCGACGGCCCGGTGGTCGTCTTCGTGAACAGCGCCTGGCTGGGCAGCGAGATGTGGGAGTTCCAGATGCTGCCGCTGGCGGCGGCGGGCTACCGGTGCGTCAGCATGGACCGGCGGGGACACGGCCGCTCCGACGACGTGTGGGGCGGGTTCGACCTCGACAGCCTCGCCGACGACCTGCGCGGACTCCTCGACCACCTCGACCTGCGCGAGGTCACGATGGTGGGTCACTCGCTGGGCAGCGTCGAGGTGGTCCGCTGCCTGACCCGGCACGGCGACGACCGGGTGGCCCGGGTCGCCCTCGTCAGCGGCATCGCGCCCGGGGTGGTCCGGACGGCCGACAACCCGGACGGTGTGGACCCCGCCGACGCGCGCGCCGCCAACGAGGTCTACCGGCGCGACAGGGCGGGCTTCTACGAGGACGGAGCCGACCCGTTCTTCGGCATCGGCCTGCCCGGCGTCGAGGTGTCGCCGGCCTTCCGGCGCCACATCATCGACCGGTGCCTGGCCACCACCCCGCACGCGTCGATCGCCGTACAGGATCTGGCCGTCGCGGTGGACGTCACCGCCGAGCTGCCCAAGCTGCGGATGCCGGTGCTGGTGGTGCACGGCACGCACGACTTCTCGGCGCCGCTGGAGGTGACCGGCGCCCGCTCGGCGCGGCTCGTGCCGGACGGCACGCTGAAGGTCTACGAGAACGCGGGCCACGGCCTGCCCTTCACCCACGGCGAACGGCTCACGGCGGACCTGCGGGCCTTCGTCGACGGCGGGGCATGACCGAGCCGGACATGAGAGAGCCCCGACCGGACGGGGGAAGACCGGTCGGGGCAGCCGAGGTGTGGGCGCGGATGGCGGTCGCCTCTCGGCGAAAGGCTCCACAGGGCTTCAGCCGAACGATCGTCCCTGTGGGCAAAAGGTGAGGCCCGGGGACACTGTCCCATCCGCACCCACGGTTGGTTCAACGGGGAACCACCGGTGGTTGTTCCGGTGTGTGCCGTCCTGTGCGGTGATGTGTGTCACTGTCCGGACTCGCCGGGGGCGCGGGGAACCGTCTCCGCCCACAGGTTCTCGGCCAGCAACAGCAGCGAGCCGAGGACCGCCGCCCGGGGCGCCTCCCAGCCCGCGTGCTCCCGCAGGCCCTCCTGCAGCTGCCGACGCAGCTCCCGCCGCGCCTCCTCGGTGTCGTCGGTGTCGCCGTCCCGCCCGGCACCGGAACCCCTGTCGAAGTCCCCGTCGGTACATCCGGCGGAATCCGCGTCGGGCCGCCCGAGCAGCCGGCCGCTCTCCACATGGCACGCCCGCGCGATCAGCTCCAGCAGGTCCGCGTACGGCTCCAGCAGCGCCGGGTCCGGGGCCACGGCCGTACGGCTGTCGTCGGCGGCGACCGCGAGCGTCCGGGTCAGGGCGCGCACATGACCGGTGACCCGGCTCCACCGCTCGTCCTCCTCCTCCGGGGGCAGGTCCGAGGGGACCCGGCCCAGGGCGTGCAGGGCCCGGTCGGTCAGCCGCAGGCTCTCCCGGCTCCAGCCGCGGGCCGAGCGCAGCGACTCCAGCCGGTGCTCGAGCCGGGCCGAGCCGTACGACCAGTCGGCCGCGGTATCGGCGTCCCAGTCCCCGCCGCGGAGCCCGGAGGCGATCTCGCACAGCACGTCGCCCGCCTCTCGGGCCAGCCCCCCGAGGTTCTCCCGCACGTCCCGCAGATGGATCGGCGGCAGCACGAACGCGTTGACGGCCACCCCGATCACCGCGCCCAGCGCGGCCTGGCCCAGCCGGTGCCCGACCGAGGCCGCCGAGACGCTTCCGGAGGCGAGGGTGAACACCGCCGTGGTCGCGCCATAGACGCCCTGCTCGCCGAAACGCGACCAGTTGGCCAGGAGCATCAGCAGGGGCAGGGACAGGACGAGCGCGCCCGTAGTGTTCCCCGCGACCGCGTGCGCCGCCGAGGCGAGCACCGTGCCGATGCAGATCGCCGCGAGCTGCTGGGTGGCCTGCCTCAGCGAGCTGTACACCGTGGCCTGGACCATGAGCAGCGCGACCCAGGGGGCCATCATGGCCAGCGGGTCGCCCATCCCGCTCGCCGCCAGCCAGGCCAGCAGCGCGGCCCCGGCGGCCTTGAGCGACTGCACCACCAGGTCCCGTTCCCGGCCCGGTCCGCGCCAGGCCGCCCCGACGGACAGGCCGACGCCGCGCACGCCCCGGGACAGCGCCTGCCGTGGAATCCATGTCACGCTCGTCATGCCGGTGCGGGTATCCCAAGATCGTGTTTTCTCAAGCGGCACAGTTCACGGCCCCCGGGTCAAGAGGCCAGCGGACTGCCGCCCAGGGACGCCAGCAGGTGCGCGGGATCGTCGTAGACCGTCTCCGCGCCGGCCTCCTCCAGGTCGCCGCGCGGGATGCCGCCGCACAGGACACCGACGCAGCGCACCCCGGCCCGGCTTCCGGCCCGCATGTCCCACACGGTGTCGCCCACGAACACCGCCCGCTCCGCGGGCACCCCGGCCAGCTCCAGCGCGTGCTCGACGGGCTCGGGCGCGGGCTTGCCCCGCTCCACGTCGTCGGCGCTCGCGGTTGCCGTGATGGCCTCGTCCGCGTCGATCGCCCGGCGCAGCGCGCCCAGCTCCGCGCCGCTCGCGGAGGTGGCCAGGACCACCGTCCAGCCGTCCCCGTGCAGGCGCCTGAGCAGTTCCCCGGCGTCCCGGAGCGCGGGCAGTCGGTCGAAGTACTGGCCGTACAGCGCCTTGTGCGCGGCGCTGAGCTCACCGTCCCGGTCCTTGTCGCGGGCGTCGCCGAGCAGATGGGCGATCAGGTCGGTGGAGCCGAGCCCGACGGCCCGGTGCACGGCGTGCATGGGCACGCGGTGGCCCGCTTGCCGGAAGGCCTCCCACCAGGTCACGACATGCAGGTGGTTGGTGTCGACGAGCGTTCCGTCCACGTCGAATACGGCGGCACGGGCACGGTCCATCCGGGGGCCTTCCTCTCAGGGGTCTTGCTGGTGCGTCTCGTGTCGCACGGGTACCACGTCAGGAACCCGCCACGCCGGACGGTGTCCGGCGCTCCCCCGTCCAGGCCAGCA
Source organism: Streptomyces sp. NPDC020299 (assembly GCF_044387825.1). Lineage (NCBI taxonomy): Bacteria > Bacillati > Actinomycetota > Actinomycetes > Kitasatosporales > Streptomycetaceae > Streptomyces > Streptomyces sp. NPDC020299. The sequence goes on from NZ_JBIRWL010000013.1 coordinate 265,597, forward strand.
GCTCGTCCAGGGACCAGGTGGTCACCACCCGTTCTGGCGGCACCCCGCACTCCTGCGCCCGCGCGCACCCGTGGATCTGCCAGTCCAGCTGACCGGGGGCGTGCGCGTCGGTGTCGACGGAGAACAGCACGCCCGCCCCGACCGCCCGCCGCAGCAGCCGCCGGGGCGGGTCCAGCCGCTCCGGGCGGGAGTTGATCTCCAGGGCGGTGCCGGTCTCGGCGCAGGCGGCGAACACCTCGTCCGCGTCGAACTCCGACTCCGGCCGCCCCCGCCCGGTCACCAGCCGTCCGGTGCAGTGGCCGAGGACGTCGGAGTGCGGGTCGCGGACGGCGGCCACCATGCGGCGGGTCATCGACCGGGCGTCCATGCGCAGGTTGGAGTGCACCGACACCACCACCACGTCGAGCCGGTCGAGCAGCTCGGGCTCCTGGTCGAGCGAGCCGTCCTCGAGGATGTCGCACTCGATGCCGGTCAGCAGCCGGAACGGGGCCCAGGTCGCGTTGAGCTCCGCCACCACCCGCAGCTGTTCGCGCAGCCGCTCGGGGGACAGGCCGCGCGCCACCGTCAGCCGGGGGGAGTGGTCCGTCAGCACCGCCCACTCGTGGCCGAGCCCCGCCGCCGCCCGGCCCATCTCGTCGATCGGGCTGCCGCCGTCGGACCAGTCCGAATGCAGATGGCAGTCGCCGCGCAGCAGCGCCCGCAGCCGCTCGCCGCCCCGCGCGAGCGGGCCGGCCGCCTCGCCCTCCAGCGTGCGCAGATAGCCCGGCGTATCTCCCGCCAGCGCCTCGCGCACGACCTGCGCGGTCTTCGGGCCGACCCCCTTGAGCGACTCCAGCGTCCCCGCCGACGCCCGCTCGGCCACCTCCTCGGCAGGCAGTCCGGTCAGCACCCGGGCGGCCGTGCGGAAGGCACGTACCCGGTAGGTCGGCGCCTGGGACCGCTCCAGCAGGAAGGCGATCCGGTCCAGTGCCTCGACGGGGCCCATGGCGCCTCCCCTTCCTCGCCCTTCCGCGCGTGCCCCTCCAGGGTTCCCCAGCGGCGCGGGGGCCGCACGGCGGCCTGCCGGTTTGCCCGGTTCGCACCCGGGTACTGCGGTGCTCCGTCCACCTGCCCCACGTGGAGGAGGCCCGTCATGTCCGCTCCCGCCGTACCGCGTTCCCCGGTGGCCGTGATCACCGGCGCCGACTCCGGCATCGGCCGCGCCACCGCCGTCCGCCTGGCCCGGCAGGGCGTGGACGTCGGCATCACCTGGCACACCGACCTCAAGGGCGCGGAGGAGACCGCCGAGGAGGTGCGTGCCGCCGGGCAGCGGGCCGTCGTGACGCAGATGGACCTGGGCCGGCTGCCCGGCGCCGCCGGCGCGGTCGACGAGCTGCGCGACCGGCTCGGCCGGCTCGACATCCTGGTCAACAACGCCGGTACGGGCACCTCGACCCCCTTCCTCGACCTGGAGCCGGACAAGGTCCGCGAGGTCATCGACGTCGACCTGCTCGGCCCGTTCCTGTGCGGGCAGCACGCGGCCCGGCACATGATCCGGCAGGGCGACGGCGGCCGGATCGTCAACGTCACCTCCGTCCACGAACACCAGCCCCGGGTGGGCGCGGCCCCGTACTGCGCGGCCAAGGGCGGCCTCGGCCTGCTCACCCAGGTCATGGCGCTGGAACTCGCCGAGTACGGCATCACGGTCAACGCCGTCGCCCCCGGCGAGATCGCCACGCCCATGACCGGCCAGGAGGACACGGACCCGCACACCGAGAGCCGCCCCGGCGTACCGCTGGGCCGGCCGGGCGACGCCCGGGAGGTCGCGGCCGTCATCGCCTTCCTGACGGGCCCGGACGCCTCCTACGTCACCGGCGCCTCCTGGGCCGTCGACGGCGGCATGCTCCGGATGGGCCCGATGGCCGGCTCGCACCTCGGCAGCGACGACTGACGGCGCCCTTGAGACGGCCGTCCCCCGAGCCGCCGGGCGGCGGTCGCGGATGACACGTCGGGGCGCCGCGCGTTCTACGCTGAATTGCATGACCGAACAAGCAGTGCCCTACATGTCCCACCCGCGGATCCTGGTGCACGGAGTGATGCGCGGGAAGCCGGGCGATCCGCCCTTCCGCATCGTGGAGATAGACGGTCAGGTGGTCGGTGAGGCGCACGCCGTCACCGACGTTCTGGAAGCCGCCGCCGCGTACGGCATCACGGTCCACGACCTCGACGACCCGGACGTGGTCCGCTGGGTGGGCGGCGGCAAGTTCACCTGGGCACCGCACTAGGGGGTGTTTCGAAAGTCCCGCACAGCACCCACGGCGCCCGGCACGCACTCTCGCCGCACCGGCCAAAAACCCAAGTACGTCCAGTACGAG
>NZ_JBIRWL010000014.1:0-264919 GCF_044387825.1 Streptomyces sp. NPDC020299
CCCCCACGGACGCCGCCCTGGCCGCCGACCTCGCGCTGCCGATCGAGGAGCTGGAGCTCACGGTCCGCTCGTACAACTGCCTCAAGCGTGAGGGCATCCACTCCGTGGGTGAACTCGTCGCCCGCTCCGAGGCCGACCTGCTGGACATCCGCAACTTCGGTGCGAAGTCCATCGACGAGGTCAAGGCTAAGCTGGCCGGCATGGGTCTGGCCCTCAAGGACAGCCCGCCCGGATTCGATCCCACGGCCGCTGCCGACGCCTTCGGCGCCGACGACGACGCGGACGCGGGTTTCGTGGAGACCGAGCAGTACTGATCGGTTCCACCTCCGGGGGTCTCGCGTAGACCCCCGGATCTCCGACAGGCGACCGCCTGCTCGGATACTGACCCCGGTACCTGATACGGCCGGGGCAGACACACAGGAGAAGAACTATGCCGAAGCCCACCAAGGGTGCCCGTCTGGGCGGCAGCGCCGCGCACGAGAAGCTGCTCCTCGCGAACCTCGCGAAGGCGCTCTTCGAGCACGGCCGTATCACCACCACCGAGGCGAAGGCCCGCCGCCTGCGCCCGTACGCCGAGCGTCTGGTCACCAAGGCGAAGAAGGGCGACCTTCACAACCGCCGTCAGGTGCTCCAGGTCATCACGGACAAGAGCGTCGTCCACACGCTCTTCACCGAGATCGGCCCGCGCTACGAGAACCGTCCGGGTGGCTACACCCGCATCACCAAGATCGGTAACCGCCGTGGCGACAACGCGCCCATGGCTGTCATCGAGCTGGTCGAGGCACTGACGGTGGCGCAGCAGGCGACCGGCGAGGCCGAGGCCGCCACCAAGCGTGCGGTCAAGGAAGCCGACGAGGCCAAGGTCGAGGAGACCAAGGTCGAGGACGCCGCTCCGGCCGACGAGGCTCCTGAGGAGTCCAAGGACGCCTGAGGCTCTGCCTCGCAGTAGTAGTAGAACGGGCCCACCCCCCAGGGGGCGGGCCCGTTCCGCGTTTCCTGAGAGGATCCAGGAGTGAGTGACGAAGTACAGCCCGGTTGCGTCCGTGTCCGCCTCGATCTGTCCTACGACGGCTCGGAGTTCTCCGGCTGGGCCAAGCAGGCCGGAGGCCGGCGGACCGTGCAGGGGGAGATCGAGGACGCCCTGCGCACGGTCACGCGGTCCAGGGAGACGTACGAGCTGACCGTGGCCGGGCGGACGGACGCCGGTGTGCATGCCCGGGGGCAGGTCGCCCACGTCGATCTGCCGGAGGCGGTCTGGCGTGAGCACCACGAGAAGCTGCTCAAGCGGCTCGCCGGCCGCCTGCCCAGGGACGTACGGGTGTGGGCCCTGAGGGAGGCGCCCAGCGGCTTCAACGCACGCTTCTCCGCGGTCTGGCGGCGTTACGCCTACCGCGTCACCGACAACCCCGGCGGCGTCGACCCGCTGCTGCGGGGCCACGTCCTCTGGCACGACTGGCCGCTGGACGTCGACGCCATGAACGAGGCCGCCCGGCACCTCCTCGGTGAGCACGACTTCGCCGCGTACTGCAAGAAGCGCGAGGGCGCGACCACGATCCGTACGCTCCAGGAGCTGTGGCTGGAAAAGGGTGCCGACGGGATCATCACCGCGACCGTCCGGGCGGACGCCTTCTGCCACAACATGGTGCGCTCGCTCATCGGGGCGCTGCTGTTCGTGGGGGACGGGCACCGCCCGCCGGACTGGCCGGGGAAGGTGCTCGCGGCCGGGGTGCGGGACTCGGCGGTGCATGTCGTGCGGCCGCACGGGCTGACCTTGGAGGAGGTCGGCTATCCCGCGGACGAGCTGCTGGCCGCGCGGAGCAGGGAGGCGCGGAACAAGCGGTCGCTGCCTGGCACGGCAGGCTGCGCAACCTGTTAGTCACCCGGCGCCGCCCTCGAACAGGGTGTCGGCCGAGGATGCGTCGTGCGGCCCCGATATCGTCCTGCACTGACCGATTGGGGACGGCCGAGGGGTACTCGACGCGGACCGCAGGACCGCGACGGGCCGGCGGTTCCGGGCGCTGGGCACACCGGCGCCGCGAGGGGAGAAGGCATGACGGGGCAGGGCAACGGCACACCGATCACCGTGGTGATGCCGACGTACAACGAGGCGGCGAACGTGCCGCGGATGGCCGAGGCGGTGCTCGGGCTGCCGCTGGACGGGCTGCAGCTGAAGATCGTCGACGACTCCAGCCCGGACGGCACCGGGCGGATCGCGGAGGAACTGGCGGAGAAGTACAACGCGGACGGGTCCGGCCGGCGCCGGATGAGCGTGCTGCACCGCACCGAGAAGGACGGGCTCGGGCGGGCCTACACCGCGGGCATGACCGCCGCGCTGGAGGAGGGTGCCGAGTACGTCGTCCAGATGGACGCCGACGGCAGCCACCCGGTGGAGGCCGTGCCGCGCATGCTGGAGGCGGCCGTGAACTCCGGGGCGGGCCTGGTCGTCGGCAGCCGGTACGTCGAGGGCGGCTCGCTGGACGAGGACTGGGGCGCGCACCGCGTCCTGCTCTCCCGCTTCGCCAACCGCTACGCGCGCACCATCCTCGGCAGCCCCATCCACGACATCACCGCCGGCTTCAACCTGTGGTCGGCCGGCACCCTGCGTGACGTGGATCTCGCCTCGCTGGACAGCGCGGGCTACAGCTTCCAGGTGGAGCTGAAGTACAAGGCCGTACGGGCGGGCCACCGCGCCGTCGAGATCCCGATCCGCTTCGAGGAGCGCACGGAGGGGGTCTCGAAGATGACCCTGCGTACGCAGCTGGAGTCGGCGGTGGTGCCGATCAGGCTGCGCCTGAAGCGGCGGCCCTAGTCCGCTGACCGGCTACTGGTTCGCCGCCGCGGAGGCCTGTGCCTCACCCCGGCGGCGGATCTGCCGGAAGGTGAACTCGGCCAGGTCGTCACCGGTGCGGAAGACCTTGGTGTCCTTCGTGGTCACGTTCTTGCCGTTGGTGAAACCTGCGATCGTGAAGTAGGCGTAGCGGCCCAGGGTATTGGTCGTCGAGCGGCAGACCGCGGCGTCGCAGAAGGTCTTGATCCCCTTGCCCGACAGCGACTTCACGATGCTCTTCTTGTCGGCCTCGCCCTTGGCCTTGACGGCCTTGGCCTCGGTGTCGAAGACGGCAACGCCGACGGTCACCGCGACACCGTCCTTGGTGTAGCTCACCCGCAGCAGGCGGGTGCAGCCGTTGGCCGTGAGCACCTTGGGGAGGGTGTTGCCGGCGGCCGAGGCGCAGTTCGTGGTGTCGGCCGTGGCGCCCTTCTTGTACACGGTCTCGCCCATGGTCAGCTGGGTGCCCGGGAAGAGCGTCTCCGCGCTGAGCGGAGCCTTGTCCTTCTTCGCGCTGGCTATGAAGTCCTTCGGGTCCAGCGGTGGCGGCGCGCTGGTGGGATCGAAGGACGGCGCCTGCGCGGAGTCGCTGGGGAGCGAGGCGCTTGCGGGCAGGTTGGAGGGCTGGCCCGAGGCGTTGTTGTCCTTGTTCGCCGATACGACGCTCATCGCGACGGCGGTGCCTATCGCCACCGTGGCGACGACGCCGCCGCCGATGTACAGCACCTTGCGCCGCTTGTTCCGCGCTTCCGAGGCGTCGGCGAGCGCGGCCCAGTCCGGGCCCTGGCCGTCACCGCCGTCGTTCCAAGGCTGCTGCGAGTTCGGTTTCCAGGGATCCCACTGGGACTGGGGTCCCCCCTGCCCATAGCTCATGGGGCGCATCTTAGACGGGGGGCGGGGGGTGCTGGTGCGCGTCTACTAGGTGCGATAGGGCACCTTTCGGTGCAACCCCACCCACGCCAGGCCCGGCCAATCGGGAAGTCGCCCCGCCCTGGGGCTCCGCCCCAGACCCCGCCAGGGGCCTGCGCCCCTGGACCCCGGGGTTTCCCACCCACCCACCCATGACGGCCAACTGGGAGGTTGCCGCCCCCTGGGGCTCCGCCCCAGACCCCGGCGGGGACTGCGTCCCCTGCGCTCCCAGGGGGCTCGTCCCCCACCCCGTAGGCCTCTTCAGCCCCGGTCGGCATTACCCAGCCCGTCCGGCGTTTGAGGACGAGGCCCGTTCAGGGCCGATGCGGGGGTCTGGGGGCGGCAGCCCCCAGGGGTGCGGGCGCCTACACTGGGCGTAAGAACCGGCGGAGCCCAGCGGCAGCGAGCCCGTTTTGACCGGGGCGTGGCGCCGCGGGTATCCTGCCTGTTCGTTGTGTATTGGCTTGCTCATTCTCACGGGACGGGCCCTTACACCGGTCCACCGGGCCGATGACCAGCGACCCCACGTACGCGGTATGCGTCGCCGCCGTGCGGTCCAGGCTGTCGTGATCGTTTCGGTGACCTGTTCAGGACCATTCACTCGAAGCGAAGGCTACGAACCGTGCGTACGTACAGCCCCAAGCCCGGCGATGTGACGCGCCAGTGGCACGTCATCGACGCTCAGGACGTTGTCCTGGGTCGTCTCGCCACCACCGCCGCGTCCCTTCTGCGGGGCAAGCACAAGCCGATCTACGCGCCCCACGTCGACACCGGTGACTTCGTCATCATCATCAACGCCGACAAGGTGCACCTGTCCGGCAACAAGCGGACGCAGAAGATGGCGTACCGCCACTCCGGCTACCCGGGTGGTCTGCGTTCCGTCCGTTACGACGAGCTGCTCGACAAGAACCCTGAGAAGGCAGTCGAGAAGGCCGTCAAGGGCATGCTCCCCAAGAACTCCCTGGGCCGTCAGATGCTCTCGAAGCTGAAGGTCTACAAGGGTGACCAGCACCCGCACGCTGCCCAGCAGCCGGTGCCGTTCGAGATCACCCAGGTCGCGCAGTAAGTCCGGCCACCCCCTAAGACCGAAGAGAATCTGAGGAGAATCGTGGCCGAGACCACTGCCGAGCAGCCGCTCGAAGAGCTTGACATCGACAGCTACACCAGCGAGTCCGAGGTTCCGGTGGAGGGTGAGTACACCTCCGAGTCCCTCGCCTCCCGCTTCGGTGAGCCCCAGCCCGCCGCCGGCCTGGGCCGCCGCAAGAACGCCATCGCCCGCGTCCGGATCGTTCCGGGCACCGGCAAGTGGAAGATCAACGGTCGCACCCTCGAGGACTACTTCCCGAACAAGGTGCACCAGCAGGAAGTCAACGAGCCCTTCAAGGTGCTCGAGCTCGAGGGCCGCTACGACGTCATCGCCCGCATCGCCGGTGGCGGTGTCTCCGGCCAGGCCGGTGCGCTCCGTCTCGGTGTCGCCCGCGCGCTGAACGAGGCCGACGTCGACAACAACCGCGGCCCGCTGAAGAAGGCCGGCTTCCTCAAGCGCGACGACCGTGCGGTCGAGCGCAAGAAGGCCGGTCTGAAGAAGGCCCGCAAGGCCCCGCAGTACAGCAAGCGCTAATCTCAGCTGCCTGCTCGTACTCCGAACGCCCCGGCGGCACGCCACTGTGCCGTCGGGGCGTTCGTTTATCGGAGCGCAACGGCGTATAACGACACAAGCCGCTCAATGGCTAGTGTGATGGGATGTTCAGGCGGCGACCGCCATCGCAACTGACGCTTCCTCAGGAGGACAAGTGGGACGACTCTTCGGTACGGACGGCGTGCGCGGTGTCGCCAACGCGGACCTGACGGCCGAGATGGCGCTCGGCCTCTCCGTCGCCGCGGCGCACGTGCTGGCCGAGGCGGGCACCTTCGAGGGTCACAGGCCCAAGGCAGTGGTCGGTCGGGACCCGCGCGCGTCGGGGGAGTTCCTGGAGGCCGCCGTGGTCGCGGGCCTCGCGAGCGCGGGCGTGGACGTCCTGCGTGTCGGCGTGCTGCCGACGCCCGCGGTGGCGTACCTGACCGGCGCGCTCGGCGCCGACCTCGGTGTCATGCTCTCCGCCAGCCACAACGCCATGCCCGACAACGGCATCAAGTTCTTCGCCCGCGGCGGCCACAAGCTCGCCGACGAGCTGGAGGACCGGATCGAGTCCGTCTACGAGTCCCACCGGCACGGCGAGCCCTGGGAGCGGCCCACCGGCGCGGGCGTCGGGCGTGTGCGCTCGTACGACGAGGGTTTCGAGCAGTACGTCGGTCATCTGCTCGGCGTGCTTCCGAACCGGCTCGACGGGCTGAAGATCGTCCTCGACGAGGCGCACGGCGCGGCCGCCGGTGTCTCGCCCGAGGCCTTCTCGCGGGCCGGTGCCGAGGTCGTCACGATCGGCGCCGAGCCGGACGGCCTCAACATCAACGACGGCTGCGGCTCCACCCACCTCGACAAGCTGAAGGCCGCCGTGATCGAGCACGGCGCCGGCCTCGGCATCGCCCACGACGGCGACGCCGACCGCTGCCTCGCCGTGGACCACACCGGCGAAGAGGTCGACGGCGACCAGATCCTGGCCGTGCTCGCGCTGGCGATGCGGGAGCGTTCCGCACTGCGCTCCGACACCGTCGTCGCGACCGTGATGTCGAATCTGGGCTTCAAGCTGGCCATGGAGCGCGAGGGCATCCACCTCGTGCAGACCGCCGTCGGCGACCGGTACGTCCTGGAGGAGATGAAGCAGCACGACTTCGCCCTCGGCGGCGAGCAGTCCGGCCACGTCATCATCCTCGACCACGCCACCACCGGCGACGGCACGCTGACCGGCCTGCTGCTCGCCGCCCGCATCGCCCAGACCGGCCGTACCCTCCGGGATCTCGCCTCGGTCATGGAGCGGCTGCCGCAGGTGCTGATCAACGTCCGCGACGTCGACAAGTCCCGGGTGAGGACCTCCGCCGACCTCGCCGCCGCGGTGACCGAGGCCGAGCGTGAGCTGGGCTCGACCGGCCGGGTGCTGCTGCGGCCGTCCGGCACCGAGCCGCTGGTGCGCGTGATGGTGGAGGCCGCCGACCTCGACCAGGCCCGCTCGGTCGCCGGCCGCCTCGCCGACGCGGTGAAATCGGCGCTCGGCTAGCCGGGTTTCGGGGCGCGCTCGCGCTGCCTGGCCCAGAACCACTTCTGGGCCAGCAGGGTGAGCGTGCCCGCCAGGACGATGCCCAGCAGGTTCAGCAGGAGCTGCACGGTCGAGCCCCAGGCCTGGTGGTACTCGCTGAAGGCGAAGGCCACGGCCGCGTTCGCGGCGGCCGGGACGGTGGTCACCGAGATCGCCACGCCCACCAGGGCCCCCGACTTCGCCGAGGTCAGCGACAGGGTGCCGGCGGCTCCGGCGAGGACGGCCACGACGAACGAGAAGGCGTCCGGCCGGTAGATGAAGTTGGTGTTGGGCCGCTCGGCCTCCAGCTGCACCTTGGTGAACAGGCCGACGCCGTCCATGAAGTACGTGAAGCCGACGGTCACCAGCATCGCGAAGGCGAAGCCCGCCAGCAGCGCGGTCAGTGAGCGCACCGCCAGGCGCGGGGCGCGCCGTACGAGGGCCGTGCAGATCCCCGCGAGCGGGCCGAACTCCGGGCCCACCGCCATCGCGCCCACGATCAGGATCGCGTTGTCGAGCACCACGCCACAGGCCGCGATCATCGTGGCCAGGGTTATGAAGGCGACGTAGGTCACCGACAGCGTCGACTCCTCGTGCGTCGCCTCGGTCAGGTGCTCCCACAGCACCGCGTCCGCGCCCTCGCCGGGCGCCTCCGCCTCGGCCTTGTCGGCCCGCCTGGACAGCGACAGGTCGATGTTCTCCAGGGCGATGGAGCCGGTGCTGTCGATGCCGAGCCGCTGCAGCCCGGTCAGCAGTTCGTCGCCCGCCTCCCGGGCCACGTCGCACATCACGATGTCCCCGGCCGGATTGCGGGCGGCGCCCGGGACGACGGCGAGATGCGTGGTGCCGACCGTCCTCTCGATCAGGCGCACCACGTCGTCCGTCTTCCCGGCCGGTGTGATCAGACGCAGATGCAGCATGCCCGCAGGGTAGCGGGCCGGTTCTGGGCTTCCGCGGTCTGGGCATGGTATTTGGTGGCATGCTTGCCTGATGCCCTGTCAGTAGTGAAGTGAAGTAGGGAGACTGGATGAAAATTGTCTATGTGGATGAACCTAGTTATCTCCCGGAATTCGCGGTGACCGCTTTACAGGAGCTGGGGGATTTCAAGGTCTACCGCGACCGTCCGACGGGCAAGGAGATCGTCGAGCGGCTGGAGGGCGCCGCCGTGGCGATCGTCGAATGGTCGCATCTACCGCGTGAAGTGCTCGCCGCGTGCCCGTCGCTGAAACATGTGGTGCTGGTGACGACGGGGTACAGCCGGGTCGACGTCGACGCCGCGGCCGAACTGGGCATCGGCGTCAGCAACACGCCCGGTTACTCCCGCCAGTCCGTGGCCGAGCATGTCATGGGACTGTTCCTGGTCTGCGCCAAACGGCTCGTGGACGCCGCGGCCATCGGGCGCGGACCTGGCTCGACCTACCTCGATCACGCCGTCGGCAGGGAGCTGTACGGCGCGACCCTGGGTGTGGTCGGCGTGGGCAGCATCGGCAGCTGGGTGGCCAGGCTGGGACAGGGTTTCGGGATGACGGTGCTGGGCTTCAACCGTTCTCCGGTGGAACTGGAAGGGGTCGAGCAGGTCCCCTTGGAGGAGCTGGCCCGGCGGAGCGACTTCATCGCGCTGTGCCTGCCGGACGGTCCGCAGACCAGCGGTCTGATCTCGGCCGACGCGGTCCGCTCCATGCCGCGAGGCGCCATCCTGGTCAACATCGCAGGCAACGGCTGCCTTGATCAGGCCGCGGTCGCGGAGGCGTTGACCACCGGCGCACTGGGCGGAGTCGGTCTGGACGAACTCCCGGAGGACGAGGCGCTACGGCAGGCTCCCCACCTCGTCGTCACTCCTGGAACGGCCTGGTACACGCAGAACGCGCTCGACCGCAACATCGAGATGGTGGTCGACACCGTGCGCAGCTGTGTCGCCGGGCGGCAACGTTTTCTCGTGAATCGGCCCTGACCGGCTGGGAAGACCCAGCGGTTTTACGCGACCGCTGGGTCTCGAAACGCGGAAAGCCCCGACCAGTCACCGGATTCCACGGCGTCGGCCAAAAGCCCTGCGAGGGTGGGCGCGCAGACAATTCCGTTTCTGAAGAGCCCGTTGAACACCACGGCGTTGGCGGCGTGCGGAAGAGGATGTACCACGGGCAGGCCGGTGACGGAGCGGGGGCGGAGGCCCACGGCCACCCCGGTGAATCTCAGTTCGGGCGGAACACCGAGGTGAGCGCAGACTCTGCCCAGGATCGACGCCAGCCCGGCGATCGTGGCGGTGGGCGCCCTCTCGCCCCACTCACGGGTCGCCCCGATGAGGACGCTGTCGTCATCGCGCTGGATCAGGTCCAGGTCCGCCACGTACACCATGTGCCGCAGCCACGGGCCGGGCATCTCGGCAAGGATCACCTGCCCGCGCATGGCCTCGATCCGGGGCACCGGTCCGTCGCCCGTGTCGAAGGCCGTGGCTCCGGTCGCCAGGACGACGAGGTCCGCACCGAGGGCCTGCCCGGTGGCCAGCATGACGCCGCGGCACACGCCGGCCCTGATGACCAGGGACCGCACCGGCGTTTCCAGCATCACCGTGCCACCGGAACGGGAGAGGGCGGACACCAGGGCCGACGTGAGGCTCGCTCCGTCCGCATGCAGCACCCCTGGATAGGCAATGCCGCCCGCACCCCCCAGAAGCCGGGGCTCGCACGCGGTCATCTCCTCGGGGCCGAGCGCGTGCCCGAGGAAACCGAGGGCCGTGTACGCGGCCGACTCCGCGGAGAGGCGGGCGAGTTCCTCCTGGTCCACGGCCACGTCCAGCAGCGTGCGCTCGGTGAGGCTCAACCGGTCACCTGACGCCTCCGTGATCTCCGCGGCGTACGCCGGATAGGAGCGCCACGCGCTGAAGGAGACGTCGACCATCTCCGGCGGATAGCTGCCAGGACACAAGGGGTAGACCAGTCCCAGCGTCGCCCTGGTGCAGCCGGCGCCGGGCGCGCCCGCACTCTCGCACACCGTCACGCTCCACCCGCGTTTCGCCAGTTCCCAGGCCGCGCTCAGGCCGGCGATACCGCCGCCCACGACTACGGCAGCTTTCACGTGCGCCTCCGGCATCGAGTGATCAGCGGTCGCCCCCGTCACCGGAGCGGTAGATGTCGAAGGTCGTGTCGCCACTGAGCATGTAGTAGGGAAAACGCTCCGCGACCACCGCCCCCGAACAGTGATCGAGCAGGAGGGGGCATATCCGGCCGCCGGTCTGCGCGAAGAAGACGAGGGGCACCTCACCGGCGTCGGCTGCCGTGACGACCTCGCCCACGGTCTCGGTGGTCGTCGTCATCCCGGTCACGACCGCCGCATCCGCCTGTGCGAGGAGCCGGGGGGTCTCCGTTCCGTGGTGCACCCTGACTCCGTGGATGTCCGCGCCGACGACCTGGGGATCGAGGTCCGAAGCCAGCACGGAGTGGCCCCGTTCGGTCAGTACCTCGACCATCGCGGCGGTCACTCCGACGAGCAGGACACGCGCCGGACGACGGGGTGAGAGGACGCGATCCACCTCCGCCGCGACCAACTCGGCCCTGACCCTTCCCTTGCGGTGGGTCGTGCCACGCGCGGTGACCGAATGACTGGGCTCCATGCGGAGGGCGCCCGCGGCGGCGTCCAGGGCCGCTATGTCCACGCACACATGGCCCGAACGCAGGGTGCGGGCGTCCGCGCCGATCGCCCGGCCGTCCAGATGCCTGTCGTGGTGCGGGCAGAAGGCGGACCCCCAGCCCATCGCGGTCTCGACCAGGATGAACTTGTCCACGTAGTCGGAGTCCTCGCCGGCCGGGGCACGCGTGATCACGCCACGGGTCTCCGCCGTGACGGTGAAGGACTCCGTTGGCATGGCCGCGCTGAACTCGGCCACCCGCTCCCGCACCCGCCGCAGCGGGGACGCCGGGCCTTGCCCGCTCCGCTCAGGTCGAGGCATCCGTCGCACCGGCCAAGGTCATGCGCAGCAGCTCGGGCACGCGCTGGAAGTGAGCCGGCTCCCGCGCCAGGGCGATGCGCAGCCGGCGGGCGCCGTGGGCCGGATCGTCCCAGTGGAACGGGGCTCCGGGCAGCACGGCCAGTCCGAGCGAAGCCCACCGCTCACACATGGCGGACGCGTCGTGGTCGTGCAGCGTCAGCCAGGCCACGCTCAGACTGCCTTCGCCCACGCTCACGATGTCCGCCAGCCCGGCGAGGCCCCGCGTGAGGGTCGCACGGTTGCCGTCCGCGATCCGCGCGGCTGTGAGACGGCGCTGAGCCGCGCCTCCGTGCCGGGCCAGGTCGGCCGACATGACGTGCGTCAGTGCGAGGAGCGTGAAGGGGGACACATTGAGCAGCAGCTCGTTGCTCAGTGCGGTCAGCCGGGGAACGAGATCGTCGCTGGCGCAGGTGAAGCCCACCTTCAGCTCCGACAGCGGATACACCTTCCCGGTGTCCTCGATGAACACGAAGCGGAGCCCCGGCACCCGGTGGGCCCGCGCATGCTGGTCCCAGGTGTGCAGGGAGGCGTAGAGACGGAAGCTGAAATCGCACATGAGGAGACGCCCGTCCCGGCCGCACTCGGTCATGAGCCGGGTGAGTTCCTCGTCGGTGGGGCAGTAGCCGCTGGGGTTGTTCGGTGTGACCACGAACAGCGCGTCGCACTGCCGCAGCAGTGCCTGGCGTTCTGGGCCGTGGCCCCAGAGGAGCTGTTCCCGCACCGGTACGAGGGTGAGGCCTGCCCGCCGGAACAGGAGCGGTATGTTGTCGAACGTCGGAGTCACCAGACCCACTCGTTCGACCCCCAGTTCCTTGAGCATCTTCGCGACTATTTCGATCGAAACCGAGCTCGAGTAATGAAACTGAACGGGGACGGCTCCCATGGACTGGCCGGACAACGCACTCATCGTCTCCAGGAAAACGCGCTCCGACGTGCTCTGGTCAAGCGATTCCAAATGCTGTGCCATCTCCGCGATACGGGCGAACTCCGCGGGGAAACGTGCGGCGAGATCGAAATGTGCATGACCATCTGCGACGTTTATCGGTTTCCTTAATCCGAGCCATTCCCAATCGGTGAGGGTCCAGTCCTTCTGCGGTGTCGCCCGGTCTATGTCGTCACTCAATTTATCCTCTCAATGGCTTTGATGAGCGCTCGTTTGCCGCGTGTGCGTGTGGCGCAGATGACTCCGACGAACATGGCCAGCAGAATGACGGCGGGTCCTCCCGTGAACACCCAGGAAAGCTCGTGGACTTTGGTGGAGAGGACTCCGGCGAGACCGAGCATGGTCACGATCGCCGCGGAGAAGGAGCCCAGCTGGATCCAGGGGAACGAGCGGTTGTGCGACCGCATCCGCTGTATCAGGGCGACACGCTCCAGAGAGCCCACGACGGTGCGCTGGTCGAGATCGAACGAAGCGTCGTCGAGGCTCTGGGCTTTGTCGTACCAGGACTGGAGGGCGAACATCTGGAAGACGATGATGATGCTGGCCGCTCCGTAGAGGGAGCCGATGAGCTGTAGCGCGTCTCCTTGGGGTACGGGCCCCGACCCGGATCCGTACATGTCACACCTGGTCCTCGGCCAGCAGGCCGCGCAGTCGCTCGACGTCGACCGTGGCCAGCCGGACCTCCTGCTGCTCGCCCTGCCCCAGGAACGAGGGCACGGAGGACAGATGCCCGCTGACCAGCCGCAACGCCTCCTCCAGCAGGGCACGGTCGGCGGCCCCGATCCGGAACACCTGCCGGGCCGCGTCGCCCCGCAACGCCGCCCTCGTCAGCACGCTGCGGAGCAGCAGAAGGGCCGGGGCCGGGGGAGGGCTTCCCTCCGTGCGGTCGGCCAGCAGTTCCTCGGCGCGGCGGCGAACGATCCGGTAGGGGTCGTGCGTGAGGTCCGCGACGGCGTCCCAGTGTGCGGAGCCGCATCTCACCAGAGCCTCGACGGCCTTCAGCCGCACGACCGGGTCGGCATGTGTGATGAAGGTCGACAGGAAGGGGACGGATTCCCGCTGACCGAGAAGCCCCAGGCACAGCAGACCGTCCTCCAGTACGTACGGCTCCGACTGGTGGGTCAGGAATGCGACGATCACGTCGTGCCAGGCCGAGGCACCCAGCACGCCCAGCGAGTACAGGATGTTGCCCTTGGCGTAACGGCCGCTCTCGTCACCGGTCTCGTTCCGCAGTGCCGCCACGTATTCCCCGGTGACCGAATCGACGACCGACGGGTGGCGTGGCATCATGCGTTTCGCCAGCGTCTGCAGCGACCAGGAGACGGAGTCGCGGTACTTGAATCCATGGTCTTTGAGCAGGCCGACCAGGGGAGGGACGTCGGCCATGTCACCCATCTCGGCGACGGCATTCGCGGCGAACGCCCTGGAACGACAGGGGTAGTCCGGGTCCTGCATGAGATTGCGCAGCAGAGGAAGAGTGGTGTCGCTGCGGATGTCCTTGAGTGCCGCGACTGCCTGATCCTGGATCCTCTCGGGCCATTCGGGAAGCCGGGCGGCTATGTGCCCGGATGCCTGCGCCCGGAGCATGCTCGACGCGTACCGGTACTTGGCGAGCGAGTACAGGGCGTTGGTCACGACGTCCGGTTCGCTGGACGCCGCCGCCTCCAGTAGTTCGTCCAGGGACACGTTGGTGATTTCCCGTGGAACGACCACGGCGTACTTGTCGGTGAAATAGAGAGCGTCCTGGCGCAGCCGCTCCGGGAACTCGGCGCCCAGCCGTCCCATCACCGTCCTGGTCGCCCGCATGAGGTCGTAGTCGAACGGGCGGTCCCAGTTCTTGAACGCGTCCAGGCTGCTCATCAGCAACTCTCCCACGTCGTCCGTGGGCGTGTCCCAGCGGTCCTGGACGCACCGGGCGGCCAGGAGGAGCAGTTCCTGCCTCCTGGAGACGAATGCCAGGTCGATCACCGACCTCGTGGTGAGCCCGGACTCCTCTTCCCGGCCCGCGAGGAACACCACGGCCGGCCACGAGTGCTGGTGCTCGTCCAGGGCCCACTCGTCCATGGAGAAGTCCGGGTCGGATCCCCTGAGGTAGTCCAGGTGGCGGCCCGCGAAGGCGTCACGGAAGGTCAGATGCATGAAAGCGACCTGGTAACCGCCGCGGCCCGGGAGTGAGGCGTGCTTGAGCGGCACATGGTTGGACAGGTAGTTGGCCAGTTCGGCGGCGGACGGACGTGTCGTGCCACCCCACCAGCCGGCCCACACGTCCTGGACCAGCACCTCGGAGAGCCAGTTGGCCAGTTGCGCCATGGGGACCGCGGAGAGTCCCAGACGCAGCATCCGGCAGGCCACCAGAGCGAGGATCCGGGTGCCGAGACCCGCGCTCATCACCTCCTCCAGCGCCCCGCCGACCGGCCTCTTGCCGCGTTCACGCTCGTCCAGCAGCTCAAGGAAGTCGTCGTACAGCTGAGCAGCGGACACGATGTGGAACACGCGCTCCCGTCCGGCCCTGAGCAGTTGCTCGGTCATGCCCAGCATCAGCGGATTGGTACAGAGGTCCACCAGTTCCGCCGCGAGGTCACCGGGGCGTGCCTCGATGGAGCTGTCCGCGACGGCACGGGACAGCACGCCGTAGACCTGCCGTGGACGCAGGGGCAGGACTCGCGCCGACGCGAAGTGCATGGCCGTCCAGGCCGGGAGCTGGGCCAGTCGGCAGCTCGCGACGATCCGTGCCGCGGGGAACTGCCTGGAGAAGTCGACGATCTCCTCGAAGGCTTCGTCGATCTTCCCGCCCCGGCTCTCGTCGAGCGCGTCCAGAACCACCCAGCACCGCTGCTGCAGCAGCACGATGGAAGCGGACTCCGGCGCCAGACCCCAGCCGGCCAGTTGGTCGAGCAGCGGGCGGCCGCGTGACCACAGGCCCATCCGGAGGTGGAAGACCGTCTCGCCCCGCTCCAGCATGCCCCGGGCGAGTTCTTCGAGGAGCGTCGTCTTGCCCGAACCGGGATCTCCGGTGACCACCAGCGGCCGTTCCTCATCGGCGCGCAGCCATTCCGCAAGGCTGCCGGCGCCACTGGAAGCGCTCAGCTCCAGAGGGAAACTGACACGTTCCTCGGAAGCAGGTGTGTCCCGGCCAAGCAGGGTCAGTAACCGCCGTTGGTGTGCTCTCAGCTGCTCGTTCAATGGAAACGGTCCCCCGACCCGGACGGAAGTTCATGCCAATGCGTGGAAGCCGCGATCGCGCAACGCCGCCTCGGCGTCATTGACTCGTTCGGCTCGAACGAAGACGTAGTCGTAGGTGAATGTCGAGATCACCAGCACGGAGATGCCCTGATCGGCGATCGCGGTGCATGCGGCCGCAAGGAATCCGGGGGCCGCGAAGGGCTTGCTGACGCGGAGCCGGAAGGCGCGTAGCGGCCCGTAGTTCTTGTCGTCCCCGGCCGGGGGGTTTTCCGATGCGATGACCCGGGTGTGTTCCAGTCCGTCGTCGAATTCACCCCATGCGGTAGCGGGATCAGAGGTGTTGTCCTGCGACTGGATCATCCAGAAGGTTTTGGTCGAAAGCTCGTAGGGGCTTTCGGCTATGACCTCGTCGAGTTGCGTCATTCATGCACCTCAGTTCGTCAGCCAGTTCGCGGCCAGCCCCACTCCGCCTTCGGACATGGTCATTAGGACGGACTTGGTGTTGGGGTCGAGGTCGAAACCGCCGTCCTGGGTGGTCTTGGTCCTGGTGGCTTCCGACCGGTCTCCTGGTGCCTTCACGGGGCCCGCGCCGTTCCGTGGGGTCGCCTGACGGATCTCCGAGAGCAGTTCGTCGACGCTGCTTGCGGGAGTGAGGGCGGCCGGCGGCCGCATGGCGATGAACACCGCGCCCAGTTGGTACTCGTCGGTGACGGCTTGGCCCATGGCGGCGCCCGCGAGTACTCCGGCGAGCATCTCGATCGCGATGCAGAGCGCCGCGCCCTTGTGCCCGCCGAACGGCAGGACCGCCTCCACCGCTTCAGGGTCGGTCGTGACGTTTCCCGCGGCATCCAGGAAGGCGTTGTCCGGTAGCGGCCGCTCCTCCAGAATCGCCTGGCGGATCTCGCCCCAGACCCGCTCGGCGGTGGAGAAGTCGATCACATAGGGGCTGCCGCCGGCGCGCGGGAAACCGAAGGCGATGGGGTTGGTTCCCATGACGGGCGTGCGTGAACCGTGGGGCGTGACCGCTGCCGGGCCCGCGTTGTTCGCCACCAGTGCGACATGTCCGGACGAGGCGATGGCCCGCGCGTAGGGGGTGAGTCGGCTGAACCTGCCGGCGTTGCGGAGGGTTGCCATCCCCACGCCGTGCGACTCCGCCAGTTCCACGGCGATCTCGGCCGCTTTGCGTGCGGCCAGCTGGCCGACCTCGCGTTGTCCGTCCACCACGGCGACCGCGCCCGACCGGCTCACTTCGATCGGCTCGCCCACCCTGCGCTGCAGAACTTCGTCGATGAGCAGGAACTTGCCGATTCCGTGCGTCAAGTGACCTTCGGCCTGTGCTTCGACGAAGTCGTCGGTGATGAATTCCGCGTCTGCCGTGGACAGACCGCGGACGGTGAGGGCCTGAATCATGAGGGCTCTTACCTGATCGATCGACTCACGCACACTTACCCCCGACGGAGTGACAAGGTGGGCAATTCGGGTCCCGCGTTCACTGTACGCGTAACGGCGCATGCCCGGGGTGCTTTTCATGCGGCCCGGAAGTCGGACTTGCCGTGTCGAGCATGCGTTCGTCGCGCGTTTTTCCACACCGCACCGGATCGGCGGATTCCACTTGTTTATCGCAGTCGGCAGACGAGAAGGGAGAACAGGCCACCGGGCGAGAAGTCGCGTGTTTCGAGAATTTCCAAGATCTCCGCATCGGTCTCGGCGGTGAGCCGATCGGCCACGGTGCGGAGCCGGTCGGGAGAACCGGAACCCGGCTCGTGTTCGACGATCACCGTGCAGGAGGGCAAGACCGCTCCGACCGCGCGCAGGGCGCCCACGAGCAGGTCACCGTAATCACGTGCCGGTGCGGGTGGGCACGGTGCAGGCGGTTCCGGTGCGGTCCCTCCCGCCAGCTCGGCCGCCTCGGCCCGTAACGCGGGTGGGACGCCGGGGCCGGCCCAGTCGTCGAAGAACGGGGGCGACGTGAAGACGACCACCCCCTCGTCGGGCAGCGGCGCCATTCCCTTCCATGTCGCGGGGGCGGTGCAGTCTCCGCAGACCACGGCGCCCCCGGGCACGCGACGGGGCGCTCGCAGCAGATCGTCCGCGATCATCCGGTCGCTGAGCCGGCCGCCTCCGGGAGTGCTCTGCAGCCGGAGCAGCAGACGCAGACACCTGAGCGGCAGTGACTCGCCGGTTTCCGGCCGCTGGAGGAGGGCCTGGCCGTCGGCCGGCCCGCACAGCGATTTCGCGGTGCTCACACAGGCGAGCACCGGGTCCATCTCCACACCGACGAAGGGGACCCCCAGACGGCGAGCCGCCAGGGAGCTGCTCCCCGCGCCGCAGAACGGATCCACCACGGCGGTGGGCGGCACCGGGCAGAGGTCGTTGATGATCTCGGCTATGGCCCGGGAATTCCCCGTGTTGGGCATGGTGAACCAGCGCTCGACGGGTTCCTGCGGGTCCGGGTGGTAGTCGTCCAGGCTGCCGGGGATTCCGTACGCGCGCGTCCGATAGCCCATCGGCCTCTGCCCCCTCGCCGGTCACCGCGGGACTACACAGAATGACGGGCCGTCAGGATGATCGCAAGGGAGCGGTCAGGGGCGGTGGGCGAGGGCGGAGGACGAGGGCGGAGGGATCACAGCTTGCGCAGCCTCAGGCGCTGCACCTTGTGGTCCGGGCCCTTGCGGAGGATGAGGGCGGCGCGGCCCCGGGTGGGGGCGATGTTCTCCTCCAGGTTGGGCTTGTTGATGGTCCGCCACTGCGTCCGCGCGTAGTCGAGGGCCTCCTCCTCGGAGACCTGGGTGTACTTGCGGAAGTAGGAGGAGGGGTTCTGGAAGGCGGTCTGGCGCAGCTTCTTGAACCGGTTGAGGTACCAGCGTTCGATGTCCTCGCCGCTCGCGTCGACGTACACGCTGAAGTCGAAGTAGTCGGCCAGACCGACCCGGGTGCGGCCGTCCTTGCCGGGCAGTGCGGGCTGGAGGACGTTGAGGCCCTCGACGATCAGGATGTCGGGCCGCCGGACGGTGAGCCGCTGGTCGGGCACGATGTCGTAGATGAGGTGGGAGTAGACGGGTGCCGTCACCTCGTCCTTGCCCGCCTTGATGTCGGCGACGAAGCGGGTGAGCGCCCGGCGGTCGTACGACTCCGGGAAGCCCTTGCGCGACATCAGGCCGCGGGCCTGGAGCTCCCTGGTCGGCAGCAGGAACCCGTCCGTCGTCACCAGTTCGACCCGCGGGTGCTCGGGCCAGCGGGACAGCAGCGCCTGGAGCAGACGGGCGACGGTCGACTTCCCGACGGCGACCGAACCCGCGACGCCTATGACGAAGGGTGTGCCCGACTGGGAGCCCCCCTCGCCGAGGAACGTGTTCAGCGCCCCTCTCAGACCGTCCGTGGCGCCGACGTAGAGGTTGAGGAGCCGGGACAGCGGCAGGTAGATGTCCCGCACCTCGTCGAGGTCGATGACGTCGCCGAGACCGCGCAGCTTTTCGACCTCCTCGGCGGTGAGGGGCAGCGGCGTCTTGTCGCGCAGCGCGCTCCACTCGGCACGGGTGAGGTCGACGTAGGGAGTCGCCTCCGGCCTGTGCCGGTGGGCGCTCCGGGGCATCGAGGAGACCGGAGAGATCACATTCCATTGTTAACGGAGTTTGAACGGCGTGGCAGGTGGGCTCGGTCACGCCCAGCCGCGGCTCTAGTGCGGCACATGGCTGTAATCGATCCTGCGAGGGTGGTAAGTGCCCTGAAAATTTCCGATTCCGGGCACGCGGAGACAGTTTTCGACCGGCTTCGGGTCGTAGGCTGCGGCGCATGTGCGGAATCGTGGGATACGTGGGGTCGCAGTCGGCGCTCGAGGTCGTGATGGCCGGGCTGAAGCGGCTGGAGTACCGGGGGTACGACTCGGCGGGCGTCGCCGTGCCGGCGGACGGCGGTCTGGCCGCCGCGAAGAAGGCCGGGAAACTGGTCAACCTGGAGAAGGAGCTCGTCGAGCGGCCCCTCCCGACGGGGTCCACGGGCATCGGCCACACCCGCTGGGCTACACACGGCGGTCCGACGGACGCCAACGCGCACCCGCATCTGGACAACGCGGGCCGGGTCGCCGTCGTCCACAACGGGATCATCGAGAACTTCGCGGAACTGCGGGCCGAGTTGGCGGAGCGGGGTCATGACCTGGCCTCGGAGACGGACACGGAGGTCGTCGCCCATCTGCTCGCCGAGGAGTTCTCCTCCAGCGCCGACCTCGCGGAGGCCATGCGTCTGGTGTGCCGCCGCCTGGAGGGGGCGTTCACGCTGGTCGCGGTGCACGCGGACGCACCGGACGTGGTCGTGGGCGCCCGGCGGAACTCCCCGCTGGTGGTGGGCGTTGGAGAGGGTGAGGCCTTTCTCGCCTCGGACGTCGCCGCGTTCATCGCCCACACGCGGTCGGCGATCGAGCTGGGTCAGGACCAGGTGGTGGAGCTGCGCCGCGACGGCGTGACGGTGACCGGTTTCGACGGCCGTCCCGCGGACGTCCGCTCCTACCACATCGACTGGGACGCTTCGGCCGCGGAAAAGGGGGGTTATGACTACTTCATGCTCAAGGAGATCGCCGAGCAGCCCAAGGCGGTCGCCGATACGCTCCTGGGCCGCATCGACGCGGCCGGCTCACTGACCCTGGACGAGGTCCGGATCAGCGCCTCCGAGCTGCGCGAGGTGGACAAGGTCGTCATCGTCGCCTGCGGTACGGCCTTCCACGCCGGGATGATCGCCAAGTACGCCATCGAGCACTGGACGCGCATCCCGTGCGAGGTGGAGCTGGCCAGCGAGTTCCGCTACCGGGACCCGATCCTGGACGCGCGGTCCCTGGTGATCGCCATCTCCCAGTCCGGCGAGACCATGGACACCCTGATGGCGCTGCGCCACGCCCGCGAGCAGGGTTCCAAGGTGCTGGCCATCTGCAACACCAACGGCTCGACGATTCCCCGCGAGTCGGACGCGGTGCTGTACACGCACGCCGGGCCGGAGGTCGCGGTCGCCTCGACGAAGGCGTTCCTGACCCAGCTGGTGGCGTGCTACCTGGTCGCGCTGTACCTGGGCCAGGTCCGGGGCACCAAGTGGGGCGACGAGATCGGGGCCGTCATCCGCGACCTGTCGCGGATCTCCGCCGAGGTCGAGCGGGTGCTGGAGACCATGGAGCCGGTACGGTCGCTCGCGCGTTCCCTGGCCGCCAAGAACACGGTGCTGTTCCTCGGGCGGCACGTGGGCTATCCGGTCGCCCTCGAAGGCGCCCTGAAGCTCAAGGAGCTCGCCTACATGCACGCCGAGGGCTTCGCGGCGGGCGAGCTCAAGCACGGCCCGATCGCGCTCATCGAGGAGGATCTGCCGGTCGTCGTGGTGGTGCCCTCCCCGCGTGGCCGTTCCGTCCTCCACGACAAGATCGTCTCCAACATCCAGGAGATCCGGGCCAGGGGCGCGCGCACGATCGTGATCGCGGAGGAGGGCGACGAGGCGGTGGTGCCGTACGCGGACCACCTGATCCGCATCCCGGCGACCCCGACGCTGCTCCAGCCGCTGGTGGCGACGGTGCCGTTGCAGGTGTTCGCGTGCGAGCTGGCGACCGCGCGGGGGAACGAGGTGGACCAGCCCCGCAACCTCGCGAAGTCGGTGACGGTGGAGTAGGCGGTCGTAGGCTGCCCGCCATGACCATCATCGGCGTCGGTATCGACGTGGCCGAGATCGACCGGTTCCGGGTGTCGTTGGACCGTACGCCCGGGCTGGCCGACCGGCTCTTCGTCGCGAGCGAGTTGCTGCTGCCCAGCGGGGAGCGCCGGGGCATCGCCTCGCTCGCCGCGCGTTTCGCGGCGAAGGAGGCGCTCGCCAAGGCGCTCGGGGCTCCGCCGGGGCTGCACTGGACGGATGCGGAGGTGTACGTCGAGGACAGCGGCCAGCCGCGGCTGAGGGTGAAGGGCACGGTGGCGGCCAGGGCGGCCGAACTCGGGGTGCGGTCCTGGCATGTGTCGCTCAGTCACGACGCGGGAGTCGCGTCGGCCGTGGTGGTCGCGGAGGGGTGACGCGACACGGCCGGGCCCGGGGTGCGGGTGTGCCCGGATCCGGGGCAGACTCGAACGCATGCGTACCGCGTACAGCGTAGAGACGGTAAGGACAGCCGAGCGTGAGCTCATGGCACGGCTCCCCGACGGCGCCCTCATGCAGCGGGCCGCCGCCGGACTGGCCGCCGCCTGTGCCGACTTGCTGGGGCGGGTGTACGGGCGCCGGGTCGTGCTCCTCGTCGGCAGCGGGGACAACGGCGGGGACGCCCTGTACGCCGGCGCCCGGCTCGCCCGGCGCGGCGCCGGGGTCGCGGCCGTGCTGCTCAGCCCCGACCGCACCCACCCGGGCGGCCTCGCGGCGCTGCGCCGCGCCGGTGGCACCGTCGCCGGCCCCGGCGGCGCCGCCGAGGACCTCGTCGCCCGGGCCGACCTCGTCGTCGACGGCATCGTCGGGATCGGCGGCAAGGGCGGCCTGCGCCCCGACGCCGCGGCGCTCGCGGAGGCCGCCCGCGGCTCCCGCGCCGCCGTCGTCGCCGTGGACCTGCCGAGCGGGGTCGAGGCCGACACCGGCGAGGTGCGCGGGGCCGCGATCCGCGCCGACCTGACCGTGACCTTCGGGACGCACAAGCCGGGCCTGCTGATCGACCCCGCCCGTGAGTACGCCGGGACCGTCCGCCTCGTCGACATCGGTCTCGAGCTGCCCCCCGAGGCCGAACTCGAGGCCCTGCAGCACGCCGACGTGGCCCGGCTGCTGCCCCACCCCGCCGCCGAGAGCGACAAGTACCGGCGCGGTGTGGTCGGTATCGCGGCCGGGTCGGCGCGGTATCCGGGCGCGGCCGTCCTCGCCGTGTCGGGCGCCCTGCGCGGCGGGGCGGGTGCCGTGCGGTACGTCGGGCCCGCCGGGAGCACCGTGATCGCCCGCTTCCCCGAGACCCTCGTCTCCGACCAGGGACCGCACAAGGCGGGGCGGGTGCAGGCCTGGGTGGTCGGGCCCGGCGCAGGGGACGACGCCGCCACCGTCGCCGAGGTGGTGGACACGGACGTGCCGGTGCTCATCGACGCGGACGGGCTGCGCCTCGCGGACCGGGACGCCGTACGGTCCCGTACCGCGCCGACCCTGATGACCCCGCACGCCGGTGAGGCCGCCGCGCTGCTCGGGGTGGCCCGCGAGGAGGTCGAGGGGGCGCGGCTGGAGTCCGCGCGGAAGCTGGCGCTGCTGTACGGGGCGACCGTGCTGCTGAAGGGCTCGACCACGCTGGTCGCGGACGCCGGGGGCGGGGCCGCCAGGGTGAACGCCACGGGCACGCCCTGGCTGGCCACGGCCGGGAGCGGGGACGTCCTGTCGGGGCTGGCCGGATCGCTGCTGGCGTCGGGGCTGACGGCGCTGGACGCGGGGAGCGCGGCGGCGTATCTGCACGGTCTCGCCGGCCGGTACGCGGCGGACGGGGCACCGGCCGGGGCGCACGACGTTGCGGCGGCCATTCCGGAGGCCTGGCGGGACGTACGCGACTGACGTACGGGCCGGCGTCCACCCCTCGGGTGACCTGCCCGCGCGGCTGCCGGGATTCGGGGGAGCGGGCCGCTTGGCTGATCGTGTGAAATATGGACATATTGCTTATCGGGTCGCCGGCTACCGGGTCATCGCCGTGTTCCTGGCCGCCGCCACCGTCCTCCCGACGGCCGGGACCACCCGGGCCGCCGCCGCCCCGGCGTCCCCGCCCCCCGCCGCGGGCGCCACGACCGAACTGGTGCCCGGCGTCCCCCCGGGCCCGCAGCAGCCCTGGCAGTTCGACACCCCGGACCAGATGCTGCCGCCGAGGGTCTACACGCCGACCCCCGAGGAGGACGCCGTCGAGCCGCGGGACGCGGCGCCGGGGACGTACGACCTCATCGAGTACGTGCCGCTCGGTGACGCCGTGGCCAAGGTCGCGTGCAGCAAGCAGGCCGGGCCCTACCAACGGCAGGTCGAGCGGTGGCTGAAGCGGAAGGTGGACGGGAAGCAGTCCGCGGCGGACTGCAAGGCCATCCGGAACTTCCAGAAGAAGCACGGGATCAAGCCCGCGATCGGCTTCGCAGGCCCCGTCACCTGGGCGCAGATGATGCTCATCTCGGCCAGGAAGAACCCCAACGCGGCCAAGAAGTGCCCGGTTCGGACCTACCGGGTCGCCTGCGTGGACCTCGACCGGCAGGTCACCTGGGTGCAGAAGGGCAAGAAGGTGGTGTTCGGGCCGGTGCCGATGCGCAGCGGCCGCAAGGGGTACGCCACCCGCGCCGGCTGGCACACCGTGTACTGGCGGCACAAGAACCACTGGTCGACCCTTTACAACCAACCGATGCCGTACGCCCAGTTCTTCGACGGGGGCCAGGCCTTCCACGCCGTCTACGGCAGCATCCACACCACCGTCGGTTCCTGGGGCTGCGTGAACCTCGAGCTGGCCGACGCGCGCAAGCTGTGGGGCGTGTTGAAGAAGGGCGACCGGGTATTCGTGTGGGGCCGCAGGCCCGGCTCCTGAGCCGTGCGAGGGGCCTGCGCCCGGAGGCCGCCGGGGGCCTCTGAGACACTGGGGGCGCGATGACTGAAAGACCACCTGTGCCGACCGCGCCCCTGCGCGCCCGCGCCGAGATCGACCTGGCCGCCCTGCGGGCCAACGTGCGGGCTCTGCGTGCCCGCGCGCCCAAGTCGGCCCTGATGGCCGTGGTGAAGTCCGACGGGTACGGCCACGGCGCGGTGCACTGCGCCCGCGCGGCCGTCGAGGCGGGCGCGAGCTGGCTCGGCACCGCCACGCCCGAGGAGGCGCTCGCGCTGCGCGCGGCCGGGCTGCCGGGGCCGGTCCTGTGCTGGCTGTGGACCCCGGGCGGGCCGTGGCGGGAGGCGATCGAGGCCGGCATCGACGTGTCGGTCAGCGGGATGTGGGCGCTGCGGGAGGCCGTCGAGGCGGCCCGGCAGGCCGGCCGGCCCGCGCGTGTGCAGCTCAAGGCCGACACCGGGCTCGGCCGCAACGGCTGCCAGCCGGGACCGGACTGGGCCGAACTCGTCGCCGAGGCCCTGCACGCCGAGCGCGAGGGGCTGGTGCGGATCACCGGGCTGTGGTCGCACTTCGCCTGCGCCGACGAGCCCGGGCATCCCTCGATCGACGCCCAGCTCGTCCGCTTCCGGGAGATGCTGGCGTACGCGGAGGGGCGGGGCGTGCGGCCCGAGGTGCGGCACATCGCCAACTCCCCGGCCACGCTCACCCTGCCCCAGACCCATTTCGACCTCGTCCGGACCGGCATCGCCCTGTACGGGGTCTCGCCGAGCCTGGAGATCGGCACCCCCGCGGACTTCGGGCTGCGTCCCGTGATGACCCTGTCGGCGTCGCTGGCGCTGGTGAAGCACGTACCGGGCGGACACGGCGTCAGCTACGGGCATCACTACATCACCCCGGGTGAGACGACCCTCGGCCTGGTGCCGGTCGGTTACGCGGACGGCATCCCCCGGCACGCCTCCGGCAGCGGCCCTGTCCTGGTCGGCGGCAAGTGGCGTACGGTCGCCGGGCGGGTCGCGATGGACCAGTTCGTGGTCGACCTCGGGGGGGACGAGCCCGAGGCGGGAGCGCAGGCCGTGCTGTTCGGGCCCGGCGACCGGGGCGAACCCACGGCCGAGGACTGGGCGCAGGCGTCGGGCACGATCGCGTACGAAATCGTCACGCGCATCGGAACGCGCGTTCCTCGCGTCTATGTGAACGAGGAACAGGACCCGCAGGACGGGTGACCCGCACGGAGGGAACTCGCCGTGGCGTGGCCCCAGTGACACCAGTGGCACCTGTGCCCCTGTGGCACCTGTGAGACCTGTGAGACCTGTGAGACCTGTGACGGCAGCAGCAGTCGTGATGAGGAGCGGTACGTGAGCGAGAGCAGTGCGGAGGTCGTGGCCGACGTGGCGGACGCCGCCGCCGCGGCCGTCGTCGCCTCCGCCGCGGGGGCGGCCGGAAGCTGGCGCAGGGCGACCGGCCTCGCCGGTGCCGCGATAGGTGTGCTCGCCGCGGGCGCGGCGGCCGGTGTCGCCATCGAACGGATGACCGTCGGCCGGGGGATGCGCAGGAAGGCCCGGCTGGCGCTGGACTCGACGGGCCCGTACGGGGCGCTGCGCGGCACCCCGGGCAAGGCGCGCGCC
The DNA here is from genome assembly GCF_044387825.1 of Streptomyces sp. NPDC020299. Taxonomy (NCBI): domain Bacteria; kingdom Bacillati; phylum Actinomycetota; class Actinomycetes; order Kitasatosporales; family Streptomycetaceae; genus Streptomyces; species Streptomyces sp. NPDC020299. The sequence continues at coordinate 25,179 of NZ_JBIRWL010000014.1, forward strand.
GACGACGGCACCGAGCTGTACTACGAGGTCGACGACGTCGAGCCCGACACCGGCGGCCCGAACCTCTCCCCGCGCCGGCGCCGGCTCTTCGGCCGCAAGGCGCCCGCCCCGGTCACCGTGGTCTTCAGCCACGGCTACTGCCTCAGCCAGGACTCCTGGCACTTCCAGCGCGCCGCCCTGCGCGGTGTCGTACGGACCGTGCACTGGGACCAGCGCAGCCACGGGCGGTCGGCGCGGGGCGTGGGCCAGGTCCAGGACGGGGTGCCCCTCACCATCGACCAGCTCGGGCGCGACCTCAAGGCCGTCATCGACGCGGCCGTGCCCGAGGGGCCGATCGTGCTGGTCGGGCACTCCATGGGCGGGATGACGGTGATGGCGCTGGCCGCGCAGTACCCGGAGCTGATCCGGGACCGGGTGGTCGCCACGGCCTTCGTCGGTACGTCGTCCGGGCGGCTCGGCGAGGTCAACTTCGGGCTGCCCGTCGCCGGCGTCAACGCGGTGCGCCGGGTGCTCCCCGGGGTGCTGAAGGCGCTCGGGCAGCAGGCGGCGCTGGTGGAGAAGGGGCGGCGGGCCACCGCCGACCTGTTCGCCGGGATCATCAAGCGGTACTCGTTCGCGGGGCGGGACGTCGATCCGGCGATCGCCCGGTTTGCCGAACGCATGATCGAGTCCACGCCGATCGACGTGGTCGCCGAGTTCTACCCGGCCTTCACCGACCACGACAAGACCGAGGCCCTCGCCTGCTTCACCGACATGCCGGTGCTCGTGCTGGCCGGGGTCCAGGACCTCGTCACGCCCAGCGAGCACAGCGAGGTCATCGCCGATCTGCTGCCCGAGGCCGAGCTGGTCCTCGTGCCGGACGCCGGGCACCTGGTCATGCTGGAACACCCGGAAGTGGTCACCGACCGCCTCGCCGACCTCCTCACCCGCGCGGGTGCCGTGCCCGCAGGGGCTACGGTAAGTGGCTATGGAAGCACCAGCAGCACCGCACAACCCCGCTGAGACCCAGCTGACCGTCACCTCGCCGGAGCAGATGCGGGAACTGGGCCGCCGCCTGGCCAAGCTGCTGCGCGCGGGCGACCTGGTGATGCTCACCGGTGAGCTCGGCGCGGGCAAGACGACGCTCACCCGCGGGCTGGGCGAGGGGCTCGGCGTGCGCGGCGCGGTCACCTCGCCGACCTTCGTGATCGCCCGCGTCCATCCGTCGCTGGGCGACGGTCCGCCGCTCGTCCACGCCGACGCCTACCGGCTGTCCGGCGGCCTGGACGAGATGGAGGACCTCGACCTGGACGTCTCGCTGCCCGACTCGGTGGTCGTGGTGGAGTGGGGCGAGGGCAAGGTGGAGGAGCTGACCGAGGACCGCTTGCAGGTCGTGATCCACCGCGCTGTCGGAGACACCATCGACGAGGTACGGCACGTGACCCTGACCGGCCTGGGGGAGCGGTGGGCGTCCGTGGACCTGGAGGCGCTGGCGGCCTGAACCGCCCGACACTTTCCGACAAGCCGTCGGCAACATATTGCGCCGGGCCTGGCAGCCGTGGTGACATGGTACCCAGCCCGTAGTTAGGTCTGCCTAACTACACCCGCCCCCCGCACCTCAGGAGGCGCCCCATGCCCGCTCCTCAGCCCACGGTGCCGTGGCGGCCCCCCGTCTCCGCCGGGGTGTCCATGCGCGACCTCCTGGCCTCCTGCACGGCAGCCAAGGCGATCTCGAACCCCCCGCAGCCCCCCGAACCGGGCCGGCAGGAATCGGCGGACCGGCACCGCGACGCGGCCTGAGCGCCGGGCCCGCGGCCAGGCAGGCCGCAACCGGGGCACCCGGCGAGCCCGCGACATTCACGCCGGCCCGCACCACACGGCCGGGCACGGCCCGGGAACCGGCGCCACCGGGGCCGCGCAGGCCTGGCGCGCCCGTGGCGGATCGCGCTGCCATCGCGAGAGCGTGAGCCGGGCCGGCAGGAGTCGGCGGAGCGGCCGTGCGACGCGGCGTCGATGTGGGGCCCGCGGACGGGTGGGTCGGGGCCGGTGCCCGGCGAGTGCGCGTCCGGCGCTCGCATCGCCCGGACCCGCGCATCGGCCCGGCGGGCCGGGTCCCCGCGCCCTACCTGACCACCACGACCGGCACCCCGATCGTCGCGAACATCCACATCGCCTGGCCGTCCGCCCGGGTCTCCCTGATGCCGCCGGTGCGCACGGTCGGGTCCGGGGCCGGGGTCAGGTCCGGGTTCACGGGGGCGCTGAAGCCGATGGCGACGTCGTCCACGCTGGTGAAGCGCACGACGTGCTCGACGGGGACGCCGTCGGTGCCGGTGACCGCGTGCGAGCGGGACGTCACCACGTACGCGCCCGGGAGCGGATCCACCCGGCCGGGGTTCACCCGGAAGGTGCGCAGTACCCGGTTGCGCTCGCTGACCAGCCATACCCGGTCGTCGTCCACCGAGTACACGACACGTTCACCCGATCCGGAGACGGCGGGCAGTGCCGTCGGGTTCCTCCAGTCGCGGGGTGCCTTGACGAGGGGTGACGCGCTCGCCCGCGGCTTGTCGCCGAGGCCGGCCGGGACCGTGGCGGAGGCCTGGTAGGCGAGGAGGCCGACCGTCCCGACGGCCGCCGCGGTGAGGCCGAACACGATTCCCGCGCTGGTCCCTGCCACGTACGCCCACCTCTGTCTCGCGTCGCCGTATCACGATATTTGTCTTACTTCGTACAGAAATTTATGCAGACGGTAGCAGTCGGTGACCACCTGACCGGGACGGCCACCGCGTACGCGCTGGAGCCGTAGGCTGTTCGCGTGCTCTTGCTCGCTCTGGATACCGCCACCCCCGCCGTCACCGTCGCGCTGCACGACGACACGGACGTCATCGCCTCCTCGAGCCAGGTGGACGCGCGCCGGCACGGAGAGCTGCTGCTGCCGGCCGTGGACCGCGTGCTCGCCGAGGCCGGGCTGAAGCTCGACGCCGTCACCGGGATCGTCGTAGGCATCGGACCCGGCCCCTACACCGGGCTGCGCGTCGGCCTGATGACCGCCGACACGTTCGGGCTCGCGCTCGGCGTGCCCGTGCACGGCCTGTGCACGCTCGACGCCCTCGCCTACGCGGCCGACATCGAGAAGGGCCCCTTCGTCGTGGCGACCGACGCCCGCCGCAAGGAGGTCTACTGGGCGAAGTACGCCGACTCCCGCACCCGGCTGACCGACCCCGCCGTCGACCGGCCCGCCGACATCGCCGAGCAGGTGGCGGGACTCCCCGCCGTCGGCGCGGGCGCCCTGCTCTACCCCGACGCCTTCCCGCAGGCCCACGCGCCCGAGCACGTCTCCGCCGCCGCCCTCGCCTCGCTGGCCGCAGGGAAGCTGGCCGCGGGCGAGGAACTCCAGGCTCCCCGGCCGCTGTATCTGCGCCGCCCCGACGTCCAGGTCCCCAAGAACTACAAGGTGGTCACCCCCAAGTGACCGAACCCGCAACCCCACGACTGCGCGAGATGCGCTGGTGGGACATCGACCCCGTGCTGGAGCTGGAGAAGGACCTCTTCCCCGAGGACACCTGGTCGCGGGGCATGTTCTGGTCCGAGCTGGCCCACTCCCGCGGCTCCGAGGCGACCCGGCGGTACGTCGTGGCCGAGACGGGCGACCGGATCGTCGGCTACGCCGGCCTGGCCGCGCAGGGCGAGCTGGCCGACGTCCAGACCATCGCCGTCACCCGCGACCTCCAGGGCACCGGCCTGGGCGGCCTGCTGCTGGCCGACCTGCTGCGGGCCGCGACCGCCTTCGAGTGCACCGAAGTGATGCTGGAGTGCCGCGTCGACAACGTCCGCGCGCAGAAGCTGTACGAGCGCTTCGGCTTCACCCCCATCGGCTTCAGGCGCGGCTACTACCAGCCGGGGAACGTGGACGCCCTGGTGATGCGCCTCACCACGGAACCCGACGGCGGCCCCGCCGCCGGTTCCATCCCCGCACCAGGAACAGAAAGCACAGAGAGCACAGAGGGCACAGAGAGCAATGGCTGACGAACCCCTGGTCCTGGGCATCGAGACCTCCTGCGACGAGACCGGCGTCGGCATCGTCCGCGGCACCACCCTGCTGGCGGACGCCATCGCCTCCAGCGTCGACGAGCACGCCCGCTTCGGCGGTGTGGTGCCCGAGGTCGCCTCACGGGCCCACCTGGAGGCGATGGTGCCCACCATCGACCGCGCGCTGAAGGAAGCCGGTGTCTCCGCCAGGGACCTGGACGGCATCGCGGTGACCGCGGGCCCCGGCCTCGCGGGCGCCCTGCTGGTCGGCGTCTCGGCGGCGAAGGCGTACGCCTACGCCCTCGGCAAGCCCCTGTACGGCGTGAACCACCTCGCCTCCCACATCTGCGTCGACCAGTTGGAGCACGGCCCGCTCCCGGAGCCGACGATGGCGCTGCTGGTGTCCGGCGGCCACTCCTCCCTGCTGCTGTCCTCGGACATCACCTCGGACGTGCGCCCGATGGGCTCGACCATCGACGACGCGGCCGGCGAGGCCTTCGACAAGATCGCCCGCGTGCTGAACCTGGGCTTCCCCGGCGGCCCGGTCATCGACCGCTACGCCAAGGAGGGCGACCCGCGGGCCATCGCCTTCCCGCGCGGCCTGACCGGCCCGCGGGACCCGGCGTACGACTTCTCCTTCTCCGGCCTCAAGACGGCCGTGGCCCGCTGGATCGAGGCCAAGCGGGCGGCGGGCGAGGAGGTCCCGGTCCGTGACGTGTCCGCCTCCTTCCAGGAGGCCGTGGTGGACGTGCTGACCCGCAAGGCCGTACGCGCCTGCAAGGACGAGGGCGTCGACCACCTGATGATCGGCGGCGGCGTGGCCGCCAACTCCCGTCTGCGCGCCCTCGCCCAGGAGCGCTGCGAGGCCGCCGGTATCCGGCTGCGCGTCCCGCGCCCCAAGCTGTGCACGGACAACGGCGCCATGGTCGCCGCCCTCGGCGCCGAGATGGTCGCCCGGAACCGGGCCGCCTCCAGCTGGGACCTGTCGGCGGACTCCTCCCTGCCGGTGACCGACCCGCACGTCCCCGGCCACGACCACGTCCACGAGGTCAGCAAGGAGAACCTGTACTCGTGACGGTCGCCCTGATGTGGGAGGCCCGGGCGGCGGCGGGGCGCGGCGACGCACTGCTGGCCTGGGCCCGGGCGCAGCGGCTCGGCCGGCAGCCACTGCGCCGGGAGACCCTGCGCGCCCCCCAGGACCGCGTCCTCGTCATCACCTGGTGGGACGCGGAGTACGACGCGGAACTGCCCGAACTGCCGGACCCGGACGGGGAATTGGTCACGCGGGCGGTGCACCGCTGGCGGTTCGAGTCGGTCGGTGCCGAGCAATGACCTGAGCCGACGACCGCCCGGACCGCCGAGTGGTGCGCACAGCTGTCCGTACGCTATGATCATCACACGTGAACGGCCGGAACACCGGTCCGGACACAGTGCGTTGGTGGTCCAAGGAAAGACGCCCCGCTTCCTGCGGGGAAATGCAGGTGCAAGGCCTGCCCGGCGCTCCATTTCACCCCCGCCCCGGTTGTCCGGGGCGGGGGTTTTTCGTCAGTCGACCACCGTCACCGCCGTCTCGCACCGCAGCCGCCGCTCGGTGCCGACCGGACGTACCGGGCCCGTGAGGTTCAGCCGTGCCGTGTGCCGTACGTCCGCGCTGGATGCCGCCACCCGCAGTTCCAGCGTCCCCGGTTCGACCACCCGGCGGCCCGAGCGGTCGGTGAACGCCGAGAGGTCGGTGTGGAAGCGGAAGGTGACCCGGGCCGCCTCCCCGGGCTCCAGTGCCACCCGCCGGTAGCCGATCAGGCGGACGTCCGGGCGGGTCACCGAGGCCACCGGGTCGTGCAGGTAGAGCTGGACGACCTCCGCGCCCGCGCGGTCGCCCGTGTTGCGGACCGTGAGCGAGATGTCGTACGAGCCGTCCGTGCCGATCTCCTGCTCCGTGCCCGCGAAGTCGTCCCAGGCGAAGGCCGTGTACGAGTGTCCGTGGCCGAAGGGGTACATGGGCGTCGGGTCGAGGTTGCTGACCTCGTCCGCCAGGCCCAGCGGCGGCTGGAGGTACGTCCACGGCTGGCCCCCGGGGACGTGCGGGACGCTCACCGGGAGGCGGCCCGAGGGGTTCACGCGGCCCGACAGCACTCCCGCCACGGCCGGGCCGCCGCCCTGCCCCGGGAAGAACGCCTGGACCACGGCGGCCAGCCGGTCGTGCCAGCGGCCGAGGGCGTACGGGCGGCCGGTCAGCAGGACCAGCACCACGGGGACCCCGGTGGCGACCAGCGTGTCCAGCAACTCGCCCTGGACGCCCGGCAGCCGCAGGTCCGTGACATCGCAGCCCTCGCCCGAGGTGCCCCGGCCGAACAGTCCGGCCCGGTCGCCGAGCACCGCCACGCACACGTCGGCCTCCGCCGCCCGGGCCACCGCCTCCTGGAAGCCGGCGGGGTCCGGGTCGGACACCCCGCAGCCTTCCGCGAACGTCACCTTGGCGTCGGGGAGTTCGGCGCGCAGGGCCTGAAGGACCGACGGGATGCCGATGCCCGTCGGCACCTCGGGGTGGTGCGTGAGGACATGGGACGGGAAGGAGTAGCAGCCGAGCATCGCCAGCGCGTCGGCCGCGCGCGGGCCGACCACCGCGACACGGGTGCCGGGGGCCAGCGGCAGCAGGCCGTCGGGGTTGTCGAGGAGCACCACCGACTCCTCGGCCAGCCGGCGGGCCAGCGCCCGGTTCGCCGCCGAGTCCAGGTCGACCGGGCCGGCCGGTTCCGGCCGCCAGTCCTCGTCGAGCAGGCCCAGCTCGCACTTCTGCAGCAGGACCCGGCGGGCCGCCCGGTCCACCAGCGCCTCCGGGACGCTGCCCTCCCGTACGGCCGCGACCAGCGGCTTTCCGTAGCACTTGAGGGTGGGCAGCTCCACGTCGATGCCCGCCTCCAGCGCCAGGTGGGCCGCCTCCGCCTCGCCGCCGGCGACCCGGTGCAGGCTCTGGAGGAACCCGATGCCGAAGTAGTCGGCGACCACCGTCCCGGTGAAGCCCCATTCCTCCCGCAGGAGTTCGGTCAGCAGGCGGGGGTCCGCCGAGGCGGGGACGCCGTCCGTCTCGGTGTACGCCGCCATCACCGAGCGCGCCCCGCCCTCGCGCAGCGCCATCTCGAAGGGCGGCAGGGTGACGTCCGCGAACTCCCGGATCCCGGCCCGCACGGGCGCCAGGTTCCGGGCGCCCGCCGAGGACGCGTACCCGGCGAAGTGCTTGAGCGTGGCGACGATCCCGGCCGACTCCAGGCCCCGCACATAGGCCGTGCCGATCGTGCCGACCAGATACGGGTCCTCGCCGATCGTCTCCTCCACGCGGCCCCAGCGCGGGTCCCGTACGACGTCCAGGACGGGCGCGAGCCCCTGGTGGACGCCGACCGAGCGCAGGTCGTCGCCGATGTGCCGGCCCAGCTCCTCGACGAGTGGCGGGTCGAAGGTCGCGCCCCAGGCCAGCGGCACCGGGTAGGCGGTGGCGCCCCAGGCCGTGAAGCCCGCCAGGCACTCCTCGTGGGCGACCGCCGGGATGCCGAAGCGGCCCGCCGCGGCGATCCGGCGCTGGGCGCGGGCCAGTGCCTGCGCGCCCAGCGCCGGGTCCACGGGGGCGGTGCCGAAGGAGCGGGTCAGCTGGCCGAGGCCGAGCGTGATCAGCTCGTCCCAGTCGTAGTCGGAGGTCATCTCGCGCTGGAGCGGGGCGACACCGTCGCCGTCCGTGGCGGCACCCACCCATACGCCGTACAGCTGGGCGGCCTTCTCCTCCAGGGTCATTCTCGCGAGCAGATCGTCGACGCGGGCGGCGGCGGGCAGGGCGGAGTCGCGCCAAGGAGCGGATGTCATGTAACTCCCGTCTCTGCTCACGAATGTCCCGTCACGAATGTTTCGGGATTAACATCGAATGTTCCGGGAACCTATGGCGGGACAAGGTCTTCGTCAAGAGGGTGTGCAGGGATACGATCGCCCGCATGAAGCCTCCGAAGCCCGCAGGAACGCAGACCGCGACCCTCGCCGAAATCGCTCGTCAGGCCGGTGTCTCCGCTCCGACTGTTTCGAAGGTCCTCAACGGCCGTGCCGACGTCGCGCCCGCCACCCGCACCCGCGTCGAGGAACTCCTGCGCGCCTACGGCTACCGGCGCCGCCGCGCCGAGGCCTCCCGCTCGCCGCTGATCGACCTGGTCTTCCACGAGCTGGAGAGCGCCTGGGCGATGGAGGTCATCCGGGGTGTGGAGAACGTGGCCCGGGACGCGGGCCTGAGTGTCGTGCTCAGCGAGAGCGCGGGCCGGCTCACCCCCGGCCGGACCTGGGCCGACCAGGTCGCCGCCCGCCGCCCGCACGGCGTGATCCTGGTCCTCTCCGGGCTCGACGAGTCCCAGCGCGCGCTGCTGACCAGCAGGTCCATCCCGTTCGTGGTGATGGACCCGGCCGGCGACCCGGGTGCCGACGTGCCCTCGATCGGCGCCACCAACTGGCAGGGCGGCCTCGCCGCCACCCGCCACCTCGTCGAGCTCGGCCACACCCGGATCGGCGCGATCAGCGGCCCGTCCCGGATGATGTGCAGCCGCGCGCGCGTGGACGGCTACCGGGCCGCGCTGGAGACCGCCGGGCTGCCCGTCGACCAGGGCATGATCAAGGCGGGGGATTTCCACCACGAGGCCGGCTACCGGCTGGGCCTGGAGCTGCTCGGCCGCCCCGACCGGCCCACCGCCGTCTTCGCGGGCAACGACCTCCAGGCGCTCGGGCTGTACGAGGCCGCCCGTGAGCTGGGGCTGCGCATCCCGGAGGACCTCAGCGTGGTCGGCTTCGACGACCTGCCGGTGGCCCGCTGGGTGGGGCCGCCGCTGACGACCGTACGGCAGCCGCTGACCGAGATGGCCGAGGCCGCGGCCAAGCTGGTGCTGGACCTCGGGCGCGAGGACGCGTCCACGGCGGCGACCCGGGTGGAGCTGGCGACCAGCCTGGTGGTGCGCAGCAGTACGGCGGTGCCTCCGGCGGTTTAGCGGGGGAGTATTGACGGGGGTTCCACGTCCCCCCACACTGCTCCGAAGCCAATCGGTTGTTCAACCGAAACTTTCGGAGGTATCCGCATGCGATCTCTGAGAAAGGGCTTATCCCTCGCGTCGTTCCTGACGGGCATCGCGACGCTCGGCGCCGTGCTGGTCGCGGCACCCGCCCACGCTGCTGACACCCCGTTGAGGGATCTCGCGGCGGCGAAGGGCAAGGTCATCGGCACGGCCGTCACCGGCTCCAAGCTCACCGGGAGCTACGGCGACATCGCGGGGTCGCAGTTCAGCTCGCTCACCCCGGGCAACGCCATGAAGTGGGGCTCGGTCGAGCCCACCCAGGGCGGCTTCAACTGGGCCGAGGCCGACCAGATCGTCGCCTTCGCGCAGGCCCACAACCAGCAGGTGCGCGGCCACACCCTGGTCTGGCACAGCCAGAACCCGAGCTGGCTGACCAACGGCAGCTGGACGTCCGCGCAGCTCAGCAGCCTGCTCCAGAACCACATCAGCACCGAGGTGGGCCGGTACAAGGGGAAGATCGCGGCCTGGGACGTGGTCAACGAGCCCTTCAACGAGGACGGCACCTACCGCTCGACCCTCTGGTACAACGGCCTCGGCGCCAGCTACATCCCAAATGCTCTGACCTGGGCCCACGCGGCCGACCCGGACGCCAAGCTGTACATCAACGACTACAACGTCGAGGGCGTCAACTCCAAGAGCACCGCCCTGTACAACCTGGTCAAGTCCCTGAAGCAGCAGGGCGTTCCGATCGACGGCGTCGGCCTCCAGGCCCATCTGATCCTCGGCCAGGTCCCGTCCACCCTCCAGCAGAACATCCAGCGCTTCGCCGATCTGGGTGTGGACGTGGCGATCACCGAGCTGGACATACGGATGGCGCTGCCCGCCGACAGTGCGAAACTCGCCCAGCAGGCCGCCGACTTCAAGTCGGTCGTGGCCGCCTGCGCGGCGGTCGCCCGCTGCGTCAACGTCACCGTGTGGGGCTTCACCGACTCCGACTCATGGGTGCCGAGCACCTTCCCGGGGTACGGGGCGGCGACACCGTACGACGAGAACTACAGCCCCAAGCCCGCCTACTACGGCATCGCCGAGGCGCTCGGCGGCAGCGGCGGCACGACCCCGCCGCCGACGAACGGCGCCTGCACGGCGACGTACAGCGTCACCAGCCAGTGGAACACCGGCTTCACCGGCCAGGTGAAGATCGCCTGCGCCGGGGCCTCGCTGTCCTCCTGGAAGGCGAGCTGGACCTATGGCGCGGGCCAGCAGATCACCCAGGTCTGGAACGCCAACTGCACCCAGTCCGGTTCGGCCGTGACCTGCGCGAACGCCTCGTACAACGGGACGGTCCCGGACGGCGGCTCGGTGACCTTCGGGTTCAACGCGTCCTGGAGCGGCAGCAATCCGGTGCCCACGGTGACCCTGGGCTGAGCTGAACTGAGCTGAGCTGAGCGGGAGATGAGAAGCGTGAGATTTTCCGAAGAAAACCATCTCGGGCCGATCTCGCTAACACTCTCCTAATAATTCGGACTTACGTTCCTCCTCGTGACGGGACACGACGGGGACAGAGTCGGGGACAGAGTCGGGGACAGACGGACGGGCCGGCGGTCGAGAGCACTGAAGGCCGCCGGCCTCACCCTCGCCGCGGCGCTGGTGCTGGGCGGCGCGACGGCGGGCTGGGCGTACTGGCACCTGAACCACAACATCCGGAGCGTCGACATCAACAGCGCGCTCGGCGACGACCGTCCGGCGAAGGCGGTCGTCACCCCGTCCGTCTCCGCCTCCGCCTCGGCGTCCGCGTCCCCGCTGCCGACCGAGGCGCTGAACATCCTCGTCCTCGGCTCCGACTCGCGCAGCGGCAAGGCGAACAAGGAACTCGGCGGCGGCGACAGCTCCGGCGCCCGCTCCGACACGGCGATGGTCGTGCACATCGACGCCGGCCGCACCGAGGCCACCGTCGTCAGCATCCCGCGCGACACGCTGGTCACCCGCCCCTCCTGCCCGCTGTCGTCGGGCGGTTCGACCTCGGTGGCGTACAACGCCATGTTCAACAGCGCCTATTCGCTGGGCGGCCCGGTGTGCGCGGTGAAGACGGTCGAGTCGGTCACCGACGTCCGCATGGACCACTACATCGAGATCGACTTCTCGGGTTTCGCCAAGCTGGTCGACGCGCTCGGCGGGGTCACCGTCACCACCGGCCAGGACATCGACGACGACAAGAGCCACCTCCACCTCAAGGCCGGCACCCACCATCTGAACGGCAAGCAGGCCCTGGCCCTGGCCCGCACCCGGCACGGCATAGGCGACGGCAGCGACCTCGGCCGTATAGGTCTGCAGCAGAAGCTGGTCAAGGCACTGCTGGAGCAGATCGCCGCCACCGACCTCCTCACCGACCCCGCCAAGCTCTACCAGGTGGCCGACGCGGTCACCGGAAGCCTGACCACGGACACCGGCCTGAACTCGCTGAGCGAGCTGATGCGCCTGGGGCAGAGCCTGAAGGGCCTCACGGCCGACCAGGTGAAGACGGTGATGATGCCGGTCGTCACCGCCCCGTCCGACCCCAACCGGGTCATCGCGAAGGAACCGGCGGCGAGCGCGCTGTGGAAGTCGCTGCGCTGAGTGCAACCTTCACTACGGCCGGTGGGTCTGATGGGGTGACCGAGTTACCGTAACGGGGGGTTACACCTGTGTTATCCGTACGTTCGCATGCCCGATGGGCGGTCCCGCTCACCCTGGCCCTGACCGCTCTCGGTACCGCCGCACCCATGGCCTCCGCGACGAAGACGGCCGCTCCCGTCCGCGACGACTTCAACGGCGACGGCTACGCCGACCTGGCCGTAGGCGCCCCGAACGCCACCGTCGGCGGCAAGAGCAAGGCCGGCTACGTGACCGTGATGTACGGCGGCCCGCACGGCATCTCGACCAGCCGGCGGACCGTCATCAGCCGGGCCACCGCCGGGATCCCGGGCAGCCCCGCCAAGGGCCAGCGCTTCGGCGTCCAGCTCTCCAAGGGCGACCTGGACGACGACGGCTACGCCGACCTGGTCATCGGGGACGGCACCCTGTCCGCCAAGGCGGTCGTCGTCTGGGGCGGCCCGCACGGCCTGTCCGGCGGCACGTCCGTCCCCGCCACCAACACCCAGGCCGGTGACTTCGACGGCGACGGCCGCCTGGACCTGGCGCTGCTCCTCGCGGGCTACGCCCCCGGCGACGACCCGCTCGGGACCAAGGCGACCCTCTGGAAGGGACCGCTGAAGCGGACCGGCACCCCGGCCGCCACCTCCCCCATGGACCCCGACCTCCAGTACGTCGACGTCCACGACGGCGCCACCGGCGACATCAACGGCGACGGCCGCGCGGACCTGGCCCTGTCCGAGTACTGCGGAGACGGCGTGTACTGCAGCGAGTTCTACCTGAGCACCCCCGCCGGCCTCACCCGCGTGCCCGACGCCCCCTCCGGCGACGGCGCCGTGGCGTTCGGCGACCTCAACGGCGACGGATACGACGAACTCGTCACCGGGGACTCCGTGAACGAGCAGGTCCAGGTGGCCTACGGCTCGGCCACCGGCCTGGGCGCACGCGGCACCTGGCGGACGTATTCGCAGAACACCCCCGGTGTGCCGGGCGCCACCGAGGAGGGCGACCTGTTCGGGCGGTCGGTCGCCGTCGGCGACATCACCGGCGACGGCATCGACGACCTGGCGGTGGGCGCGCCAGGCGAGAACCAGTACGAGGGCATGGTCGACGTCCTGCGCGGCAGCCGCACCGGCCTGACCGGCACGGGTGCGCAGGGCTTCACCCAGAACACCACGGGTGTCCCCGGCACCGCCGAGACCAACGACGTCTTCGGTGAGACCGTCCAGCTCCTCGACATCAACGGCAACGGCCACGCCGACCTCTCGGCCGCCGCCACGAACGAGGACGGCGGCAACGGGGCCGTCTGGGAACTGCGGGGCCGCGCCACGGGCCTCACGACGGACGCGGCGCTCGTCTTCGGCGGGAAGAGCGTCGGGGCGCCGTACGCGAAGGCTGCGTTCGGGGCCGAGCTCAAGTAGTGCCAGGTCACGGTCCCCGGAAAAATTCTTCGAGGAATTCCGGGGGCCGTGTCGATCCGGACGTCTCCCGTTCGACGCAGGGGTGAGAGGCGGGGAGAGGCCCCGCCGCCCGGCACCGAGGAGTCACCATGCCCCGCTACCTGTCGCTCGTACGCATCGACGAGTCCACCGCCCCCGCCGAGGGCCCCAGCCCCGAGCTGATGCAGCGGATGGGTGAGCTGATCGAGGAGATCACCAAGGCCGGCGTGATGCTGGACACCGCCGGGCTCACCCCCTCCGCGCAGGGCACCCGGGTCCACTGGGAGGGCGGGCAGCTGTCCGTCACGGACGGGCCCTTCACCGAGTCCAAGGAGGTCATCGGCGGCTATGCCCTCATGCAGTGCAAGGACAAGGCCGAGGCGCTGGAGTGGACGAAGCGCTTCCTGAAGGTCCACGAGGAGTTCTGGACCGTGACCTGCGAGGTCCGGGAGATCGCCGAGGGCTGACCGCTCATTGGCGCGGACCCCGGCCGGGGGTGTTGCATGGTGGGCTGTGGAACAACAGCCCACCGCCACCGCCCAGGCCGCCGCCGAGGCCGTCGGACCCGCCGCGGAGTCCGCTGCCCAGGCCGCTGAGGTCATCGGACCCGCCGTCGAGTCCGCCGAGCCCGCCGTCGAGTCCGCAGCCCAGGCCGTCGAGTCCGCCGCTGAGGCCGCCCGCGCCGTCATCGAGACCGTCTTCCGTCTGGAGTCGCCCCGTCTCATCGCCGGCGTGACCCGGATCGTGCGGGACATCGGGATCGCCGAGGAGCTGGCGCAGGACGCGCTGGTGGCAGCTCTGGAGCAGTGGCCCCGGGACGGCGTGCCGGACAACCCGGGTGCCTGGCTGATGGCCACCGCCCGGCGTCGCGCCGTCGATCTGATCCGCCGCCGCGAGAACTACGCCCGCAAGCTCGCCGAGATCGGCCGCGACCTGGAGACGACGGCCGGGCCGCCGGAACCGGCCGACCCCGACGACATCGACGACGACCTGCTCCGCCTGGTCTTCACCGCCTGCCACCCCGTGCTGTCCCCCGAGGCCCGCACCGCGCTCACACTGCGCCTGCTGGGCGGTCTGACCACGGCCGAGATCGCCCGCGCCTTCCTCGTGCCCGAGCCGACGATCGCCCAGCGCGTCGTCCGCGCCAAGCGCACCCTCGCGAAGCGGAACATCGCCTTCGAGGTCCCCTGCGGCCCCGACCGCGAGGCCCGCCTGGGCTCCGTCCTCGACGTCATCTACCTGATCCACAACGAGGGGTACGCGGCCACCGCCGGCGACGACTGGCTGCGCCCCGGTCTCTGCGAGGACGCCCTCCGCCTGGCCCGCGTGCTGTCCGCCCTGATGCCCAAGGAGCCGGAGGTGCACGCCCTGACCGCCCTCCTGGAGTTCCAGTCCTCCCGCGCCGCCGCCCGCACCGGCCCGCACGGTGAGCCGGTCCTGCTGAAGGACCAGAACCGCCGCCGCTGGAACCGCATGCTCATCGCCCGCGGCATCACGGCCCTCGGCCGCGCCGAGGCCACTGCCACCGGCGCCCCCGGCCCGTACGCCCTCCAGGCGACGATCGCGGCCTGCCACGCGCACGCCTACACCTACGAGGAGACGGACTGGCCGGCCATCGCCACCCTGTACGACCTGCTCGCGGCCCGAGCCCCGTCCCCCGTCGTGGAGTTGAACCGTGCCGTCGCCGTCTCGATGGCGCGGGGCCCGGCCCCGGCGCTGGAGATCGTGGACCGGCTGGCCGCCGAACCCTCCCTCCGCGACTACCACTTGCTGCCCAGCGTCCGCGGCGACCTCCTGACCCGCCTGGGCCGCCCGGCGGAAGCACGCGCGGAGTTCGAACGCGCGGCACGCCTGACCCGCAACGAGCGGGAGCGGGAGATGCTGCTGCGGCGGGCGGGGGAGTGCGCGGGAGTCACCCCAGCGGGTGGCCGATCAGCATCGTCGGCGCCCCCGCCACCCGGGTGAGGAACACCGTCGCCGAGTTCGGGCCCTGGGGCTTGACCTTCCTGCGGAGTTCCTCGGGTTCGACCGCCGAGCCGCGCTTCTTCACGGTCAGGACGCCGACCTCGCGCTCCCTGAGCAGGGCCTTCAGCTTCTTCAGGTTGAACGGGAGCCGGTCGGTGATCTCGTACGCGGAGGCGTACACCGTCGGCCGTGGGGTGTCCGCCGTGATGTAGGCGATGGTCGGGTCGATCAGCCCGCCGTCCAGCTCCTCGGCGACCTCGGCCACCAGGTGCGCCCGGATGACGGCGCCGTCGGGCTCGTACAAGTACCGCCCCACGGGCCGCACTTCGGGGTCGGGCAGGCCCCGGGAGAGCAGGGAGCGAGGCCCCGGCAGCAGCGTGGCCCGCACGGCCGCCCCGCCAAAGCCGCCACCGGCGCCGGTGCCGAACCACAGCACCGCCTCCTTCACATCCCCGCCGTCCGAGATCCACTCGGCCTCGGCCCGCTCGGGGACCGCCTCGTGCGGGATGCCGGGGGCGATCTTCAGGGCGGCCACCCGGGCGGCGGACGCGGCGCCGACCGCCCAGGACAGGGGCGGCGAGTAGGCCTCCGGGTCGAAGATACGGCCCCGTCCGCCGCGCCGGGCGGGGTCGACGAACACCGCGTCGTACCCGGCGGTGTCGACCTCCGTGACATCCGCCTCCCGCACCTCGATGAGGTCCGCCAGCCCCAGCGCCTGAGCGTTCGCCCGGGCCACCGCCGCCGTCAGCGGATCGCGGTCCACGGCGAGGACGCGGATCCCGGCGCGGGCGAGGGCGATCGCGTCGCCGCCGATGCCGCAGCACAGGTCGGCGACGGACGTCACCCCCAGCTCCGTCAGCCGGCCGGCCCGGTAGTCCGCCACGCTCGTGCGGGTCGACTGCTCGACCCCGTTCGGCGTGAAGTACATCCGCTCCGCGTCCTCGGCCCCGAACTTCGCCGCCGCCCGCTGCCGCAACCGGGCCTGGCCGAGGGCGGCCGAGACCAGGTCGGCGGGGTGGTCGCGGCGCAGGCGGGTGGCGACGGCGAGTTCCTCGGCCGGTGCCGTGCCGCGCACCTCGTCGAGGAGGGCGCGGCCCTCGGGGGTGAGCAGGGAGTGGAAGGGGAGCAGGTCGTTCACCGGGTCATTGTGGGCCAGTCGGTGGATGGTGCGCCCGCGGCGGCGGTGTCGGGCGGGTCCGGGACGGGGGTACTGCGAAGATCCAGCACCATGCGAGTAGTAGTACAAAATGACAAAAATGGTGCACGGTGGAGGCGAACGGCCCCCCGAACCGGCCGGGTCGCGCTCGCCGTGGCCGCCGCCGTCGTCACAGTCTCCGGCGGTGTCGTCTCCGGCTGTACGGCACCGGGCACGGCCCCCGACGTCCGGCCCGCCCCCGGCCAGCAGCACCGCCAGGCGCCCGCCGAGGCCCTGGACTCCTACGCCTCCCGGCTGCGCGCCTCCCACGCCGCCCTGGTCGCCGCCGCGAAACGCTGGGGTGTGGACCAGGTCCCCCTGACGCCTCCGCCGCCCCCCGCCCGCAAACCGAGGATCACCGCCCGCGCCGGATTCGAGGTCCACGACCAGGAGGAACTGAACCTGCCCCCGGTCTTCACCACGATCCCCACCAAGCAGAAGGTCGTCTTCCTCACCATCGACGACGGCGCCGAGAAGGACCCGGCCTTCCTGCGCATGATGAGCGACCTGAAGATCCCCTACACCGCGTTCCTCAGCAACTACCTGGTCGAGGACGACTACGGCTACTTCCGCAAGATGCAGGCCAAGGGCATCACCCTCAACAACCACACCCTCACCCACCCCTACCTGCCCGGCCTGTCCTACGACGAGCAGCGGGACGAGATCTGCGGCATGCAGCGGATCATGCGCAAGCAGTTCGGCAAGAGCCCGACCGTCTTCCGCCCGCCCTACGGCAACTACAACCGGGACACCCTCGTCGCCGCCAAGTCCTGCGGCATCAAGTACGCCCCCATCTGGGACGAGGAGGTCTACGTCGACCACTGGGAGTACCGGGAGGACGACCGGAGCCTGCACCCCGGCGACATCGTCCTGACCCACTTCCGGGGGCGGGACGACTGGGACGGCACGATGGTCGACGACATGCGCCGGTTCCTGAACAAGGTCACCCGCGAGGGATACGCCGTGGCCCGCCTGGAGGACTACCTGTGATGCGGCGGTGGCGGCGACACCGGGCCCTGGCCGCCGCCGCGCTCACCGGGGCCGCACTCCTCCTCACCGGCTGCGCCCAGTCCGTCGACCCCATCGAACGGCTGGGCGAGAAAGCGGCCCAGCGGGTACGGCATCCCGCGCCCGCCCGCGACCTGGCATACCGCCACTGGGGCCTGCGGACCCCGCTCGCCCCCGCCCCGGACCCACCCCACCGGAGGGGCCGGTACCTGCCCCCCGTCGTCGACCGCGTCCCCACCCCCGACAAGGTCGTCTTCCTCATCTGCGACGCCACCGCCCAGAAGGACCCGCACTTCGTCGCCATGGTCCGCGAACTGCGCCTCCCGGTCACCGCGTTCCGCACCGACAGCGCCTTCCGTCCGCGAGTCCTCTGGCACGACACCCCCACCTACACCAGGGGCCCCCGCCACCTCCGCCCCGGCGACATCATCGAGCTGCCCCCGGACGAGCCCACCGCCCTGCGGGTCCTGCGCAAGGTCCAGTCCCGGGGCCTGACGGTGGCACGCCTGGAGGACTACATCTGAAGCGGGGGTCTGGATCCGAAGCGGGGGTCTGGGGGCGGCAGCCCCCAGTGGACCCCGCACTGAACCCACCCCCGCTGAGCCCACCCCCGCAGCAGACGCGCCGCACGGCAATTGGCACTCCGCTTGACCGAGTGCTAACCGCAGTCATAGTCTCGGCTCTGGCACTCCCCACTGGAGAGTGCCAACACAGCGACGGGCAGGTCCGGCACCCGCGACGACGGATCGACCTGGTCGCCACCTCAGACAGTTAACCCCGTGAGATCTCCGAAGGGGGAGGTCGGATCGTGACGACCGCCAGCTCCAAGGTTGCCATCAAGCCGCTCGAGGACCGCATCGTGGTCCAGCCGCTCGACGCCGAGCAGACCACGGCCTCGGGCCTGGTCATTCCGGACACCGCCAAGGAGAAGCCCCAGGAGGGCGTCGTCCTGGCCGTGGGCCCGGGCCGCTTCGAGGACGGTAACCGTCTTCCGCTCGACGTTTCCGTCGGCGACGTCGTGCTCTACAGCAAGTACGGCGGCACCGAGGTGAAGTACAACAACGAGGAGTACCTCGTTCTCTCGGCTCGCGACGTGCTCGCGATCATCGAGAAGTAATCACCTCGAGCATTCCTGCTTCGAGCTGCGCCCCCGGCCCCCGCGACCGTTAACAAGCCGGGCGCCGGGGGCGCGTCTCGTTTTACCACCGCATTTGCACCCTAGATTTCCCGAGAGGGCTACGCTCCCATGGCGAAGATCCTGAAGTTCGACGAGGACGCCCGTCGCGCCCTCGAGCGCGGCGTCAACAAGCTCGCCGACACGGTCAAGGTGACGATCGGCCCCAAGGGCCGCAACGTCGTCATCGACAAGAAGTTCGGCGCCCCGACCATCACCAACGACGGCGTCACCATCGCCCGTGAGGTGGAGATCGAGGACCCGTACGAGAACCTCGGCGCCCAGCTGGTGAAGGAGGTGGCGACCAAGACCAACGACATCGCGGGTGACGGTACGACCACCGCCACCGTGCTGGCCCAGGCGCTCGTCCGCGAGGGCCTGAAGAACGTCGCCGCCGGTGCCTCCCCGGCCGCCCTGAAGAAGGGCATCGACGCCGCCGTCGCCGCGGTGTCCGAGGACCTGCTCGCCTCGGCCCGGCCGATCGACGAGAAGTCCGACATCGCCGCCGTCGCCGCGCTGTCCGCCCAGGACCAGCAGGTCGGCGAGCTCATCGCCGAGGCGATGGACAAGGTCGGCAAGGACGGTGTCATCACCGTCGAGGAGTCCAACACCTTCGGTCTGGAGCTGGACTTCACCGAGGGCATGGCCTTCGACAAGGGCTACCTGTCGCCGTACTTCGTGACGGACCAGGAGCGCATGGAGGCCGTCCTCGAGGACCCGTACATCCTCATCAACCAGGGCAAGATCTCCTCGATCCAGGACCTCCTGCCGCTGCTGGAGAAGGTCATCCAGGGGGGTGCCTCCAAGCCGCTGCTGATCATCGCCGAGGACGTCGACGGAGAGGCCCTCTCCACCCTCGTCGTGAACAAGATCCGCGGCACCTTCAACGCGGTCGCGGTCAAGGCCCCCGGCTTCGGTGACCGCCGCAAGGCGATGCTCCAGGACCTGGCGGTCCTCACCGGTGCCACGGTCATCTCCGAGGAGGTAGGCCTCAAGCTCGACCAGGCCGGTCTGGACGTGCTGGGCTCCGCCCGCCGCGTGACGGTCACCAAGGACGACACGACCGTCGTCGACGGTGCCGGCAACGCCGAGGACGTCGTGGGCCGCGTCAACCAGATCAAGGCCGAGATCGAGAACACCGACTCCGACTGGGACCGCGAGAAGCTCCAGGAGCGCCTCGCGAAGCTGGCCGGCGGCGTGTGCGTGATCAAGGTCGGCGCCGCCACCGAGGTGGAGCTGAAGGAGAAGAAGCACCGTCTGGAGGACGCCATCTCCGCGACCCGCGCCGCGGTCGAGGAGGGCATCGTCTCCGGTGGTGGCTCCGCGCTCGTCCACGCCGTCAAGGTCCTCGAGGGCAACCTCGACAAGACCGGCGACGAGGCGACCGGCGTCTCCGTGGTCCGCAAGGCCGCCGTCGAGCCGCTGCGCTGGATCGCCGAGAACGCCGGCCTCGAGGGCTACGTCATCGTCTCCAAGGTGGCCGAGCTCGACAAGGGCAACGGCTACAACGCCGCCACCGGCGAGTACGGCGACCTGGTCAAGGCCGGCGTCATCGACCCGGTGAAGGTCACCCGTTCCGCCCTGGAGAACGCCGCCTCCATCGCTTCCCTCCTCCTCACGACCGAGACCCTGGTCGTCGAGAAGAAGGAAGAGGAAGAGCCGGCCGCGGCGGGCCACGGCCACGGGCACGCCCACTAGGCGCTGCGCTTGGCTTTTGCCGTCAGTGCCCGGTTCCCTGCGGGGAGCCGGGCACTCGGCGTTGTCCCCGGTGGGTTCGCGTCTGCCGGGGCGGGTTCGTTGCCGGGTGCGGGTTCGTCGGGGCTGTTCGCGCAGTTCCCCGCGCCCCTTTGGGGCGCGGTCTCCCGCGCTCCCGTCTGCCGCGCACCGGTTTCAGCGCCTTGCCGAAGACCGTCTACCTGCTGCGTTCGCCGGCCAACGCCGCCCACCTCATGGCGGCCGTCGCCGCCGACAAAGCCGCCGACACTCCAGTCCCTGGCGGAGGACGGGGAGTGAGGGATGTACGGGTCCGTCCCGACGACGGCCCAGACGGTCTTCCCGGGAGCGTCGGCGCGTGGCGTCGCGCCCCACTCCTTGGCCAGGGCCGCGACCAGGACGAGCCCCCGCCCGCCGTCCTCCTCGTCCCCGGCGTCCCGAACCGCGGGCAGCCGCTCACCGCGCGTGTCGCTCACCTCCACCCTCACCTGCCCGTTCTCCTCGCTCAGCCGCAGCTCGGCGTCTCGGCCGGGGACCCTGCCGTGGGTGACGGCGTTCGCGGCCAGCTCGGCGACGATCAGCTCCACGGTGTCGTGGACCGGCGTGCCGTACGCCCAGCCCCAGGCGTCCATCTGGTGGGAGGCGAGACGGCGGGCGAGGCGGGCGCCGCGCGGGGTGGAGGTGAAGCGGAGGGCGAAGGTGGTCATGGCCCGATGGTTCCGGCGCCGACAGGGGTCTGACCAGGAGAAACGGGCCCACAGCGGGTTTCTGTAGAGGCGACGCCGGGGCCTGTGGGGGCTGTCGGTCCCCCGGAGGGCGGCGGGAAGCCTCGGCGCGCTGCCGAGTGCGGCTAGCCGAGAGTGATCCAGTAGCGGCGCTTGACCCCGATCTCGGTGCTGCGTACCTCTTCGAGGACGCCGCCGTTGCTCTCGATGGTGCGCGCCGACCCGAGGTTGCCGTCGTCACAGGTGAGCAGGACCCGGTCCAGGCCGAGCGCCGGCGCCTCGCGCAGAACCGCTCCCAGCGCCCACGTGGCCAGTCCGCGTCGTCTGGCGGAAGGCCGGACGCTGTAGCCGATGTGTCCGCCGCCTTCCAGCAGCACGGTGTTCAGGTAGTGGCGGAGGTCGATGGCCCCGAGGTACGTCTCGCCGTCGACGATCCACCAGTGGGTGGCGTGGACGCGTCCCTCCCCGAGAGGCAGCGACCGGTCCGACTGCTGCCGCAGGCGCTCGACCCATGAGGCGAACCCGTCCGGGCTGTCGAGGTCGTCGTCACCGGCCAGACGCAGGCCGGTCCCGTCCTGGTGGGCACCGGGCTGCCACTCGTCACGCGCCGTGAGCCACGAGGAACGCAACTGTGCCGTGGGAGCGATCAGTTCAGCCATGCGGGGACGATAACACCCCAACTTCCTTTGTGATCAGGCATTTTGAAGGTGGGCGCCGCTGTTCTCGCGTCGGCGCAGCGCGGGCAGAGCGTCTCGTCCTCTCCGTCGGAGTCGACGAGTGGGCCGCGTTCGTTCGGATGGCGTGCGGCTGAAGTGACCGAGAGGGGCGGCCGGTCAGCCCAGGGGCCACAGCAAGGCTGCCGGGCCGGTCGGCCGTACCTCTCGCCGGGTGAAGCCGGTGGCCGTGCAGAACGCCTTCAGGACGGAGCGGACCGGGCGCCCCGGGCCGGCATGGCGGAGCACGACGGGCCCCGCCGCACCCGTGGCGACGACCAGGGCGACCTCATCGCCGGACGCGAGCCGTAGCAGGAGCACGTCCCACTCCCCGCCGTCCTGCTGGACGGTGTCCCACCAGCCGATCCGCGCGCCGATGTGATTGCGGTCCACCGCTATCCGGGCGATGGTCCGGGCGCCGGAGAACTCCTCCGGGAAGCGGTGCCCGTCCAGCCGCAGGTAGGGCGGAACGGACCACGGGCGCAGGGCGTCCATCCGGGCCAGCACCCGCCGCAGGAAGTCCCGGAGGTCCTCGCCGCTGTGCTGCTCGGCGAGCGGGGAGGCGAGATCCGTGCCGGACTCGACCGCCTGGAGAAGCGCCCGGTACTGCTCCTCCGGCTCAAGTCGGTACAGCGGCTGCCTGAGCAGCAGCCCAGTGACCCGTTCGACCACGGCGTCGTCGAGGACCCGATCGAAGATCAGGCAGTACGCGACCCCGCTCACCACACCCCGCCAGTCTTCGACCATCCCCCAGCCCTCCCCCTGGTACACCGCCGTCTTCGGCCTCGACGAGAAGACCGCGATGCGCTACGCGGACTCCGCACGGGCGCTGCTGGAGCAGCCGACGAGCAGACCAGTGAGAACCGGCCGTGGCCTTCTGCCATTCTGCCTGCCATGTCCGCCCGAAATCGAAGACTGCCCCGGCACCGTGCCTGGCCACTGACCACCACCGACATCAACGAGTGTCTCGCCCCTTGTACGACCCGCGTCACGGACCTGCGGTTCCTTACCGGGCATGACAGCGGGACCATCGTCCTGGGAGCAGCGTGGGTTGCTCCGAACCGCCGCAACTACGGCTGCGGCATCCGTCCGGACGTGATCGGCTTCTGCATAGACGTGCACCCCGTCGATGCCACTGAACGTGCTGCCACCCGCGCTGTTCTACGAGCGCAGGCCCTCCCGCAACTCCACGAATGGATCACCCAGGCGATCGCTGCCGATGAGACATGGCAACTGACGCCGCACCAGCACTACTGGCGGCTCACCAACGGCCACCTCACCCACCGCGACGAAGAGTGAACCAAGTCCGGACGACACGCACGGGTGCATGCACAACGAACCCAACAGGCCGCACCCGGGAACCAGGACTCCCAACCCTCAGCAGCGCGGCTCATTCGTCAATTGGTGGATATGGGCCACGGGTGGAGGGCGGGACGGCAGGTCACTCCGCTTCACCCGGCCGGACGGCGTTGGCGGAGTCCACTACGCGTGCGGTCCGGAGACGAAGGTGCCGTTCTTGTCGTAGGGCCAGGCGTTTGCGACGCATCCGTGCAGGCCCTTGATCTGCTGCATCATCACGGGGGCCAGTCGCCCGGGGCCCGCGCAGGTCGTGTGCGTGTAGCCCAGGAAGTGCCCCATTTCGTGGTTGACGATCAGCGCCCGGTAGTCATGGATCGGACCGTCGAACGTGGGCGAGCCCCGCACCCAGCGCTTGAGGTTCACCACCACCCCGTCGGGGATCTCGCAGTTGTACTCGCCGTGCGTGTCCTGGTGAATGCCCGCCCAGCACAGGGCGTCCGCCGTCCCCGGGGTCGCGATCTTCACCTTGAGGTCATAGGGCTGCCCCGCGCCCACCAGCTGGAACGAGGAGACCCCGCTTCGGGTCCAGCCCCGGGGAGCGGCGAGTATGCCGGCGATCTCGTGCGCGGCCTGGTCCGGCGAGATGCCGAGCCCGGTCTCGACCTGCACCGTGTAGCGGAGCAGATGTCTGCCCTGACCGACCTTCGCGCCGCTCGCCTGTGCGGTGACGAACGTGCCGGTGCCGGTCGAGGGGACGTCGCTCTTGGTGGGGGCCGGGGGCGGGGGCGCGCTTGGCTTGGGCTTGGGCTTGGGTGTCGGCGTGGGCTTGAGGGTGGGCGTGGGTGTGGGGCTGACGTGCACCGTGCTCCGCGCACGCGGTGCGGCGCTCGACGCGTCGCTTCGTCCGCGGTCCAGGAAGAACGCCGTTGAGCCCAGCAGGCCGGCGGCCACCAACACGGCGACCAGGTAGGCCCGGCCCCGGCGGCGCGTACCGCCCCGGCGGTGGGAGGACCGGCGGCGGCCACCGCGGCGCGATGCCGCGGTGCTGCCGGTGGGCGATGCGGAGTCCCGTTCTCGTGCCGAATGCATGACAGCTCAAAATGGTCATTTCAGATGATGGCCATGAGCTCAAACGGTCACGAGATGATAACGAACGATCTTCCGGGGTCAGCACAAGGCCTCGGGGTGCTACCGCTCCAGCGCGTCCAGCGCCCCCAGTTGCTGCATCAGGCCCAGCTGGTCTTCCTGCCACCAGGTTTCGGTGATCTTCCCGTTGTCGCCGAAGCGGAAGATGGTCATACCGGTCATGGTGACCCGCTTCCCGGTGGCCGGGATCCCCAGGAAGTCCGCCTTGTGCGTGGCGTTCCACGTCCACCGCGCGCAGATCCGGTCGCCCTGGGCGATCAGGTCGTCGACCGTGAAGGTGAAGTCGAAGGCGGCCCGCCACATCCGGTACTCGCTCCGGGCGGCGTCCAGCCCGATAGTGTCCTGCGGGTTGACCGGATCGTGGCTGTGGATGTCCTCGTCCAGCAGGTCGTTGAGCGGCGGCAGGTCACCCGGGGTGGCGAGGGTCTCGTAGAACCGCCGGACGGTCTGCGCGTACAACGGCTCGTCCCGCACCACGTCCAGGTCGATGAACGTGGGCATCTCGTCGCACAGGGCGACCATGCCCCGGAAGATCCGGTCGGTCTCCGGGAGGTTCGAGTTCCGCATCGCCTCCTCGTACGACGGGAACTCCACCACCTCGACGATGTGCGACGCGTCCGAGCGGTCCTTGCCGACGACCGCGTGCATCGCGGTCCGCTTCCCCTTGGTCTGCTCGACCCAGTCGTCCAGGAGCCGGTTCATCTCGTCCAACCGGCTGGTCTTGCACTCGATGAGCTGTACGAAGGTCATGACGCCGCCTCCGGCTCCCTGGTCCGGTTCCGTGTTCCGTCACGCCCCATTTTCGCACCGGACCGACGGCGTCACCCGTCCGCTACTGAGGCCCGTACTTGCGCCCCGTCTTCGAGCTGATCCCGCCCAGCAGCCCGCGCGGCGCCACCTTCACCAGTCCCATCAGCGCCTTGTAGCGCGGGTCCGGGATGGACAGCGACTTGCCGCGCGCCAGATCGGCCAGCGCCGCCGCGACCAGCTTGTCGGCGTCCAGCCACATCCAGTTCGGGATGTTGTCCGTGCCCATGCCGGCCCGCTCGTGGAACTCCGTGCGCACGAAACCGGGGCACAGCGCCATCAGCCGTACGCCGCTGCCCGCCATGTCCTTCGCCGCGCCCTGGGTGAACTGCACGACCCACGCCTTGGACGCGCCGTACGTGCCTCGTGGCAGGAAGGCCGCCACCGAGGCCACGTTGACCACGCCGCCGCGCCCGCGCTCCCGCATCGCCTCGGCCGCCGCCGACGTCAGCCGCAGGACCGCCTCGCAGTGCACCTTCAGCATCCGCAGCTCGTCGGCCATCGAGACGTCGAGATAGCGGCCCTTGTTGCCGAAGCCCGCGTTGTTGACCAGCAGGTCGACCGGGTTCCTGCGGTCGCCCAGGCGGGCCGCGACCGTCTCGATGCCGTCGTCGGTCGCCAGGTCGGCGGTCAGCACCTCCGCCTCGATGCCGTGCCGGTCGTGCAACTCGGTCGCCTGCTCGCGCAGCCGCTTGGTGTCCCGCGCCGCCAGGACCAGATCGTGCCCGTCCGCCGCCAGCCGCCGTGCGAACGCGGCGCCGATGCCCGCGGTCGATCCCGTAATCAGAGCCGTTGTCATGGCCCAAGGGTAGTTACCCGGACTGACGGCGTCCGCTCCCGTGACAGGCCCTCAGCGGCCCCGATCGGCCATGTACTTGCGGGCCGCCGCCAGCGTCTCCGAGTGCAGCGCCGCACCGGCGACGAGCAGGCGCGGCAGCAGCTCCCGCTCCGTGGTGGTCGCACGGAACTCCATCGCCGCCGTCACCTCGTGGTCCGGCCGGTGCACGATCTCGATCGGATCGCCCGCCCGTATCTCACCCGGCTCGATCACCCGCAGGTAGGCACCCGTCGCGGCCTTTCGGGTGAACCTCTTCACCCAGCCCCGTTCGCCCATGTGGCCCTGAAAAGTACGGCAGGGGATCCGCCCCGAGGTCACCTCCAGGATCACCTCGGAACCGATCCGCCAGCGCTCGCCGATCAGCGCCCCGGAGACGTCCAGACCGCTCGTCGTGAGGTTCTCGCCGAAGCGGCCGTTGGCCAGCGACCGGTCCAGTTCCCTTTCCCAGGCGTCGAGGTCCTCCCGCGCGTACGCGTACACCGCCTGGTCGTCCCCGCCGTGGTGGCGCAGCTCGCACACTGTGTCGCCGGCGAGCCCGCTCCCGCCCACCCCCTTGGGACCCGGGGCCGCCACCCGCACCGGTCCGTCGGCCGGGCGCTTGTCGATGCCCGTCACACCCTCGGGCTGGTCCGTGTACGGCACCGCCCGCGGAAGGCCCAGATTGACCGAGAGAAGCTTCATGCCCGCACGGTACGGGAGCGCTTCCCAAAGCGTCCACGCATTATTGGGCGTCACACCCAAGGTGGGCTTATGGTTGTGGCGTGATAGAGGCCCGTCATCTCCGCGTCCTGCGCGCCGTCGCCACCACCGGCTCCTTCTCGGCGGCGGGGCGCGAGCTGGGCTGCACCCAGCCCGCGGTCAGCCAGCAGATGAAGGCCCTGGAGGCGTCGGTCGGCACCCCGCTGCTGATCCGCAGCGGCCGGGAGATGCGCCTGACCCAGGCCGGCGAGGCGCTCGTCCGGCATGCGTCCGGGATCCTGGCCGGGCTCACCGCAGCCGAGGAGGAGGTCGCCGCGATCGCCGGGCTGCGGGCGGGCCGGGTACGGCTGGTCTCTTTCCCCAGCGGCAGCTCCACCCTCGTCCCCACCGCCCTCGCCGCCCTGCGCGCCGCCCACCCCGGCACCAGGGTCTCCCTGGAGGAGGCCGAGCCCCCGAAATCCGTCGAACTGCTGCGCGAGGGCGACTGCGATGTGGCGCTCGCCTTCCGGTACGAGGGGGCCACGGGCGCCGAGGAGTGGGACGACCTCGTCGTACGGCCGCTGCTGACGGACCGCCTGGTGGGCCTCGTACCCGAACGGCACCGCCTCGCGCGCGCGGAGTCAGTGGCCATCGGCGAACTGGCCGGGGAGCCCTGGATCGCGGGCTGCCCGCGCTGCCGGGGGCAGCTGGTGGAGGTCTGCGAAGGCGCGGGCTTCACACCCCGCATCGACTTCGCCACCGACGACTACCCGGCGGTGGTCGGCCTGGTGGGCGCGGGTCTGGGGGTCGCCGTGCTGCCCCAGCTCGCGATCGAGTCCGTACGGCCCAGGGGTGCCCGCGTCCTCGCCCTGGAACCGGCGGTGCGCCGGGAGATCGTCGCCCTCACCCTGCCCGACCTGGCCCAGGTACCGGCGGTGGCGGCCACGCTGGAGCAGCTGGGCCGGGCCGCGCGTCGCTGAGACAGAGACGTCACTGAGACAGGGAAATGGGCACGCGCATGCGTGCCCATGGGGCTGGGGCAGAAATATGCAGAAACGTTCCTTCAGTTGTTCGGGGCGGTGTCCCCGCTGGCCGACGACGCCGACACCAGCCGGTTCCGTGCCCGCCCCATGAGCTCCTCGCGCTCGTCCTCGGTCAGGCCGCCCCACACGCCGTACGGCTCGCGCACCGCCAGGGCGTGCGCCGCGCACTGCGCGCGGACCGGGCACCTCATGCAGACCTCCTTCGCCGAGTTCTCTCGAGCGCTCCGAGCCGCCCCGCGCTCGCCCTCCGGATGGAAGAAGAGCGAGCTGTCGACCCCGCGGCAGGCAGCCAGGAGCTGCCAGTCCCACAGGTCCGCGTTCGGTCCGGGAAGGCGGGAGAAATCTGCCATTACGTGACCCCTTGTAACCGTTCTGGGCGGATACCGTGCCATCGACCGTACATCTCCGGTCTAAGGAGATGAAAATATGACTCATTGCGAATCTAGCCCCAGACACCGAAAAACGGTACGAAAAAGGGCTGAATGGGGCATGGGTTGTGATGAAAAGTCGAAGGTCCGCCGAGCATGTCTCCACCGTGTCGGTCCCCTCACGTAGAGTGCCGAAGACGGCATGCAGCCCCGTAACTCTTTCGAGTGACCGTCGTTGAGAGTGCGGAGGCGGTTGAAGACACAAGTGCTCGGGCAGGCGTCCGAGACGTTCGACCGCACAGGTGACGATTCCGTACCAGCCTGGAGGCTCAAGGTGACGTGCATCAGCTGCGGAGGGCGGCCATGACATCCGTCCTCGTCTGCGACGACTCCCCGCTTGCCCGAGAGGCGCTGCGCCGCGCGGTCGCGACCGTGCCCGGCGTCGAGCGCGTGACGACCGCGGCCAACGGCGAGGAGGTCCTCCGCCGCTGGGGCGCGGACCGCTCGGACCTCATTCTGATGGACGTGCGCATGCCCGGCCTGGGCGGCGTCGAAACCGTGCGCCGGCTGCTGTCCGCCGACCCGGGCGCGCGCATCATCATGCTCACCGTCGCCGAGGATCTCGACGGCGTGGCCCTCGCCGTCGCCGCCGGCGCCCGGGGCTACCTGCACAAGGACGCCTCCCGCGCGGAGCTGCGGGCCACGGTGACCCAGGCCCTCGCCGACCCGACCTGGCGGCTGGCCCCGCGCCGGCTGCGCTCCGCCGAGATGGGTGCCGCGCCCACGCTCACCGCGCGCGAGATCCAGGTCCTGGAGGGCATGAGCCACGGCCGCTCGAACGCCGAGATCGGCCGCGAGCTGTTCCTCTCCGAGGACACCGTCAAGACCCACGCCCGGCGGCTGTTCAAGAAGCTCGGCGCCTCGGACCGGGCGCACGCGGTCGCGCTCGGTTTCCGGTGGGGACTGGTCCGGTAGGACGGTGACCCCCGGGGCCTGTGACGAAAATCCCGTCGCCCGCCCACAAGGCGGGCCCGGCACCCCTCACGACGAGGGTGCCCCCGGCCGAAGGCTGGGGGCGTGCCGACGTGCAGGTCCCGCGCACCCACGGGGACTTTCGCGACAGGCCCTGACGGGGGTGCCCGGCGGCTCTCGGAGCCGCCCGGTGAAGTGGCCTGTCGGGTTGACCGACGCTTGTTTCGGCGCGGATGCCGCATCCTTGAGGTGTGGAGTTCCTCGGGGACGAGTCGGTCGAGCGGAAGGGGAGGGCGCAGGGAATGAGTGCCGGCGCACCTGCTCATAACGCTTCGGTGCACAACCACGAGCACGATGCGACGGACCAGACGGCCGCAAGGCACCATGGACCGATGCGCGACGACGAGGCGGGCACGGCTCAGGGGACGTTCGGTGCGCTCGTGCATCGCGCCGTCGACGGGGACGAGCAGGCCACGCACGACCTGCTCGCCCATGTACACCCCCTCGCGCTGCGCTACTGCCGCACCCGTCTGTCCCGGCTCCCGGGCGACGCACGCCACTTCGTCGAGGACCTCGCGCAGGAGGTCTGCGTCGCGGTCCTGCTCGCCCTGCCGCGCTACCGGGACACCGGCCGCCCCTTCGAGGCCTTCGTCTTCGCCATCGCCTCGCACAAGGTCGCCGACCTCCAGCGCGCCGCGATGCGCCACCCCGGCTCGACGGCCGTCCCCTCGGACGAGATGCCGGAGCGCCCGGACGACTCCCTCGGCCCGGAGGAGCGCGCCCTGCTCAGCAGCGACGCCGAGTGGGCGAAGAAACTGCTGGCCAACCTCCCCGAGAACCAGCGCGAGCTGCTGCTGCTGCGCATCGCGGTGGGCTTGACTGCGGAGGAGACGGGCCAGATGTTGGGAATGTCACCCGGGGCGGTCCGGGTGGCCCAGCACAGGGCACTGAGCCGGCTGCGGGCGCTCGCCGAGCAGTGAGCAACCGCCGGTGGCCCACGGGGCCGTGAGCGCCTTCCTCCGGCCGGATGAACAGGCGACCGGCCCATTCCGTACGAATATACGAAGCTCGAGGTCCTCCGGAACCGTGGAATTTGCTAGCCGCGCTTCCCGTTAGCATGGACATCCGCACCGATCAAGGCCATTTGGGGAAGGTGTCATGACTGCCAACGTCGACGGAGTGCCCGGAAAATTCGCGACACTCGGGCTGACCTACGACGACGTGCTGCTGCTTCCGGGCGCGTCGGACATGGCGCCCGACGAGATCGACACCGCCTCGTACGTCTCCAAGAACGTGCGGGTCAACATCCCGCTGCTGTCCGCCGCCATGGACAAGGTCACCGAGTCGCGCATGGCGATCGCGATGGCCCGCCAGGGCGGCGTCGGCGTGCTGCACCGCAACCTCTCCATCGAGGACCAGGCCAACCAGGTCGACCTGGTGAAGCGCTCGGAGTCCGGCATGGTCGCGGACCCCATCACGGTGCACCCGGACGCCACCCTCGCCGAGGCCGACGCGCTGTGCGCCAAGTTCCGCATCAGCGGCGTACCGGTCACCGACCCGGCCAAGAAGCTGCTCGGCATCGTCACCAACCGTGACATGGCCTTCGAGACCGACCGTACGCGCCGCGTGCGCGAGGTCATGACGCCGATGCCGCTGGTCACCGGCAAGGTCGGCATCTCCGGTGTCGAGGCCATGGAGCTGCTGCGCAAGCACAAGATCGAGAAGCTGCCGCTGGTCGACGACGAGGGCGTCCTCAAGGGCCTGATCACGGTCAAGGACTTCGTCAAGGCGGAGAAGTACCCGAACGCCGCGAAGGACGCCGAGGGCCGGCTGCTCGTCGGCGCGGCGGTCGGTGTGGCCGGTGACTCCTTCGAGCGCGCCCAGGCCCTGATCGAGACCGGCGTCGACTTCATCGTCGTCGACACCGCGCACGGCCACTCCCGCCTGGTCGGCGACATGATCGCCAAGATCAAGTCCAACTCCTTGGGCGTCGACGTCATCGGCGGCAACATCGCCACCCGCGACGGCGCCAAGGCGCTCGTCGACGCGGGCGCCGACGGCATCAAGGTCGGCGTCGGGCCGGGCTCGATCTGTACGACCCGGGTGGTCGCCGGTGTCGGCGTTCCGCAGGTCACCGCCATCTACGAGGCCGCGCTCGCCGCCAAGGAGGCCGGTGTCCCGGTCATCGGCGACGGTGGTCTGCAGTACTCCGGCGACATCGCCAAGGCCCTGGTCGCGGGCGCCGACACGGTGATGCTGGGCTCGCTGCTCGCGGGCTGCGAGGAGTCGCCGGGCGAGCTGCTGTTCATCAACGGCAAGCAGTTCAAGTCGTACCGCGGCATGGGGTCCCTGGGCGCCATGCAGACCCGCGGCGACCGCAGGTCGTTCTCCAAGGACCGCTACTTCCAGGAGGGCGTCGCCTCCGACGAGCAGCTGATCCCCGAGGGCATCGAGGGCCAGGTGCCGTACCGCGGCCCGCTCTCCTCGGTCGTCCACCAGCTGGTCGGCGGTCTGCGCCAGTCGATGTTCTACGTCGGCGGCCGGACGGTGCCCGACCTCCAGGAGAACGGCCGCTTCGTCCGGATCACCTCGGCGGGCCTGAAGGAGAGCCACCCGCACGACATCCAGATGACGGTCGAGGCGCCGAACTACAGCCGCAAGTAAGCCGCATGTGAGGCACAAGTGACGCGCACGCGCGCGTGAGGCGCGGCGTAAGGCGTATCGAGGGCGGTCCCGGAGCATCCGGGGCCGCCCTCGGCGTACCCGTCGGCGATACTGGAGAGCGCTGAACGCTTTCGTGGAAAGGCCACAGACGTGACTGAGATCGAGATCGGGCGCGGCAAGCGCGGCCGCCGGGCGTACGCCTTCGACGACATCGCCGTCGTCCCCAGCCGCCGTACGCGGGACCCGAAGGAGGTCTCGATCGCCTGGCAGATCGACGCCTACCGCTTCGAGCTGCCCTTCCTGGCCGCTCCCATGGACTCCGTCGTCTCCCCGGCCACCGCGATCCGCATCGGTGAGCTGGGCGGCCTGGGCGTACTGAACCTCGAGGGCCTGTGGACGCGGTACGAGGACCCGCAGCCGCTGCTCGACGAGATCGCCGAGCTGCCCGCCGAGGCCGCGACCCGCCGCCTCCAGGAGATCTACGCGGCTCCCATCAAGGAGGAGCTGATCGGCGCGCGCATCAAGGAGGTGCGCGACTCCGGCGTCGTCACCGCCGCCGCGCTCTCCCCGCAGCGCACGGCCCAGTTCTCCAAGGCGGTCGTGGACGCGGGCGTGGACATCTTCGTCATCCGGGGCACCACGGTGTCGGCGGAGCACGTCTCGTCCTCGCACGAGCCGCTGAACCTGAAGCAGTTCATCTACGAGCTCGACGTCCCGGTGATCGTCGGCGGCTGTGCCACCTACACCGCGGCCCTGCACCTGATGCGCACCGGCGCGGCCGGTGTCCTGGTCGGCTTCGGCGGCGGCGCCGCGCACACCACGCGCAACGTGCTGGGCATCCAGGTCCCGATGGCCACGGCCGTGGCCGACGTGGCCGCCGCCCGCCGCGACTACATGGACGAGTCCGGCGGCCGGTACGTGCACGTGATCGCGGACGGTGGCGTCGGCTGGTCCGGTGACCTCCCGAAGGCGATCGCCTGCGGCGCGGACTCGGTGATGATGGGCTCCCCGCTGGCCCGCGGCACGGACGCGCCCGGCAAGGGCCACCACTGGGGCATGGAGGCCGTCAACGAGGAGCTGCCGCGCGGCAAGAAGGTCGACCTCGGCACGGTCGGCACCATCGAGGAGATCCTCACCGGTCCGTCCCACTTCCCCGACGGCTCGATGAACTTCTTCGGCGCGCTGCGTCGGGCGATGGCCACCACCGGGTACAGCGAGCTGAAGGAGTTCCAGCGGGTCGAGGTGACGGTGGCGGACAGCCAGCACAAGCGGTAGCGCTGCGCTGGCCTGGCGGTTTGGGTACGCGGTTCGTTTATCCGCGGGCCGGTGGGGGCTGGTCGCGCCCACGCGGCGGCAGCCGCATATCAGCACAGCCCCGCGCCCCTTTGGGGCGCGGTCGTGCGGGCGTGATGCGAAGGGCCCGTCCACCTCGGGTGGACGGGCCCTTCGTGTGCCCGGGTGTCAGGCGGAGGCCTTCTTGGCGCCCGAGAACGCGGCGAATGCGGCGAGGGCGAAGAAGATGAAGGTGAGCGGGTCGGCGTCGGCCTTCCAGGCTTCCTGGACGAGGCCGAAGTGCTGGAAGAACAGCTCCGAGAAGCTCACGCCGATGTCCTTGGCGCCGATCATGGCCTCGCCGACCAGCTGGCCGATGTAGACGGCGCCGAGCGCGAGCGCCGCGCTGATGACCCCGAGGGCGGGGTTGCGGCCGCCGACCTTGCCCGCCGCGAGACCGATGACGAAGCCGACGCCGACCGCGGCCCAGCCGATCTCGTGCTTGGTGAGGCCGATGATCACGCCGTAGAGGGCGGCGGCGACCAGGGCGGCGCCGACGGCGGCCGCCAGGCCGAGGGCGACGTTGTCCTTCTGCGGCGGCGCGGGCGGCACCGGCGGGGCGAACGCGGCCCCGGCGGGAGCCTGCTGGGCGTACGGGTTGGCGTCGGCCGGCTGGGGCTGCGACTCGGAGTGCGGTGGCGGAGCTGACTGGCTCATGACAGGAATCCCCCCGAAGTAAGACGCGCACGGCTGTGCGACGAGTGGGGACATTAGCAGGCACGAGTGACAACACCGACGGTGTTTTTCGCGCGGAGCGACGGCGTTATGCGCCCGGAACGACGGCGTTATCGGCCCGGGATCCCGCTCGGCCCCTCAGAGCCGGTGCGCGGTCCCCGCCGGCGTCGCCCCGCGCGTGTCCAGCAGCAGTTGGGCCTTCACCGACAGGCCCTGGAGGTCGTACGTGCGGTGCTGCTGGAGCAGGATCGTGAGGTCGGCCTCGGCGGCGGCCTCGTAGAGGGCGTCCGCTCGCGGGACCGGACGGTCCAGGACGTTCCAGGAGCCCACGTACGGGTCGTGGTAGCTGACGGTGGCGCCCAGCCCCATCAGCCGGACGGCGATCTCCTGCGCGGGCGTCTCCTGCTGGTCGGCGAGGTCGGCCTTGTAGGTGACGCCCAGCAGCAGCACACGCGCCCCGCGGGCCGACTTGCCGTGCTCGTTGAGCAGGGCGGCGGCACGCTGGACGACGTACCGGGGCATCCTGCTGTTGACCTCCTGGGCCAGTTCCACCATGCGCAGACTGCGGCCGGAGTGCCCGGTCAGGTCCTGCGCGAGCCCGTGGCCGCCGACGCCGGGGCCCGGCCGGAAGGCCTGGAAGCCGAACGGCTTGGTCTCCGCGCAGCGGATCACGTCCCACAGGTCGACGCCCAGGTCGTGGCAGAGCACGGCCATCTCGTTGACGAGGGCGATGTTCACGTGCCGGTAGTTGGTCTCGAGCAGCTGCACCGCCTCCGCCTCGCGCGGGCCACGCGCGCGTACCACCTTGTCGGTGAGCCGTCCGTAGAAGGCGGCGGCCGACTCGGTGCAGGCGGGCGTGAGGCCGCCGATGACCTTGGGGGTGCCGGCCAGGGTGAAGTCGCGGTTGCCGGGGTCGACGCGGCTGGGGGAGTAGGCGAGGTGGAAGTCGCGGCCCGCGCGCAGTCCCGAGCCCTCCTCCAGGAGGGGGCGGAAGAACTCGTCCGTCGTGCCGGGGTGCACCGGCGACTCCAGGATCACCGTGGTGTGCGGGCGCAGCCGCCGCGCCAGGGTGCGGGCCGCCGTCTCGACCTGGCCGAGGTCGAGCCCGCCGTCCGCCCCGCGCGGGGTCGGCGCGCAGACCACGGCGGTGCGCACCCTGCCCAGCGCCGCGGGGTCGTCGGTCGGCCGGAAGCCCCGCGCGAGCATCCGGCGCAGTTCGGCGGGGCTGAGGGAGCCGGAGTCGGGGCCGGCGGCGTAGCCGAGTGTGGGGATACCGGCGGCGACGGCGGCCTGGGCCAGGGGGAGTCCGTAGGGGCCGAGTCCGATGACGGCGAGGTCTGCGGGCATGTGGCGTGAGCCGTCCTTCCCAGTAGCCGAAGCGGGACAGGTGCGCAAGCCCGGTGGACAAAAGGGACGGGCGCAATGTCAGACTAGGAGTAAATATGACCTTGATGCGGGATTGCGTTCTTGTGTCTTCCGCGTCTTCCGCTGGTCACGCGCCGGTTGTCCACAGGCTGGGGGCGAGTGGTGGCTGAAGTGGGGCAAGCCGGTCAGAATTCTGGGCATGGGGGGAGGGAAGAGGAACCGGGCTTCGCCCACCGGGTGCGGCCGACGCGACCGATGACGGAGAGCGGGAGGCAGCGGTGAGGACAGCGACACTGGGGCCGGCGCAGCGCGCCGAGTCCTTGGCGGCCATGGCCGAGCGTGAACTGGACGTACTGGTCGTAGGCGGCGGAGTGGTCGGCGCGGGCACCGCGCTGGACGCCGTCACCCGCGGCCTGTCCACGGGACTGGTCGAGGCCCGCGACTGGGCGTCGGGCACCTCCAGCAGGTCCAGCAAGCTCATACACGGAGGCCTGCGCTATCTGGAGATGCTCGACTTCGCGCTCGTCCGCGAGGCCCTGAAGGAACGCGGGCTGCTGCTGGAGCGCCTCGCCCCGCACCTGGTCAAGCCGGTGCCGTTCCTGTACCCGCTGCAGCACAAGGGCTGGGAGCGCTGGTACGCCGGGTCGGGCGTCGCCCTCTACGACGCCATGTCGATGGCCCGCGGCCACGGCCGGGGCCTGCCCCTGCACCGCCACCTGACCCGCGCTCACGCCCTGCGGGTGGCACCCGCCCTGCGCAAGGACGCGCTGGTCGGAGCCCTCCAGTACTACGACGCCCAGATGGACGACGCCCGCTTCGTGGCGACCCTCGTGCGCACGGCGGTGTCGTACGGCGCCCGTGCCGCCAACCGCGCGCGGGTGACCGGATTCCTGCGCGAGGGCGAGCGGGTCGTCGGCGCCCGGGTGCAGGACGTCGAGGGCGGCGGCGAGTACGAGATCCGCGCCAAGCAGGTCGTCAACGCCACCGGTGTGTGGACCGACGACACCCAGGGACTGGTGGGCGAGCGGGGACAGTTCCACGTCCGCGCCTCCAAGGGCATCCACCTGGTCGTCCCCAAGGACCGCATCCACTCCACGACCGGGCTGATCCTGCGCACGGAGAAGTCGGTCCTGTTCGTCATCCCCTGGGGCCGGCACTGGATCGTCGGGACCACCGACACCGACTGGGACCTCGACAAGGCCCACCCGGCCGCCTCCAGCGCCGACATCGACTACCTGCTGGAACACGTCAACTCGGTCCTGTCGGTGCCCCTGTCGCGCGACGACGTCCAGGGCGTGTACGCGGGGCTGCGTCCGCTGCTCGCCGGGGAGTCCGACGCGACCAGCAAGCTGTCGCGGGAGCACACCGTGGCGCATCCGGCGCCGGGGCTCGTGGTCGTCGCGGGCGGCAAGTACACGACGTACCGGGTGATGGCGAAGGACGCCGTCGACGAGGCGGTGCACGGGCTCGACATGCGGGTCGCCGAATGCGTCACCGAGGACGTCCCGCTGCTGGGCGCGGAGGGCTACCGGGCGCTGTGGAACGCGCGCGCCCGGACGGCCGCGCGGACCGGGCTGCACGTGGTGCGGGTGGAGCATCTGCTGAACCGGTACGGCTCGAACTCCGAGGAGGTCCTGGACCTCATCGCCGCCGACCCCGGGCTCGGCGAGCCCTTGCACGCCGCCGACGACTATCTGCGCGCCGAGGTGGTGTACGCCGCCTCCCACGAGGGCGCCCGGCACCTGGACGACGTACTCACCCGCCGCACCCGCATCTCCATCGAGACCTTCGACCGGGGCACCCGCAGCGCCCGCGAGGCCGCCGAGCTGATGGCGCCGGTACTCGGCTGGGACAAGGACCAGATCGAGCGCGAGGTCCAGCACTACGAGAAGCGGGTCGAGGCCGAGCGGGAGTCGCAGCGCCAGCCGGACGACCTGACGGCGGACGCGGCACGGCTGGGGGCGCCGGACATCGTGCCGTTGTAGGACGGGGGGCTGCTCGCGATTCGTACGACCTGATACGCAGTCATCCCGAAATGCCGAACCCGCACCTCACCCGGACCGCCCGTCCCACGGGCCCCCGGCGGGGCGCGGGGCCCCCTGGGCGTCGAGCACTTGTCGGGTGAGAGACAATGGAGGCTCTGTCAGGGCGGGTTGCATGAGGGGACGCATGTCGGAGGCGGAGCGGGCGGGGACATCCCGTCAGGAGACTCGTCAGGACAAGAACGAGGGGCGTCTTCTCGCGGGTCGGTACCGGCTGGGCGACGTACTCGGCCGCGGCGGCATGGGCACGGTGTGGCGCGCCGAGGACGAGACCCTCGGGCGGACGGTCGCCGTCAAGGAACTGCGGTTCCCGACGAACATCGACGAGGAGGAGAAGCGGCGCCTGATCACGCGCACCCTGCGCGAGGCCAAGGCGATCGCCCGGATCCGCAACAACAGCGCGGTGACGGTCTTCGACGTGGTCGACGAGGACGACCGGCCCTGGATCGTGATGGAACTGGTCGAGGGCAAGTCCCTCGCCGAGGTCATCCGCGAGGACGGCGTGCTGAAGCCCAAGCGCGCCGCGGAGGTCGGGCTCGCGGTCCTCGACGTGCTGCGCTCGGCGCACCGCGAGGGCATCCTGCACCGGGACGTGAAGCCGTCCAACGTGCTCATCGCCGAGGACGGCCGGGTCGTACTCACCGACTTCGGCATCGCGCAGGTCGAGGGCGACCCGTCCATCACCTCGACCGGCATGCTCGTCGGCGCGCCCTCCTACATCTCCCCGGAGCGTGCCCGCGGCCACAAGCCCGGCCCCGCGGCGGACCTGTGGTCGCTCGGCGGCCTGCTCTACGCCGCGGTCGAGGGCGCACCGCCCTACGACAAGGGGTCGGCCATCGCCACGCTCACCGCGGTGATGACCGAGACGCTGGAGGAACCCAAGAACGCCGGCCCGCTCAGGGACGTCATCTACGGGCTGCTCAACAAGGACCCGGCCAAGCGGCTCGACGACGCGGGCGCCCGCGCCCTGCTCGGCGCGGTGATCAACGCGCCCGCGCCGGACGCCCTGGACGCCACCCGCGTCGTACCGCTGCCGCCGCAGCCCGACGTGGCCGACGACAAGGGCGGTGCGGGCGACGGAGGTTCGGGCAAGGAGCCCGGGGAGAAGCTGCGCGGGGCACTGCGTTCCGTCCGCAAGGCCGTGGCGTCGGGGACGGCGACTTCGGGCTCCGCGTCGCGGACGAAGAGCGGTGGCGCTGGTAGCGGTGGCAAGGACAGTGGCGCCGGCGGTGCGGGTGCCGGAGCGGCCACCGCGTCCGGTGCGGCGGCTGCGGCGAAGCCCTCCATGGTGAAGCAGACCGGTGCCGCGTCCGGCACGGCGGCGGGAGCCGCGACCGGGGCTTCGTCCTCGTCGTCGCCCTCGTCCTCATCCCCGTCCTCGTCCCCGTCCGCGTCTGCGTCCCCGTCTGCGTCCCCGTCCGTGCCGGGGCAGCGGTCGGGTGAGGGGCCCAAGAAGCCGAGTTCGGGGTGGCCCGTGGTGCCGCCGCCGGACCTGGATCTGCCGCCCAGGCCCGTGCCCAGGGCGCCGCTCACCGACGTGGTGCCCAAGCGGACGCTGGTGATCATCGCGGTCGTCGTGGCGCTGGCCGTGCTCGGCACGGTGCTGGTCCTGATGTTCGGCGGCGACGACAACGACTCCTCCAAGGGCGCCAAGAGTGGCGGCGGCAAGGCCGTGGCGAGTGCGAGCGCGAGCGGCAAAGCCGGCGGGAGCTCGGGCGCCGACACCAAGGAGGACAAGGGCGGCGGCACGCGTACGGACGGTGACGACTCCGCGTCCACCACGAGCGGCACGGCGACGACCGCGAACCCGGCCGACAGCGAGGACGGCAACGGTTCGTCGGGTTCCGCCGGCGGCTCGAGCGCGCCGGCGGTGTCGACGTACAAGGGCGGTCAGGGGTACTCGATCGGGCTGCCCAAGGGCTGGAAGTTCCAGTTCAGCAGCTCCGCGGGAGACCGTTTCACCGGGCCCGACGGGCAGAAGCTGCTCGTGGCCTGGACGAGCACGCCCAAGGGCGACCCGGTGGCGGACTGGAAGAACCAGGAGCGCTACATGGTGAAGGCGCAGTACAAGCGGCTCCGCATAGAGTCCGTGAGCTACCGCGGATGGAACACGGCCGACTGGGAGTTCACCTACGCCGAGGGCGGGACGAAGCACCGGACGATCGACCGCGGCTTCGTCGTCAACAGTCATCAGGCGTACGCGCTCATGTACACCGCGAAGGCGGCCAAGTGGGGCGGCGAGCTGCGCAAGGACACCTGGAAGACGCTGACGGAGTCCTTCCAGCCGAAGAAGTGAGCTGATCGGGAGCCGGTTCGGGGCGGGAGAATCGGGCATCCCTCAATGCAGGTTGCCTCTGGCACGTATCGTGAGTGGTTGCGGACCGTACACAACCAGGTATGCATACGGAACGGGCCGTGCCGCGAGCGGATTTGACCAACCGGCTGGCCGGGGGAGGCACTGTGGACGACTATGCGGGTCGGGTACTCGCCGACCGCTACCGCCTGCCGCTGCCGCCCTCCGACGAGTACGAACTCACCGAGACCCGGGCCTTCGACACCTACAGCGGGCAGGAGGTCCTGGTCCGTCAGGTGCCGTTGCCGGAGGTCGTCGAGGCCGAGGTGCTCGACGCGGAAGGGCTGCCCGACGGTTTCACGGCCCGTCAGAGCGGAGCGCGGCGCCCTCCGGCGGCCCGGGCCGCCACCCGGCAGCCCTCCGACCCGGCGGTACGGCGTGCCGTCGAGGCCGCGCAGGCCGCGGCCCGCATCCCCGACCACCCGCGGCTCGACCAGGTCTTCGACGTGTTCGCCGAGGGCGGCTCGCTGTGGATAGTGAGCGAGCTGGTGGCGGCGCGTCCGCTCGCCGCGCTGCTGGCGGAGCGACCGCTGACGCCGTACCGGGCCGCGGAGGTCGCCTCCGACGTGCTGATGGCGCTGCGGGTGCTGCACGCCCACGGCTGGGTCCACCGCAACATCACCGCCCGCACCGTCCTGATATGCGACGACGGGCGCGTGATGCTGACAGGACTCGCGGTCGGCGCGGCGGAGGAGGCACTGTCCGGGTACGACCCGGTGCCCGCCCAGGACGGCTTCCCC
This sequence comes from Streptomyces sp. NPDC020299, assembly GCF_044387825.1. Classification (NCBI taxonomy): domain Bacteria; kingdom Bacillati; phylum Actinomycetota; class Actinomycetes; order Kitasatosporales; family Streptomycetaceae; genus Streptomyces; species Streptomyces sp. NPDC020299. Next base: position 65,099 of record NZ_JBIRWL010000014.1, read on the forward strand.
GAGCAGCAGGCCGGGGGCGGCACCGAAGGCCTCGCCGGGCCGGTCGGTCCAGCCGGTCCGGCCGGTCCCGTCGCTTCCGGGGCCCCCGGTGGTGCGGCCCCCGGCGAGGTGGACCCCGAGGCCGCCCGGCGCGCCGCGATCCAGGCGCGGGCGGCCGGGGGGCTCGCACCCGGCGCGGAGGAGGCGGGCGCCGACTCGGGCCCGGGCGCGCCGGCCCGCCGGGCGCTGGAGAGCGGCGGGGACATCAGGGCCGCGCGGGCCGGGGCGATCGCCGCGTACCGCGCGGGCGCGCGGGCCGCGGCACGCGTGCAGGAGGCCCAGCAGAACGGACGGGCCGCGCTGCCCGGCGCCCGCCCGCCCGCCGAGGACGACACCGGCGTCACCGACGGTACGGCCCAGGCGAACGGCTCGGCCCAACCGCCCTACGTCGTACCGGGCCAGGGCACCGACCAGCGGACCGGCACGACGCCCCCCGGCCAGATCGCCGACCCCTACGGTGTGCGTGCCGCGCCCTGGCCCGGCGCCGTCCCGCGCAGCGCCCCCGGAGCCACGCCCCCGGCCGTGACCGCCGGTCAGCCGCGCACGGCGCTGCCTCCGGGCGGGACCACGGGCACCGGCGGCACCGCACCCCACTGGGAAACCCCGGCCCGCCGCAACCCCGCCACCCCTGCCTCCCCTGCCTCCCCTGCCACGCCCCTCGCCGCCGAGCGGGCAAGGCAGGTGCGGATGACCGTGGTGGGGCCGGTGACCGAGCGGTGGGCGCCGGAGCAGGCCGGGCCGGTGCACGAGAACTGGCAGCTGGCAGCCCCGATCGGCCCGGCCACCGACCTGTGGGCGCTCGGCGCGCTGCTCTTCCGGGCCGTACAGGGACACGCGCCGTACCCGGAGGACTCGACGGCCGAGCTGGTGCAACTGGTGTGCGCGGAGCCGCCCGCCTTCGCGGAGGAGTGCGGGCCGCTCAGGCCGGTGGTGGAGTCGCTGCTGCGGCAGGACCCCACCGATCGGCTCGACTTCGAGGAACTGGGCGGCTGGCTGCGCTCACTCGTGCGCTCCGCGCCCGAGCCGGAGGCCGGTACGCACGTGATAGCGGCGCCGCCCCCCGACCCGACCCGGCTGCCGATCGTGCGCCGGCGCGGCGAGCTGGTGCGCAGGCGGCGAGGAGCAGGCCGCAGCGGGCTGTCCGCGAACAGCGCGCACGGCCGGCACAAGCGGGCCAGGCAGGCGAACGAGACCAGGCAGGCGAAGCAGGCCAGGCAGGTCAGGCAGGAGACGCGCTCGCCCCGCAGCCTCGGCCGCACCCTGCTGGTGCTGATACTCCTCCTGCTGGCCGGCGCGGTCGCCTACGCCATGCTCTTCATGCCGAAGTCCGAGAACAGCGGCGGAGCGGCGAGCGGCGACCGCACGGGAGCCGTGGGGGACGCCAGTCAGGCACCCACCCCCAGCGGCTCGCCGTCGTCGGCCGGGACCTCGCCGAGCACGGACCCGAGCTCCTCCCGGTCGGCCCCCTCCACCGAGACCCAGACCACCACGAACTCGGACGTCACCGACGGATTCACCCTGAGCAAGGACTCCGAGGGCTTTCAGATCGCCGTCGCCAAGGGCTGGACCCGTACGCCCAAGAACGGGCGCGGAGAAGTCGTCTACTCCCACGGGAACTTCGAGCTCATCGTCGTACCGGGGCGGGACAGCTCGTCGAAGTACGGCAGCGACCCGATGGTCTACCAGCGGGACAAGGAGAGCGAGCTCCAGCCCTACCGCGACTCCAGTTGGGCCACGGCCACCGGCCTGAGGACCATCACGGTGGGCGGACGCACCATGGCCGAGGGTCAGTTCACCTGGACCGACGGCCAGGGACGCGACCTGTTCGTACGCAACATCGCGATCCTCATCGACGGCCGCTACCACGTCGTGCAGATCCGCGGCCCGGAGGCGGAGCGCGACGAGGTGACGAGGCTGTACGAGCAGGCGTCGGCTACTTACCGGTACACCGGGTGACGCCGGGCAGCCGCCCCACGGTTGCCTCCGGTCCCACAAAGCGAAAACCGTCACAGTGCTGTCTCCATGACCCCCCGCTTGTTCCCTGTCGGCAGGTGGGTCCTTAGTCTGACCCTGTCAAGAGCATTGCGGGGCAACGTGAATCAGATGCAGGGCCAGCTCATAGCGGGCCGCTACCGGCTAGCCGACTCCATCGGCAGCGGCGGCATGGGCCGGGTGTGGCGCGCCCACGACGAGGTGCTGCACCGGACGGTCGCCGTCAAGGAGTTGACCGCCGCGCTCTACGTGTCCGAGAGCGACCAGGCGGTCCTGCTCGCCCGTACCCGGGCCGAGGCCCGCGCCGCCGCGCGCATCAACCACTCGGCCGTCGTCACCGTGCACGACGTACTGGAGCACGACGGCCGCCCGTGGATCGTGATGGAGCTGGTCGAGGGCAACTCGCTGGCCGACGCGGTCAAGGAGCAGGGGCGCCTGGAGCCGCGGGAAGCGGCCCGCATAGGCCTGTGGGTGCTGCGCGCGCTGCGTGCCGCGCACAGCGCCGGGGTGCTGCACCGGGACATCAAGCCGGGCAACGTCCTGCTCGGCCGGGACGGCCGGGTCCTGCTCACCGACTTCGGCATCGCGCAGATCGAGGGCGACACCACGATCACCCGTACCGGAGAGGTCGTCGGCTCGGTCGACTACCTCGCCCCCGAGCGGGTGCGCGGCCACGACCCGGGCCCGTCCTCGGACCTGTGGGCGCTCGGCGCCACCCTCTACACGGCGGTCGAGGGCCGCTCGCCGTTCCGCCGCACCTCGCCGCTCTCCACCATGCAGGCGGTCGTCGAGGAGGAGGCCACCGAGCCGCAGCACGCCGGCCCGCTCGGGCCCGTCATCGCCGCCCTGCTGCAGAAGGACCCGGCGCACCGGCCTGGCGCGGACGGGACGGAGCAGATGCTCGCCGAAGCGGCGGAGGGACGACGGCCGAACGCGGCGCAGGCTTTCGTGCCCACGCAGCACGACGGTTCGCACACGCGGACGGGGCCGCAGTATCCGGCCGGGTCGGAGGCCCAGTACTCCAGCGGTTCGAGGGCCCGGTACTCCAGCGGGACGGGGACGCCGTACCCGCCGGAGACGGCTGCGCCCCCGTACGGCCACAGCCAAGGTCATGGCCACAGCCAAGGTCACAGCCAGAGTCACGGCCAGGGCCCCGTCACCGCGCCGACGGCGGTCGAACCCCCGGTCGTCATCCAGCACACGGCGACCGCCGGTCCCCGGCGCCGCCGCCTGCGCACGCTCGCCCTCGTCGTCGCCTTCGCCGCCGTCGTCGGCGGGGGCGGCGCGGTGGCGTGGCAGAGGTACGAAGCCGGGCAGCAGGACGACAACGGCTCCGGCGCAGCCCCGGCCCCCGGGGACTCGGCCTCCTCCACGGCCCCCGCGGGCATCCAGCCCGGCTGGGTCACCAAACGCGACCCGCTGGGCTTCAGCATCTCCGTGCCCTCCGCGAGTTGGAGGCGCAAGGTGGTCAGCACCGGTGGCGGCATCGCGCAGGTCGACTACACGCCCGACGGCGGCAAGCACTTCGTCCGCATCGCCATCGACAACTCACCGGACTTCCCCGACGCCTACTCGCACCAGAAGGACCTCGACGCGCAGATCCGGCAGAAGTTGATCAACTACCAGCAGGTCGCCATGAAGCCCAACATCTACCGCGACTGCAAGGGTTCGCGGTGGGAGTACACCTGGGACGCGCTGGCGAAGGACCCGCCGTACGTGGCCGGCCCGCGGCACGCCGTCGAGGAGACGTACTTCTCGCGGGAGGGCGCCGAGTACGCGATCTACATGTCCACGCCCGATAAGGACTGGGCGAAGACGAGCAAGCAGTTCAAGTGGGTGCTGCAGAGCTGGCAGCCGCCCAGCTCCTGACCTTTCGGGCGTCGGTTGTCGGCCACCCGGGCGTACGTCCCGGAGCGGTCGCGTCCGTGTGGGGCATGATGGGCCCATGGGGACCGAGGGGGACGACTTCCGTGTGATCGCGGGCCGGTACCGCCTGGAGGCGCGGATCGGGCGCGGCGGCATGGGTGTTGTGTGGCGGGCGACCGACCAGTTGCTGGGCCGCCGGGTGGCGGTCAAGGAACTGGCCCTGGAAGCCTCCCTGTCGGAGGACGAGGCACGACAGCAGCGCGACCGCACCCTGCGTGAGGCGCGGGCGGTCGCCCAGTTGAGCCACCCGCACATCATCGTCGTGCACGACGTCGTGGAGGACGGCGAACTCCCCTACATCGTCATGGAGTTGATCGACGGTGGTTCGCTCGCCGACCGGATCGCGGCGGGCGGCCCGGTCGATGCCGCCGAGGCCGCCCGGATCGGCATCGACCTGCTGAGCGCCCTGCGTACCGCGCACGAGGCCGGCGTCCTGCACCGGGACATCAAACCCGCGAACGTACTCGTCGAGTCCGGCACGGACCGCGTAGTCCTCACCGACTTCGGGATCGCGCAGGTCGCCGGGGCCACGACGCTCACCGAGACCGGCTCCTTCGTGGGCTCGCCCGAATACACCGCGCCCGAGCGGATGTCCGGGTCGCGGACCGGACCCGCCTCCGACCTGTGGTCGCTGGGCGCCCTGCTGTGCACCGTGCTGAGCGGCGAGTCGCCGTTCCGCCGGGACTCGCTCGGCGGCATCCTGCACGCCGTCGTCACCGCCGAGATCCACCCGCCCGCGCAGGCCGAGCCGCTGCTGCCCGTCGTACGGGGCCTGCTGGAGCGTGATCCGGACCGGCGGCTGGGCGCGGCGGAGGCGGAGCGGATGCTGCGGGCGTTCCGCGAGACGGGCCGCGTGCCGCAGCCACCGGTGCCGTACTCGCCGACCCAGCGGGACGTCCCCCGCCACACCCCGCAGTCCGCGCCCCCGCCTCAGTCGCCTCCGTCCGGGCACTCCACGCGGGGCGTGCTGGTGGCGGCCCTGCTCGTCGCCGCGATGGCGGGGGCGGGCGTGTCGGCGGCGGCGCTGCTGATGCACCGGGGCGGGGAGGACGGCGGCGGTACGCCGACGAGCTCGGCGCCGGGCACCACGACGAGCGCGTCCGCCTCACCCACCCCCACGGTCACCGTGACCCGGAGCACCGCCACCACCAGCCCGGCCGCGGCGAACTCCCCTACCGCACCCTCCGGTTACCGTCTCGTCCGGGACCCGGCCGGCTTCTCCCTCGCTGTACCGGAGGGCTTCACCCGGGACCCGCAGGGCGAGCGCGTCTTCTACATGTCGCAGTGGCAGACCTTCCGCCTCGGCATTAAGGCCGCCGACCCGCAAACCGGCGGCCCGCTGGCGGTGATGCGCCGCTCCGCCGCCAACGGCTCCACCACCAACCCCGGTTACCACGACGGCCGCGTCACCCGAACCACCCACGACGGAAACCCCGCCGCACTCTGGGAGTTCACCTGGAACGGCTTCAGCACGTCGGAGGGCCCCCGGCACACCTACGACCTGTGCTGGGAGGAGAACGGCCGGATGTACGACGTATGGGTCTCGGCACCGGTGGGGAAGGTCGCGGAGGCCCGGGAGTACTTCGACGTCGCGACCGACACGTTCACGCCTTCCGACTGAGCGGGTGTCTACCTGAGCCGTCCCGCGAGGGCCTTCACGAGCTCGACCCTCGCCACCTCCAGCGCGAACCGACCGTCGCAGTCCGGCACGGGCTTGGCGTACCAGGGCAGTCCACGCCGGCGCCACCTGGCCGGAGTGAGCTCCTGGGGCAGCTCGGGAAGCGGCAACACCCACGGCCCGAGACGAAGCTCACCGCCCCAGACACCGGCCGGCAGCGCGGCCATCGGCACCCGCACCACGAAGTCGTCGCCGACGTGCGAGACCTGACGCACGGATAAGGCGATCGTGCCACCACTCTCACTGTCCGTCAGCGCGACCATCAGCGCACCCTCTGGGTACCCCGCGAGTGTGCACCGCCCGCTGATCTCCAACTCGGTGGGCGCGTCAGCAGCCCAGCGGATGGCGTCCACGCCGAGGTGGGGCAGTACCTCGTGCTTGCGCTCGCCAAGGTCGAGGGTGAAGTTGCCGTGCGGTTTGGTGGTGTAGAGGGTGACAGCGCGCAGCCCCTCGCCACCGGTGCCGACGACCACGTGTGTGCTCGCCTTGCCGGAGACGCTCTCGGCCCGCTTGCTGCCGATGCGGACCTCCTTGGACAGCCCCTGGGCGCCGATGGCGAGGAAGATGTCCCAGAGCCCGTCGGCGAGGGGCGAGCCGTCCGCGGCGGTGGTGAGGTCGACGGTGGCCTCGAAACCGGCGAGGTCGTAGGCGAACCGCCCGTCGTCCTCCGCCGCCCCGAGCCCGGGCGTCGCCGTGTGGGTGACGGGCAGCCGGTACTCGGCCTCGCTGTCACGCTCCCGCAGGACCAGCTCGGTGCTGACCTCGCGCGTCTCGACGCGGTGGATGTAGCCGTGGCCGGCCAGGTGGAGCGTCGTGCCTCGCAGCTCCGCGCGGGTGACGTGGTGGCGGGTGCCGAGCTGGGCGGTGACGTCGTAGCAGGCGTCGGGGACGGGGTGGGCGGGGTCGCGGAGGAAAGGGTAGCGGGCGTAGGCGCGGCCGTTCTCGATGAGAAGCGGGGTGGCCGCCTTGCTGCTGTCCAGCTGGTTTTCGAATCGCGCCAGTTCCAGCACCTCGTCCAGCATCTCGTGCCGTACGAGGTACAGCCGCAGACGGGCCATCGCCGAGAGCCTGTCAGCGAGTCCGTCGTGCCACAACGGGGCGATGATCTCGGCGAGTTGACCGAGTGCCTTCCGCTGCACCTCGCTGGGCTCGTGCACCAGGTGCTCGTTCAGGATCTGCGCCACGTCCACCGTCAGGTGGCGGTGCGCCAGGTGGTCGCGTCCGGGGCCGGGCGGCACGTGTTCCAGGAGCAGGTCCACCATGCGCGGGAGGAACAGCAGCCGCGGCTCGGAACCGCCGTTGCGGACGGTGGCGTTGGCGCCGTCCTCACGGAGCGTGCAGAAGAGGCAGTCGTAGTCGGCGATCACGGAGACCCCGGATGCGTGGAGGTAGGCCAGCGCCACGAATGGCTGGTCCTCGCCGATGGGCAGGCCGGTCGGGAAGCGCAGACCATGCCTTTCGATCAGTTCGCGCCGGAAGAGCTTGAGCGGGTTGAGGGCCCAGTAGACACGCGAGGTGAAAACGTCGGTCCTTGGCTGGGTGCGCCGGAACATCGATTTCGGCAGACTGCGTCCGCCCACGCCCACCATCTTGCCGAGCACGATGTCGGTGCCGTTCTTCTCGGACATCGCGACCATGCGTTCCAGGGACTGCGGACCGAGGTGGTCGTCGGCGTCCAGGAAGAAGACGTACTCGCCCCCCGCATGGGCGAGCCCCGCGTTCCGGGGAGCCGAGGGGCCACCGGAGTTCTCCTGGTGGAAGATCCGCAGCAGCCCGGGATAAACGCCGGCCAGCCGCTCCAGCTCGGCTGCGGTGCCGTCGGTCGAGCCGTCGTTCACGACGATGACCTCAAGCCGGTCCCGGCCAATGGTCTGCTCGGCGACGGAGTCGATGCAACGCGTCAGATATGGCATTGCATTGTATGCGGCGATAATCACCGAGACGGTGGAGCCGGGCATAATCAAGCTCTCCAAATAGCCGTAAGCAACCCCATTGGAAGCTATTTTTAGCAGCTGTGAACATAACATGAGTCTCCGGTGACCGCGACGTGGGTGGCTGATGAAGGGCCAGCTCAGAGTGCTTTTCGGCCACGTGTCTCAATGGTTGATTTGCCCGGTCTTGATAAAGGATCTTACCGTTTGATTTATTGAGGACTGGATGAATTAAATGATCCCAGCCTGTGTGCTTGCTGTGTGCAAGCGAGTGGTAACCGGAGGGTTGACGATCCTTATCCGCCTCATATTTAGTCAGCGCTTATGACATGGGTGGGGTCGATTGGGGAGACCTGCCCATAACCGGATCAAGGGGTGGGGTGTGCGTACGCGTACACGTCTGGCCGGGGCTTTGACAGCCACGGTCGGCGTTTTTGCCATGGCCGCAGGTGTTGTGTCACTCGGGTCGCCACAGGCGATGGCCGCGACCTGTACGGGGGGCACGTCCAGCGACTTCAACGGAGACGGCATTACCGACACCGTCATCGCCGACCCGAACGCCACCGTGAACGGCGCCAAGATGGCCGGGCTGGTGCGCGTAGTGCTGGGAGGCGGCAAGGGCGTTTCGGAGATCTCCCAAGCGACCGCAGGCATGCCGGCCAACCCCGAAGCGAACGACCGCTTCGGCTTCTCCCGCACTTCTTACGACGCGGATGGCGACGGATGCACCGACCTCGTGGTCGGCACCCCTTACGAAGACGTGGCCGCCAAGGACGGAAGCCAACTCATCGACGCCGGCGCCGTCTACGTGATCCACGGCACGCCCACCGGCATAGGCGCCGGATCGAAGATCGAGGGGTATACCCAGGCCCAACTCGACTCTGCCACCTCCACCGAGGCGTACGACTGGTTCGGCTACGCGGTGAAGGCCGGCGAGACCGCGAGCGGTTCCCCTTACCTCGTGGTCGGTGCGCCAGGCGAGAACGTCACCGAGAACGGCAAGACGTACGCGGACGCTGGTTGCATCGAGTATGTCCAGGGAACGACGAAGGTCTCCGTGAGTGAGAAGGATCCCGGTGTCCCCGGCATCGTCGAGCCCCACGACCGCTTTGGTTACTCGCTGGCCGGAACCAACCGTTACTTCGCCGTCGGCGGGCCTGGCGAAGCCATCGGGGATCAGGGGTTCGCGGGCGGTGTCACGGTCTTCAACCACACCTTCACGGACGGCGTACCCACCGCGCTCGCGGGAATCGGCCAAGGAACGAACGGCGACACGATCCCCGGCGTCGCGGAGGCAGGCGACGCGTTCGGCACCTCGATCTCGATGACGAACTTCCGGCCCAGCGATCAGACGTACAACTCCGACGCCCTCCTTGTAGCCGGTACCCCTGGAGAGGACATCGATGGAGTCGTCGACGCCGGAAGCGTCACTGTTGTGCGCATCCAACCGTCGGGCGCGTACTCGCTGGTGGCGGGGATAGACCCCAAGACCGACGGCGTTGAGGGGACGGAATCGCAGGGAGACTTCTTCGGGCAGCGGGTCACCATCGCCAACACCGACACCAGTGTCGTCACCAGCAGCGCCACCGTTCGGCTGGCCGTCGGTATCCCGGGCCGGGACGTGGGCTCGGTCAAGGACGCGGGGGCGGTCCAGATCTTCCGGCCGATGGACACCTCGGTCGGCGCTGCGGACAAGATTCTCACGCGGGGTTCGGGCCTGCCCGGCATCGCTACGGCACGGGACTACAACGGCCTCGCCCTGAGTTCCGGCTCCGGCAACCTCTCCGTCGGCGTGCCCTACAGCAAGGCTGCCGGCTCTCCCAAGGGTGCTCTCTACGTCCTGCCGTGGACGGACATCGACGGCACGACCACCACCGGCACCACCACCTACGTGCCCGGCGCGGGCGGTCTGCCCGACGCGGGCGAGGCGTTCGGAACGGTCGGATGACGCAGCGCACGGGGAACAGAAGGCACATCACGATGAAGATCCGCACGAGCCGCAGACGCCGTGCCGCCCTCGTCGCCACGGCTGTCACGGCCCTGCTGACGACAGGCCTGGGCATCACGCCCGCCACCCAGCAGGCCGAGGCGGCGGCCTCCGGTCGCGCCTCACACGAAAGCGGCCGGGCGCTCAGTCAGAACGACGCCCGGGCCAAGGCCGAGAAGTCGGGCAAACCGGTCGAGATCCAGAGCCTGCGCGACGAGCGCAGCAGCACCGTCGCGAACCCCGACGGCACGTTCACCACCACCGAATACGCCCAGCCCGTCCGCACCCGCAAGCACGGCGAGTGGACGAGTATCGACACCGACCTCGTCCGGCGGAAGAACGGCACGTTCGCCCCGAAGGCCTCGCTGACCGCCATGTCCTTCTCCGGCGGCGGTGACAGGACCTTCGCCGAGATCGAGAGGGACGGTCACACGCTGTCCCTCGACTGGCCTCGGACGCTGCCGAAGCCGAAGATCGACGGCCCCACCGCCACGTACGGGAACGTGCTGCCCGGTGTCGACCTCAAGGTCACCGCGAGTGCCGAGGGCTTCTCCCACGTACTGGTGGTGAAGAACGCGAAGGCGGCGGCCAACCCCGAACTGCAGAAGCTCCAACTTCCTGTCGGCACCACCTCGGTCAGCCTGAAGGAGAACACCAGCGGCGGCCTGACCGCCACCGACACCGGCGCGGGCGGTGCCGTCTTCGAGGCACCGCGGCCGTTGATGTGGGACTCCAGCCACACGGCCGGCAGCGAGCCGTCCGCGTCGCCAACGGCCTCGGCCGGGCAGGACACCGAGGCGGTCACGCCGCCGGACGGGGCCCAGGTGGCCGACGTGGGCGTCGACGTCACGTCCGGCGCCATGACACTGACCCCGGACCAGAGCCTGCTCACCGACAAGGACACCGTCTACCCGGTCTACATCGACCCCGTCGTCAAGTCCGCGAGCAGGACCGCCTGGACCATGGTGTCCTCGCACTACTCCAGCGCCTCGTTCTGGAAGTTCGACGACGACGAAGGCGTGGGCCGCTGCCCGTCCGACGTCTCCTTCCGCTGCTCCAGCACCGACGACGTCAAGCGGCAGTTCTTCGCGATCCCGACCGGCACCTTCAAGGGCAAGGACATCGTCGAGGCCTCCTTCGGTGTCACCATGGTCTTCACCTACAGCGACGCGGCACGCGAAGTGCAGCTGGCCCGGGTCAACAGCGGCGGCGCGAGCGCGATCAACTCGTCCACGAACTGGTTGAACCAGCCGACCTCGAAGGCGACGATCGGCAGCAAATCGCCCACCAACCCGGCGGGTTCCTGCACGTCCACCAACCAGAACGTGCTGTTCGACGCCAAGAGCACCGTGCAGACCGCGGCCGACAAGGGCTGGGGCACCACCACCTTCCGCCTCAAGGCCGGCAGCGAGTCGGACACCTCGTACTGGAAGCGCTTCTGCGGCAACGCCTACCTGTCCGTGAAGTACAACCGGCCGCCGCTGGAACCGGACCAGGACGACCTGACCATGTCGCCCGGTGACACCTGCGAGTACGGCAACGCCACCGACCACTACGTCAGCGAGGCGCCGGTCCTGCACGCCGTCATCCGTGACTACGACCACGGCGACACCGGTTCCAACTCCGAGTCCCTGCAGGCCCGTTTCAAGGTCTGGTGGACCAATGGCTCGGGCGACGAGGTGGTCCACTACGCGACCACGGCGAAGAAGTCGACGTACAGCGTGGGCAAGGACGGCCAGACCGGCGAGCAGGTGTTCAAGTACGCCGTGGGAGACGACGTCTCAGGCGACGGTGAAGCGGGCTTCTCCCTCCCGCAGAACACCGTCATCGCCTGGTCGGTCCAGGGCTACGACCAGCAGTCGTACGGCGCCTGGTCCACCGACGGCGACCAGACCCGCTGCGAGTTCATCTACGACAACACCAAGCCCAAGGCTGCCAAGGTCACGTCGGACCGGTACCCGGACGACGACGCCTGGCACGCGGGCACCGGCGACTACGGCAGCTTCACCATGGACTCGCCCGCCGCGGACGTGACGAAGTACACGTACTACTTCACCGGCCCGCAGGCCGACCACACGAAGAAGACGGTGGCCGCCGAGTCCACCGGCGGCCCCGCGACCATCCGCTGGATGCCGCCCGGCGAGGGCTCCTACACCCTGCACGTCAGTGCGGTGGACGGCGCCGGATTCCCGCAGCAGACACCGACCGGTTATGTCTTCCTCGTCAGCGACGGCCGCGCACCCGTCGCCGCCTGGACCCTCGGTGACGTGAAGGGCTCGGCGAAGGCGGCCGGCAGCAACGGCACCCCTGCCGCCACCGCCGGTTCCGGGGTGACGTTCGGCGCCGCGGGGCCCCTGGGCTCCACCGATACCGCGGCTTCGCTCGACGGCACCGAGAACGCCTACCTCGACGCCGGCGCGCCCGCGGTCGACACCGGCAAGAGTTTCTCCGTCAGTGCCTGGGTGATGCTGCCCTCGCTGCCCACCGAGGACGTCACGGTAGTCAGCCAGGACGGCACCGCCCAGGTCGGCTTCGAACTCGGCTACGACGTCGACAGCGCCTCATGGACCTTCCGTATCCCGGTCAGCGACATGGAGTCGCTGGGCTCCTGGAAGGTTTCGGGCGCAGCGGCTGTCGCCGGCAGCTGGACGCATCTGATCGGGGTCTACGACGCCGAGCTGGGCAAGATGATGCTCTACGTCAACGGCGTCGTCGTCGCCGACGACATCCAGGCGCGGCACACCACGTGGAACGCGACCGGCGCCCTGCAGATCGGCCGCAAGATCGCCCTGGACGGCTACACCACCTACCTCAAGGGCAGCGTCGCCGACGTGAAGCTCCACGACCGCGTCATCCCGCCCACCGAGGGCCAGGAACTCGGCGGCATCCAGCCACACCAGCTCGCCTACTGGCAGCTGGACCAGGCCGCCAACGGCATCTCGCCGGAGACCTCCGGCAGCACCGGCCTGACCCTGGGCGGCGGCGCCTCGATCTACGTGCCGGACGAGTCCTGCGACCCCGAGACGGACCCGGACTGCGTGCCCCCGGCCGAACCCCTCTGGGGTGACGGGCACCTCGCCCTCAACGGCACCTCCGCCTACGCCACCCGGGCGGGCACGGGACCGCTCTCGGCCCAGGACAGCTTCACCCTGACCGCTCGCGCCCGGCTCGCCGCGGCGAACCCGACGGCGGACGAGACGGTGCTGTCCCTGTCCGGTACGAAGGGCAGCGCCATCAAGGTGAAGTACGTGGCCGCGAGCAGCCGCTGGCAACTGGTGGTGACCGGCGGGGACACGGCCTCCCCGGTGACCACCACGGTCCTGGACAACGCCGACCCGCCGAGCTCGGAGGGCGACGGCGACCATCTCGCGCTCGTCTACAACGCGGTCTTCGGCGACGTACTGCTGTACGTCAACGGAACCGCGGTGGCCGACGCCGCCTGGGACAACACCTGGGACTTCAGCACCACCAGTCTCCAGATCGGCCGTGCGCTGACCGGAACGAAGGCCGGCGAGTACTTCTCCGGTGCCGTCGACGAGGTGCGCATGTACCAGGGCCCGCTGGATGCCTCACTGGTGGCTCTCGTGGCGACCCTGCCGGGCGGCAGCAGCATCGAGGAGACCTCCGCCTGACCCTCCCGACGCGTGGGCGGGCGGCCTGCGGGCCGTCCGCCCCTGTCGTCGTGCGCACCAGCCCCCTCACCCCCTCCGATGTCCCCCCCCACACACATCGTTGTCCCGACTCCGATGGAGATGTCATGTCCTCGCCCCCATGGTTCCGGTCGCCCAGACCGGCCTGGCGAAGCGGCCGAAAGCGGGCCGCGCTGGTCCTCGGACTGGCGCTGTCCATAGGGCTGCTCCCGCAGTACGCCCCCCAGGCCCAAGCCGACGGTGGCCTGACCAGGCCGAAGACCCAGACCAACCTCGACGACCCGGTCGACGGCAAGAACGACACGCCCAAGGCGTTCAAGAAGACCGACGAGGCCAAGAAGGCCGCGGTCAAGCACGCCGACAAGGCGCACTGGCCCAAGGCGGGCAGCGCGCGGCTCAAGCTCTCCTCCAAGGCGTCCAAGGCTCAGGGCCTGCCCCTGATGGCGAAGGCGACCGGTGGCAAGAAGGGCGCCGACTCGGTACGCGTCCAGGTCCTGGACCACAAGGCCGCCTCGGCCGCAGGCGTCGACGGCGTACTGTTCACCGTCGCCCGCACCGACGGCGACACCGCCAAGGGTGCCGCGCAAGTCACCCTCGACTACTCCGACTTCGCCGACGCCTACGGCGGCGGCTACGGCTCCCGGCTCCGCTTCGCCCAGTACCCGGCCTGCGTCCTGACCACGCCGCAGAAGAAATCCTGCGCCACGCCGACGTACCTGAAGAGCACCAACGACACGGCGAAGCAGAAGCTGACGGCGACCGTCCAGGCGGCCGGTGACACCTCCGGCCCCTCCACCCAACTGCTGGAAGCCGGCGCCACCAACTCCTCGGCCACGGTCGTGGCGGCCACCTCCGGCAGCAGCGGCGACGGCGGCGACTACAAGGCGACCAGCCTCTCCCCGTCCTCCCAGTGGGGCGTCGACACCAGCTCGGGCGCGTTCACCTGGTCGTACCCGATGACCACCCCGCCGGTCCCCGGCGGCCTGCAGCCGACCGTCGGCTTCGGCTACAACTCGCAGTCGATCGACGGCCAGACGGCGACGACCAACAACCAGGGCTCGTGGATCGGCCAGGGTTTCTCCTACGAACCCGGTTTCATCGAGCGCAACTACAAGCCGTGTGCCGACGACGGCCACGACGCCAACAACGGCGACGAGTGCTGGGCGTACGACAACGCCACGGTCTCCCTCGCCGGCGGCACCTCCGGTGAGCTCATCAAGGATGACAAGACCGGTGAGTGGCGGATCGACTCGGACGACAACTCCAAGGTCGAGCACCTGACCAACGCCACCAACGGCGACAACAACGGCGAGTACTGGAAGATCACGACCTCCGACGGCACCCAGTACTACTTCGGCCTCAACCGGCTGCCCGGCTACGCGAGCGGTAACGAGGAGACCGACTCCACCTGGACCGTCCCCGTCTACGGCGACGACTCCGGCGAGCCCTGCTACAACGCCACCTTCGCCGACGCGTACTGCACGCAGGCCTGGCGCTGGAACCTCGACTACGTCGTGGACCCGCACGGCGACGCCATGTCGTACTTCTACGGCAAGGAGACCAACTACTACACCCAGGGCCTGAAGACCACCGAGAACGGCAAGGCCTACATCCGCGGCGGCTACCCCAAGCGCATCGACTACGGCCAGCGCGACGGCAAGGTGTACTCCACCAAGCCGGCCGCCCAGGTCGTCTTCACCACGGCCGAGCGCTGCATCGGATCCCTCACCGACTGCTCCGCCGACGCCCTGAAGGACTCCACCGCCGCCGACTGGCCGGACATCCCCTGGGACCAGAACTGCAAGGCCGCCACCAAGTGCCCCGGTCAGAACTCCCCGACCTTCTGGACCCGCAAGAAGCTCACCAAGGTCACCACGCAGATCCGCACCGGCGACTCGACGTACTCCCCGGTCGACGAGTGGAGCCTCACCCACGTCTTCACCGACAACGGCGACGCGTCGAAGTCCCTGTGGCTGAGCAAAATCGACCACACCGGCAAGACGGGCAGCGACGTCTCCGTCCCCTCCGTCGAGCTGTACGGCACGCAGTTGCCCAACCGCGTCGACAAGGCCGGTGACAACCTCCAGCCGTTCTACCGCTTCCGCCTGTCGGGCGTGAAGAACGAGGCCGGTGGTGCGATCAGCGTCAACTACACCGACAACCAGTGCACGACGAGCAACCTCCCGGCCGAGGACTCCTCCAAGGTGCGGTGCTTCCCGGTGAAGTGGAACCCGCCGGGGGTCGAGGACCCCATCGTCGACTGGTTCCACAAGTACGTGGTCGCCTCCGTCGTCCAGACCGACCTCACCGGCGACAACCCCGACCAGGTCACCTCGTACACCTACCTCGGTGACGCGGGCTGGCGGAAGACGCGCGCCGACGGCATCACCAAGTCCGAGTACCGCACGTGGGGCGACTGGCGCGGCTACGGCAGGGTGCGGGTGGTCACCTCCGACGGCACCAACTCCGCCTCCAACACCAAGACCGAGCACGTCTTCTTCCGCGGCCTCGACGGCGACGTGGACAAGGACGGCACCAGCCGCTCGGCGACGGTCACGGATTCCAACGGCGTCTCCTACGACGACTCCGACTGGAAGGCCGGCCAGGAGCTGGAGACGATCACCTACAACGGCTCCGACATCACCCAGAAGTCGGTGACCGTGCCCTGGACCGCGGTGACCGCGACGGAGACCGAGGACTGGGGCACCCGCAAGGCCCGCTACATCGCCACCGGTTCGACGGACACGTACACGGCGCTCACCGTGGGCGGCTGGCGGCACACCAAGTCGACCACCACCTACGACGACACCACCGGCCGCGCGGTCCGGGTCGACGACGACGGCGAGGTCGGCGTCGCCGACAACGAGTGCACCCGCACCGAGTACGCCGACAGCGCGAGCCTGCACCTGTACTCGCTCGTGTCCCGGGTGGAGAAGGTCGGCGTCGACTGCTCGACCACACCGAACCGTGCGTCAGACGTCATCTCCGACGACCTGACGTACTACGACGGTTCGACGACGCTGGGCGCCGCCCCGACCAAGGGCGACCCCACCATGACCAAGCGGCTGTCCTCGCACGACGGCACGACGGCGACGTACCGGACGACAGCCGTGACGACGTACGACGCCTACGGCCGCCCGCTGGTGGTGAAGGACGCCGAGACCGCGGCTACCACGTCCAAGTACACGTCCTCGACCGCCTACACCGACACCTACGGACTGGCGACCAAGTCCACCGTCACCAACGTCGACGGCTGGACGACGTCCACCGAGTACGCACCCCAGTGGGGCCTGCCGAGCGCCAAGGTCGACATGAACGGCAAGCGCGCCGACCTCGCCTACGACGGCCTCGGCCGCCTGGTCTCGGTCTGGCTGCCCGACCGCCCCAAGGCGTCGAACCTCACGCCGTCTCTCAAGTACGAGTACCTGGTCCGCGGCGACGACGGCCCGACCGCCGTCCACACCCAGAAGATCCAGGCCGACGGAACGACGTACGGCAGCGAATGGTCGCTGTACGACGGCTTCCTCAGGCCCCGCCAGGATCAGACGCAGGGCGCGGACGGTGGCCGCATGGTCGCCGACACGTTCTACGACGGTTCGGGCCGCGTGGCGAAGGTCAACGACACCTACTACACCTCGGGCGCGCCCTCCACCACCCTGTTCAAGCCGGTCAACGCCGACCTCGACGCGCAGACGGTCACCGAGTACGACGGCGCGGGCCGCACCACGGCCTCCGTGTTCATGGTCCAGGGCACGGAGAAGTACCGCACCACGTACGCCTACGGCGGTGACCGGGTCACGACCACCCCGCCGAAGGGCGGCACGAAGACCACGGTCGTCAAGGACGCCCGGGACAACGCGACGACCCAGATCCAGTACCCGACGGACGGCGACGCGGTCACCACCGCGTACCGCTACAACCCCGCCGGCCTGCTCACGAAGGTGACGGACGACAAGGGGAACGCCTGGTCGTACACGTACGACCAGCTGGGCCGCAGAATGACGGCCACCGACCCCGACACCGGCGCCTCCTCGTACACCTACGACGACCTGGACCGGCAGACCTCGGTCACCGTCAACGGCGACAAGACGTCGACCGTTTACGACGAACTGGGCCGAGCGGTCTCGACCTGGCAGGGCGAGGCGACCACCGGCACCAAGCTCTCGGTGACCAAGTACGACACCGTCGCCAAGGGCGAGCTGTACGGCGTCTACACGTACAAGGACGGCGCGGTCTACTCGTCGGTGACCTACCCGGTCCTCGACGGCGACAACGACTTCAAGCCGACCTCGACGAAGTACTACCTCTCCAAGACGGCCGAGCCGCAACTGGGCGGGACGTACGAGTTCACCACCCAGTACAACCGGGACGGCACGCTCCAGGGCCAGGGCCTGCCGGCGGCGGGTGACCTGTCCGCCGAGGCACTGTCGTACGTCTATGACGACCTGCAGCGCCCGGTGGGCCTGAACACCTCCCTCGGTGGCGGCAGTTACGTCACCGACGCGTCGTACTCGCCCACGTCGAACCTTGAACAGCTGGAGCTGTCGTCGGGTGACTCCGCCGCGCCGAAGACGTGGATCACCAACACCTTCGAGGCGGGCACGGACCGTCTGGCCAACTCGCGGGTGGACGTCGAGGGCGCGTCGAGTGTCGCCTACGACGCGGACTACACATACGACGAAGACGGCAACATCCTCTCCATCGCGGACACCCCGACCCGCGGCACCAGCGACGTCCAGTGCTTCAAGTACGACGGTCTGGCCCGCCTGAAGGAGACGTGGACCTCGTCCGTGACGCCCAACGGCGCCAAGGGCACCGGCAGCACGGAGACGGCCTGCGCGACGGGCGCCTCGTCCTCGACGGTGGGCGGAGTGTCCCCGTACTGGACGGAGTACGGCTACGACTCGATCGGCAACCGCACCAGCGAGGTGCGCCACGGCCTGAACGGCGCGGCGACCGCGAGCCGGACCTACACGTACGGCAAGGGTTCCGGCCCGAAGGGCACGGACTCCGGCCCGCACACGGTGTCGTCGGTCGTCGAGAAGAAGGACGCGACGAGCACCACGCCCGCCGTCACCTCCCAGGACACCTACACCTACGACGCGTCCGGCAACACCAAGACGCGCGTCCTGGACGGCGACACCCAGTCGCTGGACTGGGACAAGCAGGGCGAGCTGACCACGGTCACGAACGCCGACAAGTCGGTGACGACGTACAAGTACGACGCCTCGGGCTCGCGGGTCCTCAGGGACACCCCCGACGAGAAGACGTTCTACCTGCCGGGCATGGAACTGCACCTGGACAAGTCAACGTCCAAGGTGACGACGACCCGCTACTACGCCTTCGCCGACACGACGGTCGCGATGCGGGAGGCGGACGGCGTCCACTTCCTCGCCTCGGACCACCAGGGCACGGCGGAGCTGGCGGTCGACGCGAAGACGGGCGCCACGACCCGTCGCCGCACGGACCCGTTCGGCAACGCGCGTGACGAGTCCTCGTCCTCGTCCTCCTCCTCGGGCTGGGTGAACGACAAGGGCTTCGTGGGCGGCACGATCCAGGAGTCCACGGGCCTGACGACACTCGGCGCTCGCGAGTACGACTCGGACACGGGTCGCTTCATCTCGGCGGACCCGGTCGTCGACTACAACGACCCGCAGCAGATCAACGGTTACGCGTACAGCAACAACAGCCCGGTGACGGGCTCCGACCCGACCGGCCTGTGGTGCGACAGCTGCAACGACGGCAAGGGCTGGCCCACCGTCGACGGCTACGGCGACGACAAGCCCAAGAAGGGCGGCACCGGCAGCGGGAATTCGGGCGGTGGCGGTGGCGGTGGCGGTGGCAGCCCCAGTCCTCCGCCGGCTCAGGCCAAGGCGGACCAGGCCCGCGAGAAGGAGGACGCGGCCAAGCAACGGGCGATGGCCATCGCCAAGGAACTGGCCAGTATCGCCGCTGACGAACTCGGCATCACGGACGCACTGGACTGCTTCACGACCGGCAGCCTCGGCTCCTGCGGCAACACCGCGCTCAACGTGGTGTCCTCCTTCTTGGGGGGCGGCCCGCTCGCCAAACTGGCCAAGAAGTACTTCCTCAGGTGGGACAAGGCCGGGGCCTTGGCCAAGCGCATCTACCACCTCGGTGACGACCTGCTGGACAGCTTCAACGGCTGGCGCAAGAGCCGCAAAGAGGCGAACCGGCTGGAGAAGCTGGCCAAGGAATGCAAGACAGCCAACAGCTTCACACCGGACACCAAGGTGTTGATGGCCGACGGCACCGCAAAGAAAATCAAGGACGTCGATATCGGGGACAAGGTCCTTGCCACTGACCCCAAGACCGGCGAGACCAGGACCGAAACGGTCACTGCCGAAATCAAGGGCCAGGGACTCAAGCACCTCGTCAAGGTCACCGTCGACATCGACGGCAAGAAGGGCTCCAAAACGGCATCGGTCACCGCGACCGACGGGCATCCCTTCTGGGTCCCCGGGCTGGGCGAGTGGATCAAGGCAACCGATCTGCACAGCGGTGAGTGGCTGGAGACAAGGGCGGGAACCCGCGTCCAGGTCACCGCGGTCCAGCGCTGGACGGTCCTGCAGACCACGGTCCACAACCTCACGGTCAAGGACCTGCACACGTACTATGTGGTGGCGGGCGAGACGCCGGTCCTCGTTCATAATTCCAGCTGCTCTGTGCCGATTTCGAAGGGTCGTTGGGATCACATATGGGATCGGCACGTTGTTCGTGTTGGCGAGTACCCGAACAAGAGCAAGTTCTTGACGACGAGCAAAGCGAAGATTCAGAAAATGATCAATCGCGCACTCGATGGTGAGACCCGCGACGGGGCGTACTACTACAAGTTTCCGAATCCGATCGGCCGGGACGGGAATGGAGATGATCAGTACTACATTCGGGTCGTGGTTCGTGATCGAAAACTAATCACAGCCTTCCCGTCTGAGGGGCCCGAGTGATGCGCGGTCGTGACATCGAACTCTCACTCAAGGAGGTGTCGTGGGTGTAGATGTGACCCTCGTGCGTGTGGAGCAACGAGGGAGCAGCCCGAGGCGGCGGCGCGCGAGTCAGGTAGACGCCGTTCTCGATCTTCACAGCAAATTCGCTCACCTTTGCGAATCGAGTGTGCTTCCCATGCTGAGTCGAGTGGATCCATACGGGACTCTGATCTTGAGTTCGAGCGAGATGGGCCAGTTCATCTCGGAAATCGAGGTCGAATGCTTGCGGGTCGAAGATCCTGCGGTGAAGGAGTTCCTGAAGGACGCGCTCAGGCTGGCTCGGGAATGTCAAGAACAAGGGGCAATGCAGCTGCGTCTTGACGGAGACTGAAAACTCGAACGGAAGTTGTTGTCGCGAACGCGAGATCAATGCGACCGTCTTCTGTCGAGCAGTAGACAGCGGTGTATGACGACAGCGCAGACGAACACGGACGGCCCTGCGAGGCAACTTGCGGGGCCGTCGACGTTGCTAGAGGCGGTGCAGAGTTGCGGCGCCGCAGCCATGCCGTCGTGAGAGCTTTTGGACGGAGGGGGCGCTGAGGGCGGTGATGGCTGTTTGTTGGAGGCGGGCGGACGTGAGCGTAGACGGCGGAGGTGACATCGATGGGGGACGGTCTTCCCATTGCGGCCCGGGAGGGTCTCCCTTGGGAAGTCCGGTGTGAAGGGCGAGTTTGAGCAGCGCAGGTTGCCGAGCCCCGCTGCATCGAGATCCCTGGACGTGATTGGCAGATATGGGCCACACTCACGCGTGGTGGCCTGCGGTTTGCGGTCCGCTCTGGCACACATCTGCCAATTGCCGGGTGAGTGAGCCTACTGGGGGTGGGTGTCTCTTGAGTCGAGGGGGCAGCCCTTGCGCAGCGTTGCTATGAGGGCGCCGAGTTGGGCTTGTTCGGTGGTGAGGATGGTTTGCGGGGTGTCGCTTTCGCGGAGGAGGATCGTTCCGGCGGGGGTGGTGGCGACGTAGACGCAGGCGGAGGCCTCCTGGCTGTAGGTGGACTTCTGCCAGTGCAGTCGATCGGGCATGGAGTGCTCCCCTTCAGAGGTCTTGGGCCAATTGGGTGATGAAGTCCCGGGATTTCGCCGGGGGCAGGGCGGCTTGCTGGATGCGGTCCAGGATCAGGCGGTAGCGCTCCAACTGGGCTGGTGAATCGATGAGTTCTGCACCGTGGTCGGTGTCGAGCTGGACGGTGTCGAGCTGCGTCACTGGGCCCTGGAAGTAGTCGATGCCCTGACCCGAGGTGTGGAAGGGGCCGCTGTCGAAGAGGATCACGGCAATGGTGACGTGGTCCAACTCGCCGATCTCATTCATGTGATTGAGCTGCGCCCTGACGGTGGCGCGGTCGCCGACGCGCATGCGCAGGGCGGCTTCGTGAATGATCGCCGTGTAGGACGGGGGCTGCTCGCGGTGGAGGATCTCCTGGCGCTTGATGCGGTGCGAGACGCGGTGCTCGATCTCGTGGGGCTTCAGTGGTGGCACCGTGTGGCTGAACAGGGCTCGGGCGTGGTCGGGGGTCTGCAGAAGTCCCGGGATGTTGATGACATGCGCCACGCGCAGTGCCGTGGCGTGGTGTTCGACCTCGGTGAGGTCCAGCATGCGAGGCGGGAGGATGTCCCGGTACTCCTCCCACCAGCCGCGCCGGCGCTCGCCGGTCATCGCGGCGAGGGCCTCGATCAGGGGCTCGTCGGTGCAGTCGTAGTGGCGGGTGATGGCGCGCACGCGGTCGGCGCTCACCCCGTAGCGCCCTGCCTCGATGTTGCTGACGCGTGACTGCGTGGCGCCGACGAGCGCGGCGGCCTGGGTGGCGGAGAGGTCGGCCCGCTCGCGCAGTCTGCGCAGCTCAACACCCAGTCGGCGGCGCCGGGCGGTGAGGAGAGGGCTTGGCTGCGGCATGGCTCCGGTTCCCGTTCGTACACATGGCGTGCGGGTCACTCGCGCGGAGGTAATAAGGGCTACATTCCCTGGCTTTCATGGAATGTAGTCCATGAAGCGCTCTACGGTGAGGCGCGTCCGCTCAGTCAAGCAAGTTCTCCCACCGCAGGAGGCGTTCATGGTCACCGTAACCCCGCCGGAGTGCGAAGCGGCCCCAAAGTGGTCGTACGCCCTCCAACTGCCCCACGATCCGCGTGCCGCGCGCATCGCCCGGGTTACCCTGCGGGCCGTGCTGGCCGGGCACGGGGCTTCGCAACTCAGCCAGACGGCCGAACTGTTGGCATCCGAGCTGGTGACCAACGCCTACCGGCACTCCACAGGACCCGCGACCCTGCGGCTGCGCGCGCTGGGCGGTAGCCGGCTGCGGGTGAGTGTCTGGGACACCAACCCGCACATTCCGCCGCCCTTCGACAGAAGGCCCAGTCCGGTCCACCCTGTCCCGGTCGACGCGGACGGCGGGCGCGGGCTCTTCCTCGTGTGCCACTACGCGGACGCGTGGGGCGGCTACCCGCTCGGTGACGATCTCTTTGGGCGCGGCGGGAAGCTGCTGTGGTGCGAGCTGGGGATCGTGGGGGAGGAAAGGGTAGATGCGGCGTGAGGGGTGCGACTGGGGCGTTCGACGGCATGCTCCGGATCGTCGAGGAATTGCACACGCCTCCCGGCTACAAGGCCGAACTCATCCGGGGGAAGATCGTCGTGTCGCCGTGGCCGAAGTTGCGCTGCATGAAGGCGATGAGGTCGCTGAGGCTCCAGTTGGAGTCCCATGTCCCGGGAGGGCACGACGTCGATGCCGCGCCCTTCCTCTTCACCTTCCCTGGCTGCGAGCGTGCGTTCGGACCGGCTCTGCACGTCGCCGATGAGTCCGCCTTCGAAGCCGAAGGCCGGCACGCCGATGGCGCCGCCCTCTCCCTCGTCGCCGAGCTGACCTCGGACTCGACGGAAGACGCCGACTGGCTCGACAAGCTGGAGACCTACGGGCGGATCGTGCCCGTGTACCTGCTGCTCGACATGCATGTCCAGGAGATCAACGCGTTCTGGGACCCGTCGCCGAGGGGCTACCGGTCCCGGACCAACCTTCCCTTCGGGCGGCCTCTGCACGTGCCCGCGCCCTTCGGCTTCGAGTTGGACACCTCGGGGTTCATCCAGCCCGAACGCCCTGCCGGTACCTCCCCGGAGTGACCCCGAACTCCCGGCTGAACGCGTGGGAGAGGGCGTACGGGCTGGCGTAGCCGGCGTCGCGGGCCACGGTGGCCAGGGGGGCGTCCGTGTCGCGGAGGCGGGTCGCTGCGAGGGTGAGGCGCCACCAGGTGAGGTAGGCCATGGGTGGGCGGCCCACCAGGGAGGTGAAGCGGCGGGACAGGGTCGCGCGGGAGACTCCTGCCTCGGTGGCCAGGCGGGCGTTGGTCCAGGGGGCCGAGGGGGCGGCGTGCAGGGCGCGCAGGGCCGCTGCGGTGGGCGGGTCGGACAGGGCGGCCGACCAGGCGCCGGTGCTCGCCTCCGTCAGCCAGGCCCGGACCATGTAGACCAGCAGGAGGTCCAGCAGGCTCGGCAGGGCGAGGGTCGCGCCCGGGCGGTCGCCGGTCAGTTCGCGGGCCAGGAGATCCACCGCGGCGCGGAGTTCGGGGTGGGCGCCGATCCGGTTCCGCAGGTGGACCACCTCGGGCAGTTCCGCCATCAGCGGGTGCACCCGGGCCCGGTCCAGGCGGTACTTGCCGCACAGCAGTTCCACTTGGGGCCCGCCCGCGGCTGGTCGTACGTCCGCCTCCGTCACCTTCTCGAACGGCACCGCCCGCCGCACATCCCCCGCCGACACCGGCCCGTCCGCCAGCACATGCCCCGCCCCGTGCGGCAGCAGCACCACGTCACCCGTGCCCAGCGTCACCGGTTCGCCGCCCCCGTCGGGCAGCAGCACGCAGCCGCCGCCGAGGACCACATGGAAGCCCGCCCCCTCGTATGCCGAGAGGCGCACACACCACCGCCCGCCCACCAGCAGCCGGTTGGAGGACGGCCGCCCGGTGCGGACGGCGGAGATCGCGTCGCTCACCACATCCATGAGACGTAAGCGTATCTGCTTGAGCCTTGCGGGCATTGGAACGCTCACACCGCGCTCCTAGCCTTCCAGGCATGGCTGAAGACAGCGTGCAGAGTTTCGTGATCGGTGATGTCGAGGTCCTCCGGATCGTCGAATGGCAGGGCCCCTTCGTGCCCGCGCCCCACCTCGTCCCGGGCGTCGGGCCCGAGCTGTGGAAGGAGTACGAGGAGCAGCTCGCCCCCGACCACTGGGAGCCCGGCAGCGACCGGGCGGTGGTCGCGATGCAGACCTGGGTGGTGCGCAGCGGCGGGCGGACCGTGCTCGTGGACACGGGGGTGGGCCGGGGGCGGGAGCGGCCCGGGAATCCGCTCTTCCATCAGCGGGAAGGTGACCTGCCGGGGCGGCTGGAGCGGGCCGGGGTACGGACGGGTGACGTCGATGTCGTCGTCAACACCCACATCCACGCCGACCACGTCGGCTGGAACACCCATGACGTCGACGGTGAATGGGTGCCCACCTTTCCCCACGCCCAGTACCTTCTTCCCACCGCAGACGACCTCCACTTCGGGCCGGACGGCGGGTACGGCGGAGGCGCGCGCGTGGACGATCGGCTCGTGTACGAGGACAGCGTCGCGCCCGTGCACCACGCGGGGCTGGCCGTCCGCTGGGAGGGGGAGTACCGCATCGACGAGCACCTCAGCCTGGAGGCCGCCCCGGGGCACACACCCGGCTCGTCCGTGCTCAGGGTCGCCTCGCGCGGCGAACGAGCGGTATTCGTCGGGGACTTGCTCCACAATCCCGTGCAGATTCTCCGTCCGGAGTGCAGCAGTTGCTTCTGCCTCGACCCGCGGCAGGCTGCCCGGAGCAGGCAGCGGGTTCTCGAACGGGCCGTTGAGGAAGTGGAGTTGGTGATACCGGCGCACTTCGGCGGGGGCGGCGCCGTGGAGGTGCGGCGGGCGGGTGGCCGTTTCTCCCTTGGCCGTTGGGCGGTCTGACCCCGTCCGCGTCGACAAGGGCATGGTGCGCACGGTACTCATGGGACATGAGCGAAGACGGCGAACGTGTGCCCGACGTACGTCTGCTCGGCGGGCGTTACCGGCTGATCGAGCGCATCGGCGTCATCGGTACGGGCGGCGCGAGCGCGGGCACCGGCACCGTATGGCGGGCGCTGGACGAGTCCACCCGGCGGTACGTCGCCGTGAAGCGGCCCCTGCCGCCCGGTGACCCGGAGGACGAGGCGCACACGCGGGCCGCGCACCGGCTGTACCGCGAGGCCCGCGCCGCCGCCCGGGTCGACCATCCGGCCGCCGTGCGCATCCACGACATCGTCCTGGAGGACGGACTCCCCTGGATCGTCATGGAGTTCGTCCTCGGCGAGTCCCTGCACACGCTCCGCGGGCGGGGGCCCCTGCCCGAGCCCGAGGCCGCCCGCATCGGTCTCGCCGTACTCGGTGCCCTGCGCGCGGCGCACGCGATCGGCATCGTCCACCGCGACGTCAAGCCCGCCAACGTCCTCCTCGAATCCGGCACCGGCCGCGTCGTCCTCACCGACTTCGGCACAGGACACGTCCACGGCGCCGGTTCCCCGGCCGACACCGGCTTCGTCGCACCCGAGCGGGGAATCGAGCCCGGCGCCGGCCCCGCTTCCGACCTGTGGTCGCTGGGTGCGCTACTCCACGCCGCCATCGAGGACCGGCCGGACGGGCACTCCGACGGGCACCCCGACAGGTACCCCGACGGGGACTCCGACGGGCCCCTCGACGGCCTCCGCCCACTGCTGGCCCGGCTCCTGGCCGAGGACCCCGCCGACCGCCCGGGAGCGGACGAGGTGGCGGCGGTGCTCGGCACGCTCGCCGAAAGCGCCGGAAGGTCCCCGGTCGCGCTGATCGCCGCCCCCACAACGCCCTGATCAGCGCATTCGCTGCCAGTGGTCACTGGCATCGTGTGAGCAGTCGGTGAATCCCCGTTACCCACGGGTACCCAAAGGTGTGGTTCCGGCATACCCTGCGGCTCATGACGGACTCGCAGGCCCCGGAAAAGACCGGCACCAACCCCCTCGCCCCCGCCCCGGAGGGCGCCCGTACCGCGGCCGACGTGGTCACCCCGGAGCTGATAGCGCAGCTCACCAAGGGCGTCGTCGGCTCCGGCAAGACCGAGAGCCACACCCCCTTCACCGGGGACAAGCTGGCCGACCTGCCCGAGTCCACCCCCGAGGACGTGGCCGACGCCTTCGACCGGGCCCGCGCCGCCCAGGCCGTCTGGGCCCGGACCCCGGTACGGCAGCGCGCCGCCGTGCTGCTCCGCTTCCACGACCTGGTGCTGGAACGCCAGGCCGAGGTCCTCGACCTCATCCAGCTGGAGACCGGCAAGGCCCGGCTGCACGCCCACGAGGAGGTCCAGGCCGTCGCCGTCGCGGCCCGGCACTACGGCCGCAAGGCACCCGCGTACCTGAGGCCGAAGCGGCACGCCGGCGCCGTACCGACCCTCACGAAGGTCACCGAACTGCGCCACCCGCGCGGTGTCGTCGGCCAGATCGCCCCCTGGAACTACCCGCTGGAGCTGTCGGTCGGCGACGCGCTCCCCGCGTTCGTCGCGGGCAACGCGGTGGTGATGAAGCCCGACACCGAGACCTGCCTGACCGCGCTGTGGGCCCGCGACCTGCTCATCGAGGCCGGACTGCCCGCCGACGTCTTCCAGGTCGTGCTCGGCGAGGGACCCGTCGTCGGCCCGGAGGTCGTCAAGCACGCCGACTACGTCTCCTTCACGGGCTCCACCCGCACCGGCCGCGAGGTCGCCCAGGGCGCCGCCGCCCGCCTGGTCGGCGTCTCCCTCGAACTCGGCGGCAAGAACGCCATGCTGGTCCTGGAGGACGCAGACCTGGACAAGGCCGCCGCGGGCGCCGTCCGTGCCTGCTTCTCCTCCGCCGGGCAGCTGTGCATCTCCATCGAGCGCCTGTACGTCCACGAGTCGGTCGCCGACGCCTTCCTGGAGCGCTTCGCCGCCCGCACCAAGGCCATGCGGCTGGGCAAGTCCCTCGCCTACGGCGCCGACATGGGCTCGCTGGTCGGCGACCGGCAACTGGAGGCCGTCACCCGGCACGTGGAGGACGCCGTCGCCAAGGGCGTCACCGTGGTCGCCGGCGGGGTCGCGCGCCCGGACATCGGCCCGTACTTCTACGAGCCGACGATCCTCGACGGCGTGACCGAGCCGATGTCGGTGTGCACGGAGGAGACCTTCGGCCCCGTCGTCTCCATCTACCGCTTCAGGACCGAGGACGAGGCGGTGGAACTCGCCAACTCCACGCCGTACGGCCTGAACTCCTCGGTCTGGACGAAGGACGGCCGCCGCGGCCGCGAGGTCGCCGCCCGGCTGCGCACCGGCACCGTCAACGTCAACGAGGGCTACGCCCCCGCCTACGGCAGCGTCCAGTCCCCGATGGGCGGCATGAAGGACTCCGGCCTCGGCCGCCGCCACGGCTCCGAGGGCATCCTCAAGTACACCGAGGCCCAGACGATCGCCCAGCAGCGGCTGCTGCCGATGGCGCCGTCGCTCGGCATGGACGACGAGAAGTACGCGGCGTTCATGAGCACCAGCCTGAAGCTGATGAAGGCGTTCCGCTTCCGCTAGCCAACCCGCCACCCCGCCAACCAGCCCGCCAGACAGCACCCGTTCTCGACGAGGAGAGCACGTGTCACAGGAGAGCTCTGTCCGCACGCAGGACGACGCCGCGTACGACTACGACGTCATCGTGGTCGGGTCGGGATTCGGCGGGTCCGTGACCGCCCTGCGCCTCACCGAGAAGGGCTACCGCGTCGGCGTCCTGGAGGCAGGACGCCGCTTCACCCGGGAGTCCCTGCCCAAGAACTCCTGGGACCTGAAGAACTACCTCTGGGCCCCCAAGCTCGGCATGTACGGCATCCAGCGCATCCACCTGCTGGGCAACGTCATGGTCCTGGCGGGCGCGGGCGTCGGCGGCGGCTCCCTCAACTACGCCAACACCCTCTACGTACCGCCGAAGGCCTTCTTCGACGACCCCCAGTGGCGGGACATCACCGACTGGCAGGAGGAGCTGAAGCCGTACTACGACCAGGCGCGGCGCATGCTCGGCGTACGGCTCAACCCGACGATGACCCCCTCCGACGTGCACCTGAAGGCGGCGGCGCAGCGGATGGGCGTCGGCGACACCTTCCACCTGGCGCCGGTCGGGGTGTTCTTCGGGGACGGCGAGGACGCCGACGGGACGGCGAAGGCCAAGCCGGGGGAACCGGTCGCCGACCCCTACTTCGGCGGAGCGGGTCCCGACCGCAAGGCCTGCACCGAGTGCGGCGAGTGCATGACGGGCTGCCGGCACGGCGCGAAGAACACCCTCAACGAGAACTACCTCCACCTCGCCGAGAAGGCGGGCGCGGTCGTGCACCCTCTGACGACCGTCATGTCCGTCACCGACGACTCACGCGGCGGGTACGCGGTCGCCACCCTGCCGACGGACCGGAAGAAGAAGGGCAAGGGCCGCACCTTCACGGCCCGCCGGGTCGTCCTCGCCGCCGGCACCTACGGCACGCAGACGCTGCTGCACCGCATGAAGGCCCACGGCCAGCTGCCATACCTCTCCGGCCGGCTGGGCGAGCTGACCCGCACCAACTCCGAGGCCCTGGTGGGCGCCCAGACGGACAACCGGCGCTACCGCAAGGCGCACGGCACGCCCAAGGCCGACTTCACGCGGGGCGTGGCGATCACGTCCTCCGTCCACCCGGACGAGAGCACGCACATCGAGCCGGTCCGCTACGGCAAGGGCTCCAACGCGATGGGCGGCCTGTCCATCCTCCAGGTGCCCTACGCGGAGGGCTCCTCCCGCGTCCTGGCCTGGCTGTCGAACGCGGCCCGGCACCCGCTGCTGGTCGCCCGCTCGCTCTCCAACCGCCGCTGGTCGGAGCGGACCATCATCGGCCTGGTGATGCAGTCGCTGGACAACTCCCTGACGACGTACCTGAAGCCGGACGGCGTCGGCAAGGGACTGCTGACCGCCCGCCAGGGCCACGGCGCGCCCAACCCCAAGCAGATCAGGGCCGCTTCCGAGGCCGCCTCCGCGCTCGCCGCCGAGATCAACGGCTTCGCGGGCAGCAACGTCGGCGAGCTGATGGGCACTCCGCTCACCGCCCACTTCCTCGGCGGCTGCCCGATCGGCGACTCCCGCGAGACGGGCGTGATCGACCCGTACCACCGGCTGTACGGCCACCCCGGCATCTCGGTCGTCGACGGCGCGGCGGTCTCAGCGAACCTGGGCGTGAACCCCTCGCTGACCATCACCGCGCAGGCCGAGCGGGCGATGTCGTACTGGCCCAACAAGGGCGAGGCGGACCCGCGTCCGGCCCAGGGCCGCCCGTACGAGCGGCTGAAGCCGGTGGAGCCGGCGAACCCGGTGGTCCCGGCCGACGCGTTCGGCGCCCTGCGGCTGCCGTTCCTGGGGATACCGGCGGTGCCGCCGAAGAAGTAGGCAGCAGTAGGCAGGAGTAGGCAGACGAGAAAAGAAGGACCTGCGCCCCCCTCCGAGCGCAGGTCCTTCTTTTGTCTTGGGGCGTATTACCCAGGTACTCGCTTACGCGCCGGCCTGGGCCTTGCGCCGCCGCACCGTGTACACGGCACCCGCACCGGCGACGACGGCGATACCGCCGACCAGGCCGATGACGGGCAGGGCGGAGCTGGAGCCGGTCTCGGCGAGGTTGCCGGTCGGCAGGTCGGAGACGTTGCCCTGCGGCTTCTTCACCGGGTCCTTGCTGCCCTTGTCGCTCGGCGCGGCGTCACCCGGCTCGGGGTTGGCGGCACCGGCCTTCAGCACCTCGAAGTCGTACTGCGCCCAGCCCTCGGCGATGCAGTCCTGACCCTCGACGTTGTCGAGATAGGCGCCGGAGCCGAAGGAGTAGGCGTCACCGGCCGGGGCCTTGGCGTCGATGCTGACGCGCAGGTCGAGCGACTTGCTGGCGCCCGACTTCAGGCTCTCCACGTAGAAGAAGTAGTCACCGGCCCAGTCGTCGGTGCCGATGCGGTCCCAGGTGCCGTCCTCGGGGTTCTTGAACTCCAGGTCGACGTACGGGCTCAGGTACTTGGACTCGTCGAGCTCGTAGTTCTCCACCTCGGCGTAGAAGGCGACGCCGTCGACGGTGGTCTTCGACTCGTTGGTGACGACCAGCTTGAAGCCGTGGAAGCCGTCGCCCGCGACGATCTTGCCCGGCAGGCCCTTGATGTCGGCGGACACCTTGGCGTCGCCGAAGTCCTCGTCGAGGTCCTCGCAGTACGGCACGTCGGGGTCCGACGGGTCCTCGCTCGGCTCGGCCGAGGTGGGCGCGGGCGAGGTCGGCGTGCCGGTGGGCGTGCCGGTCCCGGTCGGGGTGCCGGTCGGGGTACCCGTCGCGCTGGTCGTGCCGGTGGGCAGGGTGGGGCTGGTGGGCGTGCCGGTCTCGGACCCGGGCGAGGTGGGGGCGGCCGGGGTCCCGGTCGGCGTCTCGCTCGTCGGCGAGCCGGTCGCGGTCACGCTCCCGGTGGGGTCCGGCGTCGACTCCTCCGCGAACGCGGCAGGCGCGGACAGCAGCGCGAGCGGGGCTATGGCAGCCGTCGCGGCCGCTGCGGCCATGGCACGGCGAAGCTTCATGAAGACCTCGGGGTTCCGTTGTGCTGTGGTGGCAGCACGGGTGGCGGAGGGTGGCTCCGCGTGTGGGGCGCGGGTGACCCTTGGTTCTGCTGAGGTGTTTGATCCATGAAGCCTGTGAAGGGTTGCGCCGCTGCTCACAGAATTTTTATATGGCCTGAGTCACATACGTGAACCATCTGTGGGGGCGGCATGACGAAGGGCCCCGCGGGACGGATCCGCGGGGCCCTTCTTTCGTCAGCACCGGCGTCAGGGCAGCGTCGGTGCTCCGGGAGCGGCGCCGGGGGTTGCGCCGTATGCCTCGGGTGGTGCGGCGGCCGGCCCCGGGCGTCCCCGGAGCCGGCCGTTCTCCTGGGTGACCGGTCTGCTGTCTCCTGCCGGCTGGCACGGATTGCCGACTAGCACGGACACCCGGACCAACGAACCGGCCGGCCGGGCGCCACGCGCCGTACGGGTGAGAGGCGGGCCGAACTCAGATGCGACCCCGGCACAGTTCGAGAAGGGTCATGGCGAGGGAGGTGCCGGGCTTGCCCAGGGCGTCCCTGTAACGGCCGAGGATCTCCATCTCCCGGGACAGGTGCACGCGCCGCCCGCCGGAGGCGATACGGGTCTCCTGCACGACGGCGGACACGGCCATCCGCTCCTGGATGAGGCCGATGATCCGGTCGTCGAGCGTATCGATGCGCTCGCGGGCGTCGGCGATGGTCTGGTTCGCGCCTGTGGTGGCGGTGGTGGTCGTCATGTCGGGGCTCCTCACGAAGATGTGCGGGTGGTGTCCGGATGAGGTGCCCCGGAGCGGCAAGGCCCGGGAAACGACAGGCGCCCCGGGCCTTGTCGGCCCGGGGCGCCTGGGAAGTCGCTTGGCGGTTAGCTCAAGCAGCACGACCATGGCAGCCGGCGGGCCGGGTGCCATAGGTAAAGAGGAAGGTCGTCTGCGCGAGCATGGGGCCAGTATGCCGTGCCCTCCGGGCGCGTCCAAGCCGGTTCGCATCCTGAGACGGCGCTTGCCCTCGGAGCGGTCCCGCCGAGCCCGGTAGACTCGGCCCCACACACACCTCGCTCACCGCCGGAAGGCAACCCGTGTCATCAGCGAACCCCGCCGCCGCTCCCGACACCGTCCTGGTCGTCGACTTCGGTGCGCAGTACGCCCAGCTCATCGCCCGTCGGGTCCGCGAGGCGCGGGTCTACAGCGAGATCGTGCCGAGCACCATGCCGGTCCAGGAGATGCTCGCCAAGAACCCCGCGGCGATCATCCTCTCCGGCGGCCCCTCGTCCGTGTACGAGGAGGGTGCCCCCCGCCTCGACCGCGAACTCTTCGAGGCCGGCGTCCCCCTCTTCGGCATGTGCTACGGCTTCCAGCTGATGGCGCGGACCCTCGGCGGCACGGTCGACAACACCGGCGCCCGCGAGTACGGCCGTACGGACCTGCACGTGTCGAAGTCCTCCTCCACCCTCTTCGAGGGCACCCCGGCCGAGCAGGCGGTCTGGATGTCGCACGGCGACGCCTGTTCCGCCGCCCCCGAGGGCTTCACCGTCACGGCCTCCACGGACGTCGTCCCCGTCGCCGCCTTCGAGAACGACGAGAAGAAGCTGTACGGCGTCCAGTACCACCCCGAGGTCATGCACTCCACGCACGGCCAGCAGGTGCTGGAGCACTTCCTCTACCGGGGCGCGGGCCTCAAGCCGGACTGGACCACCGGCAACGTCATCGAGGAGCAGGTCGCCGCGATCCGCGAGCAGGTCGGCGACCGGCGGGCCATCTGCGGCCTGTCCGGCGGCGTCGACTCCGCCGTGGCCGCCGCCCTCGTCCAGAAGGCCATCGGCTCCCAGCTGACCTGCGTCTACGTCGACCACGGCCTGATGCGCAAGGGCGAGACCGAGCAGGTCGAGAAGGACTTCGTCGCGGCCACCGGCGTCCAGCTGAAGGTCGTCGACGCCGAGGACCGCTTCCTCACCGCCCTCAAGGGCGTCTCCGACCCCGAGGAGAAGCGGAAGATCATCGGCCGCGAGTTCATCCGCGTCTTCGAGCAGGCCCAGGCCGAGATCATCGCGGACGAGGGCCCGGCGGTCGAGTTCCTCGTCCAGGGCACCCTCTACCCCGACGTGGTCGAGTCCGGCGGCGGTACCGGCACCGCCAACATCAAGTCCCACCACAACGTCGGCGGCCTCCCCGAGGACCTGGAGTTCAAGCTCATCGAGCCGCTCCGCAAGCTGTTCAAGGACGAGGTCCGGATGGTCGGCCAGGAGCTCGGCCTGCCGGAGGAGATCGTCCAGCGCCAGCCGTTCCCCGGCCCGGGCCTCGGCATCCGGATCGTCGGCGAGGTCAACAAGGAACGCCTGGACCTGCTGCGCGAGGCCGACGCCATCGCCCGCGAGGAGCTGACGGCGGCCGGCCTCGACCGGGACATCTGGCAGTGCCCGGTGGTCCTGCTCGCGGACGTCCGCAGCGTCGGAGTCCAGGGCGACGGCCGCACCTACGGTCACCCGATCGTGCTGCGCCCGGTCTCCTCCGAGGACGCCATGACGGCCGACTGGTCGCGACTGCCGTACGACGTGCTCGCCCGTATCTCCACCCGGATCACCAACGAGGTCAGCGACGTCAACCGTGTCGTCCTCGACGTGACCTCCAAGCCCCCGGGCACCATCGAGTGGGAGTGACCGGCGGGAGCGATCGGCGGCAGCGACCGGCGGGAGTGATCACTTGCGCCTGATGACGCGCAAGGGTTCACCGGGCTTCCAGACCTGGACGACCAGATACGTGTCGTCCTCGACGTAGGTCCGCACGACCTCCGTCAGCTCGGTGCGGAAGAGGTGGAACGGCTCCGGCGGTTCCACCTCTTCCATGTACGCCCCCTTCACCGCCGGGTCGTCGACCTCGACCGCGCGCCCGCCGATCCGTACGTCCCCGCCGCCCATCCCCGTGCCCTCGCCCGGGTTGGCCTGGAGCGCGAAACGGGGATCGCGGCGCAGATCGAGCGCCTTGAGCGAGCCCGGCATCATGCCGAGCCACAGCTCACCGCCGAGGAACCGGACCTCGAGCCCGGACGTGCGCGGTGAGCCGTCCGCGCGCAGGGTGGCGAGCACATGGTGGGTGAAGGCGCCGAAACGCTCCTCGACGGTCCGGGCGAACTCGGGTTCGGCGGCGCTGAAGGATTCCCAGGTCATACGAGCCAGTGAACCGCCCATACCAGACGTCTTCTGTCGGGTTTCGAGCCTGCGCGTCATCTTTACAGAACAGCTCTGCCCTTTTGCGCTGACCGAGGGTAACTTCCGGCCCGTGAGCAATCCGAGTACTGCGGGCCCCATGCACGGGCCCACCCCGCCCCCGCCGCTGCCCACCGACCAGCTGCGGTTCGCGATGCCGCCGAAGTTCGACTCGGTCGACGACGAACGCC
Organism: Streptomyces sp. NPDC020299; assembly: GCF_044387825.1. Classification (NCBI taxonomy): domain Bacteria; kingdom Bacillati; phylum Actinomycetota; class Actinomycetes; order Kitasatosporales; family Streptomycetaceae; genus Streptomyces; species Streptomyces sp. NPDC020299. The sequence continues at coordinate 99,306 of NZ_JBIRWL010000014.1, forward strand.
GGCACCGGAAGGAACGGCTCGCGGGCGCCCTGCGGATCTTCGGGCGGTCCGGCTTCGAGGACGGGGTGTCGGGGCACATCACCGCTCGCGACCCGGAGTTCACCGACTGCTTCTGGGTGAACCCCTTCGGGATGCCCTTCAAGCACGTCACCGTCGGCGACCTGGTCCTGGCCAACCAGGACGGACAGGTGATCGAGGGCCGCTACCACATCAACCAGGCCGCGTTCACCGTCCACGCCCAGGTGCACGCCGCCCGCCCGGACGTCGTCGCGGTCGCCCACTGCCACTCGGTGCACGGCCGGGCCCTGTCCGCGCTCGGCGACCTGCTCGACCCGATCACCCAGGAGAGCTGCGCCTTCTACGAGGACCACGCCCTGTACAACTCCTACACGGGCGTCGCCGTGGACGCCGACGAGGGCCGCCGGATCGCGACCGCGCTCGGCAGCCACAAGGCGCTGGTACTGCGCAACCACGGGCTGCTGACCGTCGGCGACTCGGTGGACGCGGCGGCCTGGTGGTTCCTGTCCATGGAGCGGTCCTGCCAGGTGCAGCTGACGGCGAAGGCGGCGGGCCGTCCGCTGCTCATCGACCACAAGCTCGCGGTGGCCACCCGTGAGCAGCTCGGCGGCGACCTGGTCGGCTGGATCAACTACCAGCCGCTGTGGCAGGACATCAGCCGCAGCGAACCCGACCTGCTCAGCTGAAGCGCGTTCTCGCAGCCGGGTCAACAGCGCGGGACCGGTTTCACCCGTGTGTGACCACACCGGCCGGACAGGGAGGGCTCGGTGTAGGGCACAATGCGTCCGTCGCAGGGGTCGCAGGGGAGTTCCACGGCGACGGCCGAGCCCGCGGAAGATTCGGTGCCGGCCGTGCCTGGGTCGTGGGGAAGGCGGGCATCGGGCGTGGCGGTGCAGGAGGCGAGACAGGGCGGGGACACGGGCGTCCACGCGGGCGGCTGCGCCTGTGGGGACTGTCCGGTCGGGGCGCGTGAGGGGCATCGGCGAGCGGTCGCGGAATTCCTGTCGAAACGGGACGAGTTCGCGGCCGGGCAGGGCCTGCCGGTGGCGGTGGCCCATTCCGCGTCGGCGTCCCGGCAGTGGGTCTCCGAGGAGTTGACGCAGTCCGCCGAGGTGGTCGCCGAGCGCGGCCGGGTGGAGGGCGAGGCCTGGCTGGCCCGGCTGTGGGTGCGTACCGCGTGCACGGTGTGGGCGGCCGTCCTCGCGCTGCTGCTGACCCAGTCGCTGACCGCGACCGGCACGGGCTGGACGAGTGCCCGCACCGCCGGACTGCTCGCCGCGCTGGTGACGGCCGGCGCGCTGACCGCCGCCTCCTGGTTCCACCGGGCGCGCGGCGGGGCGCTGGCCCCCGTCATCGGCGAGGACAACCGGATGTCCACCTCCCGTACCGTGGCCGCGGCCTGGGTGCTGTTCGTCGCCTACGCCGTACTGGTCCTGGCCGGCCGGCTGGCCGCCGCCTCCGGGCACGCCGAACGCGACGCGCTGATCTCCGGCCTCGATCTCGCGCGCGGGGCGGGCGTGGTGACCGTGCTCGCCGTGGTCTGCGGGATCGCGATGCTGGTCCGGCGGGTGGTCGGGACGCGGGTCACGGGACAGCGGCTGCAGAAGGTGCGCGCCCACCGGCCGAGGGCGGCCGACCTGCTCACCGACGACGCCGGGCGGGGCACCTTCGCCGACATCCAGTACGTCGTGATCAGCGCTGTCGCCCTGCTGTTCGCCGCCGTCCGGCTCGCCCGCCGCCCCGACCAACTGCCCGACCTGCCCTGGGGGCTGGCGGTGGTCGTACTGGTGTCGGCGGCGACCTACGTGGCCGGCAAGTACGCGGAGGGCGGCCGTCCGGTGATCCACTCCGTGGTCCGCGCCCGCGAGGCGGGCGATCTGGACGGGCCGATCCGCACCGGCGACGACATCGAGATCCGTGGCACCGGTTTCGTCCCGCCCGGCGCCCAGACCGCCGACCGCCTCTCCCGCATGGTCGTCCGCATCGGCGCGGTCAACGTCCACGTCCCCCTGATCCCGGTCACCGGCGGCTTCAACAACCCCACGGACACCGTACTGACCGTCCCCGTACCGGCCGAGGTCGAGCCCGGCTCGGTGGAGGTCCAGGTGGTGACGGCGGCCGGGGTGGCGACCAACCGGTGCGTGGTCGAGGTGACCGAGTGACCCGGGTCCGGAGCGGATGAGCGACGACATCCTGTCCGTGATCCCCACCGACCCGTACTGGCAGCCCGGACGGGCGGCGGGGGAGCAGGCGGCCGCGCTGGTGACGCGGCTCGTCTCGGACCTCCCCGACGACTCGGACACCGACCTCGACGACATCCAGATCGACGTCGACTGGTACGACACCCTCACGGTCGTCGACTGCGGCGAGAACCTGGAGCGCATCGGCTGCCCGCACTGCGGCGCCGAGCTGGACCGCGAGTGGTACGCGAACCTGATCGAGGCCCACCCGGACGGCTTCCCCACCCTCACCTTCACCGTTCCCTGCTGTTCCACCGCGACCCCCCTGAACACGCTGGACTACGACTGGCCGTGCGGCTTCGCCCGTTTCGAGATCGCCGTCTGGAACCCCGAACGCATCTGGTTCACGGACGAGGAACTCGCGGACCTCGCCGATGCCCTGGGCCACCCCGTACGGCAGATACGCGCACACATCTGACTCGTCCGGCTCATCCGACACTCCGTAGAAATTCGGAAAAACGTACGGCACAGGATTGAGCAGGGCTGACTTGTCGTACGTATCGTCTTGTTGAGGGTCTCGGCACGGCGGGCGAGAGGCGGCTAGAGCGATGACTCATGGCATGCGCATGGACACGCAAAGTTCCTATCGTGGAGGCGGCGGCCGGGACTGGCGGGACGCCGCCGCCCACTACGCGCTCCTTCCACTGCGCGTCTTCCTCGGCGTCACCTTCATCTACGCCGGGCTCGACAAGCTCACCGACAGCGCCTTCATGAAGTCCGGCGGCGCCGGCTCGATCGGCGACACCATGCGCTCGGTCCGGGACACCTCGGCCATCCCGGCCCTGGTCGACCTGGCCCTGAAGAACCCCGTCGGCTTCGGCTACGCCATCGCCCTCGGCGAGCTGGCCGTCGGCATCGGCGCCCTGCTCGGCCTGCTCACCCGCCTCGCCGCACTCGGCGGCGCGCTGATCTCGCTCAGCCTGTGGCTGACGGTGAGCTGGGCCTCCGACCCCTACTACTACGGCAACGATCTCGCCTACCTGATGGCCTGGCTGCCCCTCGTCCTCGCCGGCGCACCGTACCTCTCCCTGGACGCGGCCCTGCGCGCGAGGCGACGACCGCGGACGGACAGTTTCGGCTAGGGGGTGTTTCGAAAGTCCTGTGCGGTGCCCGCGGTGTCCGGTGCGTGCTCTCGGCGTGCCGGACGAAAGCCCTCGTACTGGACGTACTTGGGTTTTTGGCCGGTGCGGCGAGAGTGCGTGCCGGGCGCCGTGGGTGCTGTGCGGGACTTTCGAAACACCCCCTAGGGGCGTTCGCCGCTAGGGGACTTCGCTCCCGGGGAGCTGTGCCGTGTCCGGGGTGCGGTCCCGGCCGCGTCGTCTGCGGATCGCCCGGGTGAGCGTGCCCACCGCGCCCGCCAGGCACAGGCCGCCCACGACGAGGGGTATGCCCGCGAACCAGGGGGTGTCCCAGGCGTCGCCCGCGTCACCGGCGTACATCGCGCCCGCGACAGTGAGGAAGAAACCAGCGACCAGCTTCCCCGGCTGGAACTCATGACGCAGCACGGGTGACCTCCACCTGTCCCACACCGACCTGGACGTCGATGTCGAGCGTGCCGGTGTTCTTGCCGCCCGTCCTCGGCGACAGCGTCACGTCCTTGTGCCTGCCCGGCTTCACGTCCACGTCCTTCCTGTCGTCCCCCGGCAACCGGATGTCGCCCACACCCACATCGATGTGTATCCGCACCGTCGCGTCCGGCGGCGCGATCAGCTTCAGCTGCCCCGCACCGACCTCGGCCTCCGTCTCCAGCGTCTGCCCCTTGCCGGGCCGCACCCGGCTCAGGTCGAGGGTGCCGACGCCCGTGCCGAGGTCGTACGTGGACCGCACGTCGCTCGCGGTGGCGGGCGTCCACGACGTGCGTATCCAGTGGGTGGTGATGTTCTTCGGCAACGCCGCCGCGCCGACCAGCAGTGCCGCCGTGACGATCGCCAGGAACACCGACCCTGCCCCTGTCCGCCCCAGGAAGGAGCTGACCGCTATACCGAGTCCGATGACGACCAGCGCGCAGGCCAGGCCGGTCTGGAGGCTGATGGCGAGCGGATGCTCCTCCCACGTCGCGCCGGTGCCCAGACCCCCGGCCAGCAGGGCGAGCAGGAAGACCCAGCCGCCGATCCAGCGGGGGCCGCGGGGTCTGGGGGGCGGGGTGTGCCGGGCGCGTGCGCCGTTGTAGGGGAGCCAGGAGTCGCCGCGGGCGATGTTGACCGCCGCCGCGACATCGCGGTCGCGCGCCTCACCGGGGCCCCACAGATAGCCGGTGCCGCCGACGTGCGTGCCGTCCTTGACGATGGGATCGCGCCACCACGACGGGTAGGCGGCGGCGACCGGTGGGGCCTGGGCCTCCGGAGGGGCGTCGGCGACGGCCTGCGCGGCCAGCGGATCGGGATCGGGGGCGTCCCGCCGCCGCGACCAGTACCCGGCGCCTGCCAGGAGCAGGGAGAGGACCACGGCGAAGGTGAGCACCCCGCCGTTCTTCAGCATGGTCAGGAAGACTCCGCACCCGACCAGGGCGAACAGCACGGCCGCCAGCGCCTGTCCGTCCACCCGGCCGGTCAGCAGCTTGCGGACCTCGTTCTCCTCGTCGTCCTCGTACGGCACGAAGAGCCAGGCGAAGCCGTAGAAGATCAGCCCGATACCGCCGGACGCGGCCAGCACCGCCAGCGTGATCCGGAAGATCACGGGATCCATGCCGGTGTGCCGACCGAGCCCCGCGCACACGCCCGAGATCAGCTTGTGCCGCCGGTCCCGCCGGAACCGGCCGGGGGCCTCGGCCGCGGCGGGCACGGCATCCGCCGGCCCGGCGCCCTGGCTGGGGCTCGGGCCGGGGCCGGGTCCCGGACCCGTCGCGGCGTGGTGGTGTTGCGTCATGCGTCCATGGTGACGGCCGCGCCGCCGCGACGGCAGTCGGTATGACCCTGGGCGAACCCTGATATCGGCCCTGAGACGGCACCCGTGAGGTGTTCGGCGGACGGATTTCCGAAGATCAGGGCTGTCTAGGGGCTGGACCCTGATGCCCCGCTGCTCCGGCCGTGTGAACATCGTTGGCATGCCGGAAGCCGCAGCAGTGACCCACGACGATCCGCGGCCCCTGCGCAAGCTCTACCGCAGCAGCGACGGCCGCTGGCTCGGTGGCGTGGCGCGGGGCCTCGCCGGGCACCTCGGGCTGCCCGTGATCTGGGTGCGGCTCGTCTTCGCGGGCCTGTTCCTGGCCGACGGCCTCGGCGCACTGCTGTACGCGGCGTTCTGGTTCTTCGTCCCGCTCGGTGTAGGCGGCGTCGGCGACCAGCGGCCGCCGTCCCTGGTCGGTACGGAGACCGCGCCGGACGGCCGGCGCAGACTCGTCGCCCGCAGACCGGACCGCGGACAGATCGTCGCCCTGCTCCTCATGGTCGTCGTGGCCGTGGTCTTCGTGGGCAGCGTCAACCTCGGCAGCGCGGCCCAGGCGTATCTCATCCCCGCCGTCCTGGTCGGCGCGGGCGTCGCCCTCGTCTGGCGCCAGGCGGACAACGCCCGCCGGGCCCGCTGGGTGGAGGTCGGCAGACGCCGCCGCACCCTCACACTCCTGCGCGCGGGCGCCGGTGTCCTGCTCGTCACCGCCGGTGTCTCCGGCATGTTCGTGCTCCAGGGCTCCGCCGCCCACCTCGGCTCCGTCCTCCAGGCCGCCCTCGCGGTCCTCGTCGGCATAACGCTGCTCGCCGGCCCCTACCTCGTCCGCATGACCCAGGACCTCTCCGAGGAGCGCCTGATGCGTATCCGCGCCCAGGAGCGCGCCGAGGTCGCCGCGCACGTCCACGACTCCGTGCTGCACACCCTCACCCTGATCCAGCGCAACGCGGAGAACGCGGGCGAGGTGCGCCGCCTGGCCCGCGCCCAGGAGCGCGACCTGCGCGCCTGGCTCTACAAACCCGAGGGCAACGGCAAGGACGAGGCCGACGAACCGGCCACCCTCGCCGAGGCGGTCAAGCGCAACGCCGCCGAGGTGGAGGACAAGCACGGCGTCCCCATAGAGGTCGTCGTGGTCGGCGACTGCCCGCTCGACGAACGGATCGGCCCGCAGATGCAGGCCGCGCGCGAAGCGATGGTGAACGCCGCCAAGTACGGTGGCGAGGGCGGCGCCGTGCAGGTCTACGCCGAAGTCGAGGGCAGGACGGTCTTCGTGTCCGTCCGCGACCGCGGCCCGGGCTTCGACCTCGACTCGATACCCGCCGACCGCATGGGTGTCAGAGAATCGATCATCGGCCGCATGGAGCGCAACGGCGGCACGGCCCGGCTGCGGGCGGTGCCGGACGGCGGCACGGAGGTCGAACTGGAGATGGAGAGGGCGGAGAAGACGTCATGAGCGACGCGACCGAGGCGAACGGCACGGCGGGGGCGGCGGGGGAGCGCCGGGTGCGCGTGGTCCTCGTCGACGACCACCGTATGTTCCGTACGGGTGTCCAGGCCGAGATCGGCCGGACCGAGGAAACCGGCGTCGAGGTCGTCGGCGAGGCCGCCGATGTCGACCAGGCGGTCACGGTGATCACCGCGACCCGGCCCGAGGTGGTCCTCCTCGACGTCCACCTCCCCGGCGGCGGCGGGGTCGAAGTGCTGCGCCGCTGCGCCGCGTTGATGGCCGACGCCGAGCAGCCCGTCCGCTTCCTCGCCCTGTCCGTCTCGGACGCGGCCGAGGACGTGATCGGCGTGATCCGCGGCGGCGCCCGGGGCTACGTCACCAAGACGATCACCGGCACCGACCTGGTCGACTCCATCTTCCGGGTCCAGGAGGGCGACGCGGTCTTCTCCCCCCGGCTGGCCGGCTTCGTCCTCGACGCCTTCGCCTCCACGGACGCCCCGCCGGTCGACGAGGACCTCGACCGCCTCACCCAGCGCGAGCGCGAGGTCCTCCGCCTCATCGCCCGCGGCTACGCCTACAAGGAGATCGCCAAGCAGCTCTTCATCTCCGTCAAGACGGTCGAGTCTCACGTGTCGGCGGTCCTGCGCAAGCTCCAGCTGTCCAACCGCCACGAACTGACCCGCTGGGCGACGGCGCGCCGGCTGGTGTGACCGTCCGGCAGGCGGCGAAGGCGAGTTCGAACCACACCTCCTTGCCGATGCCGCGCTCCCTGCCCGCTGCGCCCCAGTCGTCCGCCAGCGCCGCCACCAGGGTGAGTCCCCGGCCCGACTCGTCGTCCGGGGACGGGGCGCCCGGCGTCGGGAGCGTGTCGTTGGCGTCCGTCACCGTCACGCGGAGGCGGTCCTCCGTGACCGCGCAGCGGGCCCAGATCTCTCGGCCGGCCGGGACCCTCGCGTGGCGGTACGCGTTCGTCATCAGCTCGCTCAGGAGGAGTTCCGCCGTGTCCGTCAGGTCTGGTGGCAGTTCCCAGGACGCCGCCTGTTCGCGGAACAGCGCGCGTGCCCTGCCCACGCTTCGGGCGTGACGCGGCAGTCGCCACTCGATGTCCTTCGGGGCGGCCGTCGTGGGGAGTGGGGGCCACGGGGTCTGCATGCGGTGTTCATCCCTTGCGTGGAAGTTCTGACGTTCTGCCAGATCACGGTCCCGGGTCGTGCTTAGCCTCACGAGTAGCGGCATGGGTACGGCGAGCGACGTACCCGGCGTGGACCCGGCGGAGGTATGCGTGTCGACAGAGGTGAACTCCCAGCCGCCGATCGCCTGGCGGTACTGCGGCAGCCAGATCAAGATGTGGCGTACGGAGGCCGGTATCGGCCGGGAGGCGCTGGCCAAGGAGGCCGGTTACGACTATGAGTACGTCAAGTCGATGGAGAACGGCCGGCGTCGGCCGACTCTGCGGTTCTTGCAGGTCGCTGACCAGGTGTGCGGGGCGGGCGGGAAGCTTGTTGCTGCGCAGGAATATCTGAAGCCGGAGCCGTTCCCGGCGCGGTCGCAGGAGTTCATGGCCATCGAGGCCGAGGCCATCAGCTTCTCCTGTTACGAGCCGCTGCTCATTCCTGGCTTGTTGCAGACGGAGGAGTATGCGCGTGCCCTGATCGGGGGTAGTTCGCCTCCGCTTGATGACGAAACGGTCAACGAGCGTGTGGCCGCCAGGCTTCGCAGGGCTGACGCACTGCGGCGCAAGGTCGGAGTGATGTACGGGTTCGTGATCTACGAGGCGGCCCTCCGCACGTGCGTTGGCGGGACGGAGGCGATGGGTGAGCAGTTCCGGCACCTGTTGGAAGTAGGTGGGCTCCGTAACGTGTCGATCCAGGTCCTGCCCTTCGGGCGCTGTAGCGGCGTTGCCCTTAATGGCAGCATCGTTCTGTTGGAGACGCCTGAGCACGAGCACTATGGATACATCGAGGCGCCCGAGGTGAGTGTTCTGCATGCCAGCCCCAGCAAGTTGAGTGCTCTGACTCAGGCCCATGCAATGATCCGCATGCACTGCCTCAGCGTGGAAGAGTCGGCCACGTTCATTAGAAAGGTGGCGGAGGAAAAATGAGCGAGCGCCTGGCTTGGTACAAGTCCAGCTACAGCGACAGTCAGGGTGGCAACTGCCTCGAAGCCGCCCCCTGCCCCCACACCATCCACATCCGAGACTCCAAGCTCGGCCCCGACAGCCCCCGGTTCACCGTCGCCGGGCCCGCCTGGGCTGCCTTCCTCGGGTCGCTCACGCCACCCGCGTAGCCCCCGCGAACGGCATCTCGTCGATCGGGGCCAATCGCACCGGCGCTGACGGGTTCGGGGCGTGGATCATCTGGCCATTGCCGACGTAGATACCGACGTGGCTGATGCCGGAGTAGAAGAAGACCAGGTCCCCCGGGGCGAGTTCGGAGCGGGAGACGCGGCGGCCCGCGTTGATCTGGGCGTAGGTCGTGCGGGGGAGGGAGATGCCCGCGGAGCGGTAGGCGGCCTGGGACAGGCCCGAGCAGTCGAAGGCGTTGGGGCCGGTGGCGCCCCAGACGTAGGGGCTGCCGAGTTTCTGGTAGGCATAGGCGACGGCCGCCGCGGCGCGTGAGTTCGGGGCCGTCGTCGGGGTGGCCTCGTCCGCGGGCGGAGGGGCGGCCGACGTGCTGGCCTGCGCGGGCAGTTGGGACAGTAGACGGCGCGCCTCGGCCAGTTTGCCGGTGACGGACTTCTTCTGGCGCCTCAGCTCCGTCTGCCGGGACCTGAGTGACCTCAGCTCGACCTGGGCGGCGCCCCGCAGCTGCTCGATCTCCCGCATCCGTTTTCGGACCCGCGCCACGGCGTGTGCCTGCCGGTCGCCGGCCCGTTCGGCGAAGGCGGCCCCGTCGAGGTACTGGTCGGGGTCGTCGGAGAGCATCAGCTGCAGCGCCGGATCGATGCCGCCGGTGCGGTACTGCGCCGTGGCGACGGAACCGAGCGCGTCGCGGGCGGAGTTCAGCTTCTCCTGTTTGCGGGCGGCCTGGTCCCGCAGCGTGTTCAGGCGTCGTTGGGCCGTGGTGGCCTTCTCCTGCGCGCTGTTGTACTTCTCGGTGGCGACCTCCGCCTCCTGGTACAGCTTGTCGACCTTGGCCCTGACCTCGGCCGGTGTCAGCTGCGGCGCGGCGTGCCCGGTCCCGTCGAAGCCCGTCGCGGTCGCCGCGCCCGCCAGGGCGATGGTGACCGCCGTCCGGGCGGTGTTGCCGCTGAGCGGGCGCTGTCTGGGCTTGCGATGCGCTGCCACCTGGACCCGTCACGTCCTCTCGTACGACCGCCGTGGGGAGCGGTTCACGCGTCCGGCGGCGGCCCGCACAGGGGTAACGGGCCGCCGCCGGACTTTTCGGCGGTGGTGTCCGACTGCCGCCCCTGGCCCGGGCGGCGGTGGGGAGCCGGTCACCTGGTGGAGGACGCTAAACCCGACTGTGACGGGGTGGTAACGCGATGTACGCAACTGACCTCACCGGATCGCCGGATGTCCGCACCTGACCGCGCTCCCGGCCGACAGTCGCCGCCTTCGGGCAGTGCGCTGACCGATGTGGCGGTTTCCGGGGCGTGGGCCGGCCATGGGGTGCTATGAGGCGCATATATGCGGCCCATTAGGCTGCGGCTTCATGGACGTACTCATCCATCTCTTCGTCGGCCTGCACATCGTCGGCATCGCCGCGCTCCTCGGCGGCTTCCTGACCCAGATGAAGGCGATGGGACGCGGCGAGGCCCGCTTCGTCCCGGCCATGCTGCACGGCGCCTTCACCATGCTGGCGACCGGCGTGATCCTGGTCGGGCTCAACGAGGCCGACGACCACCACGTCAACACCGTCAAGATCGGTGTGAAGCTGGCCCTGCTGATCGTGATCCTCGGGCTGGTCTACGTGAAGCGGGACGAGGAGCGGGTCGACAAGAGCCTCTTCGGACTGGTCGGCCTGCTGACCACGGTGAACATCTTCATCGCCGTGCTGTGGACCTGACCGCGCCCACGGCGACCACGAGCCACGCCGCCACCGAGATCCACACCAGCACCACCCCGGGCCCCCGCAGCCACGGGACCCCCAGGGCGGTGCCGACCGACAGCGTGCCCGCCGCGGTCATGCCCATCGGGAACACCGTCGACCAGCGGCGCACGTCGTAGCCCGGACGCGGCCGCACCGCCTCCGTGACCAGCAGGACGGCGTACCAGGCCCAGTCCAGCACGAGCAGCGCGACCGTCACGGCGCGCAGCACGCCCTGGTCGTCGCGGCTCCACAGGTACAGGGGCGTGTCGTCGGCGGTTACCAGGCGCGCCCCGGCCAGCGCCGAGACGGCGAGCGCTCCGCCGCCGATCCACTGGTCCCCGGCACCCTCGAGCAGCTGCCGCGGATCGAACCGGGCCAGGGCGAGCCCGTAGAACACCAGTCCCAGCCAGAACAGCACGAGCGCCGTGTGCGCGAACCACGCCGTGGCCGTCGCCGCGGCCAGCACGGCCCCCAGCACGGCGATCGACTCCGTGGCCACACAGCCCAGGAACACCGCCCCCGGCATCCGCCGCTCCCACCGCCGCAGGACGTGGACGAGCAGCACCGGCCAGAGCACGACCGTCAGCGCGAGCAGCGCCTCGGCCAGGACCGGCCGGCCCAGCAGCGAGAACCGGGTGCCCAGCACCGCCGTGGCGGCCACCGCGGTGAGCGCGCTCGGTGACGCCGCCTCCGCCGTCCACCGCTCCCGCTCGCGCAGCAGCCGCAGGGCGAAACCGGCCGCGAACCCCAGCCAGGCGGCGCAGGCCAGCCCCAGTGCGACCCGGGACAGCACTTCGTGACCGGCCAGTTGCAACCCCACCGACACGATCCCGGTCGCCATGACAGCGGCACCGGCCGCCGGTGAACGCCGGGCCCACCACACACGTAATGGTGAGAGGAAGCCCGGCATGAGCCCGATGCTAGGGGCCCGTCGGCTCAGGCCGGACGCACCACGCTGTGGATGATCGATTCGCCGCCGTAGTAGATCGACTCTTCACGGACGTAGGCGCCGGGCTTGGGGGCGTGGATCATCATGCCGTTGCCGATGTAGACGCCGACGTGGCTCACATCGTCGTAGAAGAAGACCAGATCACCGGGCTGGGCGTTGGCGAGGGAGACCGTGGTGCCGGCATTGACCTGGTCGTAGGTGGTGCGCGGCAGGCTGACGCCGGCGGCCTTCCAGGCGGCCTGGGTGAGGCCGGAGCAGTCGTAGGAGCCGGGGCCGGTGGCGCCCCAGACGTACGGCTTGCCGATCTGCGCGCGGGCGAACGCGATCGCCTTCGCGGCCTTGGCGGAGGATGAGGAGGTCGGCGAGGACGGCGTGGACGGAGGGGCCGGCGTGGACGTGTCCGACGAGGAGCCCGTCGAAGTCGACGCGTCCGACGAGCCGCTGTTCTGCTGCTGCGCCTTCGCCCGCGCCGCCGCCTGCTCCTTCGCGAGCTCCGCCGCCTTGCGCGCGGCCTCCTCCTGCTTCTGCTTCTCGATCGCCGCGAGCCGCGCCTTCTCCTGCGCGGTCAGCGTGGACAGCAGTTCGCGCGCGGTGGTGAGCTTCTTCTGGACGGTCGACTTGGCGGCCTGAAGATCGTGCTGGGAGTCGGTCAGCGTCTCGAGGCTCGCGGTGGCCTCCTGCCGCTTCTTCATGGTGGCGGACTGCTCGGTGACGTAGTCGTCGACCGCGTTCTTCTGCCGCTTCGTCAGCCGGCTCATCAGCTGGGCCTGGTCGAAGTAGTCCTGCGGGGTGTCCGCGAGCAGGAAGGTGGCCGTGTCGGGGGTTGTGGCCCCGGTCCGGTACTGGGCCGCGGCGAACGAACCCAGCTTCTCGCGTGCCTTGTTCAGTCTCTCCGTGCGCTTGGCCACTTCGTCGAGGAGCGTGTCGACGCGCCGGCGCTGCTTGCCGGCCGTCTCCTTGGTCGCGTTGTACTTCTCGGTCGCCGACTCCGCCTGCCGGTACAGGTCGTCGACCTTCTTCTCGACCTCTTCCATGCTCGGCTTGCCGTCGGCGGAAGGGGTGGCGGGTGCGGCGTTGGCCGTCTGGGAGAGCAGGGCGACGGAGGTGAGGGCGGCGGTGGCGAGAGCGGGCTTGCGTATGCCCGCCCCACCCGAGGGACGCTTGCGGTGCGACGCCAAGGGAGGCGACTCCTTCCAATGCTCCGCCTACCGGGTTAGCTGTCGGGTTCGGGCGGGTGGTTCGGAAGGGTTGCCCTACGGCCGTCGTCCCCGGTGGGGAGGGCGGGCCGATTCACCCCAAGGTCTCGGTGGGTCCCCGGCTCCGGCTGCCGCGGGGGGCGCACCGGACTCGGCGGAGGCCGCGCGGCCCGGCGAGGTTCGCCGGTGGGGGTCGTACGGCCTGGCGGAACGCTAGCCAACTCGTGTGACTCATGTGAAGGTTGGTGCACTATATGTCCGATACATTTTCGTGACACGAGACGGGTGTGTCGTTGTCGTGACCATGCGGTTCCGCAGGGTGAGGAGATCGTTCCCCGGCCAAGTTCCGAGGGCGGCGGCCGGTTGTCAGTGGGGCGCCCTAGACTCGGAGAGCGATGAGCAGCCTCTTTGACGACAGCTTCCTGGCGGACCTCCAGGCCCCTCGCGGGCACGACGAGGAACCCCCGCCGCCGCCCGAGGACGATCACGCTCCGGAGCCGGTTCCGGACGATCTGTTCGGCGGGAAGTTCGACGTGCCGCCGGACCGGGACACGCACTACCGCGACGGCGCCCCGCGCCCGGCGATCGACGCCGCCGCGCTCCTGGAGGGGCTGAACGAGAACCAGCGCGAGGCCGTCGTCCACGCCGGCTCCCCGCTGCTCATCGTGGCCGGCGCCGGCTCCGGCAAGACCCGCGTGCTCACCCACCGCATCGCCCACCTGCTCGGCGAGCGGGGCGTCCATCCCGGCCAGATCCTGGCGATCACCTTCACCAACAAGGCCGCCGGTGAGATGAAGGAGCGCGTCGAGCAGCTCGTCGGCCCGCGCGCGAACGCGATGTGGGTGATGACCTTCCACAGCGCGTGCGTGCGCATCCTGCGCCGCGAGAGCAAGCGGCTCGGCTTCACGTCGTCGTTCTCGATCTACGACGCCGCCGACTCCAAGCGCCTGATGGCCCTGGTCTGCCGCGACCTGGAGCTCGACCCCAAGCGCTTCCCGCCGAAGTCCTTCAGCGCCAAGATCTCCAACCTGAAGAACGAGCTGGTCGACGAGGAGGACTTCGCCGCCCAGGCGGCCGACGGCTTCGAGAAGACCCTCGCCCAGGCCTACGCCCTGTACCAGTCGCGGCTGCGCGAGGCCAACGCCCTCGACTTCGACGACCTGATCATGACGACGGTCAACCTGCTCCGCGCCTTCCCGGACGTCGCCGAGCACTACCGCCGCCGCTTCCGCCACGTCCTGGTCGACGAATACCAGGACACCAACCACGCCCAGTACGCCCTCGTACGGGAGCTCGTCGGCACCTCCGAGCACCCGGTGCGCCCGGCGGACGTGCCGCCCGGCCCGGACGGCCTGACGCCCGCCGAGCTGTGCGTGGTCGGTGACGCCGACCAGTCGATCTACGCCTTCCGCGGCGCGACCATCCGCAACATCCTCCAGTTCGAGGAGGACTACCCGGACGCGACGACGATCCTGCTGGAGCAGAACTACCGCTCCACCCAGACGATCCTCTCCGCGGCCAACGCGGTCATCGAGCGCAACGAGTCCCGTCGCCCCAAGAACCTGTGGACCAACGCGGGCGCGGGCGCCCGCATCATGGGCTACGTCGCCGACACCGAGCACGACGAGGCGCAGTTCGTCGCCGACGAGATAGACCGCCTTACGGACGCGGGCGAGGCGAAGGCCTCGGACGTCGCCGTCTTCTACCGCACCAACGCCCAGTCCCGTGTCTTCGAAGAGGTCTTCATCCGCGTCGGCCTGCCCTACAAGGTCGTCGGCGGTGTCCGCTTCTACGAGCGCAAGGAGGTCCGGGACGTCCTGGCCTACCTGCGTGTCCTCGCCAACCCCGAGGACTCCGTCCCGCTGCGTCGCATCCTGAACGTGCCCAAGCGCGGCATCGGCGAGCGCGCCGAGGCGATGATCGACGCCCTCGCCCAGCGGGAGAAGATCAGCTTCCCGCAGGCGCTGAAGCGGGTCGACGAGGCGTACGGCATGGCGGCGCGGTCGACGAACGCGGTCAAGCGGTTCAACGTGCTGATGGAGGAGCTCCGTACGATCGTCGAGTCCGGCGCGGGCCCGGCCACCGTCCTGGAAGCCATACTCGAACGCACCGGATACCTGGCCGAGTTGCAGGCCTCCACCGACCCGCAGGACGAGACCCGCATCGAGAACCTCCAGGAACTCGCGGCGGTGGCACTGGAGTTCGAGCAGGAGCGTGGCGAGGGCGAGTCGGTGGGCCTGTCCGACTTCCTGGAGCAGGTCGCGCTGGTCGCCGATTCCGACCAGATCCCGGACGAAGAGGACGGCGACGGCGTCATCACGCTGATGACCCTGCACACCGCCAAGGGCCTGGAGTTCCCGGTGGTCTTCCTGACCGGTATGGAGGACGGCGTCTTCCCGCACATGCGCGCCCTCGGCCAGACCAAGGAACTGGAGGAGGAGCGGCGCCTGGCGTACGTCGGCATCACGCGCGCGCGTGAGCGGCTGTATCTGACCCGGTCGGCGCTGCGCAGCGCGTGGGGCCAGCCCTCGTACAACCCGCCCTCCCGCTTCCTGGAGGAGATCCCGCCCGCCCATGTGGAGTGGAAGCGGAAGGGAGCGGCGGCCCCGATGCCCTCCGGGCCGGCGTCCGGAGTGGCGGCCTCGCTGTCCTCCACCCGCTCGCGCTCCTCGGCGTCGGGAGCCTCCGGCTTCGCCACTCGCAGGACCTCGGAGAAGCCGGTGGTGGCGCTGGCCGTCGGGGACCGGGTGACGCACGACCAGTTCGGGCTCGGCACGGTCGTCGGGGTGAAGGGTACGGGCGCGAACGCCGAGGCGACGATCGACTTCGGCGACACCAAGCCGAAGAGGCTGCTGCTGCGGTACGCGCCGGTGGAGAAGCTGTAGGAGGCGTCGGGGTTCCGGGGGGCTTCGGCGCCCCCGGAGCGAACCCCGGGGAGTCCTACGTCGGGTCGAGCCCGTGGCTGCGCAGCCACGGCAGCGGGTCTATGGCGGCTCCGCCGCCCGGCCGGACCTCGAAGTGCAGGTGCGGGCCGGTGGAGTTGCCGGAGTTCCCGGAGTACGCGATCGGTGTCCCGGCTTTGACGGTCGTGCCGGCGGGAACCCGGTAACTGGAGAGGTGGCAGTACCAGGTCTGCGTGCCGTCCTTCGCCGTCAGGATCAGCATGTTGCCGTAGGCGCTGTTCCACTTCGTCGAGACGGTGCCGTCGGTCGCCGCCATCACGGTCGTGCCGTACGAGACGGGGAAGTCGATGCCGGTGTGCACCGACATCCAGTTCACGCCCGCCTGGCCGAAATAGGCGCTGAGCCCCTTCTGCGTGACAGGAAGGACGTACTTGGGGCGCAGTCGCTCCTTGCGGGCCGCCTCCGCGGCCGCCGCCTTCTTGTCGGCCGCCTGCTGGGCCTTGAGGTCGATGCGCTCCTGCGTGCGGCTGGCCCGGTCGGCGAAGTCGTCGGCGCCGGCGGAGAGGGTCCTGAGCTGGGAGTCCAGCTTGCTGTTGGCGGCGGACGGTTTCACCGCATGTGTGTCCGAAGCGGTGGCCGTGGTGTCCTTGCCGCCGTCGTCGGTCAGGGCGCCGACGGAGGCGGCGGCGATCCCGGCGACCCCCATCACACAGACCGAGGGCACGGCGACGGTCAGCAGGGCGGAGCGCTTGGGGGGCGTACGGCGACGGGAGCGGGCAGCGCTGCGGGAGCCCGGCCGGGGCGGCGCCGGGGTGACCTCTTCCTGGTCGTCGAGCAGGGGAGCGACGCTGGGAAGCTCGCCGGTCGCGGACAACCCGTCGCCGTCCGCGACGGGTTCCGCCTGGTCGTAGTCCCTGTAGTCCTCGTGGCCCGTGTGCTCCTCGTACGAGGCCTGCTCGAAGGTGGCGGTCGCCTGCTGGTCGAAGGGCTGCTCGAAGGACTCGGGCTGCTGCTCGGGCTCGGTGGCCGGCGCGGTGCCGTCGGAGTTCCACTGCGTGGCGTCGTACGCGCCGGTGTCGAAGGTCTGCGTGCCCCACTCCCACTGCTGGGTCAGCTCGGGCGCGGCCCCGGACTGGTCGGGCTGGAGCCAGGCGTTCGCTTCCCACTGGCCGCTGACGTCCGGGGAGGTCGCCTGGTGCGGGATGCCGACGAACTGCTGCTGGCCGGTCGTCCAGGCGGTGGCGTCGTAGGTGCCGGAATCGTATGCGGCGGAGTCGTAGGCGGCGTGGTGCTGGGCCGCGTACGGGTCGTAGTGCGCGCTCTGGCCGGCGCCGGTCGTCCACTGTGTGGCGTCGTACGTGCCGGTGGGGTGGCCCTGGCCCGGGAGACTGCCGAAGAGCGGGTCGGAATCGAAGGCCGTGGTGGCGTGGGCGCCGGTCTCGAAACCGGTGGCGCCGTACCCGTCGTACGTGGTGAAGCCGCCGTACTGGGTTTCCTGGCCGCCGTGGGTCGCGTAGTGCGCGGAGGCGGCGTCGGAAGCCGGAGTCGGGGTGGTCATGGTCCCCGACGGGTGACGGTCGTTCACCAACTTCTCTTTCGCCTCGACAACAGGGGCTGGCAGAGCAGTGCGGCGACTGTACCCGGCGGTACGCGGGCGCGACAATCTTCGGCCGGTTTCCCGATCGCAGGAAACGGGCATTCGGCCGTGTTTCGGGGGACGACAGACGCGGGTTTGGCTTTGTGTTCGAAGGACGTTCGAAGCCGGATGGGTGGCCGCCCGGCAAACGGGCCGTCCCGGGCGGCTGTTGCGCCGCCCGGCACGCCGTGGTCGAGCGGGGGTCGAGCCGGGGTCAGGACGCGACCGTGAGTCCGTTCCGGCGTTTCGCGGCCCCCGCCGTCGGCCGCTCGCTGTCGAGAGCCTGCCGTATTCCGGCCGCGACGGCCGGATGCACCGGCAGGGCGAGATGCCCGATGCCCGTTACCGGCACATTCAGCGTCATCAGGTCGGGATGGTCGATACGGGCGGTTTCCAGCGGGTCCATCAGGGAGTCCAGATCGCTCCAGAAGCTGACGAAGTACGTGCGGCAGCCGGGCGCCGGCCGGGTGAGCTCCTCGATCAGCTCGGAGTCGGGGCGCATCTGGCGCACGATCGGGTGCGCGTTCGCCAGCGGCACGACCCGGGTGCCGCCGTGCGGGCTGCCCAGCGTCACGAGCGTACGGACCCGGCGGTCACCGCCGAGCCGCTGCACGTAGTAGCGCGCGATCAGCCCGCCGAGGCTGTGGCCCACCACGTCGACCCGCTGGCTGCCGGTCCGCTCGCAGACCTCTTCTATGTGCCGGCCCAGCAGCTCCGCCGCGGCGCGGATGTCCCGGGTCAGCGGCGAGTAGTTGAGCGACTCGATCCGGTGCCTGCCGTGCTGGAGGAGACTGCGGCGCAGCAGCATGAAGACCGAGCGGTTGTCGACGAAGCCGTGCAGCAGGACGACCGGGGGCCGCTCCTGGACCGGCAGCTTGGCCCCGCCGTCCGGCACCCGCACGGCGGGGGAGCGGCGCTCCGGGAGGATGCCGGTCGGATACAGCAGCACATGCCCCGCGAGGATCGCGGCTTCCAGGGCGGTCGCCTTCAGGAGTGCCAGGGACAGGCCCGCGATTCTGTCCGGCACGAGACGGCGGCAGAACGGGAGTATCGGGAGTATGGGGTCCAGTGCCCTGGTGACCTTCATGGCCGGCCTCCTGTCGGCACGCCGGAGGACGGCTCCGCCCCCCGTGTGCTCTTGCGGGATGCCGTGAGAAGCGCGGTCGACGGGGCACGAGCGGCCCGCGTGGGAGACGTGAGGCATGCGGCGCCCGAGGCGTCCTGCCCTACCCGCCCAACATGCCTGTCGTGACTCCGTGGACCACGCCGCGGCTCCCGAACGTGTCCCACCGTGTGATTTCCCCCTCGGTCAGGGCCGTGAAACTGGCGGTTGCGGGATCCTGTGGATAACGTTCGTTCACTTCTCGCTTCATGGAGGCAGTCATGGGTGTGGCAGCCGGTCCGATCCGCGTGGTGGTGGCCAAGCCGGGGCTCGACGGCCACGACCGCGGTGCCAAGGTGATCGCGCGGGCGCTGCGCGACGCCGGCATGGAGGTCATCTACACCGGCCTCCACCAGACACCGGAGCAGATCGTCGACACCGCGATCCAGGAGGACGCCGACGCGATCGGCCTGTCCATCCTCTCCGGCGCCCACAACACCCTCTTCGCGGCGGTCATCGAACTCCTCAAGGAGCGCGACGCCGAGGACATCCTGGTCTTCGGCGGCGGCATCATCCCCGAGGCCGACATCGCACCCCTGAAGGAGAAGGGTGTCGCGGAGATCTTCACCCCGGGCGCCACCACGGCGTCGATCGTGGAGTGGGTACGGGAGAACGCGCGCCAGCCCGCGGAGGCGTAGCCCGCGAGACGGCACACCCGGGCGGGGCGGCGCGCCGGTCAGAGGACATGCGGCCGCCACTCGCCGCTCCGGCCGAAAGTCCAAGTACACCCGGTCCGTCGGCGGGGTCTTCCGCCTGATCCGCCGAAAGCACGCACTGGACGCCGCTTGACGGGCCAACGTGGCCTGCCGGCACCCCAGGGGGTGTTTCGAAAGTCCCGCACAGCACCCACGGCGCCCGGCACGCACTCTCGCCGCACCGGCCAAAAACCCAAGTACGTCCAGTACGAGGGCTTTCGTCCGGCACTCCCCCAGCCTTCGGCCGGGGGGACCCCCAGAGCTCGCACCGGACAGGACTTTCGAAACACCCCCTAGGCCGCGCTCAGCTCTTCCGTCATCGCCGCACGCAGGCGCAACGTCGTGACGAGCCGCTGGAACGCCTCCGCCCAGTACCCTCCGGCACCCGGCGACGCGTCCTCCCGCTCGTCCGGCACCGCCAGCAGCCCGTCCAGCCGTGCGGCCTCCGCCGGGTCCAGGCACCGCTCGGCCAGGCCCATCACTCCACTGAAACTCCATGGATAACTCCCCGCGTCCCGAGCGATGTTCAGGGCGTCCACCACCGCCCGCCCGAGCGGAGCGGCCCATGGCACCACGCACATCCCGAGCAACTGGAACGCCTCCGACAGCCCGTGCGTCGCGATGAACCCCGCCACCCACGCGGCGCGTTCCTCCGCGTCCAGCGTGCCCAGCAGCTTGGCCCGTTCGGCCAGCGAGACCGCCCCGGGGCCACCCGCCTCGGGCGCCGACGGTGCGCCGAGCAGCACCCGGGACCACTCGGCGTCCCGCTGCCGCACCGCCGCGCGGCACCAGGCCGCGTGCAACTCGCCCAGCCAGTCGTCCGCGACCGGCAGCGCCACGATCTCCTGGGGTGTACGTCC
Organism: Streptomyces sp. NPDC020299; assembly: GCF_044387825.1. Taxonomy (NCBI): domain Bacteria; kingdom Bacillati; phylum Actinomycetota; class Actinomycetes; order Kitasatosporales; family Streptomycetaceae; genus Streptomyces; species Streptomyces sp. NPDC020299. Next base: position 119,326 of record NZ_JBIRWL010000014.1, read on the forward strand.
GCCCAGCCGTGCCGACCAGGTCCCGAGCGGTGCCGCTTCCACCAACTGGCCCAGCCACCACGACCTTTCTCCTCTACCCGTAGGAGGTTTGGGCACTACACCGTCTCTCTCCATCCTCGTGTCGCACTCAAGCGGCGCTTCCACCGCGATCGTCGCCCTGTCCCCTGTGTGATCGATGGCCACACAGGCCCCGGCCCGCACCGCCATCCGCGCGGCGAGCGCCGATCCGGGCAGCGCGGACAGCAACTCGGCGGCCGTCGCCCGTACGTTGCGGCTGCGGTCGGCCAGCGCCTGTTCCAGGAAGGGCTCGTCCTGCGCGGCGAGCCCCGTGCGCAGCGAGTCGAGGAACATCAGCCGGTCCTCCGCGCGCTCCGTCGCCCACGTGCCGGCCAGCAACTCGCGCGCCACCGCGGGTCTGCGCGCCCGCAGCGCCGCGAGCAGCGCGACCCGCTCGGCGAACAGCCCCTCCTCCCAGAGCCGGCGCACCTCGTCGGCGTCGTCGGGGTCCGGCAGCGCCGCGCCGCCACCGGGCGCCGCGCGCAGGGCGAACCGCCAGTCCGGATTCAGCCGGGCCAGCCACAGCGCCCGCGACCCAGCGAACTCCAGCACCGCCGGGCGCAGGTCGGTACGGCCCCGGGCCGCGTCCAGCAGCGCGGGCAGCGCCTGCGGGGGCGGGGCGAATCCGCGCGCGTTCGCCGCCGCGAGCCACTGCGGCAGCAGCTCCATGAGGTCGGGCGAGGCACCCCGGCGACCACCCCCGCCCGTGCCGGGGCGGTCGGCCAGCAGCATCGCCAGCCTGCGCGCCGCCGGGGCGGGCAGCGCGGGGCGCGGGTCGTCGGGCGCCGGTTCCGGCCGCCGGGCCGCCGGCGCCGGACGCAGCCCGGCCCGCCGCCGTACGGTCTCCACGGCCGCCGCGTCCAACAGCGCCACCGGCGCCTCCCGTCCGGGCGCGCCCCCGGCCGGTGGGCGCCGGTCGGTACCGAGCAGGGCCGCGGTGACGAGCCCCTCCCAGACGCCCGTGACGGACGCATCCGTGACGGACGCGCCCGTGACCGGCGCGTCCGCCGGAGCGGGGGTGCTGTTCATGACGTGCCTCTCGGTCGTCGGCGGTGCGGCACAGTTGTTGAACGGCTACTCACATCGGATGTCCCGCGGGGCGGGTGATATGCGTGCGTTCGCCCGCTCAGCACAGCGCCACCGCCTCTCCCGCTCCCGCCGCCCAGGCCGTCAGGGGAGTGAAGCCGCGGTGGCCGCACTCGCCGAAGACCTTGACCGGAGTGCCGCCGGAGAGGGCGACGAGGCGCCACAGGCCCGGTCGGGAGCGGGCGGTGGGAGTGAGGGGGAGCGCCGAGTCGGTGTCGGCGTCCGCCAGTTGCCAGGAATCACCGGCCGGGGCCGGTACGACCCGGTCCAGCGTGACCGGAACCGCGTCCAGCCAGGGATCGGCCCGTAGTGCCTCGCCGTACCGCGCCGCCGCCTCGGCCGTGGTCAGACCTGGCGGCCGGATCGCCGCGGGCGCGGGCGCGGCGAACCGCTCGCCCAGCGCAGCCCGCAGCTGCCCGGCACCCGGATATACGGACACCTCGGCGTCCAGGGCCAGCCCGACCGGCAGCGCCAGCTCAGGGGCGCGGCCGGCCGCGCCGTACGACAGCAGCAGAGCCGTACGGCCCGACTCGGCGCCGTGCAGCCATATCCGGCGCGTCGTCAGCTTCGGGTCGGTCGTGTCGTACTGGGCGAGGACGAGCCAGCGGTCGCGCACCGGCGGGCCGTCCGCGGCGGCGGGCAGGCCGACGCGGGAGCGGACCGTCGCCGCGAGGCGGGCCGGGAGCCGCTCGCGGCGCAGCCAGCCCTGGTCGAGCAGGTGCAGCAGCGCGCACTCCTCCAGCAGCCGCACCGGCCAGCCCGGCCCGGACGCCGGTATCGCCCCCAACTCCCGCACCCGGGCGGCCAGCCCGGGCGCCTGGGCGTCGACCATGCGGGCCGCGGTCTCCTCCCACAGTCCGTACCCCGCCGACTCCGCCGAGGCGAGGCCGCCGCGCAGCAGGTCCGTCAGCCGCTGCTCCAGCTCCGTCGCGCCCGCGGTCACCCGCTCGGCCCGGCGCTCCGCCCGGCGCCGGGCCGCCTCCGGATCGGCGGCCACGGAACCGGAACCACCGCCGTCACCCGCCCGTTTGCCCTCCGAGCGTTTACGCCTGCCCGAGATCCACTGCGCCGCCCAGTCCGGCGCCTGCGCCGCCCCCGGCACCGCGCCCTCCCCGCCCGCCCAGAGCAGCAGCAGCCCGAGCGCGTGCTTGCACGGGAACTTCCGGCTCGGGCAACTGCATGTGTACGCGGGCCCGGCCGCGTCCGCGATGTCGACGACCGTCTGATACGGCCTGCTGCCACTGCCCTTGCACAGCCCCCACACCGTCCCCTCGTCGGCACTGCCCGTCCCGGACCACGGCCCGGCCACGCCGAGCTTGCTCCCCGCCTTGCGTGACGCGGCGTCAGGCGCCAGTGCCAGCACCTGCTCCGCGGTCCAGCGCACCCCCTGCTCAGTCATGCCAACGACGGTAGATCCAGCCACTGACAATCGGCCCTGCGAGCGTGTCTGTGCAGGTCAGAGCGATTGTCAGTGGGGTGGTGCAAGGTTGGTGACAGATCCGAACCGGCCGAGCTGGAGGGGGCCTCAGCCATGTCTGTGTCCGTGGAACCGACGTCCGCGCAGTCGCAGTCCGTGCAGAAGCATGGGGAGCAGCCGGCCGAGGAGATCAGGCCGCACGCCGAGGACGCCTTCGCGGCCGAACTCACCGCGCTGGCCGCGCAGGACGACCGCCCGCGCCCGGCCCGCTGGAAGCTGTCGCCGTGGGCGGTCGCCACGTATCTGCTCGGCGGCACGCTGCCGGACGGCACGGTGATCACGCCGAAGTACGTGGGCCCGCGCCGCATCGTCGAGGTCGCCGTCACCACGCTCGCCACCGACCGCGCGCTGCTGCTGCTCGGCGTGCCCGGCACCGCCAAGACCTGGGTGTCCGAGCACCTGGCCGCCGCCGTCAGCGGTGACTCGACCCTGCTGGTGCAGGGCACGGCGGGCACCCCGGAGGAGGCCATCCGCTACGGCTGGAACTACGCGCGACTGCTCGCCCACGGCCCCAGCCGGGACGCCCTCGTGCCCAGCCCGGTCATGCGGGCCATGGCCGAGGGCATGACGGCCCGCGTGGAGGAGCTGACCCGCATCCCGGCGGACGTGCAGGACACGCTGATCACGATCCTGTCCGAGAAGACACTGCCGATACCGGAGCTGGGGCAGGAGGTGCAGGCCGTCCGCGGGTTCAACCTCATCGCTACGGCCAACGACCGCGACCGCGGGGTCAACGACCTGTCCAGCGCCCTGCGCCGCCGCTTCAACACGGTGGTGCTGCCGCTGCCGGAGAGTGCCGACGCCGAGGTCGACATCGTCTCCCGCCGCGTCGACCAGATCGGCCGCTCCCTCGACCTGCCGGCCGTGCCCGACGGCATCGACGAGATCCGCCGCGTCGTGACCGTCTTCCGCGAACTGCGCGACGGGATCACCGCCGACGGCCGTACGAAGCTGAAGTCGCCCAGCGGCACGCTGTCCACCGCCGAGGCCATCTCGGTCGTCACCAACGGCCTCGCGCTGGCCGCGCACTTCGGCGACGGCGTGCTGCGGCCGGCCGACGTGGCCGCGGGGATCCTCGGCGCCGTCGTCCGCGACCCGGCGGCCGACCGCGTCATCTGGCAGGAGTACCTGGAGACGGTCGTCCGCGAGCGGGACGGCTGGAAGGACTTCTACCGGGCCTGCCGGGAGGTGAGCGCATGAACGACGGCCGATGGCCGTCGGGCGCCGGCCCGTGGACCGCCGGACCCCTGCTGCTCGGCGTGCGGCACCACGGGCCGGGCTCGGCGCGGGCGGTGCGGGCCGCGCTGGAGGCGGCCCGGCCGGAGGCGGTGCTGATCGAGGGGCCGCCCGAGGCAGATGCCCTGGTCCCGCTGGCCGCCGACGACCGGATGCGGCCCCCGGTCGCGCTCCTCGCCCACGCCGTGGACGAGCCCGGCCGCTCGGCGTTCTGGCCGCTGGCCGAGTTCTCCCCGGAGTGGGTGGCGATCCGCTGGGCCCTGGCACACGGGGTACCGGCCCGCTTCATCGACCTGCCCGCCGCCCACACGCTGGCGTGGGAGAGAGAGGAAGGGAGAGGAAGAGGGAGAGGGGAAGGCGGAGAAGAAGGAGAAGAGGCGGATGGCGTCCGCCTCGATCCCCTCGCCGTCCTCGCCGAGGCCGGCGGCTACGACGACCCCGAGCGCTGGTGGGAGGACGCCGTCGAGCACCGGGGCGGAGGCGACCGGGACCCGTTCGCGCCGTTCGCCGCGCTCGAGGAGGCCATGGGGGCGCTGCGGGAGCGGTACGGCACCGGCGGACACGCCCGGGACCCCGTGCGGGAGGCGTACATGCGCCTCCAGGTGCGCGCCGCCCAGCGGGAGTTCGGGGTCGAGGTGGCCGTGGTCTGCGGGGCGTGGCACGTGCCCGCGCTGCGGGAGAAGGCCGCGGTCACCGCGGACCGGGCGCTGCTGAAGGGGCTGCCCAAGGTCAGGACGGACATGACCTGGGTGCCGTGGACGCACCGCAGACTGGCCCGGGCCGGCGGGTACGGCGCCGGCATCGACTCGCCGGGCTGGTACGGGCACCTGTTCAGCGCGCCCGACCGGCCGGTGGAGCGCTGGCTGACCAAGGTCGCGGGGCTGTTGCGCGAGGAGGACCGGATCGTCTCCTCGGCCCATGTCATCGAGGCGGTGCGGCTGGCCGAGACGCTCGCCGCGATGCGCGGCCGTCCGCTGGCCGGCCTGAGCGAGACCACCGACGCGGTGCGCGCCGTGATGTGCGAGGGCTCGGACGTGCCGCTGGCCCTGGTGCACGACCGGCTGGTGGTCGGGGATGTGCTGGGCGAGGTGCCCGAGGGGGCGCCTGCGGTGCCGTTGCAGCGCGACCTGGCCCGGGAGCAGCGCCGGCTGCGGCTCAAACCCGAGGCGCTGGAGCGGGAGCTGGAGCTCGACCTGCGCAAGGAGACCGACGCCGGCCGGAGCCGGCTGCTGCACCGGCTGCGGCTGCTCGGCGTCGACTGGGGCGAGCCGGTGGCCTCCCGGGGCAGCACGGGCACGTTCCGGGAGACCTGGCGGCTGCGCTGGGAGCCGGAGCTGTCCGTGCGGATCGCCGAGGCCGGGGTGTGGGGTACGACCGTGGTCGCCGCCGCGACGGCCAGGGCGGAGGCGGACGCCGTGGCCGCCCGGTCCCTCGCCGACGTCACCGCCCTCGCCGAGCACTGCCTGCTCGCCGAACTGCCGGACGCGCTGCCCGTGGTGATGCGCGTGCTCGCCGACCGGGCCGCGCTGGACACCGACGTCGGCCATCTGGCGCAGGCCCTGCCCGCCCTGGTCCGCTCCCTGCGCTACGGCGATGTGCGCGGCACCGGCACCGAGGCCCTCGCCGAGGTCGCCGCGGGCCTCGCCGAGCGGGTCTTCGTCGGCCTGCCCCCGGCCTGCGCCGCGCTGGACGCCGACGCGGCCGACGAGATGCGTGGCCATGTGGACGCCGTGCACGGGGCGGTGGCCCTGCTCGCGGAGGCGGCCGTACCCGGCCACGGCGACCTGCGTCCGCGGTGGCGCGCGGTGCTGCGGACCCTGTCCGCGCGGGATGCCGTGCCCGGGGTGATACGGGGTCGTGCGGTGCGCATCCTGCTGGACGACGGCGAGTTGGGGCCGGACGCGGCGGCCCGGCGAATGGGTCTCGTGCTGTCGCCGGGGACGCCGCCCGCCGACGCCGCCGCGTGGATCGAGGGCTTCGCCGGCGGCGGGGGCGGGATGCTGCTGGTACACGACGAGCGGCTGCTCGGCCTGGTCGACGCCTGGCTCACCGGGGTGCCCGCGGAGGCGTTCACGGATGTACTGCCGTTGCTGCGGCGCACGTTCTCGGCGTACGAGGCGGGGGTGCGCAGGACGCTTGGGGAACTGGTGCGGCGCGGGCCGGGCGCTGTGGGGAGCGGGGCGGCCACCGGTGCGGGCATACCCGGCTTCGCGGCCGAGCTCGACCCGGACCGCGCGGACGCGGTGCTGCCGGTGGTGCGGCTGCTGCTGGGGCTGGGCGAAGACGGCGCCCACGGGTCCCACGGCGCCCACGGGCCCCACGGCGCGTACGCCGACGACAACGACTTGATGGGGGTGGGCATATGACGAACGAGCCGGCGTACGCCGACGACCCGGCCCGGGAGCGGCTGCGGCGCTGGCGGCTGGTCCTCGGGGGAGACACGGCGGACGGCACCGGATGCGCCCTCTCCGGGCGGGACGCGGCGATGGACGGGGCGCTGACCGCGCTCTACGGCAAGGGCGACCGGCCGCGGACCGGCCGGGACCGGGCGGCGGGGCTCGGGGCGTCGGCGCCGTCCGTGGCGCGCTGGCTCGGGGACATCCGCACGTACTTCCCGTCCTCCGTCGTCCAGGTCATGCAACGGGACGCCATCGACCGGCTCGGGCTGGCCACGCTGCTGCTGGAACCGGAGATGCTGGAAGCGGTCGAGGCCGACGTGCACCTCGTCGGCACGCTGCTCTCGCTCAACAAGGCCATGCCGGAGACGACGAGAGAGACGGCACGGGCGGTCGTGCGCAAGGTCGTCGAGGACCTGGAGAAGCGGCTCGCCACCCGCACCCGGGCCACCCTCACCGGCGCCCTCGACCGCAGCGCGCGGGTCAGCCGGCCGCGCCACCACGACATCGACTGGAACCGCACGATCGCGGCCAACCTCAAGCACTACCTGCCCGAGTACCGGACGGTCGTGCCGGAGCGGCTCATCGGCTACGGGCGCGCCTCGCAGTCGGTGAAGAAGGAGGTGATCCTCTGCATGGACCAGTCCGGTTCGATGGCGGCGTCCGTCGTCTACGCGTCCGTGTTCGGGGCGGTGCTCGCCTCCATGCGGTCGATCAGTACGCGGCTCGTCGTGTTCGACACGGCCGTCGTCGACCTCACCGACCAGCTGGACGACCCGGTCGACGTCCTCTTCGGCACCCAGCTCGGCGGCGGTACGGACATCAACCGCGCGCTCGCCTACTGCCAGTCGCAGATCAGCCGGCCCGCGGAGACGGTGGTCGTGCTGATCAGCGACCTCTACGAGGGAGGCATACGCGACGAGATGCTCAAGCGGGTCGCGGCGATGAAGGCGTCGGGGGTGCAGTTCGTGACGCTGCTCGCACTGTCGGACGAGGGGGCACCGGCCTACGACCGGGAGCACGCGGCCGCGCTCGCCGCGCTGGGGGCACCGGCGTTCGCCTGTACGCCGGATCTGTTCCCGGAGGTGATGGCGGCGGCGATCGAGAAGCGCCCGATTCCCCTACCGGAGCGGTGAAAAGGGACATGGCTACCCATCGGTAACAGGGGGCTTGCGCAACCTCGGGCGTTTCGTGCAAAGATCGACGGCGTATCCCGTCGACCCGACAGTCGTTCCGTCGCACCGAGGACCCTCCGCTCTTGACCTGGCCAGCAGCCCTGCCCGGTGCCGCTGTGCGCGTGTTGCGCACGGCGGCCGGACGGCGTGCCCTGCAACTGGTGCTGCTGGTCGGCGGCTTGTTCGCACTCGGCTTCGTCTGCGGCGAGCAGGCTCATGCGGCCGAGGGGACGCCGTCGGTTGCTTCGGTGTCCGCGGTGTCACCGGTGTCGCCTGTGTCGTCGGTGACCTCCGTGACCGCCGAGGATGTCGTACGGACCGTCAGCGCTCATGTCCCCCGACCGGTCGGGGACGTGGTCGGCACGGTGACACGGGGCCTGGACGAGGTGCAGGCGCAGGCGAAGGCGCCGTCGCTGCCCGAGCTGCCCGCCCCGCCGAAGCTGCCAGCGCCGCCGGCCGTCGAGGTGCCCGGGCCGCAGCAGCCGGGCGGCCCGGAGACGGCGTCGCCGTCCCCGGCGAGCTCCTCCACCGGGCACGTCGGTACGGCGGCCCGTACGGACTCCCGTACCGAGCACCGCACCGAGCGCCGTACCGAACCCCGTACGACGGTGACCGCGCCCCAAGGTCCGCGCGTCACCCTGGGGATCGGCACACCGGTCACTCGGGTGCACGCCGGCGGCCCTCGCACCGCGGAGCGGGCCGGCGCCCCCTCCCGCCCCGCGCCGACCGGAGACCCGGACGGGGCGCTCGCCAACCGGGCGGCGGTCGGCGACGGCACGTCACGCCATGCGGACGCGGCCGCCGTCACTCCTGACCCCCGGGCGCCGCTGCGTCTTGCTCCCGGTGCCATCGCGCGCGTCGGCGCGCCCGGGACCCGGGACAGGTACCGGGACATTCCCGTCTTCCCCGGCTAGGGCTCCCTCCCCGAGGCAGAAACGGCCATTTCTCCCGCCGTGGACCTGCCGCGCGGGGGCGGAACAGGTCTGCCCGCCCGTCCGGACATCCCCCAGTCCTCCGGACGGAAGCCGCTCAAGACATCCCGGAACCCTGAAGGAACTGACGCACGCATGAACAAGAACATCCGCCGCTCCATCGTCATAGCCGCCGGTGTGACCGGCGTGTGGGCGCTCGGCTCGGCCGTCGCCAGCGCCGACGAACTGCCCGACTCGGCCCTCTCCGCGCCGGACACGGCCGCCGACACCCCGAGCACGGACATCCCGAGCACCGCCAAGGTCCCGGTGGTCGCGAGGACCAAGGCCGCCGAGGCCGTCAAGGGCGCCCAGGCGGCCCGCGCCGCGCGGACCGGGGCCACGGACACGGCGGCGCACGCCGTCACCGAGGCGACCCCCGCGCACACCTCCTCACAGGCCCAGGCCCAGGCCCAGGCCGAGATCGACTACCTGTTCGGCCCTCTCTCCTCCTTCGCCCCCGAACTGGAGCAGGCACCGGCCGCCGCCGAAGCCGCCGTCTCCGGCGTGCCCGGCCACGTCACCGGCACCGCCGCCCCGGTCGTCGACCAGACGGCCGCCGCGGTCGTTCCGCCGGTGGCCGGGACCGCCGTCGACGGGGTGCGGCCGGTGGCCGGTCACGCCGTGGCCTCCGCCACGGGGCTGGCGTACGGCGTGGTCGCCGACGTGCCGCCGTACGCCGCCGGTGTCGCCGGGCAGGTCGGCCGTGACACCACGCACGCGGTCCTGCCGCCGGTCGCGGGCGCCGCCGTGCGCGGGGCCGTGCCGGTCGCCGGGGAGGCCGTCGGGGACGCGGGGACGCTGGCCTACGGCGTCTCGGGCGACGTGCGGCCCTTCGCGGGCGGGGTCGCCGGTCAGGTGCCGCCGCTGGCGTACGGGGTGACCGGGCAGGTGGAGCCCTTCGCGCAGGACGTCGCGGGGGAGGTGCCGCCGTTCGCCGACGGGGTCACCGGGGCCGTCCGGACGGTGGTCGACCCGGTCACCGGCAGCGCCACGACGCTGGCCCACGGCGTGACGGGCGACGTCGCTCCGTTCGCGGGCGGGGTCGTCGGCGAGGCCGACTCCTTCGCCCAGCGGGTCGCCGGGCAGGCGGCGCCCTTCGCACAGGGCCTCACCGGGACCGTCCGGGCCGGCGCCCGTCCGCTCTCCGGGCACGCGGTCAGCGGTGTGACGGGGGTGGCCGAATCGGCGCTCCCGGGATATGTGCATGACACGGGGTACACGCACCTCGTACAGAACCCGCACAACGCGCACGACGGGCACACCTTCAGCGTCTGAGGGCGTCTGAGGGGCCCGTCCCGACCGACTCCGTGGGGTTGAACGGCCCGGACGGCCGAATGCCGTCGGCCCGTCCGACCGACGTCTCACGGACCGGGGCGGCTGGTCCCCATTGGGGTGGGGATCAGCCGCCCACGGCCCCGAAAAGGGCCATTTCAGAGGCCTCACCGGGTCAACCCCAGCCCGGTGAGGCCTCGCCGTCCCGGCACGCCGTGCCAGTGAGGGCGGCATCATGTGACAGGTATCACCGCTCAGGTGTGACCCTCGATTTAGGGACCCCCGGCATGCGGCGATAACCTGCGAGACGGACATGCCGCGCGCTCGGACACCGTGTGCGCTTCCCCAGTGACTCAGGCGGACGTCACGTTGCCCTTCGCGGCACGCCCACGCATCCAACGAACCGCGAGATCACTGATAGGGACGGAAGCGCGTGGACCTGTTCGAGTACCAGGCGAGGGACCTCTTCGCCAAGCACGATGTACCGGTGCTGGCCGGTGAAGTCATCGACACGCCTGAGGCGGCGCGCGAGATCACCGAGCGGCTCGGCGGCAAGTCCGTCGTCAAGGCGCAGGTGAAGGTCGGTGGTCGCGGTAAGGCCGGTGGCGTCAAGCTGGCCGCCTCCGCGGACGAGGCCGTCGCTCGCGCGACGGACATTCTCGGCATGGACATCAAGGGCCACACGGTCCACAAGGTCATGATCGCCGAGACCGCTCCGGAGATCGTCGAGGAGTACTACGTCTCCTTCCTCCTCGACCGTGCCAACCGCACCTTCCTCTCCATCGCCTCCGTCGAGGGCGGCATGGAGATCGAGGAGGTGGCGGCCACCCGCCCCGAGGCCGTCGCGAAGATCGCGATCGACGCCATCGACGGTGTGGACGAGGCCAAGGCCCAGGAGATCGTGGCCGCGGCCAAGTTCCCGGCCGAGGTCGCCGACAAGGTCGCCAACGTCCTCGTCAAGCTGTGGGACACCTTCATCAAGTCGGACGCCCTCCTCGTCGAGGTCAACCCGCTCGCGAAGGTCGCCTCCGGTGAGGTCATCGCCCTCGACGGCAAGGTGTCGCTCGACGAGAACGCCGAGTTCCGCCACCCCGAGTACGAGGAGCTCCACGACAAGGACGCGGCCAACCCGCTGGAGGCCGCCGCCAAGGCGAAGAACCTCAACTACGTCAAGCTCGAGGGCGAGGTCGGCATCATCGGCAACGGCGCGGGTCTCGTCATGAGCACCCTGGACGTCGTCGCGTACGCCGGTGAGAAGCACGGCGACGTCAAGCCGGCCAACTTCCTGGACATCGGCGGTGGCGCCTCCGCCCAGGTCATGGCCAACGGTCTGGAGATCATCCTCGGCGACCCGGACGTCAAGTCCGTCTTCGTCAACGTCTTCGGTGGCATCACCGCCTGCGACGAGGTCGCCAACGGCATCGTCCAGGCCCTGAAGCTCCTGGAGGACCGCGGCGAGAACGTCTCCAAGCCGCTCGTCGTCCGCCTCGACGGCAACAACGCCGAGCTGGGCCGGCAGATCCTCACGGACGCCAACCACCCGCTGGTGCAGCGCGTCGACACCATGGACGGCGCGGCCGACAAGGCCGCCGAGCTGGCCCACGCCGCCAAGTAAGCACTCAGGACGAGGACACCAACACACCATGGCTATCTGGCTCAACAAGGACAGCAAGGTCATCGTCCAGGGCATGACCGGCGCCACGGGCATGAAGCACACCAAGCTCATGCTCGGTGACGGCACCCAGGTCGTGGGCGGCGTGAACCCGCGCAAGGCGGGGCAGACCGTGGACTTCGACGGCACCGAGGTACCCGTCTTCGGGACCGTCAAGGAGGCCATCGACAAGACCGGCGCCAACGTCTCCGTCATCTTCGTGCCGGAGAAGTTCACCAAGGACGCGGTCGTCGAGGCCATCGACGCCGAGATCCCCGTGGCCGTCGTGATCACCGAGGGCATCGCCGTGCACGACTCGGCCGCCTTCTGGGCGTACGCCGGCAAGAAGGGCAACAAGACCCGGATCATCGGCCCGAACTGCCCCGGCATCATCACCCCGGGCCAGTCGAACGTCGGCATCATCCCGGGCGACATCACCAAGCCGGGCCGTATCGGTCTGGTCTCGAAGTCCGGCACGCTGACGTACCAGATGATGTACGAGCTGCGTGACATCGGCTTCTCGACGGCCGTCGGCATCGGTGGTGACCCGATCATCGGCACCACGCACATCGACGCCCTCGCCGCGTTCCAGGCCGACCCCGACACCGACCTGATCGTGATGATCGGTGAGATCGGCGGCGACGCCGAGGAGCGGGCCGCGGCCTTCATCAAGGAGAACGTGACCAAGCCGGTCGTCGGCTACGTCGCGGGCTTCACCGCGCCCGAGGGCAAGACCATGGGCCACGCGGGCGCCATCGTCTCCGGTTCGTCGGGCACCGCCCAGGCGAAGAAGGAGGCCCTGGAGGCCGCGGGCGTCAAGGTCGGCAAGACGCCGACCGAGACGGCGAAGCTGGCGCGGGAGATCCTGGCCGGCTGAAGCAGGCCGATCGAGCGTCGGTAGGCCCGTTCCCCGAGGTGGGGGCGGGCCTACCGGCTTTTTCGCGCCGCGGTGTCGCTTTGCTCCTCGGCGTCGTTTTGCTGTGCGGAAACGGCTGTGCGGAAACGTTTCACTCCGCTGGATCACCCCGGCACCGGCAGCAGTCTCTCCGGCCCGCGCGCCGACTCCCGGCGCAGTTTGGCCCGTAGAGCCAGTTCCTTGGCCGACAGCGGGCCCAGGGCCGCTCTCGGCGGTACGCCCCGCACCGCCTGGGGCGGACCGGGGGGTTTGTCGAAGTGGGTCGGGGCGGTCCGCAGCGTGAGCGTGGTCGCACCGACGACCGCGGCCGTGAGGGCGATCGCGGCGCGGGTCCAGCGGCGGACCCGGCGTTCGCCGAGTGATCGCACCACCGTCGGCCCGGCGGCCCGCAGCCGATCCGTGGAGGCCACTTCGGCCAGCCGCCGGTGCAGCAGCCGGCAGTCCGCCAGTTCCGGGAGCCGCGCGGCCACCGCGGCGCGGGCGTGCGTCAGCCGACGGGCCGCCGCCGGTGTGCTCGCCTCGGTCTCCGCGGCGGTCTCCGGCAGGTCGAGGCCGACACCGTCGTACAGCAGGAGCGTGCGGCGATGGGGCGGCGGGAGCTTCAGCAGCGCGTCCAGCAGGGCGCGGTCGGCGGCGTCGGCCGGGGGCGGGTCGGGGCGGCGGAGCAGGTGGAAGCGGTGCCAGGGGGAGAGCGCGCACTCGTACGCCGTGGCGCGTACCCAGCCCGCCGGATCACGGTCGCGGGCCACCTCCGGCCAGCGCTGCCAGGCGAGCTCGAAGGCCCGCTCCACGGCGGTGCGGGCCGACTCGCGCCGCCCGGTGAGCAGGTACGTCTGCCGTACGAGGGCGGGGGCGCAGAACTCGTACAGCGCGTCGAAAGCCTGAGCGGGTGTCAGGGCGACGTCGGTCTGACGGGGAGTCACCGGTCAGCCCTCCAGAGGAAAAAACACATAAACATATATTGAGCGACACTTCGGTGGTTCGCCTGTTACGCCCGTAAAGCGCGTGTCGTTGGGAGCATGGCGGCGTGACGCAGATGACCGCTCGCCGACCGTCGTTGCCGCCCTTGCTCACCCGCCTGCTCAACCGTTTGCTCACCGGGCTGCGTGACCGGTCGCCCGGGCTGGCCGCGAGCCTCCTGGGCGGCGCGGTCGCGGCCGGGCTCGGCCTCGGCTGCTTCGCCGTGCTCGTGATGGTGCTGTGGGTCAGCTCCCCGTACCCCGACAGCGGGCCGGGCGGCGCGCTGCACGTCGCCGCCGCGCTGTGGCTGCTGGCGCACGGCGTCCAGCTGGTCCGCACCGAGACGCTCTCCGGCGTCCCCGCGCCCGTCGGCGTCACCCCGCTGCTGCTCCTCGTGCTGCCGGCCTGGCTGCTGTACCGGGCGGCGCGGGACGCCACCGACGCGCCGGTCGACGACGACGGCCCGCCGCCGGTCGCCGCGCCCACGGCGTGGACGGGCGTCGTCCTCGGCTACCTCGGGATCGGCGCCGGCGCCGTGCTGTACGCCTCGGGCGGTGCGCTGCGGCCCGTGTGGGAGTGGGCGGCGGTGTGTCTGCCGCTCGTCGCGGTGGCCGCGGCGGGTGCGGGGGTGTGGTCGGCGTACGACCGTCCGCGCGAGCCCCTGCTGGGCGTGCTGGCGCCGCTGCCGGGCTTCCTGCGCCGCCGGGCCCTGGCGCCGGGCGGCCGGGCCGGGCTCCGGGCGGCCGTGCGGGGGGCGCTGGCCGGGACGGGGGTGCTCCTCGGGGGTGGGACGCTGCTGCTCGGGGTGTCACTGGTGGGGCACGGCGCGGCGGCCCGCGGCTCATTCCTGCAGCTGACGGAGGGCTGGACCGGACGGTTCGCCGTGCTCGTGCTGTGCCTCGCGCTGGTCCCCAACGCGGCGGTGTGGTCGGTGGCCTACGCCCTCGGCCCCGGGTTCGCGCTCGGCGCCGGACACGCGGTCGACCCGTTCGCCTCGCATCCCGCGCCGCTGCTGCCGCCCTTCCCGCTGCTCGCGGCGGTACCGGACGCGGGTCTCGCGATGCCGTGGAACTGGGCCGCCAGGGCGGTGCCGGTGGCGGCGGGGGTGACGGTCGCCTGCTTCGCGGCGCGGGCCGGGGAGCGCCGGGCGCGCTGGACCCCCGCGCGGGCCGCCGGGACGGCCCTGCTGGCGGCCGTGTTGTGCGGGGCGGTGCTCGCCGTCCTGGCGAAGTTTGCGGGCGGCCCGCTCGGCGTGGCCGCGCTGGCCCGGTTCGGGCCGGTGTGGTGGCAGGTGGGTGGCGCGGTGCCGGTGTGGCTCGGGGCGGTTGCGGTGCCGGTGTCGGTGGTCGTGCGGTGGTGGCGGGGACGGGCTTCGGGAGTGGTGGCGGAAGGGGGGCCCGAGGGAACGGCGCAGGCGGGGCTGGGGGCCCCGAAGCAGCGGGAGGAGGCACCGAAGGCGCGCGAGGCGACGCCGCCGCTGCCCGCGCCCGAGCCGTTCGTCTACGACAGCGCCCTGGACGCCTACGACGTACTACCGGCCGAGGCCCGGACCCACCCCACGCCGACCGCCCCACCGGCCTCGGTTGCCATGCCGCCCGTGTCGACCCCGCCGACTCCGACCGCCGAGCCGACCCCGGATGCCCCGCCGACGCCGCCTGCTTGGCCGACGCTTAACACCCCGGAGGTATTGCCGACCCCTGGGGCCCCGTCGAACCGGCCGCCCTCGTCGACCCGGTCGACGCCGTCGGGTCCGGCGACTCCGCCCACTCCGCCCGCTCGACCGATCCGACCGGACGACGAGTGACCCCCGTGCAGCGCCCGCGCGCCCCGCGCGACCCGTCAGTCGCTGTTCCCCAGCAGCCCCCGCAGCTCCTGCGGCAGCAACTGCTTGCAGGTCTGCTTGGCCTCGTTGGTGAGGGAGTCGTTCACGCACGTGTAGTAGTCGCGGTAGGCGAGCTGGGCCGTGAAGGTGGCCGCCACGAGGGCCAGGGCCAGGGAGCCGGTGACCAGGCCGCTGATCGCCGCCGTGGTCTGGGGACGGCCGCCGGCCGGCGGGGCCGGGGTGTTCGGGTCGGGCCTGCGGGGCTTGGCGCGCAGGGCGCTGATGCCCCAGTAGAGGGCGAGGGCGCCGAGCAGCAGGGACACGTAAGGCCAGCTGAACAGGGCGAAGAAGAAGGCCCACATGCCGCACAGCAGGGCGTAACGGGCGTGACGCTGGGCGGGGTCGGTGGGGTCCCAGCGCAGGTTGGGGCCGGGGCCGCCGTCCGGACCCTCGGGGCGGCTGCCGGGGCGCTCGCCGAAGCCGCCGGGGGAGCGGCCGGGCTGGCGGTCGCTCCATTGGCTGCCCCAGGGGGAGCGGCCGCCGTCGCCGGAGTCCGGCGAACCCTCGGAGCCCGAGGGGCGCCGGGGCTGCCAGGGCCGGTCCGGTGTGCCCTCCGCCGGCGGGGCGAAGGGGTTGTCGTCCGTCGGCGTATCGTCCCGGCCGTCGCCCTCCGGCCGGGACGAGGGCGCGTCGGGCGGTGAGGCGGGCCGCTCCCGCAGCAGCACGGCGGCGCCCCGCTCCCTTCCCTGTTCCGGCTGCGGGGGGAACGTGAGGAGTCGCAGACTGCGGTCCGGCATCAAGTGAGCGTCTTCCCCTAGATGAATACGGCTGTCCCACGAGGGCTTCACTGAAGGGAACGAGCCGCGCGACGGCCGCGTTCCCGACCAGTTCCCCCCAGACGCTACCTTCCGGCCACGCCCCCGTCCCGTGGGGGCTGTCCCGGGTGCCGGTATCGTTGCTGGCGGTCGGCCGGTTCGTAGACTTCCCCGTATCACGGGGCGCGAAGCATTCGTATGAATGGACAAGCCGTCCGTACAACCGCTTCTTCGAGAAAGGGCCCCGCCGTGGCCGCCAAGCCCGTGGCCAAGCGCCTCGTCGTGCTGGTCTCCGGATCCGGCACCAATCTCCAGGCGCTGCTGGACGAGATCGACCGCGTCGGCCCCGAGGCCTACGGCGCCGAGGTCGTGGCCGTCGGCGCGGACCGGGAGGGCATCGCAGGGCTCGCCCGCGCCGAGCGCGCCGGGCTTCCCACCTTCGTGTGCAAGGTCAAGGACCACGCGAGCCGGGCCGAGTGGGACGCGGCCCTCACCGAGGCCGTCGCCGCGCACCGGCCCGACTTCGTCGTCTCCGCCGGGTTCATGAAGATCGTGGGGAAGGAGTTCCTCGCGCGGTACGGCGGGCGGTTCGTGAACACCCATCCCGCCCTGCTGCCCAGTTTTCCGGGAGCCCACGGCGTGCGGGACGCGCTCGCGTACGGCGCCAGGGTCACCGGCTGCACCGTCCACTTCGTCGACGACGGCGTCGACACCGGACCGATCATCGCCCAGGGCGTGGTGGAGGTCCGGGACGAGGACGACGAGAGCGCTCTGCACGAGCGCATCAAGGAAGTCGAGCGAAGGCTGCTCGTCGAGGTCGTGGGGCGGATCGCCCGCAACGGCTATCGCATCGAGGGACGAAAGGTAGTTATCCAGTGACCGCCGAGAGCAACAAGCGGCCCCTTCGCAGGGCGCTCGTCAGCGTCTACGACAAGACCGGCCTGGAGGAGCTGGCCCGCGGGCTGCACGAGGCCGGTGTCGAGCTGGTCTCGACCGGTTCCACCGCCGGACGCATCGCCGGCGCCGGAGTCCCCGTCACCAAGGTCGAGGAGCTCACCGGCTTCCCCGAGTGCCTCGACGGCCGGGTCAAGACCCTGCACCCCAAGGTCCACGCGGGCATCCTCGCCGACCTGCGCCTCGACAGCCACCGCGAGCAGCTCGCCGAGCTGGGCGTGGAGCCGTTCGACCTCGTCGTCGTCAACCTCTACCCGTTCCGCGAGACCGTCGCCTCGGGCGCCTCGCCCGACGAGTGCGTCGAGCAGATCGACATCGGCGGCCCCTCGATGGTCCGCGCCGCCGCCAAGAACCACCCCTCCGTCGCCGTGGTCACCAGCCCCGCCCGGTACGCGGACGTCCTCGCCGCGGCCACCGACGGCGGCTTCGACCTCGCCACCCGCAAGCGGCTGGCCGCCGAGGCCTTCCGGCACACGGCCGAGTACGACATCGCGGTCGCGAGCTGGTTCGCGAGCTCCTACGCGCCCCTCGACGACTCGCAGTTCCCCGACTTCCTCGGCGCCACCCTGAAGCGCAAGAGCACCCTCCGCTACGGCGAGAACCCGCACCAGCCCGCCGCGCTCTACGTCGACGGCACTGGCACGGGTCTCGCCGAGGCCGAGCAACTGCACGGCAAGGAGATGTCGTACAACAACTACACGGACACGGACGCCGCCCGTCGTGCCGCGTACGACCACGACGAGCCCTGCGTCGCGATCATCAAGCACGCCAACCCCTGTGGCATCGCGGTCGGCGCGGACGTCGCCGAGGCGCACCGCAAGGCGCACGCCTGCGACCCGCTGTCCGCGTTCGGTGGTGTGATCGCGGTCAACCGTCCGGTGTCGAAGGAGCTGGCGGAGCAGGTCGCCGAGATCTTCACCGAGGTCATCGTCGCGCCGGACTACGAGGAGGGGGCCCTCGAAGCCCTCGCCAAGAAGAAGAACATCCGGGTGCTCAAGGCCCCGGCCGCACCCTCCCACCCCGCCGAGGTCAAGCCCATCGACGGCGGCGCGCTGCTCCAGGTGACGGACCGCCTCCAGGCCGACGGCGACGATCCGGCCAACTGGACGCTCGCCACCGGTGAGGCGCTCGACGCCGAGGAGCTGAGGGAGCTCGCCTTCGCCTGGAAGGCGTGCCGGGCGGTGAAGTCCAACGCCATCCTGCTCGCCAAGGACGGCGCCTCGGTCGGCGTCGGCATGGGGCAGGTCAACCGGGTCGACTCCGCGAAGCTGGCCGTCGAGCGGGCCGGCGCCGAGCGCGCCCAGGGCTCGTACGCCGCCTCCGACGCGTTCTTCCCCTTCCCGGACGGCCTGGAGATCCTGACCGCGGCAGGCGTCAAGGCCGTGGTGCAGCCCGGCGGTTCGGTCCGCGACGAACTGGTCGTGGAGGCCGCGAAGAAGGCGGGCGTGACGATGTACTTCACCGGCACGCGCCACTTCTTCCACTGATCCGGATCCGGACCCTCGTCCGGCGACGCGCCAGGGCCGTGTCCCCCCTCACGCGGGGTGGGACACGGCCCTTGGTGTGTGCCGGTGGTCCGCCGGGTTCAGAACTTCGGACGGTTGAACCACGCCGAGGCCGCGCTGTTCACCATCGAGGCGAGGATGATGCCGGCGAAGGCGAGGGAGACGACACCGCCGAAGGTGCCCGAACCGCCCGCGCCCCGCGTGATGTTGACCAGGCTGCCGAGCAGCATCAGGGACGCGTACACGATCGTCGTGATACGGATCCCGCTGCCGCCGTTCTTGAACTTCACGCCCAGGAAGATCGACAGGCTGCCCAGCGCCAGCATCAGCAGGGCGAAGAAGATGAGCAGGCCGGTCGCCGTGCTGGTGTCGTCACCCGAGCCGATGCCGTTGGAGGCGTCCTGCGCGGCACCGGCGACGACGCCGATGCCGAGGCCGGCCAGGAACTGGAGGCCGGCCAGGATGAACAGCAGCACCCGGGCGGTCTTGATCAGGCCCGGCATCTCCATCGGGGCGCCGTAGCCGTAGCCCTGCGGGACCGGCGGGGCGGCGGGGTAGCCGTAGCCGGGCTGCGCGGGGGGAGCCGACGGGTAGCCGTAGCCCGGCTGGCCCTGCGGCGGCTGCTGGGGCGGGTAACCGGGGGGCTGCTGGCCCTGGGGCGGGCCGTAGGGGTTGTTGGGGTCGCCGAAGCTCATGGCCGGTGTTTCCTCCGTTGCTTCACGTGCGGGGACGACGCGGCACGGTGCGGAGGAAAGTTCTACAGATGCGGTCCGTCCCCCCGGTACTGCCCGCGGCACTGTCTACTCATCGTTCTTTAGCAGGCTCTTACTTGTCCAGCCGCATTCGCGATGTGTTGTGCAAGTGCAACATCATCGATCAAGGTCGGACATGGGCGGCGGTAGCCGCAAACCGTCCCAGGGGCCCCGGATCCGAACCCGGATCCGAACCCGGATTGGAACAGGGGGGCCGTCATCCGCGAGGATGGGACCATGACCGCCCAGATTCTCGATGGCAAGGCCACCGCAGCCGCGATCAAGTCCGATCTGACCGCCCGCGTGGCGGCGCTGAAGGAGAAGGGCGTCACGCCCGGCCTCGGCACGATCCTGGTCGGGGACGACCCCGGCAGCCAGAAGTACGTAGCCGGCAAGCACCGCGACTGCGCCCAGGTCGGCATCGCCTCCATCCAGCGCGAGCTGCCCGGCACGGCGACGCAGGAGGAGATCGAGGCGGTCGTCCGGGAGCTGAACGAGGACCCCGCCTGCACCGGCTACATCGTCCAGCTCCCGCTGCCCAAGGGCATCGACGAGAACCGCGTCCTGGAGCTGATGGACCCGGACAAGGACGCGGACGGCCTGCACCCGATGAACCTCGGCCGTCTCGTCCTCAACGAGCCGGCCCCGCTGCCCTGCACCCCCAACGGCATCCTCACCCTGCTGCGCCGCCACGGCGTGGAGATCAAGGGCGCCGAGGTCGTGGTCGTGGGCCGGGGTGTGACCATCGGCCGCCCGATGCCGCTGCTGCTCACCCGGCGCAGCGAGAACGCCACGGTGACCCAGTGCCACACGGGCACGCGGGACCTGGCGGCGCACCTGAAGCGGGCCGACATCATCATCGCGGCCGCCGGTGTGGGCCACCTGATCCGGCCCGAGGACGTCAAGCCGGGCGCGGCCGTCCTCGACGTCGGCGTCTCCCGCGACGCCCAGGGGAAGATCGTCGGCGATGTGCACCCCGGAGTCGCCGAGGTGGCCGGCTGGATCTCCCCGAACCCGGGCGGCGTGGGCCCGATGACCCGCGCGCAGCTGCTCGTCAACGTGGTCGAGGCGGCGGAGCGCAGTGCCGGCTGAGGACACCCACGAGACCCACGAGGCCCGCGAGACCCGGGACGACCGCGACAGCGCGGAGCCGACCGTCCGGGACGCGATCAGCGCGCCCGACGCCGAGGGGCACCCGAAGCGGGTCACGCGCCGCTTCCCGCTGTTCACCCGGGACACCGCGCGGCCCGAGGGCGGCGGTCGGGCCGCCTCCGGCGACGCGCCGGCGCCGGCCCGGCAGTGGCCGATGATCGCCGTGACCGCCCTGGTCGCGCTCGGGCTGCTGCTGACGGCGTTCGACCTGTTCCGGCTGGGCACCCTGATGGTCGGCTCGGCGCTGCTCGCGGGCGCCGCGCTGCGCTGGGTGCTGCCCGGCGTCGGCATGCTGGCGGTCCGCTCCCGCTTCACCGACATAGTCACCTACGGCGTACTCGGCGCGGCGATCGTCCTCCTGGCGTTGATGGCCCAGCCCAAGCCGTTGCTGGAGATCCCCGTCCTGAAGGACACGCTGCACTTCACGCTGACCCACTAGGCCTCGCCGTACGTCGCCTCCCTACTCCACGTGGCCCGTTCGGGTGACTACTTCGGGGATATGCCGCGAAGTAGTCATACAACCGGGCTAACGTGCCCAATCGGACGTCCCTGTCGGTAGCCGGAACGGGGACCGGAGGGGGGAACCGATGCCTCGTTGGAAAGCCTTGCCGGACGAGCTCGATCCGCAGGTGAAGGAGTTCACGGGCCAGTTACGGCGGCTGGTGGACCGCAGCGGGATGAGCATCGCGGCGCTGGCCGACCGCACGGGCTACAGCAGGACGTCCTGGGAGCGTTATCTGGGCGGCCGGCTTCTCGCGCCCAAGGGCGCGGTCGTCGCGCTCGCCGAGGTGACGGGTACCGATCTCGTTCATCTGACCACCATGTGGGAGCTGGCCGAGCGTGCCTGGAGCCGCTCGGAGATGCGCCACGACATGACCATGGAGGCGAGCCGGATCTCCCAGGCGCGGGCCGCGCTCGGGGAGTTCGGGCCGCCCGCGGTGAACGGGGGCGGCGGGACCAGGGCCGCCCGCTTGGGCGGCAGCGCGACCGTGACCCCGGGCATCGCGGGTCCCGCGGGCGTGTCGCCCACGTTTCCGCCCCCGATCCCGCCCCAGCCGACGGCGCCGGACGCGGACGCGCGGGAGGCCGCCGGGAACGGCCGCGCCCCGAACGGCAGGGCGGCGCAGGGCTCGTACGGCTCGCAGGGCTCACACAGCTCGCACGGGGAGCACCCACGGCAGCCCGGCGGCCCCACGGAGGGCAGACGACGGCTGACGATGTTCCTCGCGGGCGCCCTCGCCGCGCTCGCAGTCATCGCCGCGGTCTTCTTCCTCACCGACGACGCCGGCGGCGGCAAGAGCGACAAGGGCGCGGCCGAGTCACCCTCCCCGTCCGCCACCACCCACCATGACCTGCCCGCGGGCGTGAAGTGCGCGGGCGGCGACTGCACCGGCAAGGACGCGGAGAACATGGGCTGCAGCGGCGATCTCGTCAGCACCGTCAAGACCGCCGCCGTGGGCAACACGGTCGTGGAGGTCCGCTACAGCAAGACGTGCCGGGCGGCATGGGGGCGCATCACCGGTGCCGCACCGGGGGACACGGTGCAGGTGAGCGCGGGTTCCCACAAGGAGACCGGGTCCGTCACCCGGCAGGGGGACACGATAGCCTACACCC
Organism: Streptomyces sp. NPDC020299; assembly: GCF_044387825.1. Classification (NCBI taxonomy): domain Bacteria; kingdom Bacillati; phylum Actinomycetota; class Actinomycetes; order Kitasatosporales; family Streptomycetaceae; genus Streptomyces; species Streptomyces sp. NPDC020299. Next base: position 141,137 of record NZ_JBIRWL010000014.1, read on the forward strand.
CGATGACGTCCGTACCCGACGCCGCCACGGTGAAGGCATGCGTGACGCTGGCTTCGGGGCGGCGGGGGTGCACGAAGTAGTCCGGAAGAAAAGATTCAGGGTGGCACGCATGCCCGCCGGAATTCCGGGCACGCGAACCGTACCCCCACGGGAGTCCGGCCACGGTCCCCCGATCGGCGGCCGTCTCTGTTCCTCCTCTCCCGGACAGGCAGGCGGCCGCCTTTTCGGTTCGCGCGCGGCGGCAGAGGCGGCAGCGGCACGCGGTACGGCGACCTGTGGGGTGGGCCACACGGGCCCCGGCCGTTCGTGATCCCGGATGCGCGATAGCCTGACCGCTGGATCTCTCTTGATACCAAGAGATCGATCATTTGCACGTCCCACCCGGGGCAGGGACGCCCCACCGCCAGCTGTCATACGGAGAACGCCATGACCCGCACTCCCGTGAACGTCACCGTCACCGGCGCGGCCGGCCAGATCGGTTACGCCCTGCTCTTCCGCATCGCCTCCGGCCAGCTGCTCGGCGCGGACGTGCCGGTCAAGCTGCGTCTGCTGGAGATCACCCCGGCGCTGAAGGCCGCCGAGGGCACGGCCATGGAGCTGGACGACTGCGCGTTCCCGCTCCTGAAGGGCATCGACATCTCGGACGACCCGAACGTCGCCTTCGACGGCGCCAACGTGGCCCTGCTCGTCGGCGCCCGGCCCCGCACCAAGGGCATGGAGCGCGGCGACCTGCTCTCCGCCAACGGCGGCATCTTCAAGCCGCAGGGCAAGGCCATCAACGACCACGCCGCGGACGACATCAAGGTCCTCGTCGTCGGCAACCCGGCCAACACCAACGCGCTGATCGCCCAGGCCGCCGCCCCGGACGTACCGGCGGAGCGCTTCACCGCGATGACCCGCCTCGACCACAACCGCGCGCTGACCCAGCTCGCGAAGAAGACGGGCACCACGGTCGCCGACATCAAGCGCCTGACCATCTGGGGCAACCACTCCGCCACCCAGTACCCGGACATCTTCCACGCCACGGTCGCCGGCAAGAACGCCGCCGAGACCGTGAACGACGAGAAGTGGCTGGCCGAGGACTTCATCCCGACCGTCGCCAAGCGCGGCGCCGCGATCATCGAGGCCCGCGGTGCCTCGTCGGCCGCCTCCGCCGCCAACGCCGCCATCGACCACGTGTACACCTGGGTCAACGGCACCGCCGATGGCGACTGGACCTCCATGGGCATCCCGTCGGACGGCTCCTACGGCGTCCCGGAGGGCCTGATCTCCTCCTTCCCGGTCACCACCAAGGACGGCACGTACGAGATCGTCCAGGGCCTGGACATCAACGAGTTCTCCCGCGCCCGCATCGACGCCTCCGTCAAGGAGCTCGAGGAGGAGCGCGAGGCGGTCCGCGGCCTCGGCCTCATCTGAGCCACGCGCCTTTTCCCGTACGGGCCCCCTGCCGGTTTCTTCCGGAAGGGGGCCCGCGCCCGTTTTCGCCGCTACCGTCGGAGCAGCGCACTTGTACGGTGATTCGGGGGGTTCGCCATGAGCGGACGCAGCAGTCAGGACGGGCCTGAGCACGAGCCGGGCGAGGAGTCGGGCCAGGCGCCCTGGGCCGCCGGTGAGCCGGACCCCGCGCCGCCGTGGGCCTCGGCGCAGACCCAGACCGCCCAGTCGCCCCCACCGTGGGCGGACCCCGCGCCCCCGGCCGCCGACCGGCAGCGGTACCAGTACGGCGATGTGCCCCCGCCGCCGCACCCGTGGGCATCGTCCGGCCACTACGCCGGCGGCTCGCCCTACGCCGGCGGCCCCCCGGCCCCCGTCCCGCCCCCGGCCCGGCCACCCGCGCCACCGGCCTGGACGCCGCCACCGGCCACACCCGCCTACGCCCCGCCGCACCCCGCACCCCCGCGCGCCACCGGCCGCCTGGCCGTCCTGGTCACCGTGATGGTCCTGGTCGCGGCGGGCTCCTTCCTGGCGGTCTGGTATCTCGGCCGCGACCATGGCGGCGGCGGAACCGGCACGCAGTCCGGCCCCGGACCCGACACCAGCGTCTCCGACCCGGCCCACAAGACCTCGCCGCCCGCGTCGACCGCCTCGGGCTCGACGCTCCAGTCCCCGTCGGCCCCCAAGGGCTACCGCCTCGCCCACGACCCCGTCGGCTACACCCTCGACGTCCCCGAGGGCTGGAAACGCCGGCAGCAGCAGGGCGAGAAGGCCATGGTGGTGTACTACGACTCCCCGTCCGACGGCCGTCAGCTCCAGATCTTCGAACTGTCCGAGTCCAGCCCCGCCGAGTCCCTGGACCTCGCCGAGAACGACTCCGTCTACGGCTACTCGCACCAGCCCGGCTACGAGGCCCACGACCGCACGTCCTCAGACACCTGGTCCGAGCTGACGTACCGCTACGACGACAAGGACAAGGGTGCCCGCCAGGTCATCGACCACCGCTTCCAGGCCGCCGACGGCACGCTGTTCGCGATCCGCTCCAGCGGACCGGAGAGCCTGTCCTCCGGCCTGGTCCGCGCGCCGCTCACCACCGCGGTGTCGTCCTTCTGCCCGGCCGGCGAGTCCTGTTCGTAGCCGTCCTGGCCGTCCTAGCCGTCGTAGCCGTCACTCCAGACCGCGCCTGCCCGGCGCCCAGAACGGTTTGGTGAGGACCGACCGCCGGTCCCAGCCCGCCTCCCGCACGAGCACCTTCCGTACCGCCTGCACGGTCCGCGCCTCCCCGGCGACGTACGCGACGCCGCCGGGTTCGGGAGCGAGCCGCCGCACCGCTTCCGGGAGCGAAGTGCCGCCTCTCTCCAGCCAGTCGAGGCGGTCGGCGTGGGTCAGCGGCAGGCGGTCCGCCGCCGTGTCCGTCTCGACGCAGCCCGTGATCCGCGCGCCGGCGGGGAGCGCGGCCAGCATCGGACCGAAGGCGACGGAGGCCGTCTCCTCCCCGACGAAGACGTGGTGCGCGGCGTCCGGGCGCAGTACGAAGGAGCCCTCCGGCTTGCCCAGCCGCACCTGGTCGCCCACCTCGGCGGTCCGCCCCCACCGCGCGCCGGGCCCCGCCCCCGGATGGTCCAGCACGCACAACTCGACCGCGCCGGCGGGCTCGTAGCGCCACACCGAGTACGTACGACGGGTCAGCCCGGTGCCGACCAGCACCCGCACCTGCTGCCCGGGCCGCACCTCGAGACCGGCGAGCGCGTCGCCCTCGACACGCAGCCGGCGCATCCGGGCGGCGATCCGGTCGGCGGCCGTGACGGTTCCGCGCAGCATCAGCAGGTCGAGGACGGGGTTCAGCAGGGCGGGCATGAAGGCTCCAGGAGGAGGGCGAGGCGACCGGACGGCGAAGCGGGGCTCAGGAGCGCGCGGAACGCGATAGTACGCGTTCCGGCCCGGACGCGATAGTGCGCGATCCGCTCCGTCCGCCGTACCCGGCCACCACGACCGCCGTCGCCGCCAGCACCACCAGGGCGACCGTGCGCAGGGCCGGGCCCATGCCGCCGGCCAGGTCGGTGTGGGAGGAGAGGACCGTGCCGGTGACCGCGACGCCGAGGGCCGCGCCGATCTCCCGGGCCGAGGTGCCGAGTCCGGAGCCCAGGCCCGCCTGGTGGGGCGGGAGCGAGGAGACGACGCCGAGGGTCAGAGCGGGCATGGATAGCCCGGTGCCGACCGAGATGACCAGCAGCCAGCAGGCCCACGTCCAGTACGGCGTGCCCGCGTCGGCGGTGGACGCGCCGAGCAGTCCGAGGCCGATGAGGGCGAGACCGGTGCCGACGACCGGGCGAGGGTGGCTCGCCCAGCGGGCGGCGAGCTTGGGGACGAGCGCCATGCCGACGGTCAGCGGCATGATCGCGACGCCGGTGAGGGCGGCGCCGAAGCCGTGGACCTCTTGCAGGTACTGGGAGTTGACGTAGAAGAGGGAGAACAGGCCGAAGAAGCCGGTGGCCGTGCCGAGGGTGGCCGAGCGCAGCCGGGGTGAGACGAAGACGCGGGGGTCGAAGAGCGGCGCGGGTGAGCGCAGGGCGTGGGTGGTGAAGGCGGCGACGAGCAGTGCGCCCGCCGCGAAGGCGCCCAGGATGCGCGCGGAGGTCCAGCCGTGGGCCGGGCCCTCGATGATGCCGAAGAGGACCGCGACCAGGCCCGCCGTGAGCAGCAGGGTGCCGAGGGGGTCGAGGTTGCTGCGCGCGGCGCGGTCCGTGCGCGGGGTGGTGACGGCCACCGCGAGGGCGAGGAGTGCGGCCAGCGGGACCATCACGGCGAACAGGGCCCGCCAGGACAGGAACTGGCCGACCAGGCCGCCGCCGAGGTTGCCCGCGGCGCCGCCCAGGCCCATCGCCAGGGTCCAGGAGGCCAGCGTGCGGGCGCGGTGCTCCGGGGCGGCCAGGTGCACCAGGATCGACAGGGTGGCCGGGGTGATCAGCGCCGCCCCGGCCCCGGACAGGCCGCGGCCGGCGATCAGCACGGCCGGGTCGGTCGCGAGCGCGCTGGTGCCGGCGCCCGCCGCGAACAGGGCCAGGCCGCCGAGCAGGGCGCCCTTGCGGCCGTACCGGTCGCCCAGCGCGCCCGCCGGGATGAGGAGTCCGGCGAAGGCGATGACGTAGGCGTCGACCGTCCACAGGACCTCGCTGTGCGAGGGGTGCAGCGAGGAGGAACTCAGCTGCGGGATGAGGAGGTTGATGGCGGCGACCATGCTCTGCGCGACCAGCACGCAGGCGCACAGGGCCAGCAGGGTCGGGCGTTTCAGGGCGTGCGAGGGCACGGCTCCTCCCGGGAGCTCGGTGGGTGGTGTGGGTTGCCTTGTCACCGTAGGCTCGGCGATTGCCTGCTTTCCAGTGCAACCTTCGCAAGGGATAATTGCGCATGACGCAATCCGTGAATTCCGTGAAGCCCGTGACATCCGTGGACTCACCGGCCGGGATCGATCTGAACCTGCTCCTCGCGCTGGACGTCCTCCTCGAGGAACAGAGCGTCCAGGGCGCCGCCCGCCGTCTGCATCTCTCCGAGCCCGCGATGAGCCGCACCCTGGGCCGCATCCGCAAGGCGCTCGGGGACCCGGTACTGGTCCGTGCCGGCCGCCGGATGGTGCCCACCCCGCACGCCCTGGCCGTACGCGCCGAGGTGAGCGCGGTGGTGGAGCGGGCCCGGGCCCTGTTCGCGCCGGGCCGCGACACCGATCTGCGCACGGTCTCCCGCACCTTCACGATCCTCGGCCCCGACGCGATCGCCGCCTCGCTCGGCGTGACCCTGTTCGCCCGGGCCGCCGAGGAGGCCCCCGGCATCCGCATCCGCTTCCTCGCCGAGAGCCACACGGACGCGCCGCTCCTGCGCCAGGGCACGGCCGACCTGGAGGTCGGGGCGATCGACACGGCCACACCCGAGGTGCACGTGGAAAGCCTGTGCGAGGACCGGATGGTGGGGGTCGTGCGGGCCGGACACCCGCTGCTCGAAAGGGAGTTGACACCCGAGCGGTTCGCCGCTGGGGCCAGTCACCTCATCGTCTCGCGGCGCGGCAGGCTGCACGGCCCGATCGATGCCGCGCTGGCCGAACTCGGCCTGGAACGCCGGGTGGTGGGCACCGTCGGCACCCTCCCGGCCTCGCTCTTCGTCCTGCGCGACACCGACCTGGTCGGCCTGGTCAGCTCCTGGAGCCTGCCCCTGGCCGCCGCCCTCGGCCTGGTCACCTTCGAGGTGCCGCTGCCCCTCCCGGCACTCACCCTGGGCCTGGCCTGGCACCCCCGCCACGACGCCGACCCGGCCCACGCCTGGCTGCGCGCCTGCGTACGGGAGTTGATGGCCGAGTGGGCGGTGGGCAGGCCGTAGGCGGTCGAAGTCGCGCAGCGGGACCGAGGAGCCCAGCCAGGCGTCTTCTCCTCGGCCGGGTCGCCCTCGACGTCTGGTGTACCGGTGTCGTACCGGCCGTCTCGGACACCCCGAGCGGCTTTACGGGCCGTGGCGGGACGCCGTGGCACGGTCGCGCACGCGCGTCCGGGAGGCGGTCGCCGAGGCGGCGCCGACAGCCGCGCCGCGTGCACCACCCGTAGCGATGAGTCACCCGGCTGCGTCTCGGGCCAACCTGATCGCGGAGTGCACCCGGCACCTGGGGCAGGCCGTCCCGGTCCGGAGGTCGATCTACGGCGTCGCCGCATGCCGACTTCTGATCCCTGCCGCGCCATTCCACTGCCCGCCTTGTCCGCCTTTGACCGCATCTTCAGTGATGCAGCGCACTTTCGGCCACCGATTGCGCATGCAATCCGAAGGTCCGGGCAGGCGGACACGGTCCCCGAGAGTGACACGTGTGTGACACACCGGAGCTGAACAGGAACGGAAGGCAACAGCGAGCATGGCGACGACAACCGAACGACAGGCACGGGCGACCATCCATGCCGGGGGCGAGTGGCTGGATGCGGTCTCCGGCGCGACCCGGGAGATCCTCGACCCCGCGGACGCCCTGCCCTTCGCCGTGGTCGCGGAGGGTGACGAGAAGGACGCGGAAGCCGCCGTGGCCGCGGCCCGCCGCGCGTTCGACGAGGGGCCGTGGCCCCGCACACCGGTCACCGAGCGTGCGGCCCTGCTGCGCCGGGTGGCCGACCTCCTCGTACGCAACCGCGAGGAACTCGGCCTGCTGGAGAGCCGGGACGCGGGCAAGACCGTCGAGGAGGGCCGCGTCGACATCGACTGTGTCGCCGACGCCTTCCGGTACTTCGCCGACCTCGTCGCCGGCGAGGCCCCCGGCCGGGTCGTCGACGCGGGCTCGCCCGACATCCACAGCGTCGTCGTGCACGAGCCCATAGGCGTCTGCGCGCTGATAACCCCCTGGAACTACCCCCTCCTCCAGGCCAGCTGGAAGATCGCCCCGGCGCTCGCCGCCGGCAACACCTTCGTCGTCAAGCCCAGCGAGATCACCCCGCTGACCACCATCGCCCTGATCGAGCTGCTGGCGGAGGCCGGGCTCCCGGCCGGTGTGGCCAACATCGTCACCGGCCCCGGCCACACCGTCGGCGCCCGCCTCGCCGAGCACCCCGACGTCGACCTGGTCTCCTTCACCGGCGGCCTGGCCAGCGGTACCAAGGTCGCCCAGGCCGCCGCCCCGAGCGTGAAGAAGGTCGCCCTCGAACTCGGCGGCAAGAACCCCAACGTCGTCTTCGCCGACGCCTGCGCCACCGACGAGGGTTTCGACACCGCCGTCGACCAGGCCCTCAACGCCGCCTTCATTCACAGCGGCCAGGTCTGCTCGGCCGGCGGCCGGCTCATCGTCGAGGAGTCCGTCCGGGACCGCTTCGTCGCCGAACTCGTCCGCCGCGCCGAGAAGATCCGCCTCGGCCGGGGCACCGAGGACGGCGTGGAATGCGGCCCGCTCGTCTCCGTACAGCAGCGCGACAAGGTGGAGGCGTACGTCGAATCCGCCCTCTCCGAGGGCGCCGTGCTGCGCTCCGGCGGCAAGCGGCCCCGGCCGAGCGACACCCGCCCCGAGTCCGGCTACTTCTACGAGCCGACCGTCCTCGACCGCTGCCACCGCGAGATGAAGGTCGTCCGGGAGGAGGTCTTCGGCCCGGTCCTCACCGTCGAGACCTTCCGCACGGAGGACGAGGCCGTGTTCCTCGCCAACGACACCGAGTACGGCCTCGCGGGCGCCGTCTGGACCGCCGACGCCGGCCGCGCCCGCCGCGTCGCCGGACGGCTGCGGCACGGCACCGTCTGGATCAACGACTTCCACCCCTACCTGCCGCAGGCGGAGTGGGGCGGCTTCGGCAAGAGCGGCGTGGGACGCGAACTGGGCCCCGCCGGACTCGCCGAGTACCGCGAGACCAAGCACGTCTACCAGAACCTGGCGCCGAAGCCGGTGCGCTGGTTCGCCGGCTGACCTCCCGCCCCCCACCGGGACCAGACCCACCGCGACCGCCCGCCTCCCGACCCCCCCACCCCCGACTTCCCCCGAGCGCCCCCACCTGGAGTGAGCAGCCCCATGTCCGACAGTCCCCACGTCTACGACTACGTCGTGATCGGCGGCGGCACGGCAGGCTCCGTCATCGCCTCCCGCCTGACCGAGAACCCGGACGTCACCGTCGCCGTCATCGAGGGCGGCCCCAGCGACGTCGGCCGCGACGACGTCCTCACCCTGCGCCGGTGGATGGGCCTCCTCGGCGGCGACCTCGACTACGACTACCCCACCACCGAACAGCCGCGCGGCAACTCCCACATCCGGCACAGCCGCGCCCGCGTCCTCGGCGGCTGCTCCTCCCACAACACCCTCATCGCCTTCAAGCCCCTGCCCTCCGACTGGGACGAGTGGGAGACCGCAGGCGCCAAGGGCTGGGGCCCCGTCCCCATGGAGGCCTACTACGCCCGCCTCCTCAACAACATCGTCCCCGTCGACGAGAACGACCGGAACGCCATCGCCCGCGACTTCGTCGACGCCGCCCGGTCCGCACTCGGGGTACCCAAGGTCGAAGGCTTCAACCGCAAGCCCTTCACCGAAGGCACCGGATTCTTCGATCTCGCCTACCACCCCGAGAACAACAAGCGCTCCAGCGCCTCCGTGGCCTATCTGCACCCGGTGATGGACGAGCGCCCCAACCTGACGATCCTGCTGGAGACCTGGGCGTACAAGCTGGAGCTCGACGGCAACCACGCCCGCGGCGTGCACGTACGCACCAAGGACGGCGAGGAGATCCTCGTACGCGCCCGCACCGAGGTCCTGCTGTGCGCGGGCGCGGTCGACTCGCCCCGCCTGCTGCTGCACTCCGGCATCGGCCCGAAGGCCGACCTGGAACGGCTCGGCATACCCGTCGCCCACGACCTGCCGGGCGTCGGCGAGAACCTCCTGGACCACCCCGAGTCGGTGATCGTCTGGGAGACGAACGGCCCGATCCCCGAGAACTCCGCGATGGACTCCGACGCCGGCCTGTTCGTGCGCCGCGACCCCGAACACGCGGGCCCGGACCTGATGTTCCACTTCTATCAGGTCCCCTTCACGGACAACCCGGAACGCCTGGGCTACGAACGCCCTGAGTTCGGCGTCTCGATGACCCCGAACATCCCCAAGCCGAAGAGCCGCGGCCGCCTCTACCTGACCAGCGCCGACCCGTCGGTCAAGCCCGCCCTGGACTTCCGCTACTTCACCGACGAGGACGACTACGACGCCCGCACCCTCGTCGACGGCATCCGCATCGCCCGCGAGATCGCGAAGACCGAACCCCTCGCCGGCTGGCTGAAGCGCGAGGTGTGCCCGGGCCCGGAGATCCTCGGCGACGCCGAGCTCAGCGAGTACGCCCGCAAGGTCGCGCACACCGTCTACCACCCGGCGGGCACCTGCCGCATGGGTGCCGTCGACGACGAACTCGCCGTCGTCGACCCCGAACTGAAGATCCGCGGCCTCGACGGCATCCGCATCGCCGACGCGTCCGTGTTCCCGACCATGACCGCCGTCAACCCGATGATCGGGGTGCTGATGGTCGGTGAGAAAGCCGTCGACCTGATCGGAGGTGGTGCGCGATGACCACCACACCCATGACCCCCGCCACCCGCAAGCCGCCCACCGACGACGCCCCCGTCTTCGCGGTGGACGGTCTGTGGAAAGTGTTCGGCCCCAAGGCCGACCGCGTCCCGGACGACCCCGAGCTGACCGGCCTCCCGCCCGCCGAACTGCGCTCCCGCACCGGCTGCACGGCCGCCGTCCGCGACGTCTCCTTCGACGTCCGCAAGGGCGAGGTCTTCGTCGTCATGGGCCTGTCCGGCTCCGGCAAGTCCACCCTGGTGCGCTGTCTGACCCGGCTGATCGAACCGACCTCGGGCACCATCGCCATCGACGGCGAGGACGTCCGCTCCATGGACCGCACCCGGCTGCGCCAGCTGCGCCGCCACCGCGCCGCCATGGTCTTCCAGCACTTCGGCCTGCTCCCGCACCGCACGGTCCTCGACAACGTGGCCTACGGACTGGAGATCCAGGGCGTCGGCCGCGCCGAACGCCGGGCCCGGGCCAAGGAGGTCGTCGACAAGGTCGGCCTGAAGGGCATGGAGAAGCGCCGGCCCGCCCAGCTCTCCGGCGGCCAGCGGCAGCGCGTCGGCCTCGCCCGCGCCCTCGCCGTCGACCCCGAGGTGCTGCTCTTCGACGAGCCGTTCAGCGCCCTCGACCCGCTGATCCGGCGCGACATGCAGGACGAGGTGGTCCGCCTGCACCGGGAGGAGGGCCGCACGATGGTCTTCATCACCCACGACCTCACCGAGGCCCTCAAACTCGGCGACCGCATCGCCCTCATGCGCGACGGCCGCGTGGTGCAGCTCGGCACCCCCGAGGAGATCGTCGGCTCCCCGGCCGACGACTACGTCCGCGAGTTCGTCCGGGACGTGCCGCGCGAACAGGTCATGACCGTCCGCTCGGCCATGCGTCCCGGCGACTGCGGCGGCCCGGACCACCCGGGCGCGCTCCCGCCGGACATGAAGGTCGCCGACGCGATCAAGGCCGTGGCCGCCGACGGCAGGACGACGTGCGTGGTGGACCAGGGGCGGTGCCTCGGAGTGGTGGACGCCGACGCACTGCTCGGGTTCGTGGCCGGCAACCCCGCGCCCGCGGGCGGCCGTGCCGCCCAGCTGGCCGCACGCGCCCGGCAGCGGACGGCCCTCCCGAAGCGCCGGCCGCAGTCGCCGCCCGCCGACGCCGGCGCGGAGGTCGTCTGATGGCAACCGTCACCGCGAGCGCTCCACGTCTCGCCCTCCCCGGCATCCTCAAACACCGCGCCACCCACAAACTTCTCCTGCTCGCCCTGGCCGCGGCCGTCCTCGCCCCCCTGGCCGCCGCCCGCTGGACGAGCGCCGCATGGCCCCACACGCTCACCGTCGACCTGGCCAAGCCGCTCTCCAGTGCCAGTGACTGGGTCATCAACAACCGGGACAGCCACCCGCTGTTCCTGTACTTCTTCGGCTACATCAGCAACGCGGTCGTGCTCTCCGTGCGCGCCGTGTACCTCGCCCTGCTCGCCGCGGGCTGGGCCGGAGTCACCGCGTTCGGCGCGCTCGTCGCCTGGCGGGTCGCCGGGCTCCGGCTCGCGCTGGGCACGGCCGCCGCGTTCCTCGCCTGCGGTGTGCTCGGCATGTGGGTGCCGACGATGCAGACCCTCGCGCTGATGGTGATCGCCGTACTGGTCTCCGTGGGCGTCGGCTTCCTGCTCGGTCTGAGCGCCGGACTCTCCGACCGCCTGAACCGCGCCCTGCGCCCGGTCCTGGACACCATGCAGGTGCTCCCGGCCTTCGCCTACCTGCTCCCGGTCGTGCTGGTCTTCGGCATCGGCGTCCCGGCGGCGGTCCTCGCCACCGTCGTCTACGCCGCCCCGCCCATGGCCCGCCTCACCGCGCTCGGCCTGCGCGGCGCCGACCCCGAGGTGCTGGAGGCGGTGGACTCGCTCGGCGCGACGGGCCGGCAGCGGCTGCTGACCGCGCGCATCCCGCTGGCCCGCAAGGAACTCCTCCTCGGCCTCAACCAGACGATCATGATGGCGCTGTCCATGGCGGTCATCGCCTCGGTCATCGGCGCCGGCGGCCTCGGCGACCGCGTCTACCAGGCGCTGGCCTCCGTCGACGTGGGCGCGGCCCTGGCGGCGGGCATCCCGATCGTGCTGCTCGCCGTCGTCCTGGACCGCGTCACCTGCGCGGCCGGCGAAGGCGAGGCCGGGGACGGCACCTCCGGCCCCCGGACCATGGGCTGGCTGTACGCCGCGGCCGGCACCGTGGCCGTCGCGCTGGCCGCCCGTCTCCTGGGCCGCGTCGACTGGCCCGACGCCTGGACCCTGCACATCGCCCAGCCCGTCAACCGGGCCGTCGACTGGATGACCGCGCACCTCTACACCGGCGTCCCGGTCGTCGGCGGCACCGCGGACTGGGCCGGGCACTTCACCACCTGGGTCCTCGACCCGCTGCGCTCCGGTCTGCAGTGGCTGCCCTGGTGGTCGGTGCTGCTGATCGTGGCCGCGCTGGCCTGGGTGATCGGCACCTGGCGCACCGCGCTGACCGCCGTGCTCGCGATGGCCGCGATCGGTGTGCTCGGCGTGTGGGAACCCTCCCTCGACACCCTCTCGCAGGTCCTCGCGGCCGTCGCCGTCACCCTCGTGCTCGGCTTCGCCACCGGTATCGCCGCCGCCCGCAGCGACCGCTTCGAACGCGCGCTGCGCCCGGTCCTGGACGTCTTCCAGACCATGCCGCAGTTCGTGTACCTGATCCCGGTCGTCGCCCTGTTCGGCGTCGGCCGCGCCCCCGCCGTCGCCGCGGCCGTGGTCTACGCCCTGCCGGCCGTCGTACGGATCACCGCGCAGGGCCTGCGCCAGGTCGACCCGGCCGCGCTGGAATCGGCCCGCTCGCTCGGCGCCACCGGCCGCCAGCAGCTGTGGCAGGTGCAGCTTCCGCTCGCCCGCCGGTCGCTGCTGCTGGCCCTCAACCAGGGTGTGGTCCTGGTCCTGGCCGTCGTCATCATCGGCGGTCTGGTCGGCGGCGGTGCCCTCGGCTACAACGTGGCCTTCGGCCTCGCCCAGGGCGACCTCGCGACCGGTCTGGTGGCCGGCGCGGCGATCGTCTGCCTCGGCCTGGTCCTGGACCGGGTGACCCAGCCCGTCGAACGCCGCGCGACGAAGGGAGCGTGACATGAGCCTGAACCGCAAGGCGGCCCTCATCGCCTCCGGCGCGGCGGCGCTGTCGCTGCTCACCGGGTGCGGTGCCGCCGACATGACCAAGCAGGCCTCGCCGTTCGCCAACGCGCAGGGGTCGAAGACGGTCACCCTGTCCGTGCAGTCCTGGGTCGGCGCCCAGTCCAACGTGGCCGTCGCCCAGTACCTGCTGGAGCACAAGCTCGGCTACCGCGTGGACACCGTCCAGGTCGACGAGGTCCCCGCCTGGGACGCGCTCAGCCAGGGCCGGGTCGACGCGATCCTGGAGGACTGGGGCCACCCCGACCAGGAGAAGCGGTACGTCGACGACAAGAAGACGATCGCGCGCGGCGGCGGACTGGGGGTGACCGGGCACATCGGCTGGTTCGTCCCCACCTACCTCGCCAAGCAGCACCCGGACATCACCGACTGGAAGAACCTCAACAAGTACTCCTCCCTCTTCCGCACCCCGGAGAGCGGCGGCAAGGGCCAGCTCATGGACGGCTCCCCGTCCTACGTCACCAACGACAAGGCGCTGGTGGACAACCTCAAGCTGGACTACCAGGTCGTCTTCGCCGGCTCCGAGGCCGCCCAGATCACCCAGATGCGGCAGTTCGCCAAGGAGAAGAAGCCCTTCCTGACGTACTGGTACTCACCCCAGTGGCTGTTCAAGAAGGTCCCGATGACCGAGGTGAAGCTCCCGCCGTACAAGGAGGGCTGCGACGCGGACGCGGCGAAGGTCGCCTGCTCCTACCCGCACACCCCGCTGCAGAAGTACCTCAACGCCGACTTCGCCAAGTCGGGCGGCAAGGCAGCCGCCTTCCTGAAGAAGTTCAAGTGGACCACCGAGGACCAGAACGAGGTCTCCCTCCTGATCGCCGACCAGAAGCTGACCCCCGAGGCGGCGGCGAAGAAGTGGGTGGACAGCCACACGTCCACGTGGAAGGCGTGGCTGTCCTGAGGGCCGGTGCAACCGCCGGGCGCTCCTAGCGGGCGCCCGGCGGATCAGAGACCGAGGTAGCGACTGAGCGCGTGCTCCACCTCGGCCATCTCGTCGCGGTCGAGGTAGTGGACGGGATCGCCGTGGATGTACCCGATGTCGACCGTGCGGATCTGATCGATGAGCAGCCGCGTCCGCGTGCCGGCGATCTCCAACTCCGGACGGAACACCGTGGGCTGCGCCCCCGTGGACGTCGGGATGATGGTCGCGACGTTCCACGGCATCGAGGACGGGCTCATGACCAGGCCGTACCGCTTGCCGCGCTGCTCGTGTCCTCGCTTGGCGTCGCCCAGATCAACCCGGTAGACGGCGCCCCGGATCACCAGGCGTCCTCTTCCTCTGAGAGGTCCTCGTCCGCCAGCCGTTCGGCCGCCGCCCGGGCCTCGGCCAGCCACACCTCGCGCTCCAGCAACCGCAGCGCGCGCCGGATGACGTCACTGGTGCTGTCGCCGCTCTTCATGGCGGCTTTGATGATGCGCTCGTCCTCTTCGGTGGGCCTGAACCCTATGGTGCTCGCCATTCTTCGAGGCTAGCGCGCTGTTGAGCTTATGTCCAACGAATGTTCAACAGGTGGCGCGGGGAGGTCCGTACCCGCTCACGACTGGTAACCCCCCGGCGCGACACGCCGGCTCACCATGACCCGGTTCCAGCTGTTGATGGCGGTGACCAAGGCGATGAGGTGGGCGAGTTCGGGCTCGGTGAAGTGCTTGGCGGCCGTGGTGTACACCTCGTCCGGGACGAAGCCGTCCGTCAGTACGGTCACCGCCTCGGTCAGGGCCAGTGCCGCCCGCTCCCGCTCGCTGTAGAGGGACTCGGTCTCCTCCCAGGCGTTCAGCAGCTGGACGCGGTCCTCCGACTCCCCGTTCCCGCGGGCCACTTGGAGGTGCATGTCGAGGCAGAACGCGCAGTGGTTGAGCTGGGAGGCGCGGATCATGACCAGTTCGGCCAGGACGGGGTCGCCGAGCCCCTTCTTCGCGGCGGCGCTGAGTGCCGACATGGCCGCGCCGACCTCGCGGTCCAGGAGCTGCGTACGGCTCACTGGTGCTGCCCCGGCTGGTAGTGGCCCGGAGCCATCCGGGTGGTCACGCCGAACCGGTTCCACGCGTTGATCGTCGTGATCGCGGCGATCAGCCGGGCCAGCTCGGCCTCCTCGAACTGCTTGGCGGCCCGCTCGTACACCTCGTCCGGCACGAAACCGTCCGTCAGGACGGTGACCGCCTCGGTCAGCTCGATCGCCGCGAGTTCCTTCTCCGTGTAGAAATGCCGCGACTCGTCCCACGCGCTGAGCTGCACGATCCGCTGGACGCTCTCGCCGGCCGCGAGGGCGTCCTTGGTGTGCATGTCGAGGCAGAAGGCGCAGTGGTTGAGCTGCGAGGCGCGGATCTTCACCAGCTCGTACAGCTTGGGGTCCAAGCCCTTCCTGGCGGCGGCCTCCAGCCGGACCATCGCCTTGTAGACCTCGGGGGCCAGCTGGGCCCAGTGGAGGCGGGCAGGGTGTTCAGGGGCGTACTCGGCGGTTTCCTGTGTGCTCATGCCCTCGACCCTAGGAGCGAGGCAGCCCAGGAGTATGGTCCATTCCCATGGCGGAAAACCGGGCCACTTCGGGCATCGACCTGCACCTGGAGCCGGCCCGCTCGGGCGGCCTGCGCCGGGGCCTGACCGACGCCCTGCGGGACGCCGTCCGCACCGGCCGCCTCGCCCCCGGCACCCGGCTGCCGTCCTCCCGCACCCTCGCCGCCGACCTTGGCGTCGCCCGCAACACGGTCGCCGACGCCTACGGCGACCTGGTCGCCGAGGGCTGGCTCACCGCCCGGCAGGGCTCGGGCACGCGGGTCGCCGACCGGGCGGTGGTGCCGCCGGCCGGCAGCACACCACCCCGCCGCCGTGAACCGGCCCGGCCGGCCTACAACCTCATCCCCGGCACCCCCGACCTCGCCGCCTTCCCCCGCGCCGAATGGCTCAAGGCCGCCCGCCGCGCCCTGACCGCCGCCCCCAGCCACGCCCTCGACTACGGCGACCCGCGGGGCCGCCCCGAGTTGCGCGCCGCCCTCGCCGCCTACCTCTCCCGTTCCCGGGGCGTACGCGCCGACCCGGACGCCATCGTCGTCTGCGCCGGGTTCTCGCACGGTCTGCGGCTCCTCGCCAGGGTGCTGCGGGCACGCGGCGTGCGGACGACGGCGGTGGAGTCGTACGGCCTCGACTTCCACTGGAAGCTGCTCACCGACACGGGACTGGCCACGCGCCCGCTGCCGTACGACGAACTCGGCACCGACACCCACCCGCTGGGCCCCGCCGAGGCCGTGCTGCTCACCCCCGCCCACCAGTTCCCGATGGGCGTGGCGCTGCACCCCGACCGGAGGGCGGCCGTCGTGGACTGGGCCCGGCGCACCGGCGGGCTGGTCCTGGAGGACGACTACGACGGGGAGTTCCGCTACGACCGCCAGCCGGTCGGCGCCCTCCAGGGACTCGACCCCGACCACGTCGTCCACCTGGGCACGGCCAGCAAATCCCTCGCCCCCGGCCTCCGGCTGGCCTGGATGGTGCTGCCGCCGGCGCTGGCCGCGGAGGTCACCGCGGCCAAGGGCGGTATCGACACCTGCGGGGTGATGGACCAGCTGACCCTCGCCGAGTTCCTCGCCTCCGGCGCCTACGACCGGCACGTCCGCTCCTCCCGCCTGCGCTACCGGCGGCGCCGGGACGCCCTGGTGGCCGAACTCGCCAGAAGGGCCCCCGCGGTCCGCGCCACCGGCATCGCGGCGGGCATGCACGTGGTGCTGCGGCTCCCGCCGGGCACCGAACAGGCGACACTGCGGGCGGCGGCCTGGCACGGCGTCGCGGTGCACGGCCTGAGCCGCTACCGGCATCCGGAGTCGGCCACCGAGCCGCCGGACGCGCTCGTCGTCGGGTACGGGACACCCCCGGACCACACGTGGTCCGGGGCCCTGGACGCGCTGTGCGCGGCGCTGCCCGAATAATCGGGCATGTTTTCCGGTCCGGAATTCATTTCTGCGGACAGAGGCATTAGAGTCCCCCCATGAGCACTAGCGATTCCATATCCCGCGTGGCCCTGAAGAAAATCACCCCCGACGTGTCCGCGGCCATGGGTGCGCTGCACGGCGCCGCCGTTTCCGCCGCCCAGGACGCGAAGGTCGAACCGGAAATCCTGGAACTGATCCGGATCCGTGCCTCGCAGATCAACGGCTGTGCCTTCTGCCTCGACATGCACACCAAGGACGCCCGCGCCAAGGACGAGACCGAGCAGCGGATCTACGCCCTGAACGCCTGGCGGGAGACGCCCTTCTTCACCGAACGCGAGCGCGCCGCACTGGCGTTGGCCGAGGCCGTGACCCTGGTGCACGACGGCCATGTGCCGGACGCGGTCTACGCCGAGGCCGCCGGGGTCTTCGACGAGAACCAGATCGCCGCGCTGATCTGGGCGGCCACCGTCATCAACGCCTACAACCGGATCGCGATCGCGACCCGGATGGTGCCGGGCGGATATCAGCCGGCGCAAAAGTAAACGCGGAATACGGGCATCGGTGCCAATCGCCGATGCCCGTACTTTTTTTGTTCCGTTCTGTTCCGGCTATTTCTCCGGCAGCGGCTCCATGATGCCGTCCAGCCATTCCCGCCATTCCGGCGCGTGCACCGCGGCGGCCGCCCGTACCGGCCCGCCCTGCCCGCCCGTCCAGCCCGTCACCGGCCGGATGCCGTGCAGCGCGTTGACCAGCCACACCTCACGGCCGTCCAGCTCCGCCACGGTCCGCTCCCGGTGCGCGACACGGACACCGTGGCGCAGGGCCCGTTCCTGGATGAGGCCCGTGGTCACCCCGGGCAGTACGGGCAACCGCGGCTCGGGCAGGCACAGGGTGTCGTCCTCCCACCAGAGCACGCTCGCGGTGGGTGCCTCCAGCACCACGCCGGACGGCGTCACCAGCACCGCTTCCTCCGCGCCCGCGCCGGCCGCCCGCCGCCGGACCCGGGCCAGGGCGTCCAGGTCCGGGCCCTTGCGGCGGGGAAGGGTCCGCGGATCGGACTGGCCCGTCGCCCACAGCCGTATCTCACTGCCGAGCGGCGGGGCGTGCCGCAGCAGCAGCCGCAACTCCCCGGAGCCCGCCGCGAGTTCCACCCGGGGGAACAACTCGCCCGTACGCGGCAGCGCCGCCGTCATGTCCTGCCAGAACTCCAGCAGCCGGCGCAGCGGCGGCCCGTCGCACTCGCCGCAGGCCCGCAGGAAGCGCTCCCGGTGCCGGCCGAGGCCGCGCACCCGGCCGTCGCGCACCAGCCAGGAGTCCGCGACGAGCAGCCGCCCGCCGTCCGCCGGACCGGCGGTCAGCCCACCGCGGGGCGTCCACGTCAACAGGCCTTCCATGGTCGACGGTTGTGTCACAGCGTTCTCGCCTCCTCAGTACTTGCCGGCAACCGCCGGTGCCCCGTGCCGTGGACCGTACGGAGCGTGCTCCAGCCACGACCCGCACCACGGCAGCACCGGCGCGAGGGTCGCCGCCGCACGCTGCTTGACCCGCACGATCCGCCGCTGCGGCCGCAGATGGTCCAGCGCGGCCCCGGCGGCGGCGCTGTTGAACAGGCCCGCGGCCCGCCGCACCTCGTCGAAACCGGCCACCGCGTCCGCGGTCCCGGCGGCGACCGCATCGGCCGCCGCCGCCGCGTCGGCGATACCGCTGTTCATGCCGCGCGCCCCGAACGGCGGGAAGAGGTGCGCCGCCTCGCCGACGAGCAGCACCCGCCGGTGTGGATCGGTGAAGGAGGCCGCGACCTTGCGCAGGAAGCGGTACGTGGACACCCACAGGATCCGCTCGTCGTACCCCTCCCCGACGACCGCGGGCAGCCACCGCCGTACCGCCTCCTCGGTGCCGAACTCCTCCCGTTCGTCGTCGTCCCGGCACTGGAGGTCGACCTGGAAGCCGCCGGTGAACGGCACGCGCATCACGCTGCGCCCGCCGAGCCCGGGATGCTCGTAGTGGAAGACCCGCTCCAGTGGCAGTTCGGCACCCGGCACGTCGGACACGTCCACCACGACGTGGAAGCCGTCCCCGTGCGTGCCCTCCATGCGGATGTCCAGCGCCGCCCTGACCGCCGACCGGGCCCCGTCCGCGGCGATGACGTACCGGGTGCTGAAGGACCGCCCGTCCGCGGTCGTCAGCACGGCCTCCTCGGGGCCGGTCCGTACGCCCGTCACCTCCGCGTCCCAGACGAACTCCACCCCGGCCTCCTCGCAGGCGGCGAGCAGGAACCGCTCGGTGTCCACCTGGCGCAGGCTGGTGAAGGGCACAAGCCCGGACGGCGGCGGGAACGTGCGGGAGTACACCTCACGTCCCCGGTACAGGGTGCGGCGGGTGTGCCAGGTCTGCCCGTACCCGGTGATCTCGGCGGCCAGCCCCGGGCGCATCCCGTCGAGCAGCCGCAGCGTCTCCCGGTGCACGAACAGCGCGCGGCTGCCGGGGCGGCGACGGCCCTCCGGGTCGGCTTCCAGCAGGACGACCCGCAGTCCGTGGGCGCGCAGGGCCAGTGCCGCCGACAGGCCCACGGGGCCGGCGCCCACCACGACGACGGGGATCACGCGCGGGCACCCTCGGCCAGCATGCGGGTGATCTCCACCCGTTTCACCTTCCATGTCGCCGTCATCGGCAGCTCCTCGAACCGCCACTGCCTCGGCTCGGCCATCGCGGGCAGGTCGGCCGTGGCCTCCCGCCAGCGTTCCGGGTCCAGTGGCCGTTCGTTCCGGACGCACACCACCGGTACCGGCTCGCGGTCCACGCCGGGCACGATGACGACCTCACGCAGCTCCTCCAGACGGTCCATCAGCGTGTCCTCGACCTCCAGATTGCTGTGCACGGCGTCGATCTGGTCGACCTCCCGGTCGATCAGGTACAGGGCGCCCAGGCGGCTCCGGTAGCCCATGTCGCCCATCTGCCACCACTCGCCGTCCAGCTGGCGCTCGTAGTGCTCCCGGGCGCCGAGGTAGGTGAGGATGCGGCCCCGGGTGCGGGCCTCGATCCGGCCGGGCTCGCCGGGCCTGGCCCGGCTGCCGTCGGCGGCGGTGACCCGGATCCGGGTGAAGCCCGGTATCCCGGTCCCGACCCGGCGGCCGTCCGCGCGGGACGCGCTGCGCCGGGTGAACCACTGGAAGGCGACCGGGCCCGTCTCGCTCTGCCCGTACAGCTGGATCAGCCAGGGAGCACGGCGTCTGGAGGCGTTCAGCAGCCGCTTCACGGTCCGCGGGTGGATGGCGTCGAACGTCGAGCCGTACGAGCGGACCCGGGACAGCGGCGCCCCCGGCGCGTCGGCCAGTTCCTCCCACAGCACGAACGTGTTGGGGTGGGTCTCGACGATCCCGGGCCGGTGCCGGGCCAGCAGCGGCCCCACGGTGGCCGGGTCCGGGTCGGTGATCAGCACCAGCGGGCTGCCGAAGCGCAGCAGCACACCGAGCAGATGGTAGAAGCGGGAGTGCACGAAGGACATGTGCAGCGCCGCGGTCTCGCCGCGCGTGGGCCAGCCCATCGCCTTCTGCGGGACCAGCCGGTTCCACATGGCGCCCGCGCAGTGCACGGCGAGCTTGGGGACGCCGGTGGTGCCCGAGCTGTGGGTGATGAGGGCGGGTTCGCGGGGGTGGAGCCGTACCGGCGCGGGCGGCTCGGCGCCGGCGTACTTCTCCAGCGGCTCCGCGCCGGGCGCGTCGTCCACGGACAGCGTCCGCCGTACCAGCATGGACAGGTCGTCGATCTCCCGCAGCGGGCCCTCGAGCTTCGCCCGGTCGGTGATCAGCCAGGGCCGGCGCAGCCGCTGGAGCAGCTGTCCGGCGACGGGACCGGCCAGCGTCGGCGAGAGCAGCACGGGGACGGCGCCGATACGGGAGACGGCGCAGGTCAGCAGCATGATGTCGACGTTGTCCGTCTTGTGGACGACCACCTGCTCCGAGGGCCGTACCCCGGCCTCCCACAGCCGGCCGGACAGCTCGTCGACGACGTCGGCCAATACCCGGTAGCTGAGGTCGACGCCGAGGCCGGGGCTGACGTCCAGCGGCCGGTCCAGGGTGACGAAGACGGCTCCGTGGCGGTCGGCGGCGTCCCGGAAGATGGGGCCCAGATAGAACGCGCGGTCGGCCAGGAGGGGCTGTCGGGCCATGAGGCCGTTCCTTTCTGCCATGTTCACCACGCGCCCTGGCGGACCAGATGGCGGCGGAGTTTGCCGGTGGACGTGCGCGGGAGCGACGGGACGAAGCTGACGCTTCTGGGGACCTTGAAGGCGGCCAGGCGCTCCCGGGCCAGCCGGATCAGGTCGTCCTGGAGGCCCGGTGGCGGCGTGGCGGCGGGCACCACGAAGGCGCGCAGCCGGCTGGCGCCGGGCCCGTCGGTGACGGCCACCACCGCGACCTCCCGCACCCCCGGATGGGTCCGCAGCGCGGCCTCCACCTCCAGCGGGGAGACGGTGATGCCGCCGACCATCTCCATGTCGTCGGTGCGGCCCAGATGCCGGAAGGTGCCGTCCGGTTCGCGGCGCGCCCGGTCGTGGGTGGCCAGCCAGCCGCCGCACAGGGTGCGTTCGGTCTCCTCGGGCCGGTTCAGGTAGCCGGGCGTGAGTGTCGGCCCGCGCACCCACATCTCGCCCTCAGCGCCGTCCGGCACCGGGTGTCCGGCGGGGTCGCGCAGCTCCACCTCGAAGCCGGGTACGGCACGGCCGACGGTGCCCGGGTGGTTGTGGTCGAAGCCGTTGGCGCAGAAGGCGTGCCCGGCCTCGGTGGAGCCGATCTGCTCCAGCACGGGCGCGCCGAGGAGTTCGGTCACCTGCCGTCCGAGGCCGTCGGGCATGCCCTCGCCGGCCGACACCGCGGCCCGGACCGAGGCGAAGCAGGCCTCGTGCCCGTTGCCCCGGTCGGCGACCAGCGCGGCGTACGCGGACGGCACGGAGTAGAGCAGGGTCACCCGGTGCCGGGCGACGAGTCCGTCCACGGCGGCCGGGGTCGGACGTCCGTCCACCAGCACGGCGGACGAGCCGGAGAACAGCGGGAAGACGAAGGCGTTGCCGAAGCCGTAGGCGAAGTACAGCTTCGACACCGACAGGGTGACGTCGTCCTCGGTGATCCGCAGCAGCCGCCGTCCGATGAGGTCGTGGTACGTCTTCGGGTCGCCGTGCACATGCACCACGCCCTTGGGGCGGCCCGTCGTGCCGGAGGTGTACTGCAGGTACAGCGGGGTGTGCGCGTCGACCGGGTGGGCGAGGGCCGGTTCGGCGGCCGGGGTGAACGCGACCAGCTGGTCGGCGCCGATCCTGGCCCGGCCGGGGAACCGGTCGTCCAGGCCCGGCCCGGTCACGCACAGCACGGCGTCGGTGTCCTCGGCCATGAACGCGTGCTCGGTCGGCGGGAGTTCGGGGTTGACCAGCACGGCCACGGCCCCGAGGCGGGCGATGGCCAGGAACGCCGTCACCCAGGCGATGCCGTCGGGCAGCGCCAGCAGCACCCGGTCGCCGGGCCGCACCCCCTCACCGGCGAGCACGGTCGCCGCGCGGGCCGCGAGGTCGTGCACCTCACCGTGGGTCCAGATCCGGTGCCCCTGGTGGAAGGCGACCCGCTTGCCCCACCCGCGCCGCTCGGCCAGCGCGGCGAGGTGGGCCGCGAGGTTGCCGGGGGCGCCGGCGTCGGCCGGGGCCGCCGCGACGGTGCGCGTGAGGGGGGCGGTGGGGGCGGGCGGAGCCACCGGGGGACGCGGGGCCGGGGGATGCGGGGCGGTCATCGGGTGGGCTCCTCTGTCACGGCCGGGAGGGTGGCGGCCTGGTGGCGGCTGCCGGGTGCCGCGGGGGTGGTCGCGGGCGCGCGTCGGCCGGGGGCGTCCGCCGGGGCCGCGGTGGGTTGCGGAGCGGTCACCGGACGGGCTCTTCCACGGCGGCCGGACGCGCGGCCGGGAGCGCGGCCGGCTCGCGGCGGGGGCGGGGGCGTGCCGGGGCCGGAGGGGGAGTGCGCAGGCCGGACTTCACCGACCCGGATGCCACGGTCCCTGATGCCACGGTGGTCTGGCGTGCCGAGGGCGTCACCGGGGGTGCCCCCGCCGGTGCGGTGGCCGCTCCCATGTCCTGGAGGGTCCTGACCCGTACCGCTTCCCGGGGTGCCCCCGCCGAGGTCTGCTCCCGCAGGATGTGCAGGGCTCGCATCTGGGCCGCCGTCTTCAGCAGCATCTCCTCGTACTCGGCGACCGGGTCGGAGTCGAGGACGATCGCCCCGCCGGCGCCGAGGTGCAGCAGGCCGTCGGCGAGGACGGCCGTACGGATGACGATGTTCAGGTCCGCGCCGCCGCTGCACCCGAGGTAGCCGAGGGCTCCGGAGTAGACGCCGCGGGCCTCGGTCTCCAGGGAGTCGATGATCTCCAGGGTGCGGAGTTTCGGCGCGCCGGTCATCGACCCGCCGGGGAAGCAGGCGCGTACGCAGTCCACGGCGTGGGTGTCCTCGCGCAGCCGTCCCTCGACGGTGGAGACGAGCTGGTGGACGGTGGCGTAGGTCTCGGTGGCCATGAGCCGGGAGACCCGTACCGTCCCGGTCCGGCAGACCTGGCCCAGGTCGTTGCGGAGGAGGTCGACGATCATCAGGTTCTCGGCGCGGGTCTTGGCGTCCGCCGCGAGCGCGTCCCGCAGCCGGGTGTCCTCCGCCGGGGTGTCGCCGCGGCGCGCGGTGCCCTTGATCGGTCGGGCCTCGGCGATCCCGTCCCGGGTGATCCGCAGGAACCGTTCGGGGGAGGAGCCGGCCACGTCCAGGTCGCCGAACCTCAGGAAGGCCCCGTACGGCGCCGGGTTGACGCGGCGCAGGACCCGGTAGAGGCCGTACGCGTCGGTGGGCGCGGGCAGCCGGGCGGCGTTGGTCAGGCAGACCTCGTAACTGGTGCCCGCCTTCAGCTCGTTCTGGCAGGCCTCGATGTCGGCGAGGTACGTCTCGCGGTCGCGGACCAGCCACGGCTCGGCGGCGGCCAGGGCCTGTTGCGGAAGCCCCGTCGTCCGCCCGGAGGGCGGGCCAGGCGGCGTCTGGTGCGTGCTCTCGGCGTGCCGGGTGCAGGCCCTCGTACTGGATGTACTTGGGCTTGTGCCCGGTGCGGCGAGAGTGCGTGCCGGGCGTCGCCTGGCAGGCGGGGCTTCCGCAACAGGCCCTTGGTCCGGCGCGGCGGTGGCGGGCAGTGGCTGCGGGTCGCCGTCCGGGGCGACGAAGGTGAGCTGGGCCACCGCGCTCTCCAGCCAGTCCGCGGCCTCCAGCGTGGCCTGCGGGGTGTCCTCGGCCAGGCAGACCGCGTAGGTGAACCCTTCCTCGTGGTCCACCGCGATCAGCCGGTCGGCGAACAGCCAGCAGGCGTCCGGGGTTTCGGCCGTGTGCCGGTTCGGCGATCCGCAGTCGGCCTTCGTCTCGTAGCCGAAGTAGCCGACGTAGCCGCCGGTGAAGTCGAAGGGCAGCCCGGTGGCGTCCACCTGGCGGTTCGACAACTGCCGCCTGAGGTAGTCGAAGACGGTCGCCGTGACCTTGCGCGGCGGGCGTCCGGCCCGCTCGATCTCGCAGCGGCCGGACGCGACGTCGTACCGCACGAACTCCGAGAGCGGGCCGCTGTCGTCGCCGAAGAACGAGAAACGGGAGAGCCCCGCCTCGACCAGGGAGCTGTCCAGCCAGAACGACCGCGCGGAGTCGGCGTACATCCGGGTGAAGGCGGCCTCGGCGTCCACCGCGGTGGCGATGCGCCGGGTGTGCAGGCGGAAGGCGGGACGGCCGGTGCGCCGCGGGCGGGGGATGCCCGCGACCGGCGGGGTGGGGGTGGGGCGGCTGATCGAGGTGACCGCGGTGTTCTTCGTACGGGGCTTGCGGGCGAGCTCCGCCGTGAGGTTGCGGAAGTTCACCAGCATCCGGTGGCCGTACTCGGTCAGGACGGACTCCGGGTGGAACTGCACACCCCACAGGGGCCGGCTGCGGTGCCGCAGCCCCATCAGCACGCCGTCCTCGGACCAGGCGGTCGCCTCGAGGGTCTCGGGCAGCGGCTCGTGCACGGCCAGCGAGTGGTAGCGGACCGCGGTGAAGTTCTGCGGCACTCCCCGGAACAGGTCCTCTCCGTCGTGCCGGACCGTGGACAGATATCCGTGCCGGGGCTCCGGGGCGGGCAGCACCCGGGCACTTTCCCCGAGGCCGATGCCCTGGTGGCCCAGGCAGACGCCGAGCACCGGAAGCGGCGACTGAGCGATCACCCGTGCGCTGATGCCGAAGTCGCGGGACTCGGCCGGGTGCCCCGGACCGGGTGAGACCACGACGTTCTCGAACTCCGCGAGATCAGGGACCGAGTCGGCGGGGGTGTCGTTGCGGATCACCACCGGCTCCTCGCCGTTGACCTCGGCGATCAGCTGGAACAGGTTGTACGTGTACGAGTCGTAATTGTCGATGAGCAGGGTCTTCACCCGCCCACCTCCCTTGGGTCGTTCCCGGGTCTACGCGGTCCGCCGTTTGTGCCGTCCACGGAGCGCCTGAAGCGGCGGATACAGCCATTTCTTGAAGAAACGCTGAAGGCGCGGCATGAGAATCCAGGTGACGATTGCCGTCACACACAGGCACAAAAACAGCGTACGAACGATCGGATTGATTCCGCCGAGATAGGGGATCACGATGATATTGAACAGAAGCACCGGCGGAAACACCGCGCTCATGTTTATGAACCACAGCTTCCATTTCGCCGGCGGAGTCGGAGCCGCCGGCGTGGCGGGCTGTGCGGGCCGGGAGTCCTGGGCGTCGAACCACGCTTTCGCGCCGTGCACGCTGCGGCGGCCCGTCTCCTGCCCGAACCCCGCCACCCGGGTGTCCCATTGCCACCGGTCGGGTGAGTTCTCCCAGGACCGGGCCGTGCTCTCGTCGGCGAAGCGGTAGACGACATGCCACTCCGAGCCCTGGTCGACAAGAACACCACCCCCCATAAAGCCCGGCCGGCGCGCGCTGGCGCCCAGCATGGCCCACCCCCAGGAATGGAAGTCGGCCTCGTGGCCCGGCACCACGTGATACGCCACGGTGATGGTGACGGGATTACTGGTCACGTCATCGAGTACGCACAGAATCTCCATGGCGTTCAACATTCAACGGACTTTTTCAGGGTGTCCGGATAGTGACCTTATGTAAGCGCTTGCCGGAAAAGCTGGAAAAGGTGAGGGATAAAAATCGGCGGATCGGCGGATCGGCGAATCGGCGGGAAGGAAATGATCGTCTCAGGCCGGCTCGGCCGGCGCCTCCCCGAACCGCGCCAGCGCCAGCGCGCCCGCCACCGCCACCAGGAACCCCAGCACGGCCAGCCACCCCAGCCCCTCCCGCGTACGGTCGCCGAGCCACACCACGCCCACGGCCGCCGGGCCCAGCGTCTCCCCGATGACCATCCCGGCGGTGGCCGCCGTCACCGAGCCCCGCTGGAGGGCCGAGGTCAGCAGCAGGAACGCGGCACCGCCGCCGAGCAGCAGGGCGTACGTCGCCGGGTTGGCGACCAGGTCCAGTGGCCGCAGCGAGTCGATCAGCCGCACGGTCACCTCCACCACCCCGAACCCGAACCCGGCCCCCAGCCCCAGCAGCAGCGCCCGCCCCCGCTCCGGCAGCCGCCCGCCGACCCCGCCCAGCAGCAGCACCCCCACCCCGGTCGCGAGCATCACCCACCTCAGCGCCGCCGGCCCGCCCCGGTCGCCCTCCGTCCCCGACGCCAGCCCCAGCATCGCCAGCCCCGCGCACACGACCCCCACGGCCGCCCACTCCGCGCCGGTCAGCCGCACCCGCAGCAGCCGGGCCGCGACCACCGCCGTCACCGCCAGGCTGGAGGCGAGCGCCGCGCCCACCGCGTAGATGGGCACCGACCGCAGCGCCGCGACCTGCAACACGAACCCCAGCCCGTCCAGCGCCAGCCCCGCCAGGTACCGCCACTGCCGCAGGGCCCGCAGCAACAGCGCCGCGTCACCGCCACCCCCGTCCGTGCTCGCCGCCCGAGCGGCCATCGCCTGCCACACCGTCGCCGTACCGAAGCAGACCGCCGCGCCGAGCGCGCACACCATTCCAAAGAGCACGATGCGACTGTAAGGGAGCGGCAATGCCCGGACCCGCGTTCGAACGAGCTCTCACCGATCTCTAGGCTGACGGCGATACCGCACAACAGCAGGAACATCGCAGGAACATCAACGGGGGCTGTACGAAGCATGGCGAACACGCGCAGACAACTCCGCTCCACCACGGTCGTCCTCGGCGGCATGGGCGTCCTCGCCGCCGCCCTCACCGCCTGCTCCTCCGACCCCGACAAGCGCTGCGTCGACCGTGACAGCTACAACGTCACCAAGGGCTACAAGGTCGTCTCCGACAAGAACTGCAAGTCCGGCAGCACCAAGACCTCCGTCAACGGTGCCTGGTACTACGGCGGCAAGAAGAAGAGCGGCTGGGTCGACAGCGGCTCCTTCACCAAGGCGGGCAAGGGCTCGGGCGGCTCCTCCGACGACGACAACCACCGCTCCGGAGTCCACCGCGGCGGCTTCGGCGGCGGCAAGGGCAGCTCCGGCGGCTGAACCGGGACCCTTACGCCACCATGGAACGCCTCACCACCACCCCCCGCCCCGGCTGGCAGCAGACCGTCGAGGAACAGGGCCTGATCTACCCGCTCACCCGGCACCCCGACGGCTCCCTGCGCCCGTACTGGGACGAAAGCGCCTACTACGCCTTCACGCTCGACGAGGTGGAGGCCCTGGAGGAGGTCGTCGAGGAACTGCACCGCATGTGCCTGGCGGCGGCCGACCACATCGTCACCGCCGGCCGCTTCGCCGACCTGGGCATCACCGACCCCCGCGTCGCCGAGGCGGTCACCGAGGCCTGGCACCGTCGCGCCGAACTCCCCTCCCTCTACGGCCGCTTCGACCTCCGCTACGACGGCACCGGCCCGGCCAGGCTCCTGGAGTACAACGCCGACACCCCCACCTCCCTGGTCGAGGCCGCCTCCGCGCAGTGGTTCTGGATGGAGGACCGCTTCCCCGGCGCCGACCAGTGGAACTCCCTCCACGAACGCCTGGTGGCCGCCTGGCGGAAACAGGCCCCCCTCCTCCCGCCCGGCTCCCCCCTGTACTTCGCGCACTCCTCGGCCGACGAACTCGGCGAGGACCTGATGACGGTCGCCTACCTCAAGGAGACCGCCGAACAGGCAGGCCTGGACACCGACTGGATCTCGATGGAGGAGATCGGCTGGGACACCCTCTCCGGCCGCTTCGTCGACAACAACCTCCGGTTCATCCGCGGCCTCTTCAAGCTCTACCCCTGGGAATGGCTCACCACCGACCGCTTCGCCGCCCACGTCCTCGACACCCTCGACAACGGCGGCGGTACCGGCAGCACCCTGTGGATCGAGCCCGCCTGGAAGATGCTCCTGAGCAACAAGGCCCTCCTGGCCATCCTCTGGGAGCTGTACCCCGGCCACCCCAACCTCCTCCCCGCCCACCTGGACGGCCCGCGCGAACTGGCCTCCACCACCGGCTACGTGGCCAAGCCACTCCTCGGCCGCGAGGGCGAGGGCGTCACGATCCACACCCCGGGCGCCGCCCCCGTCATCCGCGAGGAACCCTGCTGCTACCAGCAGTTGGCGCCCCTCCCGGACTTCGACGGCAACCATGTCGTCCTCGGCGCCTGGATGGTGGAGGACGAGTCGGCGGGCCTCGGCATCCGCGAGTCCTCCGGCCTGATCACAGACGAGTACGCCCGCTTCGTGCCCCATGTGATCCTCTGAAGGCCGCACCGGCAACCTGCGGGCCCACAAAGGGAGATGAGCTGCAGAGTCCCCCTGCTATGGTGCGCCGATGTCATCGATCAAGCAGGTCCAGGTCACCTTCGACTGCGCGGAACCGGAGCGCGTCGCTCGCTTCTGGTGCGAGGTGCTCGGGTACGTCGTACCGCCGCCGCCGGAGGGGTTCGCCAGCTGGGGCGACTTCGACCGGTCTCTGCCGGCTGAGCGGCAGGGGGCGGCGTTCGCCTGCGGTGATCCCTCGGGTGTGGGTCCGCGGCTGTTCTTCCAGCGTGTTCCCGAAGGCAAGGTCGTCAAGAACCGGGTACATCTCGACGTGCGGGTCGGCACCGGGCTCGTGGGTGAGGAGCGCCTCGCCGCGCTCGAAGCCGAGTGCGCACGACTGGTCGCGCTCGGCGCGGTATGCGTGCAAGTGCTGCGTGCCGATGAATTCAACGAGTCGTGCATCTCGATGCAGGACGTCGAGGGCAACGAGTTCTGTCTCGACTGAGTCGACCCGGGCCCGGTCGGGAACGAGTGCGGTGCGCCTGGGCCGAGCCGTGGCGCACCGCTGGACGAACGCGCCGTCCGGAGGCCGATGCGGGCCACGTGATTCTTCAGCGGTGGTCCAGCGGTGGTCCAGCGGTCATCCAGCGGTCATCTAGCGGTCCTTCGGCGCCGCCGGAGGGCCCCAGTCGCCATATTCCTGAGCCGGTGCCTGCCCGCCGGGCACACCGGCCGCGGTTCGGCCGCGGTCGGGGAGCATCAACAGGAGGAAGGTCAGGACACCGACGGCGGTCTCCAGCAGCACGGTGAGCAGTTCCAGGGTCTCGGACGTGGACCGGTCGTCGAAGGTGAACAGGCCCAGCGTCTTGTAGAGGGTGAGCACCACCGCGCCGAAGACGGCCAGCGCCCAGCCGAGGGCCATCCCCATGGTCCGCGCCAGCGGCGTCCGGACGAACGCCTGGACCGCGGTGAGCAGGCACAGCACCGCGGTCACCCAGCCGTTCCAGCCGGGCGGAGTGCCCAGCAGGGCTCCGATGCTGTACTTGCCGGTGAACAGGTTCTCGTAGGAGCGCGTTCCGTACGTGTCGGAGCTGAACGTGCGGATGTCGTACACCTGCCAGGCGGCGCTCACCAACCCCAGAATCGCCAGCAGCACGCCCGCGAAGACGGCGGGGCCGGTCCGTGGCGGCGCGGGCGGAACACCGGGGGACGTATCCGACACCGCCGCGCGGCCCGCGATCACGGTGATGATCATCGCGATCGCCCCGACGACACCGGCGATGCCGGTGAGCAGCAGCCAGGTACGGTGCGGTGCGCCCTTGGTCCAGTCGGCGCTGTAGATCCACACCGTCGGCGTCCGGTAGGCGAGGGTCAGCGCCGCGGCCGTGACCAGGGCGGCGCCACCCGCGGGCTTCCCGGACGTCAGGCAGACGACGATGTACACCACCAGGAGCACCACGTCGGACGCGGCGGTGGCCAGCAGCGGATGGTGCTGTCCCGGCAGCATCGCCCCGGACCAGGTCCACACGGTGTCGTGCAGCCCGACGTCCTGGATGTCCCGGATCACCCAGACAAGCTCGATCAGCGCCAGCGCCGCACAGATGATCGCGCCGACGACACGTGCACCGGACGTGGGAACCGTCCCACGGCTCATGGCCATCTCCCCCCAGGCTCACCGTCCAGCCGGAAACCCCGGCCGACGGAGAGCCCAACCCTAGTGGCGGCTTTCCCGACGCGGCACTCCCGCACGGCAGTTGACGCATTGGGTCCTGTGCGGTGCCCGCGGTGTCCGGTGCGTGCTCTGGGGGTCCCCCGGCCGAAGGCTGGGGGAGTGCCGGACGAAAGCCCTCGTACTGGACGTACTTGGGTTTTCGGCCGGTGCGGCGAGTGGGGGTGCCCCCTCTGGGGGAGCGTGCCGGGCGCCGTGGGTGCTGTGCGGGACTTCCGAAACACCCCCTAGGCGCCCCTAGGCGTCCAGCACCGCTCGCAGTCGGTCCAGCCCTCAGTCCAGGTCCTCCTCGGAGACGACGGGCACCGCCGGGGCGATGTCGATCCCCGCCCACAGCCCGCGTCCGCGCACCGCCGTCACCCGGCCGGTGCCGGTCAGCGCGCCCAGCTCGCGCAGCATGCGCTCGTCCAGTTCCGCCGCCCGCGCCTGGTACTCGCGCCAGCGGATTCCCGCCGAACGTCGACCCGTGCACGATCTCGAAGTCCGGCGTGTACGGCCCGAAGTCCGCCCGCGCCTCCGGATCCGCGGAGAAGCTGATCACACGTCGCTCGCATGGTGGACGTGGAACCGGCGTCCGACGGCCCGCCCGGTAGGCTGATCGGCGGGCCGTGACTGGCGCGCTGGGATGGGACCGACCATCGGGGAGCGGCCCGGTCGGGAACGAGTGCCGTGCGCCTGGGCCGAGCCGTGCACGCGAACGCTGTACGAACACGCCGTCCGGAGGCCGACATGCCAGAGCAGCAGCCCCTTTCCACCGAGTCCACCGCCTTCCGTGCCGCCCTCGACGTGATCCGCGCCGTCGAGCCGCGGGTCGCCGACGCCATCGGCCAGGAGGTCCACGACCAGCGCGAGATGCTCAAGCTGATCGCCTCCGAGAACTACGCCTCCCCGGCCACGCTGCTGGCCATGGGCAACTGGTTCAGCGACAAGTACGCCGAGGGCACCGTCGGCCGCCGCTTCTACGCGGGCTGCCGCAACGTCGACACGGTGGAGTCGCTGGCCGCCGAGCACGCCCGCGAGCTCTTCGGCGCCCGCCACGCCTACGTACAGCCACACTCCGGCATCGACGCCAACCTCGTCGCCTTCTGGGCCGTCCTCGCCGACCGCGTCGAGGTCCCCTTCCTGGAGAAGACCGGCGCCCGCCAGGTCAACGACCTCTCCGAGGCGGACTGGGCCGAGCTGCGCCAGGCCTTCGGCAACCAGCGCATGCTCGGCATGTCCCTGGACGCCGGCGGCCACCTCACCCACGGCTTCCGCCCGAACATCTCCGGCAAGATGTTCGACCAGCGCTCCTACGGCACGGACCCGGCGACCGGCCTGATCGACTACGACGCCCTGCGCGTCCAGGCCCGCGAGTTCGAGCCGCTGATCATCGTGGCGGGCTACTCGGCCTACCCCCGTCTGGTGAACTTCCGGATCATGCGGGAGATCGCCGACGAGGTCGGAGCGACCCTGATGGTCGACATGGCCCACTTCGCGGGGCTGGTCGCGGGCAAGGTGCTGACCGGCGACTTCGACCCCGTCCCGCACGCCCAGATCGTCACCACCACCACCCACAAGTCCCTGCGCGGCCCGCGCGGCGGCATGGTCCTGTGCGACGACTCCCTGAAGGACCAGGTCGACCGCGGCTGCCCGATGGTCCTCGGCGGCCCGCTCCCGCACGTCATGGCCGCCAAGGCGGTCGCCCTGGCGGAGGCCCGGCAGCCCGCCTTCCAGGACTACGCCCAGCGGATCGTGGACAACTCCCGCGCCCTGGCCGAGGGCCTGATGCGCCGCGGCGCCACCCTCGTCACCGGCGGCACGGACAACCACCTCAACCTGATCGACGTCGCCGGCTCCTACGGCCTCACCGGCCGCCAGGCCGAGGCGGCCCTCCTCGACTCGGGCATCGTCACCAACCGCAACGCCATCCCCGCCGACCCCAACGGCGCCTGGTACACCTCCGGCATCCGCATCGGCACCCCCGCACTGACCACGCGCGGCCTCGGCACGGCGGAGATGGACGAGGTGGCGGGCTTGATCGACCGCGTCCTGACCACCACCGAGCCGGGCACCACCAAGTCGGGTGCCCCCTCCAAGGCCGCCCACATCCTGGACCCGAAGGTCGCGGAGGAGATCTCCCAGCGCGCGACGGACCTGGTCGCGGGCTTCCCGCTGTACCCGGAGATCGACCTCGGCTGACGGCTCCCCGCCGGAGCCCGGAGCCCGGAGCCCGGAGCCCGGAGCCCGGAGCCCGGAGCCCGGAGCCCGGAGCCCGGAGCCCGGAGCCGGAGTCCAGAGTCACAGCTCAGAGATCGATCAGCTCCTGCCGTGGCTCCTCCCGCGGCGGTCCGGCCTCCCGCCGGGCCGCCGCGCGGCATGCCAGGAAGCCGCCCGCGAACCCGGCGGCGAGCCCACCGGCCGCCCACCACAGGGCATCACCGGACCCGAGCCCGCCACCGCCGGACGCCTCGCGGCTCTCGGCCATGAACCCCTCCCGGGCCAGCCGGTCGTAGACCGCCCGCGGCGCCCGGTGCCACCGGACGTCGTCGTCCTGCACCCCGGGCGTGCCGTCCTTCGCCAGGAACAGCTGGTCCTGCCGCTCGACGGCCACGTCCCCGCCCGGCGCCCGGTGGCTCTGCGGCCAGCCGCCCACCCCGGTCAGCCCCCACACCACGGTGAGCCGCACGGCTGGATACCGCCCCTGGGACCAGGCCGTGGGCACCGGCTCGGTCCGCGTGTACGTCGGCTGCAGCAACTGCCAGAGCCGGTCGAAGGCGGGTTCCCCGGAACGCAGGGCCGTCGTCGTGGTGCCCGTGCCGCCCGAGACGATCATCGCGAGGTCGGGGGAATCGGCCGCCCGCGCCCCGGACGCCCCGGTCAGGGCGAGCGCGCACGCCGTCGCCGCCACCACCCCTGCGCTCGGCGCTCGCCGGCGCCCACCGCGCCCCTGCCTCATCCCCGGTACGTCGTCCGCTCCCCCACGCATACCCCTTCTGCTACACCACCCGAGGCGGATCACATCCCCTCTGTTCCGGACCAGTTCGGGATCGGGCGCCAACACCTGAGAGAATGGTGAGCATGGCCTCTGACCGACCCCGCGTGCTCTCCGGAATCCAGCCCACCGCAGGCTCGTTCCACCTCGGCAACTACCTGGGCGCCGTCCGCCAGTGGGTGGCCCTTCAGGAGACCCACGACGCGTTCTACATGGTCGTCGACCTGCACGCGATCACGGTCCCGCAGGATCCCGCCGACCTGCGCGCGAACACCCGTCTCGCCGCCGCCCAGCTGCTGGCGGCGGGGCTCGACCCGGACCGCTGCACCCTCTTCGTGCAGAGCCACGTGCCCGAGCACGCCCAGCTCGCCTGGATCATGAACTGCCTCACCGGCTTCGGCGAGGCCTCCCGCATGACCCAGTTCAAGGACAAGGCGGCCAGGCAGGGCGCCGACCGCGCCTCCGTCGGCCTGTTCACGTACCCGGTCCTCCAGGTCGCCGACATCCTGCTGTACCAGGCCAACGAGGTCCCGGTCGGCGAGGACCAGCGCCAGCACGTCGAGCTCACCCGTGACCTCGCCGAGCGCTTCAACGGCCGGTTCGGCGAGACCTTCGTCGTCCCGAAGCCGCACATCCTCCGGGAGACGGCGAAGATCTACGACCTCCAGGACCCGTCCCTCAAGATGAGCAAGTCGGCGGCCACGCCGAAGGGCGTCATCAGCCTCCTGGACGAGCCGAAGGCCACCGCGAAGAAGGTCAAGAGCGCCGTCACGGACACCGACACCGTGATCCGGTACGACACGGAGAACAAGCCGGGCGTGTCGAACCTCCTCACCATCTACTCCACGCTCACCGGTAAGACGATCGCCGAGCTGGAGCGGGACTACGAGGGCAAGATGTACGGTGCGCTCAAGACGGACCTCGCCGAGGTGATGGTCGAGTTCGTGACGCCGTTCCGGGAGCGCACGCAGCAGTACCTGGACGACCCGGAGACGCTCGACTCGATCCTGGCCAAGGGCGCGGAGAAGGCGCGTGCCGTGGCCGCGGAGACCCTCGCCCAGGCGTACGACCGGGTGGGCTTCCTGCCCGCGAAGCACTGAGGCGCACGACCGCACACACGTCCCGTGGGCAGAGCGCCGCACATCACTTCGCTCGCGCCTGCCCACAGGACACCCGTGGCCGTACAGTCGATAGCCGGACGGCTGTGTACGTACCGGACGAGAAGCCGGACGAACACGCCGGACGAACAAGCCGGACGAGAACCAAACAGAGCGACGACAGGAGACGACGTGGGGACCGTAACGATCGGCGTGTCGATCGCGGTCCCGGAGCCTCACGGCAGCCTGCTCCAGGAGCGGCGCGCGGGCTTCGGCGACGCCGCTGCTCACGGCATTCCCACCCACGTCACACTGCTGCCGCCGACGGAGATCGACGAGACCGGTCTTCCGGCCGTCGAGGCGCATCTGACGGAGGTGGCCACGGCCGGCCGGTCGTTCCCGATGCGGCTGTCCGGCACCGGCACCTTCCGGCCCCTGTCCCCGGTGGTCTACGTGCGGATCGTGGCGGGCGCGGAGTCCTGCGCCTGGCTGCAGCGGCAGATCCGCGACGACTCCGGTCCCGTCGCCCGTGAGCTCCAGTTCCCGTACCACCCGCACGTCACGGTGGCGCACGGGATCGACGAGGCGGCGATGGACCGCGCCTTCGAGGAGCTCGCCGGCTTCGAGGCCGAGTGGGCCTGCACCGGCTTCGCGCTGCACGAGCAGGGCACCGACGGGGTCTGGCGCAAGCTGCGGGAGTTCACCTTCGGCGGCGGCGCCGTGGTACCCCAGCAGGCGACGCCCGTGGACCGGGGCACCATCCCCACCAGCAGCCGGTAGTCCTACGGCAGACGGCCGGGCTAGATCGGCAGCCGCCGGAACACCGCCCGCGGTACGTGCCGCAGTGCCGACATCACCAGCCGGAGCGCCCCCGGCACCCACACCGTCTCCGAGCGCCGCCTGAGCCCCAGTTCGATGGCCGTGGCGACCGCCTCGGGCGTGGTGGCGAGGGGGGTCTCCGCGCGGCCGGCGGTCATCTTCGTCCGGACGAATCCGGGGCGTACGACCATGACGTGCGCGCCGGTGCCGCGCAGCGCGTCGCCCAGGCCCTGGGCGAAGGTGTCGAGGCCCGCCTTGCTGGAGCCGTAGATGAAGTTCGAGCGGCGGGCCCGTTCGCCGGCCACCGAGGAGAGCACCACCAGCGAGCCGTGCCCCTGCGCCTGGAGGGCCCGCGCGCTGATCAGGCCCGCCGACACGGCGCCCGTGTAGTTGGTCTGCGCGACGCGGACCGCGCTGACCGGCTCGCGCTCGTCGATCGCCTGGTCGCCGAGGATGCCGAAGGCGAGCAGGACCATGTCGATGTCGCCCTCGGCGAAGATCTTGCCGAGAACGGCTTCGTGCGCGTCGGGGTCGAGGGCGTCGAAGGCGACGGTGCGCACGTCGGCCCGCAGGGCGCGCAGCTGCTCGGCCGCCTGCTCCAGGGCGGGGGAGGGGCGGCCCGCCAGCCAGACGGTGCGGGTGCGGCGGGTGATCAGCCGGCGCGCGGTGGCCAGCGCGATCTCGGACGTACCGCCGAGGACGAGCAGGGACTGGGGGATTCCGAAAGCGTCCTTCACGACAACTCCTGGAGGTTGAGCCGACTAGAGGTTGGGCCACTAGAGGTTGAGCCGACGGGAGAGGTCCGACGTGAAGACCCCGTTCGGGTCCAGTTCCGCGCGCAGGGCCCGGAACTCGTCGAGCCGTGGGTACATCGCGGCGAGCAGTTCCGGCCGCAGCCGGGAGTCCTTGGCCAGGTAGACGCGCCCGCCGGCGGCGGCCACCTCCTCGTCCAGCTCGTCCAGGAGGGTCCCGAGGCCCGGCAGCCCGGCCGGGACGTCCAGGGCGAGCGTCCAGCCGGGCACGGGGAAGGACAGCCAGCCGGGGTCGGCGTCCCCGAAGCGCTTGAGGACGGCGAGGAAGGACGGGCAGCGCCGCTCGGAGACGCGGTGCACGATGCGGCGCAGGGTGTCCTCCTGGCCGTGCCCGACGACGAACTGGTACTGGACGAGGCCGGCCCGGCCGTAGATCCGGTTCCAGTGGGGGACGCCGTCCAGGGGGTGGAAGAAGGCGGAGAGGGGCTGGAGCCCACCGGTCCGCGCGCGGGGAGCCTTGCGGTACCAGATCTCGTTGAACCATCCGACGGTGGTGCGGCCGAGGAGGCCCTCCGGTACGAGGGCGGGCGCGGCGGGGAGCCGCCGGGGGCGGAAGGACAGCGGGCGCCGCCACGCGCGCGTGCCCTCGCCGAGTGCCTCCAGGGTCGCGTGGTCGCCGCGGGTGAGGACGGCACGGCCGGTCGCGGCGCCCCGGGCGAGCAGGTCGATCCAGGCGACCGAGTAGCGATAGCGGTGGTCGGTGGCGGTGAGCCGGGCCATGAGGTCGTCGAGGTCGGCGGCCCGCTCGGTGTCGACGGCCATGTACGAGGTCTCGACCGGCTGCAGCCGCAGCGTGGCCGTCAGGATCACCCCGGTCAGTCCCATGCCGCCGGTGGTCGCGTCGAACAGGGGGGTGCCCGGGCGTACCGTGCGGATCCCGCCGTCCGCGGTGAGCAGTTCCAGCGACAGCACATGGCGGGAGAAGGCGCCGGAGACATGGTGGTTCTTGCCGTGGATGTCGGCGCCGACCGCTCCGCCGACGGTCACCTGGCGGGTGCCGGGGGTCACCGGCACGAACCAGCCGAGCGGCAGCAGCACCTCCATCAGCCGGTGCAGGGAGACGCCCGCGTCGCACCGTACGGTCCCGTCGTCGGCGTCGATCGCGTGGACGCGGTCGAGGCCGGTCATGTCGAGCACGGCGCCGCCCGCGTTCTGCGCCGCGTCCCCGTACGCCCGTCCCAGGCCCCGCGCGATGCCGCCCCGGGTCCCGCAGTCGCGGACGGCGGCCACGGCCTCCTCGTAGGTCCGCGGGCGGACCAGATGGGCGGCGGTGGGCGCGGTGCGGCCCCAACCCGTGACGCGGACGGTGTCTCCAGGCATGTCGGCGACCGTATCGCCCCTGTGTGAACCACTAGTTGTGGAACATCCCCGCCCTCCCCGAAATGGGTGATTAATGGGATGTCGCTCAATATTGCCGTAATCAAAGCGGCCCGGGCGTGAACAGTGGATCCACATGGACGACATGGATCGCGACCTGGACCACCGGATCCTTTCCGCACTCCACGCCCGGGGTGCCGACCCGTGGGTGGCGTCCGCCGCCCGCGGACTGTCCCTGGCCGGTGAGCACGGCGCGCTGTGGCTCACAGCGGGTCTTGCCGGAGCCGCCGTGGACGGTGCCCGGCGTGGCCCCTGGTTGCGCGGCACGGCGCTCGTCGCGGGCGCGCACCTCGCCAGCATGGGCGTGAAGCGGATCGTGCGCCGCGCACGCCCCGCGCACGTCGAACCCCTGGTGCGGACCGCCGGCCGGTACTCCTTCCCCAGCTCGCACGCCGCCTCCGCCGGGGCCGCCGCGGTCGCCTACGGAGCACTCGGGGTGTACGCGGTGCCGCCGCTCGCCGCCGCCATGTGCCTGTCCCGCCTGGTCCTGGGCGTGCACCACCCCTCCGACGTGGCGGCGGGCGCGGCCCTGGGGATGCTGACCGCGCGGGCGGGAGCGCGCTGGATGAGGGAGAGCGCCCGTGGCTGATGTCGCGCTCCTGGAACACCGCCCGGCCGGCGAGCGGCCACCCTCACCCCCGCACCGCCCGGGCAGCCTCCTGGGCGGCCTGCTGAAGGCCACCCGCCCGAAACAGTGGGTCAAGAACATCCTGGTCCTGGCCGCCCCGGCCGCCGCCGGGCGGCTCTTCTCCCGGCATGCGCTCACCCAGGTCTGCCTGGTCTTCATCCTCTTCACCGCCTGCGCCGCCGCCGTCTACCTGATCAACGACGCCCGCGACGCCGAGGCCGACCGCGCCCACCCCACCAAGTGCCGCCGCCCCGTAGCCGCCGGCCGCGTCCCCGTGCCCGTCGCCTACGCCACCGGGGGCACCCTGGCCGTGCTCGCGCCGGCGGGCGCGGTCTGGCTGGCCTCGCCGGCCGTCGCCGCCGTGCTGACGGCGTACCTCGGCATGCAGCTGGCGTACTGCCTCACCCTCAAGCACGTGCTGGTCGTCGACCTCGCCGTGGTCACCACCGGCTTCCTGATCCGGGCGGTGATCGGCGGGGTCGCGCTCGGCATCCCGCCGTCCCGCTGGTTCCTGATCACCACCGGCTTCGGGGCGCTGTTCATGGTGTCGGCCAAGCGCTACTCCGAAGCCGTGCAGATGGCCGGGCGGCCGGGTGCCACCCGCGCGCTGCTCACCGAGTACACCACCGGCTACCTGCGCTTCGTCTGGCAGCTGGCGGCCGGCGTCGCCGTCCTCGCCTACTGCATGTGGGCCCTGGAGGAGGGCGGTGTGCCGCACACGAGCGTGCTGCCCTGGCGGCAGCTGTCCATGATCGCCTTCGTCCTCGCGATCCTCAGGTACGCCGTCTTCGCCGACCGCGGCATCGCGGGCGAGCCCGAGGAAGTGGTCCTGCACGACCGCGCCCTGACCCTGATCGGCGCGGCCTGGCTGGCCATGTACGGCCTGGCGGTGGCCAATTGGTGACCCCGGTACGGCGGGGCGAACTGCTCGGCTTCGCCACCGTGGGCCTCGTCGCCTACGCCACCGACCTGGCCCTCTTCACCTGCCTGCGCGGCCCCGCCGGCTGCGGCCCGCTGACCGCCAAGGCCCTCTCCTTCGCGGCCGGCTGCACGGTCGCGTACGCCGGCAACGCCCTCGGCCCCTACCGCGACACCCGGCCCAGCGGCCTGCGCCCGTACGCCGCCTTCTTCGCCGTGAACCTCGCCGGCGCCCTCGTCCAGCTCCTCTGCCTCACCATCAGCCACTACAGCCTCGGCCTCACCTCCCAGCGCGCCGACACGGTCTCCGGCGCCGGAATCGGCATGGCCCTGGCCACAGTCCTGCGCTTCTGGGGTATCCGGACATTGGTCTTCCGAGACGAGGGCAGAAGCGGATCATGGACTGGCTGAAAAAGCTCCCCGGAGTCGGGCCCCTGGTCGCCCGCCTGATGACCACGCACGCGTGGCGCTCGTACGAGCGTCTGGACCGGGTGAAGTGGACACGGCTGGCCGCCGCCATGACCTTCGTCAGCTTCATCGCGCTGTTCCCCCTGCTGACCGTGTCCGCCGCGGTCGCCGCCGCCACGCTCAGCCCGGCCCAGCAGCACGACGTCGAGAGGAAGATCGCCGAGCAGTTCCCCGGCATCTCCGACCAGCTGGACATCAGCTCGCTGGTCCAGAACGCCGGTACCGTCGGCGTCATCGCGGGCGCCCTGCTGCTGCTCACCGGCATCAACTGGGTCGGGCAGGTGCGCGACTGCCTGCGCGCCGTGTGGGAGCTGCCCGACACCGAGGAGAACCCCCTGCTGCGCAAGGGCAAGGACGCCGGGATCCTGATCGGGCTCGGCGGCGCCCTGCTGGTCACGCTCGCCGCCTCCATCGTCGCCTCCGCGGCGGTCGGCCGGGTGGCCGGCGGTCTCGGCCTCGCCGAGCACGGCTGGGGCAGCGTGCTGCTGCGCGTCGTCGCGTTCGCCGTCGCCGTCCTCGCCGACTTCCTGGTCCTGCTGTACGTCCTGACCCTGCTGCCCGGCGTCGAGCCGCACCGCCATCGCCTGTTCGTCGCGGCGCTGACCGGAGCGGTCGGCTTCGAACTGCTGAAGCTGCTGATCAGCGGCTACATCCAGGGAGTCGCCTCGAAGAGCATGTACGGCGCGTTCGGCGTCCCCGTCGCCCTGCTGCTGTGGATCGACTTCACCGCGAAACTGGTCCTGTTCTGCGCCGCCTGGACGGCGACGGGGAGCAAGGACGTCGAGCTCAGGAACGAGTCCGCCGGCGTACGAGATCCGGCAGCGGCCACCGGCGGTTGACCAGGAACGCCCCGCCGCCCAGCAGCACCAGCAGCCCCCCGGCGATAGCCCCGGCGATGCCGACGCCGCGCCAGCCGCCGGAGGGGGCGGCGGCCACCGGCCTCGACGACGACCCGCCGGCGCCGGTGCCCGTACCGCCCGTCTGCCCGGGCGACGCGCCGGCGCCGGGCCGTGAGGTCGCCCGGGCGGCGCTCTTCGGCGGTACCAGCTCGCCCACCGGCTGGACCTTGCCGACCGCCTGGAAGCCCCAGTCGAAGAGCCGGGCGGCCTCCTTGTAGACCTCGTTGTGCTCGCTCTTCTCCGGGTTCATGACGGTGACCAGCAGCACGTGGCCGCCTCGTTCGGCGACGCCGGTGAAGGTGGCGCCCGCGTTGGTGGTGTTGCCGTTCTTCACGCCCGCGATGCCCTGGTAGACCGGGACGTCGGTGTCGCCGCTGAGCAGCCGGTTGGTGTTCCGGATGTCCCCGGAGCCGAACTTCGCGGTCACGGTCGAGCAGTAGTCCCGGAAGTCCTTCTTCTGCATCCCCGAGCGGGCGAACAGCGTCAGGTCGTACGCCGAGGACACCTGCCCCGGCTCGTCGTAGCCGTCGGGACTGATCACATGGGTGTCGAGGGCCTGGAGGTCGTCGGCGTGGGCCTGCATGTCCTTGACGGTCCGGCCGATGCCGCCGTTCATCCGGGACAGCACGTGCACCGCGTCGTTGCCGGAGCGCAGGAAGACGCCGAGCCACAGGTCGTGGACGGTGTAGGTGTGGTTCGCCTTGACCCCGACCAGGCTGGAGCCGGCGCCCATGCCCGCCAGGTCGGCCGGCACCACCTTGTGCTCGGTCGTCTTCGGGAAGCGCGGCAGGACCGTGTCGGCGAAGAGCATCTTCAGCGTGCTCGCGGGAGGCAGCCGCCAGTGCGCGTTGTGCGCGGCCAGCACCTCCCCGGACTCGGCGTCGGCGACGACCCAGGAGCGCGCGGTGACGTCCTTGGGCAGCACCTGGACACCGCTGCCGAGGTCGACCTGCGTGCCGGGCCGGCCGAGGCGGGTGCCGCCGACCGTGGACATGCCCGCCGGGGGAGTGGCCGACGGGCTCGTCGAGGGGGTGGCCGACGGGCTTGTCGGGCTCGACGGGCTCGTCGGGGTCTTTGTTGAAGGGGTCGGCGCGGCGACGGCGGCGGGCGTGGCGAGGGAGGCGGACAGCAGGGCGACGGACGTGACCAGCAAGCTCCCACCCCGGGCGCGGCGCCCGACGGACCCCGGCGATACTGAACGTATGAAGCTCAGCCGCCCCGTGTCCTGGTTCCTGCTCGCCTTCGGGGTGTGGAGCTGGGTCATCTGGGTCACTTTCGTCAAGAATCTCGTCAAGGACAGCAGTGGTCTCGCCTTCGACGACGGTCACCCGACGGCGTACTTCTGGGTGCACCTGACGCTGGCGGTCGTCTCCTTCGTATTGGGGACGGCCATCGGGGTCATCGGGTTGCGCGGCCTGCGCGCACTGCGCCGGACGTCATAACGGGAACGACGGGGGACAAGGCTAAGTGATCATCGTCTTCGTGCTGGTCGCCCTCGCGGTCCTGGCCGTCGTGGCGGCCCTGCACTGGTACGTCTGGCGCCGCCTGGTCCGCGACACGACGGCGGGTCCCGGCACGGCACGCCGCGCGGGCACGGCCGTCTTCGTCGCCGGTCCGGTGCTGATGATCGCCGCCCTGGTCGCCGAACGCGCCGGCGCCCCGTTCTGGCTCCAGCGCACCCTCGCCTGGCCCGGCTTCCTGTGGATGCCCCTGGCGCTCTACCTGCTGCTGGCGGTGGTGGCCGGGGAGGCGGTACGGCCCGTGCTGCGACGGCTGTCGGAGAGGCGGGGGCGAACCGTCCCGTCGCCGGTGGCCGTACCGGCGGTGGCGGCTACGGTGGCCGTACCGGATGCCGTACCGGCAATGGAGCAGCCGGAGGCTCCCGAGGAGACCGAGGCGCCCGCCCAGGCGTCCCCACCCCCATCCCCACCCTCCCGTCGCCTCTTCGTCTCCCGGGTCGTCGGCGGCGCCGCCGCCACCGCGGCCGTGGCGACCGTCGGCTACGGCACCTACGGCGTGCTGCGCGGTCCGAGGGTGAAGCGGGTCACCGTCCCGCTGGCCAAACTCCCGCGCGCCGGGGGCGGGTTCCGGATCGCCGTCGTCAGCGACATCCACCTCGGCCCGGTCCTCGGCCGGGACTTCGCGCGGAAGGTCGTCGAGACCGTCAACGGCACCCAGCCCGACCTCATCGCGGTCGTCGGGGACCTGGTGGACGGCAGCGTCAAGGACCTGGGTCCGGCGGCGGCGCCGCTCGCGGGGCTGCGGGCCCGGCACGGCGCGTACTTCGTCACTGGCAACCACGAGTACTTCTCCGGTGCCGAGCAGTGGGTGGCGGAGGTACGGGAGCTGGGGATGCGCCCGCTGGAGAACGCCCGTACCGAACTCCCGTACTTCGATCTCGCCGGCGTCAACGACCTCCAGGGCGAGGGCGAGGGGCACGGCCCCGACTTCCGCAGGGCGCTCGGAGACCGGGACACGGCACGCGCGTGCGTGCTGCTCGCCCACCAGCCGGTACAGATCCACGAGGCCGTCCGGTACGGCGTCGACCTCCAGCTCTCCGGCCACACGCACGGCGGCCAGCTCTGGCCGGGCAACCTCGTCGCGGCGGCAGCCAACCCGACCGTCGCGGGGCTTGAGCGCTACGGCGACACCCAGCTGTACGTCAGCAGGGGCGCGGGTGCCTGGGGGCCGCCCACGCGCGTGGGCGCCCCCTCGGACATCACGGTGATCGAACTGGCGACCCTTTGAACAACCCGTGAAGGAACTGAGATATCCGGCCGAAACAACACCGGGGTAAGTTCTTTCTCATCTAGGCAGATTGCTCTTCCCTCGCGTTAAACACGTGTGATTAGGTGAGCCGCGCCACTAGGGGGTGGCGCTTTTGTGCAGGGCCTGGGTAGGGCTCGGGCAGGGCCTGGGGAGGGCACCACCATGCGATCGCTTCGCATGCGGATTCTTGCGACTTTTCTCGTTCTGGCAGCCGTGGGAGTCGGTGGCTGGCAGATGCTTCCGTCACAGGGGGACAAGGACAAGACCATCACGGTCGGCACGACGGACGCCGTCACCTCGCTCGACCCGGCCGGCGCCTACGACGCGGGCTCCTGGGCGCTGTTCGGCAACGTCTTCCAGTCACTGCTGACCTTCGAGCCGGACGGCGTCACGCCCGTGCCGGACGCGGCGAAGAGCTGCGGGTTCGTCGGCAGCGGGCTGACGGCCTACCAGTGCGAGCTCCGGGCCGGGATCACCTTCCCGAGCGGCCGGGCGATGACCGCGCAGGACGTGAAGTACTCCTTCGACCGGGTCAAGAAGATCAAGTCCGAGGTCGGCCCGGCGTCCCTGTTCTCCACCCTCGCCTCGGTGACCACCGTCGGCGACACCGTCACCTTCCACCTCTCCTCACCGGACGCCACCTTCCCGTTCAAGGTGGCCACCGGCGCGGGTTCGATCGTCGACCGGGAGAAGTACCCGGCCGACGGCCTGCGGACCGGCAGCGAGGTCGACGGCACCGGACCGTACCGGCTCACCGGGTACACCAAGGACAAGCTGGCCACCCTGGAGCCGAACTCCTCCTACAAGGGCGACGTGAACGGCACCGGCCGTCCCGTCGAGCTGCGCTACTACGGCGACTCCGACAAGCTGGACGCCGCCTGGAAGGCCAAGCGGATCGACGTGGCCACCCGTACGCTGCCGCCGGGCGTCCTGTCCGGCCTGTCCGCCAGCGACCCGGGCCGGCGCGTCACGGAGTCCGACAGCTCCGAGACCCGCAACCTCTACCTCAACACCCGCAAGAACTCCCCGCTGCACGACGTGCCCGTCCGGCG
Organism: Streptomyces sp. NPDC020299; assembly: GCF_044387825.1. Classification (NCBI taxonomy): domain Bacteria; kingdom Bacillati; phylum Actinomycetota; class Actinomycetes; order Kitasatosporales; family Streptomycetaceae; genus Streptomyces; species Streptomyces sp. NPDC020299. The sequence continues at coordinate 185,049 of NZ_JBIRWL010000014.1, forward strand.
GGCCCTGGCCTGGCTGGTCGACCGGGAGCAGCTGGCCGCGAAGGTGTACGACGGCACCGTCGACCCGCTGTACTCGCTGATCCCGGCCGGCCTCACCGGCCACTCCACGTCGTTCTTCGACGACTACCCCAAGCCGAGCACCGCGAAGGCGAGGCAACTGCTCACCGAGGCCGGCATCACCACCCCGGTGCGCTTCACCTTCGGCTACGGCAAGGGCCGCGGCGCCGCCGCCGAGGAGGCCGCGGCGCTGAAGAAGCAACTGGAGGCCGGCGGCCTGTTCAAGGTGGACCTCAAGGGCTACGAGTGGACCGACTTCCAGAAGCGCTGGGCGGACGGCAAGCTGGACGCCTGGGCGGTCGGCTGGGTCGCCGACTACCCCGACCCGGACACCTTCGGCGCCTCGCTCGTCGGGACCGGCTCCACGATGAACACCGGCTACAGCAACAACCTCGTCGACCACCTGATCACCGACAGCCAGCAGTACGCCGACCGCAGCCAGGTCGCCCAGGACTTCCGCACCCTCCAGGACGACGTGGCCGAGGACGTGCCGCTCATCCCGCTCTGGCAGCGCAAGGAGTACGTCGTCAGCAACGAGGACGTCGGCGGCGGCCAGTACCTCGTCGACGGCACCGGCCTGTTCCGCCTGTGGCGCCTCGACTGGATCTGACACGGCCACTGCACGCCCATACGGGCGTGCACTCCGGCGGGGTCACCGCGACCGCGAGTCCCTCGCCGGGGGCCGGTGGTCCTGGGTGGCACCGGTCTGTTCAGGACCGTACGGGCGCGCGCTCCGGCAGGGTGACCGTGACCGCGAGGCCTTCGCCGGGGGCTGTCCGGACGGTCACCTCGCCCCCGTGCGCGTGCACCACGCCCTGCACGATGGCCAGGCCCAGGCCGCTGCCCGCGCCGCCGCCCGCTCGGAAGAAGCGGTCGAAGACGCGGGCCGCGTCCTCCTCGGCCAGGCCGGGGCCCTCGTCGGCGACGCACAGCCGCACCACCCCGTCCGCGCGCTCCACGGCCAGCCGTACCGGCACGTCGGCGGGCGTGTGCGTGCGGACGTTGGCCAGCAGGTTGCCCAGCACCTGTCTCAGCCCCGACTCGTCGGCGCGCACCAGCAGCACCCCGTCCGCGGCCACGGTGACCGGCCGGTCCGGCTGCTGCACCGTGAGGTCCTCGGCGGCCTCCCGCACCAGCCGGCCGACGTCGACGTTCTTCAGGCGCAGTTCGGGACGCTGGTCGAGGCGGGCGAGGGTGAGCAGCTCGTCGACGAGCCGGCCCATGCGATCGGCCTCCGCGTTCATCCGGTCCCAGGCGCGCTTCCGCTCGCCCGGCTCGCTCAGCATCCCCTTGTCGTACAGCTGGAGGTAGCCGCGTATCGCCGCGAGCGGGGTGCGCAGCTCGTGCGAGGCGTCGGCGACGAAGCGGCGCAGCTGGGCCGCTGAGCGCTCGCGCGTGCGGTACGCCGACTCCACCTGGTGAAGCATGGAGTTGAGGGCCAGCCGCAGCTGCTCGACCTCCTGCGTCGGATGGTGGCTGGAGGGCACACGCCGGGTGAGGTCGCCCTCGGCGATGGCGGACGAGGTCTCCACCATGTCCTCCAGCGGCCTGAGCCGGCGCCGCACGCTGAACATGGTCAGGCAGCACAGCAGCGCGAGCAGAAGCGTGCCGACGGTGAGGTCGAGCTTGAGGGCCTTGGCTATGCCGTTGTGCAGGGCCTCGGTGGAGGTGGCCAGCAGGATGTACGGGCCGTCGGCGAGGCGGGTCGCGGTCACGCGGTAGGCGGCGCCGTGCACGGTGACGTCACGCGGGCCGGGGTCCGCGGCGAGGGCGCGCGGGTCGGTGACGGCGGCGGCGAGCGAGCGCTGCGCTTCGGTGGGCTGGATGTCGAAGAGGGCGAGAGGCTTCCCGCGGCTGTCGACGGCGGTGAAGATCGAGTCCGGTGTGGGCTGCTGATCCTCGTGCCGGGGCGCGACGCGGTCACGGACGAAGTCCAGTACGCGCAGTGAGTCGACCTGTTGCAGGGTGAGCCCCGAACTTCCCAGCGAGCCCCGCATCTTGGTCAGCTCGGTGTCGATCTGGCCGATCAGATAGTGCCGCATACCCATCACGCTCACCGCGGTGGCCACCACGATGCCGACGGCGAGCAGTCCGACGTTGGCCAGGGTGAGCTTGCCGCGCAGGGAGTGCACCCCGCGCCTGGCGCGTGGCCTCATGCGAGCCCGTATCCGACCCCGCGCCGGGTGGTGATCACGGGCGGGCCCAGGGCGTCGAGCTTGCGCCGCAGATAGCTGATGTACGTCTCCACGACGGTCGACTCGGCCGGGGCGTGCTCGTACTGCCAGACATGGCGCAGCAGTTGCTCCTTCGGTACGATCCGGCCGCTGTTGCGCACCAGGAACCGCAGCAGCGCGTACTCGGTCGGGGTCAGCTCGACCGAGCGGCCCGCGCGGTGCACCGAGTACGTCGTCTCGTCCAGCTCCAGATCGCCGTATCTGAGGGGCGGACGCTCGGGGATGACATCGGCCGGGCGAGTGCGGCGCAGCACCGCGCCGATCCGGGCGACGACCACGTCGATGTCGAACGGCTTGGTGATGTAGTCGTCGCCGAAGCCGAGCGCGCCGACCATCTCGGCGGGGGAGTCGCGCGCGGTGAGGAACACCAGCGCCAGATCCGGCTGCCGGGCGCGCAGTTCGCGGCCCAGGGCGCGGCCGTCGCCGTCCGGCAGCATGATGTCGAGCAGGGCGGCGTCGGGCCGGGTGCGCTCGGTGAGCGCGAGGGCCTCGCGGACGCCGCCAGCGGTCATCACCTCGAAGCGGTGGTAGCGCAGGGCGATGGCGAGGACGTCCGCGATGCTCTCCTCGTCCTCCACCACCAGCACGGTTCCTGGAGCCGTCATGCCCCCAGTATCGGCGGAGCCACTGACAGCGGGGGCGGATCGAGCTTTGGAGTTCCTTGAGAGTCATGCGTGTCACGTGCCCACGCGCGCGTGCCGGTGCCGATCCTGTAGCCCAGGACCTGGGGGACCGACCGATGAAGTAATGATCTGCTAAGGAGCGTTGAGCGTGACGGCATGGGCACGGTGGTGCTACCGGCATCGGCTGGTGGTCCTGTTGTTGTGGGTGGGGGCGCTGTTCGGCCTGGGCTTCGCGGCCTCGACGGCGGGCACGGACTACGCGAATGTCTTCTCCCTCCCGAACACGGACTCCAAGCGGGCGTACGACCTGATGGAGAAGGCCTTCCCGGACAGCGCGGGCGACACCGACACGGTGGTGTGGAAGACCGAAGGCGGATCGGTGCGCGACGCGTCCGTGAAGTCCCGCGTCCAGCCCGCGCTGGACGAGATCGCGAAGATGAAGGGCGTCGGCGAGGTCGCCGGCCCCTACACGGGCGCCCGGGGGGCGGCGCAGATCAGCCGGGACGGGCGGATCGCCTACGCCCGGATCACGTTCACCGAGCAGGCCAACGCCGTACCGAAGGAGCTCGTCCAGCACGTCCTCGACACCGCACAGAAAGCCGAACGCGGCGGTCTGGAGGTCGAGTTGGGCGGCCAGGCCATCCAGCGGGTGCAGCAGCCGCCGCAGGGTCTGTCGGAGATGGTCGGCATCGTCGCCGCGGCCGTCGTGCTGTTCCTGGCCTTCGGCTCGTTCCTCGCGATGCTGCTGCCGATCGGGATCGCGGTCTTCGGCGTCGGCACGGGCCTGTTCTCCGTCCAGCTGCTCAGCCACACCACCGACATCCCCGACATCGCGCCGCTGCTGTCCTCCCTGATCGGCCTCGGCGTCGGCATCGACTACGCGCTGTTCATCGTCACCCGGCACCGGCGCGGCCTCACGCGGGGCATGGACCCCGAGGAGTCGGCGGTCACCGCCCTCAACACCTCCGGCCGGGCGGTGCTGTTCGCGGGCGGCACGGTGTGCATCGCACTCGCCGGCATGCTGGTGACGAACCTGCGCTTCCTGGACGGCGTGGTCATCGGCACCTCGCTCACGGTCGTGCTCAGCGTCCTCGCGGCCACCACCCTCCTCCCCGCCCTGCTCGGCTTCCTCGGCCCGCGCGTGCTCAGCCGCAGGCAGCGGCGCCGGCTCGCCGCCTCGGGCCCGGAGCCGGAGCAGGAGAGGGCGAGCAGCCTCGCCGCCCGCTGGTCGGGGACCGTGCAGAAGCGCCCGCGGACGATCGCCGCCCTCGCCCTCGTCGTCATGGCCGTCCTCGCCCTGCCGGTGCTGTCCCTGCGCCTGGGCGCGACGGACCAGGGCAACGACGACGCGTCCACCACGACCCGCAAGGCCTACGACCTGCTCGCCGAGGGCTTCGGCCCGGGCTTCAACGGCCCGCTCCAGGTGGTCGTCTCCAGCGGTGACACGGCCGCCCTGGTCAAGGACATCCAGGCGACCAAGGGGGTCGCCCAGGCCGGCGCGGTGCCCGCGCGCGGGGGCGTGACGGTCGTACAGGTGGTCCCGAAGACGTCACCGCAGTCGAAGGAGACCGACGACCTCATCGATCGCCTGCGGGACGAGGTGATCCCGGAGGCGAGGGTGCAGGCGCACGTCGGCGGGGTCACCGCGATCTCCAAGGACTTCGCGTCCGTCACCGGCGACCGCCTCCCCTACTTCGTCGCGACGATCATCGGCCTGGGCTTCCTGCTCCTGCTGGTCGCCTTCCGCTCCCTGGTGGTGCCGCTGACGGCCGCCGTGATGAACCTGATCGCGGCGGCGGCCTCCTTCGGCGTCCTCGTCGCGATCTTCCAGTGGGGCTGGGGCCTGAGCCTGCTCGGCCTCGGCAAGGAGGGCCCGATCAACGCCTTCCTGCCGGTCATCATGCTGTCCCTGCTCTTCGGCCTGTCCATGGACTACCAGGTGTTCCTGGTCAGCCGGATGCACGAGGAGTGGGTGCACACGAAAGACAACGCGCGCGCGGTCCGCGTCGGCCTCGCCGAGACCAGCCGGGTGATCAACTCCGCGGCCCTGATCATGGTCTGCGTGTTCATGGCCTTCGTCCTCAGCGGCGACTCGGGCGCGGCGATGGCGGGCGTGGGCCTGGCGGCGGCGGTCGCGCTCGACGCGTTCGTCCTGCGTACGGCACTGGTCCCGGCCGCGATGCACCTCATGGGGAAGGCCAACTGGTGGCTCCCGGAGTGGCTGGAGAAGCGCCTGCCGCACCTCGCGGTGGAGCCGAAGGAGGAACCGGCGGAGGCTGCACCCGCCGCGGCTGCGGAAGGCTCCGCCTCGGTGGTCCACGGCTATGTCCGCACGCCCGACGGCGAGCCGGTCGGGGACGCGGCGGTGACCCTGCTGTCCAAGGGCGGTCGCCAGCTGGACCGGGTGACATCCCTGGCCGACGGCTCGTACATCGTGTCGGTGCCGGGTCCGGGGTCTTATCTGCTGGCGGTGACTGCGGGGGCGCACGGCTCCAGGGCGCGGCATGTGGTCGTGGGGGACGGGCCGTTGGTGTATGACGTGGAGGTGGCGGAGGGGGAGGTGGACGCGGTCAATTAGCTTTCTTCTGCCCGGCCTTGAGGATCTGGTCGACGTCGAGGGTGACCTTGGCGCCGATGGAGTCCGGGAGGGTGACGAGCTCGCCGGGGGCATGGGGGCGGTGGTACTGGTACTTGCCCCCGGCCGGTTCGGCGAGCACGTGAAGACGCTGGTGTTTTCGGTCCACGATGACGTAGACGGGCACCTCGGCCTCCGCGTAGGCGGCGACCTTCGTCTTCAGGTCGTCCTTCCAGTTTCCGGAGGTGACCTCCAGGACGAGTCGGAAGCACACCGGGTCGTACGCGTTGTTCTCGGCGTAGTGGTCGTCGATGTCGGCGTCGACCACCACGAGGTCGGGGATGGCGTAGTCCTCGGCACCGGTCGGCAGCCAGAGCCCGACGTTCTGGAGCACCTCGGTTTCGTCGTCGTCGAGTCCCGCCGCGATGAAGGGGCGCATGAGTTTCGTCAGCGCGCGAGCGTGAGGGACATCCGGGGATGGGGCCACGATGAGGTGGCCTCCGATGATCTCGACGCGGTAGCCCGGATGGCGCTCCATGATCTCGTCGGCGATGGCCGTGAGCGAGAACGGCTCGTCGTCGAAGGGCTGCTCGACGGATGCAGCGGACATCGCGTGCCTCCTAGGGGCTGGTGTCGAGAGCATCATCGTAGGCAGGCCGGGTGCTGGATGTCCCCTTCGCGCCCGTCCACCCGAAAGTGATCACTCCCCCTGCCGCTCCCGCCCCGCCGGATCCGGCAGCGCCCTCGTCATCCCCGGCAGGAAGTCCGTGAACAGCTCGTGCACCTCCCGCACGAGCGGCCGCAGCACCCGGAACCGCGCCAGGTACACACCCCGCGAGGTGAGCCGCGCCCCCCGCTCGGCGAGCCGGTAGCTGCGCTCGCGCCCCTCGGTCCGGTCGAAGATCCAGTACAGGACGAGCCCCATCTGGGAGAGCCACATCAACTCGGGCAGGATGTCCCGCAGTTCCTCCGGCACCTTGGTCTTCGTACCGGCCAGCACCTCCCGGTGAACGCTGATGGCCTCCACGCGCGCGTGCTCCGACTCGGGGGAGAAGGGGCTGAGCGGGCTGTCGGGGTCGGCGGCGTTCTTGAAGAACTGCACCGCGAACTCGTGGTACGGCGTGGCGATGTCCAGCCAGACCCGCAGCACGCCCGCGAGCCGTGCCTCGAGGTCGGTCTCCCGGTCCAGGACCTCCCGGACCGCCACCCGGTGCTCGGCGGCGATCCGGTCGTAGAAGCCCTGGATCAGGTGCTCCTTGCCCTCGAAGTAGTAGTACGCGTTGCCGACGGAGACCCCGGCCTCCTTGGCGATGGCCCGCATGGTCGTCTTGTCGTAGCCCCGCTCCTGGAACAGCCGCATCGCCGTCTCCAGGATCAGCGCGCGGGTCTGCTCGGACTTGCTGGCTTCGTTCTTCGCGGACACGGACAAGAGCCTAACGAGTACCGCAGGTCCCGCCGTCACAGCCCGGCGGGTCATAGCTCCACCCCCGGCTCGGGTGGTACGACCACCCGTCTCCTCGCCGGTACGCCTTCCCTCCCCACTGCGCCCCCCGCCACATCGCCGCCGCCAGCACCGCGCCCTTGGCCAGCGCGGCCCCCGTCGGAGTGCTGAGCCGGTGGGCGAGCGGGCGGTGCTCGCGCAGCGCCCAGAGGACCACGACCCAGGCGGCCGCACCCCGGTAGACCTGCCCGGCGTCCCCCACCACGGTGACCTCGTCGAGGGTCCCGCCGTGATCCAGCGAGGGGAACCGCGCCCGCGCCTCCTTTGACCCCGCCGGCACCAGCTCCAGCGGCACCAGCTGCCGCTGCCGTACGAGCCAGTCCCGTACGTGGGTGCACAGGGTGCAGTCGGCGTCGTACAGCACGGTCAGCCCGCGGACCGGGACGCGCACGGCGCCCCGGTCCCCGGCCCTCGCCACCGTGCTCACGCCCCGGCCTGCGGTGCGGCCCAGCCCTGCGGCGCGACGGGCGGGATCTGCTCCCGCTCCATGATCCCGCGCCGGCGGATCCGGTTCAGCACGTACACGTTGCCCAGGTGCATCACCCCGAGCACCAGCAGCACCACGCCCAGCTTGGTCGACAGCGCCTCGAAGATCTGGCGGGTGTCCTCGATGGTCTCGTCGCCGCTCAGGTACAGCGCCACGAAGCCGAGGTTGACCAGGTAGAAGCCGACCACCAGGAGGTGGTTGACGGCGTCGGCGAGCTTCTCGTTCCCCTGCAGCACGTCCGCGAGGAACACCCGCCCGTTGTGGCTGAGCGTCCGGGCCACCCAGACGGTCAGCCCGATGCTGACGACCAGGTAGATGACGTAGGCGATGACCGTGCGGTCCATGCCCCCACCCCTTCTCGACATTTCTTGAACGCGTTCAAAACGCTGACAGCAGAGACTGTAGACCTGTTTTTGAACATGTTCAACTCAATGGAGGGGGCTGCCGTGAGCCGGGCGTCAGGGGCGCCGGCCGAGCTCCGGCCGCTTGGTGTAGTCGGTGAACCCGAGGACGTTCCCCCACGGGTCGGCGACCTCCACGGTCCACCCCGTGGCCACGGAGAAGGCCTCGTCGAGCGGCTCGATCCCGGCGTCGGCGAGCTTGCGGACCGCCATGCGCGCGTCCGGCACCTCCAGCCACAGCCGGGTCGAGGGCCAGGCCGGCGGCCGCTGCCCCAGCCCGTACTCCACCCGCAGCAGAATCCCGGGCGTCTCGCCCCCGACCTTCAGCAGCGCGATACCGGCCTCGTCGAACCGGAACCCCACGACGAACCCGGCCCGCTCGTAGAACTCCACGGCCTCACCGAGGTCCCCGACGGGCAGCACCACATTGTCGAACCCGAGCAGTTCGTAGGACTCTTCATCTGACATGCCATCAGATTAAGTAGACGCGCCCCCGGACCGAGGAGCCCGAACCGCCCGGGTCACCCACCCGGACGAGACGACGTCACAGCGGGGCGAGCTCCGTCCGCCCCTCGAACCGCCCGCCGGCCTGCGCGGCGAGCCAGTGGACGCGGTCCAGATCCTGCTCTCCCCGCACATGCACGTGAACGGTGTGGTCGGCGCTGTGTTCGTACTGGTAAAGGTCCCGGGAGTTCACCGACAGCGTCAGATAAGCGTACTTCTGGGAGATCGACTCGAGCCCCGCCTCCGGCACCTCGGGCCACTCGTTCAGGTCCCAGCGCACGGCGGCGGCGTCCTGGGGCCCCAGGGCCCGGACGAACGGCTCGGCGAGTTCCAGTGGGTGACACCAGTCATGCACGGAGACGGGCAGACACTCCACCGGATCGTCCCCGTTCTTCGCCGACCGCCCGTCCGACTCCTCCCCCGCCCACCAGTCCAGCCCGGGCAGCACCCGCAGCGCCCCCGCCAGCCCCTCCCGGGACCGGAGCAGCGCCTCGAAGTCCACCTCGGCGTACCGGTACGAGGATCCGGCCTGGGCCAAGAGCGACGACGAGTTCACCCGCCCGGCGCTGCGCACGTACAGCGACTGGCGGGGCTACCGACAGGTCAAGGTGGTCAAGGGCAGCAAGTCCATATCCGACAAGGGCGACCCGCAGTCGCAGTCCCTCTCCGTCACGCGCTACTTCCAGGGCACCGGCGGTGAGGTCAAGGACTCCACCCGCAAGTACACGCTCCTGACGGACGACGCACCTCAGTACGCCGGCATGACCGCGGAGACCATCACCTACCGCGACTCCGACGGCCAGGTCCTCAACCGCACCCTCAACTACCCCTGGTCGAAGCAGACCGCGTCCCGCTCCCGAGAGAACGAGGACGGCACGGACGCGGCGCCGCTCCTCGCCCACCGCACGGGCATCAAGCGGACGGACGCGATCCAGATGCTGGACGACGACGGCAGTTGGCGGGCCGTCCGCACCCTCACGGAAGTCGACCCCACGTACGGTCTCCCGGTCCAGGTCGAGACGGCGGTCGTCAAGCCAGACGGAAGCGGCGAGACGCTCTCCGAGCAGACCTGCACCAGGACGTCGTACGTCCACAACACGACGGCATGGCTGATCGGCCTGCCGAAGGAGCAGCGCACCACGGGCACGTCCTGCGCCGGCTACGACACGGCCGACCCGGCGACCAAGCTCAAGTCGGCGGTGCGCAACAGTTACGACAAGCTCGCCTACGGCTCCACGCCGGCCAAGGGCCTGGCCACTTCGGTCGCCGAGATCGACGGGGCGGGCACCTCGTACCCGGTCGTCACCGACACGACGTACGACGACCTGGGCCGCGTCCGCACGGTCACCAAGCCGGGCGCCGGTACCAGCGAGACGCAGTACACACCCGAGGCGGGCGGTCCGGTCACCGCGACCAAGACGATCAACGCCAAGGGACAGGCCACCACCACGACGCTCGACCCCGGCCGCGTCCTTCCGCTGACAGTCACCGACGCCAACGGGCGTGTGACGCGCAGCGAGTACGACGACCTCGGCCGTCTGGTGAAGGGCTGGTCACCGTCCCGTTCGTCGGGCGGCAAATCACCCAACATCAAGATCACCTACGACCCGGCGATCGCCACGTCCGACGAGAACCACCCGGCTGCCGTGACCGTCCAGACGCTGCGGGACGACGGCTCCTACGCCGACGAGGTCACCCTCTACGACGGCCTGATGCGCGAAGTCCAGACCCAGACCGAGGCCCACGGCCCCGGCCGGATCATCGCGGACACCACGTACGACGATCACGGCCTGGTCGACAGGCAGACCGGTGCCTACCTCGCGAAGGGCGAGCCCGACACGGGGCTCTTCGAGCCCAGGTCGAGCACGCTGATCCCCACCTGGACCAAGCACCGCTACGACGGCCTGGACCGCGAAATCCGCGCGGCGGTGTACCACGACGGCGACTACAAGTACTCGACGTACACCAGCTACGGCTTCTCCAGCACATACGTGAACCCGGCCGGCTCGACGGCGCCTCGGACGAAGACCTCCTACGACGCGCTCGGCCGCGTCACCTCCGTCAAGCACTACACCCAGGACGACTCCGACTCCAGCGCGGGGCGCACCACGACGTACGAGTACGACGCCCGGGGCAACCGAGCCAAGGTCACCGACCCGGCGGGCAACGCGTGGACGTACACCTACGACGCCCGCGGCCGCGTGACGTCCTCCGACGACCCCGACACCGGGACGACGCAGACGTGGTACGACACCGCGGACCGGCCCAACCGTGTGAAGAACGCACGCCAGCAGGACGTCTTCACCGAGTACGACATCCTCGGACGCGCCAGGTTCCTGCGGTTCGGGTCGCCGACCGCCAGCCCCGTCAGGGAGTACACGTACGACGACGCGCCCGGCGGCATCGGCAAGCCGTACGCCTCGATCCGGCACACCGACAACGGGGACTACGTCAACCGCGTCACCGGCTACGACGCCGACTACCACGTCACCGGCAGCGAGACGGTCATCCCCGCCAACTCGATGACGACGGGCCTGGCGGGGACGTACGCCTACTCCTACACGTACACGCCGACGGGCAAGCCCGCGACGGCCACCCTGCCCGCGACAGGCGGACTGGCGAGGGAGAAGGTCGTCACCCGCTACACCACCGACGGCCTGCCGGAGTCGACGTCAGGCCTGACCTGGTACACGGCCGACGTCACCTACTCGCCCTACGGCGAGCCGCTGCGCACCGTCTCCGGGTCCCAGCCCTACCGCGTGTGGACGACCAACTTCGTCGACCCGCACACCGGCAGCCTCCAGCGCACCGTCACCGACCGCGAGACGGCCGACCCGCACCGCATCGCCGACAGCCACTACTCCTACGACACCACCGGCACGATCACGTCCAACGCCCGCGAGCTCACCGACGCGGCGGGCGACACCTGGGACACCCAGTGCTTCACGTACGACGTCCTGGGCGAACTGGTGCACGCCTGGACGTCGGCCGTAGCGCCGGGCGGCAAGGGCACGGGCTGCAAGGCGTCCAACGGCAAGACGTGGGGCTACCGCACGGACTACACAACATCCTCCGGCCCGGTCACCGACGCCCCTGACGCGGCGACGGACACCACAAGCCCCGACGCCGACCTGACTTCGACGCTCTCGGCGGCGGCCCCGGACACGACCACCCTCTCCACGGGCGCAACGGCCTACTACCAGTCGTTCACCTTCGACTGGCTCGGCAACCGCGCGACGATGACCGACCACGACCCGACGGACGCGACGAAAAACGCCACGTACAGCTACGGCTACGGCAAGACGGTCGCCGCGACGAGTACGACCCCGGCGTACACCGCCCAGCCGCACACGGTGACGTCGACCAGTTCCAGTCCGTCCGGCAAGGGCAGCGCCTACACATACGACGCGACCGGCAACACAACCGTCCGGAACCTCTCCAACACCACCCAGAACCTGACCTGGTCCCCGGACAACATGCTCGACTCCCTCACGGCCGACGGCAAGAAGACGACGTACGTCTACGACGCCGACGGCAACCGTCTGCTGGAGAACTCGTCCGCCGGCTCCACCCTGTACCTGGGCGAGACCGAACTGACGACGAACACGTCGGGCACCATCACGAAGGCGTCGCGTTCGTACACCCAGTCGGGCGCGCCCACAGTGGTCCGCACGACGACCAACGGCGCGACAACGGGCCACAAGCTCAACGTCCTGATCGCCGACCAACTGGGCACGGCCAACACGTCGGTGGAACTGTCCAGCACCCAGCCGATCATACGCCGCGCGTTCAAGCCCTACGGCGAGACCCGCGGCACGAAGCCGTCGAACTGGCCGAACAGACGCAGCTACCTTGGCGTGGGCATCGACGACACGGCCACAGGCCTGACCCATATGGGCGCCCGCGAATATGACCAGAATTCGGGTCGATTCCTCTCGGCGGACCCGGTCATCGACCTCGCGGCCCCGCTGCAGATGAACGGCTATGCGTACAGCGGTAACAGCCCGATCAGCAAGAGCGACCCGACGGGCCTGTGGTGCTCCAGTTGCAATGATGGCCAGGGCTGGACACGGCCCGACGGCGGGACCCAGGGCGACCCGAACGGTGGACGCAACTCCGACGGTTCCGTACGCGGCACCCCGAACAGCGGAGGATATTCCGGCGGCAGCTCCGCAGGCCAGTCCGTCGTGGTTGACCTCGGTGACGGCAAGTCCACCTTGCCACCCAAGAAGATCTACCGGGAATTTCAGAGGAAGCTTCCAGGTATTGGTCAGCTGCAGCGGAACAGGGTTTACTTCAGCGATCTCAGCTACGAGCTCATGGTGGAGCTCTACTTCCGTGAGCGCTGCAGCTTCAGCTTCACCGACGGATGCAGTGATCTCCGTCAGTTCTATGACGGCTGGAAGCACGTCGACAGCATCGACGCGGTTGACACCTGCCCCGTGTGCGACAACGTCGGGTTTCAGGCAATATTGGAGCGCGTGATCGCCGGGCGGGCCGGAAAGGTGAAATGGGGGAGCTCATGCACCCAGTGTTTCCTGGCCGGCACCGATGTCCTCATGGCGGACGGCAAGACCAAGAACATTGAGGATGTGAAGATCGGGGAGAAGGTTCTCGCCACCGACCCGGAAACCGGAGAATCCGGTCCCCGGACAGTCACAGCCCTGATCGTCACCGAGCACGACAAGCACTTCAACGAACTGTCCATTGCCACACCCGATGGCATCGAGAAGCTCACCGCTACCTACGAGCACCCTTTCTGGTCCCCGTCAGAGCACGCCTGGCTCAAGGCCGCAGCCCTCAAGCCTGGCATGACGCTGCTCACGGACAAGGGCCACACGGTCCTCGTCACGGGGAACCGCCCCTTCAGCAGGTACGCCCGCACGTACAACCTCACGGTGGACGACCTGCACACGTATTATGTGCTGGCGGGCAAGACTCCGGTTCTGGTTCACAACAGCAACTGCCTCTTCGGCACCCCACTCAAGGATGGGATTTTCGGCCAGAGCAAGGCCGCAACCCAGACCCGAATCCAAGAGGTCGTTGACTTCTACGACATGAACGGGCGACCGCCTGCCATGACGCATCAGGGCGGCAGGAGAGGCCGACCTGCGGGAGAGTACGGCAACGGAAATGGGCAGCTTCCAGATAGGCCGCTCGGCTACTACACGGAGAGCGATGTTTGGCCTTCCGGTAGAGGGACGGGAAATCGAGGGGTGGAGCGTCTCGTATTCGGAGGGAAGGGTGAGGTGTACTACACATCCAATCACTACGACAATTTCATCCGGCTTCGATGAGGAGTTGGCGAAAGGCTGAGGCAACGTGCAGTGGCGACCGATCTCTAGCGTCATCCCAGGGCTGTCTGCCCCGCCCTATCTGCTTCCAGAGGCTGGCCGAGATGAGGTCAGGCGTCGCGTAGAGGGTCAGGGATTCGCAGTCCGATGCGTCGACGCCTCACGCTTCGAATCGGAGCGTGACGCCTCTCTGGCGGTCGGGCGGGAGCTTGACTTCCCGAGCTACTTTCGTGGTGGCTGGGATGGGTTCTTCGACTTGCTGTCTGCTGAGTTTCAGGAGAAGCCGCGTCGATTGATCGTGGGGCTTCTGAACTCGGATGTTCTTGCAAGTCGGGATTTGCGCCTGTTCGTCAACACGTCGTGGCACCTGCAGGATGCGACGGAAACGATCGAGTCTGAGGGTGGCGGCGAATGGCAGCTAGAATTCTTCTACTGGGGGACCTGGCGCCCAGAAGGGTAGTGAGGTTGGCCCTCTGCCTGTGATCGCGTCGTGAGCGTTAGCGAACTACAGGCCCCACCGGAACCTTCCGGTGGGGCCTGTGCGGTGTCTGACGGCAGTAGTTGACGCTGCGGCAACACCCACGGATTTCCACGCACAACCACGGACACCAGCGGACTGCGAAACTGCCGTTGACCTGCGAATATACAGGTAGAAGGGGGACGCGTAGCACACGTATTATGTGCTGGCAGGTCAGACGCCGGTCCTCGTTCACAACAGCAATGGGTGTCCGACTATCGATGACAGTCACATCGTGAATAACCACACACCCGAGGGAATGCTCTCAAGTGATCGTTCCAAGACGGAATGGTTGCCTGAGACCTCGCAGGCGTCACGTTCGGCTCTAATCAACGATGTGCTGAAGCGTGGTCGGGTAGTAAAGGACACGCAGAACCGCGATGGAATCGTCAAGGAATTCACGTATGAGGAGCCGATCGGATACGCGCGAGATCGTGGTAGGACGCCGCTCTACACGCTGCGTGTCTACTACGACCCTGACCTCAACCATGTACGAAACGCCTTCCCTGTGAGATGAGGGCCTGTGAAGATCTCTTTTTCGCCGAGTCTGGACTATACAGATCATGGGCGAGAGCGCACGCGCGCGGGCGATCTGGCTGCTGTATCCAGGGCTGATCTGAGGTGGTACTACTTCCTCGGACGTCTTTCGATCTCCCGCTCAGGCGTCGAGGTTGGACCCCCGTGGGGTTGGGTGCCGCTGTTCGATGCGATGTACTGCGTTCAGCAGGTGATGGTCTTCGCTCAAGGAGGAAACGCGCTTGGGAAGATCGACTTCACCGAGAATGATGAATTCATCAGCTTCGAGCTGGACCGAGATGGCCTGCGTGTAGTTCCGACCTATCTGGAGTTCGAGCTGCGTTGCTCCGTCGATGAATTTGTAGCAGCTGGCGTCAATTTCATTCGTGAGGAGCTACAGAGGGTGGTAACGGAATATCCCTCGCTCACTCGTAACCAGCATGCGCGTGCGCTGGCGATGGAAGTGGATCTGGAGATTTCTGAGGCGTAGAGGGCGCCTCTGTACAGTGCAAATATGAAGCTCCGTCAGGAGCGTCCTGGCAGGGCTTCTGCGTGGTGTGACGCAGCGGCAACAACCACGAACAAACCCGGCCGAACGCGCACTCCAGTGAACCGCCGAATACCGCTTGACCTGCGAAAACGCAGGCGGGGAGGAGTTGCGTAGCAGGCGTACTATGTATTGGCGGGTAAAACTCAAATTCTCGTGCACAATTCGAGCTGTGTTGTCAGGTGTGACGCAGGTTTTATGATGGGGCAGCTCACCAGAAATGGCTCTGCCAAGGCGTCTCAGTTGGAGCAGTTCGGGCATGCGAACGGGTGGGTCCGTAGCCGGACGGAGAACAGGCCCATTAAATTCTGTGACGCTAACGGGATTCTCCGGCTCGTCATCAAGAAGGGCACTGGCAGGGCTCCAGGAAGCAGTGGCCCGCACGTTGAAATGAGAAATGCCAATGGGGGGCGAATCGACTCGTTCGGGAATCCCGTTGCTCGGAAGAGTCCCGGAAATCACACGCCCATCGAATGGGATCTGGGATGAATGACTACAGGAAAGTAAGTTGGTTGGCCGTTTACCACTTGGAAGAGAGCTATGTGCTCGACATTCAGGCTAGCCCGGGGCTCTTGGCCGTTGAGGCGGATCTGGCTCTGCACGTCGATCACCCGCAGCACAGGCCCGCTTTGCCCGGTGAGAGACACTGCTACCTACGAGGAACGCTGCAGTTCTCGCAAGTGGTGGATTTGCATTGGGTCGATCAGGGTGCTCCGCCGGCAAAGGATGCAAGTGGCGAGCTGGACTACGGGACCGTTGACTCGCTTGAGGTGGATGGGGATCTGTACATCATGACAGGCGACTTCGGGCGTATCTCTGTGACTGCTTCCAAACTGTCGATTCGGTTGCATGACTGAGGAATGAGGTTCCTCGAAGCGCTGTGGCAATCCATCGCTCCGAATTGAGCATGATGCCTACTGCTGGACGGCGGCACTTCTGCTCTGTCGTCCTGCTTCGCAGATCTGCAACAGGCGAGTTGCAGCGCCCCAGAGGCCCCGCCGGAATGTCTGAACTCTGGCAGAGCCTCTTTGGCCTCCGCCATTGAGGCGATCCCACCGGTTGCGGAACGGCACCCGAATGGCGCTTCCCGCACTGCTCAAACTGCGGTGGGAAGACGCTCGCTGGTGGTGACTGAGGGTCCTTGATCGGTCCTGAAGGCGGATATCAGGGCGTCGAGTTGGCGAGGGCCGGTGGTCAGGATCGTCTGCGGTTCATCGCTTTCACGGAGGAGGATCGTGCCGGTGGGGGTGGTGGCGAGGTAGACGCAGGAGGAGGCCTCCTCGCTGTACGTGGACTTCTGCCAGTTGGGTTCGGTCATGGCCGGCCTTCAGATGTCGTGGGCGATGCGGTGGATGAGGTCACGGGAGGCGTCGGCTTCCAGGGTGGCCTCCTCCATGCGGTCCAGGATGAGGCGATACTTGGCCAACTGTGCGACCGAGTCGATGAGTTCGCTGCCATGTGCCGCGTCGAGCTGCGCTGTGTCGAGTGCGGGAACCGGCCCGTGCGCGTAGTCGAGGCCGTGTCCGACGGTGGGGAAGACCGTGCCGTCGAAGGGAATCACCCGGAGGGTGACGTGCGGCTGTTCGCTCATCTTGATGAGGTGGTCCAACTGGGCGCGGGCCACCTCCCGGCCACCGAACCGCATACGCAGAGCGGCCTCGTGGATGATCGCCGTGTACTGGGGTGGCCGTTCCCGGTACAGGACGGCCTGGCGCTTGATCCGGTGAGAGATGCGGTACTCGATCTCGTGCGGGCGTAGCTCCGGGACCACTTGGCGGAAGAGGGTGCGGGCGTGCTCCGGGGTCTGGAGCAGTCCTGGGATGTTGATGACCTGGGCCACGCGCAGGGCGACCGCATGGTGTTCCATCTCCGCGACGTCCAGAAAGCGGGGCGGCAGGGTCTCTCGGTACTCCTCCCACCAGCCCCGTTCGCGGTGCGTCGCCATGGCCACGAGTGTGTCGATCAGGGACGCGTCAGTGCAGTCGTAGTTGTGGGCCAGCGTACGGATGCGCTGCTCACTGAGGCCGAAGCGCCCGGTCTCGATGTTGCTGATGCGTGCCTGGTTGGCGCCGATCATCTCGCCGGCCTCGCGAGCGGTGAGTCCCGCACTCTCACGCAGCTTGCGCAGTTCCGCCCCCAGACGGATCTGACGTGCCGTGGGTGTCTGCCGTGGCGGCATGCGTGTCCGCTCCCTTGTCGTACACAGTCACCCGCAGGGGTGGATCGTCGGATGCATCTGCAGTTTCCGTAGTAACCATTCTACGGTCGCCGCTACGGTGAGTCGCAGCTGCTTCAAGTCCCCCCACCGCAGGAGGCGTCCAGCCATGGCCACCGTATCCCCGTCCGGGTGCGAAGCACCCCCGACTTGGGCGTACGCCCTCCAACTGCCCCACGACGCCCGCGCCGCCCGGATCGCCCGGGTCACCCTCCGTGCCGTACTCACCGGGCACGGCATGGCCCAACTCCAGGAACACGCCGAACTGCTGGCCTCGGAACTGGTCACCAACGCCTACCGGCACTCCACCGGCCCCGTGACACTCCGCCTTCGGGGGATGGGCGGCAGCCGTCTGAGAGTGAGTGTCTGGGACACCAACCCCCACATTCCGCCGCCCTTCGACAAGCGTCAGGGCCGCCGTCCCTGCCCCGTTCCGGCGGGCGCCACCAGCGGACGGGGGCTGTTCCTCGTGTGCCACTACGCGGACGCCTGGGGCGGCTACCCACTCGGAGACGATCTCTTCGGACGGGGTGGGAAGCTGCTGTGGTGTGAGGTCTCGTGACGGCCCCGTGCCCTCAGGGAGAGCGGCGAAGGCCCCGCCCCAGGCGGACAGCGGGTGCTGACCGGGCCGGCCGTACGCGAGCCAGGGGCCGGCGCCTGCCCTGGCGGACGGCTTCACAGTACGCGTGTTCGGGGACTCGCTTGTGGGACGGAATCTCGGTGTCGGCGGGTGGAGGCACCCGTATGCTGGGCCACGGAGTCGGTTCCCGTCCCTGGTGGAGGTCATGATGAGTACGCCCACACCGGAAGGGTTCAGCTACCCGCCGCCCCGGCCACGCCTGTCGGTCGAGGAGCTGCTGGCCGCGAAGAACACCCAGCCGATCCGGTCCCTGGACGACCTCGCCGCCGACACCTTCGAGTCGGACGAGGAGCTGGAGGAGTTCCTCGCCTTCACGTACGCCGAGCGCCACCGAGACGTCGCCTGAGGACCCATGCAACCCGTCATCCTCGACACCGACGTCGCCTCCCTGTCCCACAAGCGCAAGCTCACCGGGCCGCTCGCCACTCGTCTCATCGGTCGCAAGCCGCTGATCACCTTCGTGACCTACGGTGAACTGACCAAGTGGATGGAGATCCGTCACTGGGGCGCCCGCAGCCGCCAGGAACTCGCCGACTGGCTCGCCGACATCCCCGTCGTTCCCGGTGACGAGCCCGTCGCCGCCACCTGGGGACGGCTCTCGGCCGCCGGGATACAGCGTGGCCGGCCCCGCCCGACCAACGACATGTGGATCGCCGCCTGCGCACTCACCTACGACCTGCCGCTGGCCACTCTCAACCTCAAGGACTACGAGGACTTCCGCCTCCACCACGGCCTCCGCGTCCTCGGCGCGGAGTAACAGTCGCAGCTGGAGTGGCGGAAGGCCCCGCCCCCGGTGAACAACGGGGAGCGGGGCCTTCGGGTGACGTGCCGGGGTCGGCAGGTCTCAGTACCGGCGCGTGATCAGCGCGCGCTTGACCTCGGCGATCGCCTTCGTGACCTCGATGCCGCGCGGGCAGGCGTCCGTGCAGTTGAAGGTCGTGCGGCAGCGCCAGACGCCGTCGCGGTCGTTGAGGATCTCCAGGCGCTGCTCGGCGGCCTCGTCGCGCGAGTCGAAGATGAAGCGGTGCGCGTTGACGATGGCGGCCGGGCCGAAGTACTGGCCGTCGTTCCAGAAGACCGGGCAGGACGACGTGCAGGCGGCGCAGAGGATGCACTTCGTCGTGTCGTCGAAGCGCTCGCGGTCCTCGGCCGACTGGAGGCGCTCACGCGTGGGCTCGTTCGTGTCCTTCGTGATGAGGAAGGGCATGACGTCCCGGTACGCCTGGAAGAACGGCTCCATGTCCACGACCAGGTCCTTCAGGACCGTCAGGCCCTTGATGGGCTCGACCGTGATCGGCTTCTCGGGGTTGATGTCCTTGATCAGCGTCTTGCACGCCAGGCGGTTCTTGCCGTTGATCCGCATGGCGTCGGAGCCGCAGATGCCGTGGGCGCAGGAGCGGCGGAAGGTCAGCGTGCCGTCGACATCCCACTTGATCTTGTGGAGACCGTCGAGGACGCGCTCCTTCGGGTCGATCTCCAGCTGGAAGTCTTCCCAGGTCGCCTCGGCAGAGACCTCCGGGTTGAAGCGGCGGACCCGGAAGGTGACCGTGATGTAGGGGGACGCCGCCGACTGCGCGTCCGCCTCGGCCTTGTCCATAACGGGGGTTGCCATCAGTACTTACGCTCCATCGGCTGGTAGCGGGTCTGGACGACCGGCTTGTAGTCCAGGCGCACGGTCTCGGTGCCGTCGTCGCCCACCTCGCGGTACGCCATGGTGTGGCGCATGAAGTTGACGTCGTCGCGGTTGGGGTAGTCCTCGCGGTAGTGACCGCCGCGCGACTCCTTGCGGGCCAGGGCGGAGACCGCCATGACCTCGGCCAGGTCCAGCAGGTTGCCCAGCTCGATGGCCTCCAGCAGGTCGGTGTTGAACCGCTTGCCCTTGTCCTGGATCGCCACGTTCTTGTAGCGCTCGCGCAGCTCGGCGATCTTCTCGACGGCCGTCTTGATCGTCTGCTCGGTGCGGAACACCATGACGTTGGCGTCCATGGTCTCCTGCAGCTCGCGACGCAGGACGGCGACCCGCTCGTTGCCCGTGGAGGTGCGCAGGCGCTCGATCTGCTCGACGACGAGGGTCTCCGGGGCCTCCGGCAGCTCGACGAAGTCGGCCTTCTGGCTGTACTCCGCCGCCGAGATACCGGCCCGCTTGCCGAACACGTTGATGTCCAGCAGGGAGTTCGTGCCGAGACGGTTGGCGCCGTGCACCGAGACGCAGGCGACCTCGCCGGCCGCGTACAGGCCCGGGACGACCGTGGTGTTGTCGATCAGGACCTCACCCTCGACGTTCGTCGGGATGCCGCCCATCGCGTAGTGCGCGGTGGGCTGGATCGGGATCGGGTCCGTGTACGGCTCGATGCCCAGGTAGGTGCGCGCGAACTCCGTGATGTCCGGGAGCTTGGCGTCCAGCTGCTCCGGCGGGAGGTGCGTGAGGTCCAGATAGACGTGGTCGCCCTCGGGACCGCAGCCGCGGCCCTCGCGGATCTCCGTGTAGATGGAGCGGGAGACGACATCACGGGACGCGAGGTCCTTCATCACCGGCGCGTACTTCTCCATGAAGCGCTCGCCGTCCTTGTTGCGGAGGATGCCGCCCTCACCGCGGGCGCCCTCCGTCAGCAGGATGCCCATGCGCCAGATGCCGGTCGGGTGGAACTGGAAGAACTCCATGTCCTCCAGCGGCAGGCCGCGGCGGTAGACCGCCGCCTGGCCGTCACCCGTCAGCGTGTGGGCGTTCGACGTCACCTTGAAGAACTTGCCGCAGCCGCCGGACGCGTAGATCACGGCCTTCGCCTGGAAGACGTGGATCTCGCCGGTGGCCAGCTCGTACGCGACCACACCCGCCGACTTCTTGACGCCGTCGACCTCGGTGATCAGCTGGTCCAGGACGTAGAACTCGTTGAAGAACTCCACGCCCTCCTTCACGCAGTTCTGGTACAGCGTCTGGAGGATCATGTGGCCGGTGCGGTCGGCCGCGTAGCAGGACCGGCGGACCGGGGCCTCGCCGTGGTTGCGGCTGTGACCGCCGAAGCGGCGCTGGTCGATCGTGCCGTTCGGGGTGCGGTTGAACGGCAGGCCCATCTTCTCCAGGTCGAGGACGGAGTCGATGGCCTCCTTCGCCAGGATCTCGGCGGCGTCCTGGTCGACCAGGTAGTCACCGCCCTTGACCGTGTCGAAGGTGTGCCACTCCCAGTTGTCCTCCTCCACGTTGGCCAGCGCGGCGGCCATGCCGCCCTGCGCGGCGCCCGTGTGGGAGCGGGTGGGGTAGAGCTTGGTCAGCACGGCGGTGCGGCTGCGCTTCGTCGACTCGATGGCGGCGCGCATACCGGCGCCACCGGCGCCGACGATGACTGTGTCGTACTTGTGGATCTTCATGATTCTCGCAGCCCCGTGCCTAGCGGATGTTCGGGTCGAAGGTGAAGATCACCAGCGTGCCCAGCAGGATGGTGAACACCGTGGCGGTGTAGAGCAGGCCCTTGAGCCACAGCCGGGTGTTCGCGCGCTCCGCGTAGTCGTTGATGACCGTGCGCAGGCCGTTGGCGCCGTGCAGCATGGCGAGCCACAGCATCAGCAGGTCCCAGACCTGCCAGAACGGGGACGCCCAGCGGCCCGCCACGAAGGCGAAGCCGATCTTGGAGACGCCGCCGTCCAGGACGAGCTGGATCAGCAGGTGGCCGATGACCAGGACGACCAGCACGACGCCGGACAGGCGCATGAACAGCCAGGCGGCCAGCTCGAAGTTGCCCCGCGTGGACTTGGGGGACTTCTTCGTGCGCTTGCGCGGGGCCTCGATGAGGGGCGCCGGGTTGTCGACGTTGTAGAGCGAGCCGCCTTCGACGGGGCCGATCCCGGACGCGGTCTTTTCAGTCGTGGACATACGGCGTCAGCTCCCGAAGAGGACTCGAGCGGCGTGGCCGAGGACCGGATAGATCGCGCCGAGCATCAGGACGACCCAGACGCCGACGACGGTCCACAGCATCTGCTTCTGGTAGCGCGGGCCCTTCGACCAGAAGTCGACGGCGATGACGCGCAGGCCGTTGAGCGCGTGGAAGAGGATGGCGGCGACGAGGCCGTACTCCAGCAGCGCGACGATCGGCGTCTTGTACGTGGCTACGACCTTGTCGTAGTCCTCGGGGGAGACACGCACGAGAGCGGTGTCCAGCACGTGAACGAACAGGAAGAAGAAGATGAGGACGCCGGTGACTCGATGAGCCACCCAGGACCACATTCCTTCCCGGCCGCGGTACAGCGTTCCAGCCGGCACGGAAGAACCCTCCGGGAGCGGGGACTAGGGCCGCGCCGGCTTCGGTTGTCGGTCGGGCCCGGCCGGGTACGGTCCACCGGCCCTCAGCATCGTATCGAGACGTTGTGGCTGGGCTCCGCGGGGGGTTGCCGGTGTGATCAAACTGGCATCTAAAGGTGCACGGACGGGCTATTTAGGGACGGCCGGTGGGGTGGGGGTTCTCCAGGGCGCTGATCAGACGCCCTCTTGCGAGGTGCCGCAGCTCCTCTGCCGCCACCACGCGTTCCTCGTCCGGATCGTTCGCCAATCGTGATCGGATGCCTTCGAGGATGCGGTCAAGGGCTTCCGTCGGTGTGGAGTCACCCAGACAGATGACGAACACGTGTCCGAAGCGCGCCTCGTAGGCCGCGTGGGCCGCGCTCAGGGCGGTGTGGGCCGCCGAGTACGTGTCCGCGGGCAGGGCCGGCAGGGACTCCGCCGCCAGGGCTTCCGCGAGGTCGGCCGGGGACAGGTCGTAGGCCGCCTCGTCCGCCGCGGCGAGGAGGGAGTCCAGGTCCGGGTAGGGGCGGTGGGCCGCGATGCGCTGGGCCCAGCGGAGGCTGTGCAGGCAGGTCAGAAGGGTGGCGTGGGCCTCGTCGGCGGGCGCGGTGTTGAACCCCTCGACTGCGGTGGCGGACGGCGGGGTACGGGTCTGCCCGGGGAGGGCCGGTATGGCCACTCGCCCGGAGGGGTACGGGTGCGCAGGCAGCGTGGGTCCTCGCGTCACATGTGTGTGGTGGGGATCTTGTGAGAGGTGTGTCGTCACGTTATCGAGAATGGTCACGGTGTGTCCGAGGGATGCCCGAATTTCACTCGGACGGGAGAGTTTCGGAGCGTGTGGATGACGGACAGTCGGCGACCGGGCCGTAGGTTGGGCACGTGAGCCAGCACAGGCGCCGGGCGCCGGAGCAACGGGTGAGTCGGAAGCGGGCGATAGTCGCCGCCGCCTTCGTCGGCACGGTTGGGCTCGGCGTGGGAGTCGGGTTCTGGGCCTCGGCGGACGGCGACAACGAACCCGGCGGGAGCGCGCGGCGGTCCGCGGACGGGGCCGCCTCCGCGTCGCCGAAGCCGAGCCCCACGCCCAGCCGCTCCTACCCGCTGTCCCAGGCGCCCCGCACGATCCCCGCCGTGCGCTCCCACACCCCCGCCCGCGGCCCCGGCTGGCGCCCCGCGCACGGCGAGCGCGTGGTGGTCAGCGACGCTGACCTGGCCGACGAGGGCAAGCTGATCGCCGGTGAGCTGGGCCTGTCGTACGCGGGCGAGCGGGGTGACGTGCGCGCCGGGGACGTACGGCTGGCGCTGAACGACGACGAGGGCGCGAACCCGGAGTCGTACACCATGACCGTGCGCGGCGGGCGCGTGAACATAAGCGGGCCCGCCGACGCGGGCGTCTTCTACGGCACGCGCACCCTCAAGCAGGAGGTCCACGGCGGCGGTACGGCACCCGAGGGCGTCGTACGCGACCAGCCCGCCAAGCCGCGGCGCGGGTTCAACCTGGACATCGCCCGCAAGCCGTACTCCGCCTCCTGGATCGAGGACCGCGTCAAGGAGCTCGGCGACCTGAAGTTCAACGAGCTGGGGCTGCACTTCTCCGACGACCAGGGCTTCCGGATCGAGTCCACGAGCCACCCGGAGATCGTCTCCAAGGACCATCTGACCAAGGCGCAGGTCAAACGGATCGTGGACCTCGCGGCCAGTCGGCACATCACGGTCGTCCCCGAGATCGACTCGCCCGGACACCTCGGTGCCGTCATCGCCGCCCACCCCGACCTGCAGCTGCGCGACGCGCGGGGCGTCCCCACACGCGGGGCGGTCGACATCTCCAAGGCCAGCGCGGCGGCCATCGTGGACGACCTCCTCGACGAGTACGCAGGGCTGTTCCCGGGCTCCGAGTGGCACCTCGGCGGTGACGAGTACCAGGCCCTGACCGTCGCCGACCCGCAGGCCTCCTACCCGCAGCTGGCCGCCGCCGCGCGGGACGCCTACGGCGCCGGCGGCACCGTCTCCGCCCTCGCCACCGGCTGGCTGGGCGACCGCGCCGACACCGTCCGCGCCCACGACCGCACGATGCGGGTGTGGAACGACGGGTTCTTCCGGGGATCGTCCGTGCAGCCCGCGAAGGACCTCCAGGTCGCGTACTGGACCGGCAAGGAGATCGGTGCCCGGCAGCCGGTGGAGTACCTGAGCGCGGGGCGGAAGGTGCTCAACTACAACGACGAGTTCCTCTACTACGTCCTCGGGGAGCCGCAGACCTTCGTCTACCCGACCGGCAAGCGGATCTACGAGCAGTGGAACCCACGGATCCTGCGCGGCACCACCGCCGTCCCGGCCCGGTACGACGGGCAGATCCTCGGCGGGTCCTTCGCCGTGTGGTCCGACATCGCGAACGCGCAGACCGAGGCGCAGGTCGCCGCGGGGATCCGGATGCCGCTGCGGGCGACCGTGCAGAAGCTCTGGGATCCGGGCAAACCGGCGCTGACCTGGACCCAGTTCCAGAAGCTGGCGGACCGCCTCGGCTGAGCGCCGCCGTATCCCGGTGGACGCGCGGCATCGGCGAACCGTATCTTCCCGAAGCCGCGCGGGTGCCTCAGGGGAGAGTCGCGCCCGGCGTCTCGACCACACCCCGGGGGACCTACCGTGATCTGCTCACGCTGCCACCACTTCGCCGCCGCGCCCGGCGGCACCCTGTGCGCCCGCTGCGCCGGCACGCCGGAGCCGCCCGCCCCGCCGTTCGCCGGGGCGTCCACCGCCTGGCTGCGCTCGCCGGTCGGGCTGGGCCGGGCCGCGGCGGCGGTGCTCGGGCTCGTCATCGCCACCGACCTGTTCGCGATCCACGCCGACCTCCTCCAGTTCGACGTCTCGGGCGACCTCGTGGACGGCGCCTACGGCACGGCCGTCGTCCGGCGCGCCGACCACGCCGACGCCCTGTACCGGGCCTCCGGCATCGCCCAGTCGATCGCGTTCGTGGCCTGCGTCGTCGTCTACCTGTGCTGGTTCTACCGGGTCCGGGTCAACGCCGAGGTGTTCAACCCCGGCGGCCAGAGCAGGAAGCGCGGCTGGACGATCGGCGGCTGGTTCACCCCGGTGGTGAACCTCTGGATGCCACGCCGGATCACCCTCGACGTCTGGGAGGCCAGCAGCCCCTGGGGAGCGCCCCGCTCGCACGCGCCGGTCAACGCCTGGTGGACGCTGTGGATCATCTCGCTCCTCGCCGACCGGGCCTCGTTCAGCGCGTACCGCCGGGCCGACGGCGCGCAGGGGCTCCACGACGCCGTCCGGCTGATGCTGTTCTCCGACGTCGTCGACCTCGCGGCCGCCGCGCTCGCCGTCCTCGTCGTACTGCGGCTGACCGGCATGCAGCATCGGAAGGCCCTCGGCGGACCCGTTCCGCTGGCCGAAACCATGCCCCTGTGACACTCCCGGGCCGTCGCACGCAGTAAGGGGAAATGCGGGCTCCGTAAAGGTCGGTGCCCTGGCGAGGGAGGATTCCATGAGCCTGGTGGAACTGATCGCTCAGGCCGACGAACGCGGGCTGGCCGCCAGCGGACTGGCTTGTTTGGATCGGTGCGTGCCCCTGCTGGGCGGCGACGACGAGGTCCTGCGGCCGTTGTGGGGAAGCCTCGCGGACACCGGTGACTGGGCGGCGGGCCTCCAGCAGGCGCGTGCCACGCTCGGCTCCGCCCGCCCGGGCGTGGCGACCGAGGACGAGGCCGCGGGCCTGGCCCGCCGGATGCTCGACGCCGCACCCGCCGAGTGCACCGGTGCCGGTGCCCGGGCCTGGGCCGACGCCTGCTCCGTGGCCTCCCTCCAGATCCACCGGCTCCTCGACCCCGCCGCCGACGCCTCCTCCGTCGACTCCCGCCGCGCGGGCAGCACGGAGGGCATGACACCCCTGGTCGCCGCCGAGCTCCGCCGCCAGCTCACCGTCCTGGAACTCCTCGCCACCCACGGCCCGGCCGGCCTTCGCGGCGCCCTGGAGACGACCACCGAGGGCCGCCGAGTTCTACGCGCGGTGGTGTCCCGACGAGCCCGGGGGCGCGGCTGAGGCCTGTCCGGCGGATCGGCTCGCAGGGACGGGCGGTGCCTCGTCGGCACTGGTGAGCGGCGCGAATGAGGGAGGGCACCCCGCGTCCGCGACATGATCCGCCTGACAGGCCGGGGCCTGTCACGAAAGTCCCGGCTGCCCGGAGACGCCCGGCACGCTCACTCGCCGCCGCAAGGGCGCGGGAGGTGCCCCCGCTCGCCGCACCGGGCGAGCACGCACCTACGGCGCGACACCGGTCGGCACCGCGGGCGTCGGGCCCGCTGTGAAATCCCGGTCCGCCGGCGGCTCACAGCACCACCCACTTCACCACCGCCTCCCCGCACGCCGAGGCGTGGGTGTAGAACTCCGTGAGGTCGCGGTGGGCCGCCGCGAAGACGCCGTGGGTCTGCGGCTCGGTGGTGGGGCCGCCGTAGCGGGGGAGCAGTTCGTCGCGGGAGCCGTGCCACAGGGCCGCGAAGTCGGCCGAGGCGAGGTAGGCGGCGACGGCGGCGGTCTCGGCCGCGGTCAGCAGCAGGAACGGGGGCAGCCCGAGCGCCGAGTGGAACACCGCGCGGCCACCCAGGACCACCTGGGCGCGCGGGTCGTCCTCCGCGAGGTCCGGGGGCGAGCCGGCGTACAGCAGTTCGTGGTCCAGGTAGCGCTGGTCCAGCACCTCCTCCCGGCACAGGCGGATCCGCTCCCGGACGGCCTCCCAGTCGTCCTCGAACAGCCGCTCCAGCGAGCGCACGTCGTCTCGTAACTCCCCGGGCGGCACCGCGCGGAGATGGAAGCACATAGTCATCATGATCAATAGCGCACGGGAGGCGCCGAACATCACTCCCGCCCCAAACCCGCGAGCCCGGGCAGGTCCTGTGACAGTCCTGCGGCGGAGCGGGGTCGGTGTTGCGCCGATCACGGAATCGGCCCGGATCGGCGTGACGCAAGGCCCACCGGACCCGCTTTCCCCTATGTGACTACCCAGTACGTGACACAGCAGCAGACCAGGCCGCACGCCGCGGCGAAGCCCGTGCGGTGGGCGGCGGACGTGGTGGCGACCATGCGCGAGGGCGCGCGGGTACGGCTCGACTACTCGGCGCAGAGCCTGTGGCGCGTCGACCGGATGATCGAGGAGATACGGCGCGAGGGCACCCCTGCCGAGGCGGTGCGGGACGTGCTGCGCGGCTTCGGGGCGTACGCCGGTGAGGTGATCGTCCGGCAGACCGGCGCCGAGTGGTGGGCGTCCGGCGGCGACCACTGGGTCCGCACGCCCGACGGACGCCTGTGGGACCCGGTCGACGAGGCCCACCGCTGCTTCGGCGGACACGGGTCGCTGCGGCTGCTGTGCCGGGACGCGCTCGCGGGGACGGGACCGCGGCACTGAGCGCACCGGCGCTGTGACACTTCCCTGGGCTCCGACGCTGATGACCTTGAGGCACCGCACTGAGGAAACGGTTCTTGGCCAGGGAGGGGACACCGGCCGCGTGGGGGCGTACGACGGGGAACTGGGCGCGGCCGTCGCGCGGGCCCAGGAGGGCGACGAGGCGGCCTTCGCGGTGGTGTACCGGCTGGTGCAGCCCGGCCTGCTCGGCTATCTGCGCGGCCTGGTCGGCGACGAGGCCGAGGACGTGGCCTCCGACGCCTGGCTGGAGATCGCCCGCGACCTGGGCCGGTTCAAGGGCGACGGGGCGGGGTTCCGCGGCTGGAGCGCGACCATCGCCCGGCACCGCGCCCTGGACCATCTGCGCCGCCGGCGGGCCCGGCCCCGGGCGACGGAGCTGGAACAGGACGTACTGGAACTCCCCGGCCGGCACAGCACCCATGAACAGGCCCTGGAGTCCATCTCCACGGCGGAAGCGCTGGCCCTGCTCCGCCGGCTGCCGCCCGACCAGGCCGAGGCCGTGCTGCTGCGCGTGGTCGTCGGGCTCGACGGTCCCGCCGCCGCCCGGGTACTCGGCAAACGCCCCGGCGCGGTGCGGACGGCCGCGTACCGCGGGCTGAAGCGGCTCTCCGGGCTGCTGGGTGCGGCGGAAGCGGCGGAAGCGGCGGAAGGTGTGACGGACGGCGGATCCGGCACGCTGGGGGAGTCGAAGTGACCGAGGACGGCGGCCCCCGCCGCCCAGGAATGGACGCGCACATGGGTGAACGCCACGACGGAGGCGGCCCATCCCCCCGACGGCACGCCGAGGAACTGCTCGGCGCCGCGCTGCGTCCGCACACCGTCGACGCGGAGGCCGAGCGGCGTGCCGCCGAAGCCTTCCGGGGCGCGCGGGACGCCGGGGCACTGCGGGCGCGGACCCGGCGCCGGGACGACTGGCGGCCCCGCGAGCGGGTGCGTGTGCCGCGCTCGGCGCGGGCGACGCTGCTGATGCTGCTGGCGAGTCTGACCCTGGGCGGAGTGGCGGTCGCGGCCATCGGCGTGGCCGGCTCCTCCGGCGAGGCCCCCGGCGACCGGTCCCGACCGGACGCCTCGGCCGGGGTACCGGACCGGGCCGCCGGGCGGACACGGTCCCCCGCGCCCGCCTCCCCGTCGTCCGGACCGGCGTCGCCGGAGCACCCGGCCACCGCCAAGGACACCCTGGCCCACTGCCGTGCCTACGAGAAGGTCGCGGACCACGGCAAGGCGCTGGACGCGACGGCCTGGCAGCGGCTGGTCGCGGCGGCCGGCGGCGAGACGAACGTCGCCTCCTACTGCGCCGGGCGGATCGCGGCGGCCGCGGACGACGGCAAGACCCCCGGAGCCAAGGGCGCGGCCAAGGCGAAGTCAAAGGTGAAGGCGAAGCCAAAGACGCAGGCGAAGCCAAAGACGCAGGCGAAGCCAAAGACGCAGGCGAAGCCAAAGACGAAGGCGAAGTCGAAGGCGAAGAAGTGACGGCGCGCCCCGCGCCGTTCGCCGCCAAGGCAACGGCCGGAGCCGCCACCCCCCACAGGAGAGGCCCCGGCCGTCGCGCGGCACGGACCGCGCGGCGGCCCGTATTTGCTACAGCGCCATGAGTGCGTTTTCTGTCACACCCAGCCACAGTCCACCGCGTCCAGGGTTAGTTGCATCTTGGACGGACATGGACGAGAAGCGGTTTCAGGTCGTAACGTGCCTTTCGCGCCGGGGCGCGGAGGACGCACGACCACCGCAGCCGTCTGCGGTCCCGAACACCGCAACCATCAATTGAGGAACCACGACGGCGAGGACCCGGTCCGCGAGAGCGGCGCCGGTTGAGGCGCAAAAGAGGGAACCAGGTGCTGGGGGACGACGCGGAGCTGACCGCCGCGGTACGTGCGGCACAGGCCGGGAACGAGACCGCGTTCCGTACGGTCTACCGCGCGGTGCAACCGCGGCTGCTCGGGTACGTACGGACACTGGTCGGCGACCCGGACGCGGAGGACGTCGCATCCGAGGCCTGGCTGCAGATAGCCCGTGACCTGGAGCGTTTCAGCGGAGACGCGGACCGCTTCCGCGGCTGGGCGGCCCGTATCGCCCGCAACCGCGCCCTGGACCACATACGGATGCGCGGCCGCCGTCCCGCCATCGGCGGCGACGAGACCGAGCTGACCGGCCGGGCCGCCGAGTCCGACACCGCGGGCGAGGCCATGGAGGCCCTGGCCACCGACAGCACCCTCTCCCTCATCGCACGCCTCCCGCAGGACCAGGCCGAGGCGGTCGTGCTGCGCGTGGTCGTCGGCCTCGACGCCAAGAGCGCGGCCGAGACGCTCGGCAAGCGCGCGGGCGCCGTACGCACCGCCGCACACCGTGGCCTGAAGCGGCTCGCGGAGCTGCTCGGCGAGGATCCGGAATCGGCGGCAAGGCTCGACGCGCTGCCGCCCCAGCGAGAACCGCGCCACCGCGCGGTGACGTCCGCCACTGTGACGCATACGCGTCCGCGGACGCAGAAGGACATGTGATGGCCGACGAGCAGTACAGGTGGCTGAACCGCAAAACGGCAGAACGTCTACTGCGCGGGGAGTCATTCGAAGCCGTCGACTCCGCCGCCCGCCCCGAGGCCGAACGGCTCGCCAAGTCCCTGGGCGCCCTGTCCGCCGACGCCACCGTGGCCGACACCGAACTCCCCGGCGAGGAAGCGGCGCTGGCCGCGTTCCGGAAGGCGCGCGAGGCCCGCGAGGACGCCGCCGCGCAGGCCGGCGCCGGTCACGCGGCCGGCGCCCCCGACGGACCCGCCGACGCCGGGCTGATCCGCATCGGCGGCCGGCCCCGCGCCGTACGCCGCCCCGCCTGGGGCCGCCCGGTGCGCCTGGCGCTCACCGCCGCGCTGGCCGTGGGCACGCTCGGCGGGGTCGCCATGGCCGCCGGCAGCGGGGTGCTGCCGACGCCGTTCCGCGACGACACCCCCGGGCCCGCCGCCTCGGCCTCCGGTGCCGCGACCCCCGAGCGCACGCCCGCCCCGTCCTCCCCGGAGGGCACCACGGGCGGCACGTCCGGTCTGCTGCCCCCGAACGGCGGCACGAGCGGCACCCCCAGTGCCGGCACCTCGCCCGGCGCGAGCCGGGAGAACCAGGCCGAGGGCGGTGCCACCGGCTCGCCCGGCACCTCCCACGGCACCGGCACCTGGTGGAGCGGCGCACGCTCGGTCTGCCGCGACATCCGGGCCGGAAAGGCGGTCGCCCCCGACCGCAAGCGCACCCTGGAAGGCGTGGCGGGCGGCTCCGCGCGCGTGTGGAAGTACTGCAAGGGCGTCCTCGAGTCGTCGTCCGGCAACGCGACCGGTGACGAGGACCGGAACGGCAAGGACGGCCGGGGCGGCAAGGACGGTAGGGACGGCCACGGCGGCGACGGCGGGCAGAACGGCAACGGCGGCCAGGGCGGCGGTGACGACGACGGCCACATAGGGCCGGGCGGCGACGACCACCACCGCCACGGAGGCTTCGTCACGCCGTCCCCCACGGCCTTCGCCCCGCTGTCGCCGCAGCACACACAGACCCCGTCGACGCCCTCGTCCCTGTCGCCGAGCCCCCCGTACGCCGCGCTCTGACCTGCTCTTTCGTAGGCCGGGAAACTTTTTTGGGGTAGCGCGTAACGTTTTCGGCCCCGGGTACGCAGTACAGAGTGAGCCGACTGGTCATCGGCCGTCGCACTGAGCCGGGGTTCCCCCCGTACCTACGGCTCGTGCACCTGGCGCGGGCGGGACACGTTCCCCCGGTCCCGCCCGCGCCCCGCAATCCCTCACCCTCTGGCGCTCACCAGTGGACGACGACCTTGTCGCCGTTCCTCACCTGCGCGAACAGCTCCGCGATCGCCGCCTCGTCCCGCACGTTGACGCAGCCGTGGGAGCCGCCGGCGTAGCCGCGCGCGGCGAAGTCGTACGAGTAGTGCACCGCCTGGCCCCCGCTGAAGAACATCGCGTAGGGCATGGGGGAGTCGTAGAGCGTCGACACGTGGTGCCGTGACTTCCAGTAGACGCGGAAGACGCCCTCCCGGGTGGGGGTGTACTGGGAGCCGAAGCGGACGGACATGGTGGACACCGTCCGCCCGTCGATCATCCAACGCAGCGTCCGGGTGGTCTTGCTGATGCACAGCACCCGGCCGGTCAGACAGCGCGGGTCCGGCGCGGCGGCCGGCTGACCGCCCATCAGGTACAGCTCCCACGTGCCCGGCTGGTGCGTCATGCCGATGAGCCGCCGCCAGGTGACGGTGTCGGTCCGGCCGGTCTGCGGCAGTCCGCGCTTGCGCTGGAAGCCCTTGACGGCCTGCTCGGTCAGATCGTCGTACGTCCCCGTCGGCCCGTCGAACAGCCAGTCGATCTGCCGCAGCCGGGCCTGCAGCTCGCGTACGTCCGGGCCGTTGTCGCCGCGGGACCACAGCACGTCGGCCGGCGCGGGGGCGGGGGCGGCGCTCGACTTCGGGGCCGCCGGGGCCGCCGGGGCGGGCGCCCGACTGCTCGGCAACCGGATGTGCACCGGCGAGCGCTGCTTGCCGTCGGCGCCCGGGGCCTGCGCCTTGCAGCCGCAGAGGACGGTGAGCGCGACGATGGAGCAGAGTGCGGCGGTCGAGCGTCCGATGCGGCTCATGCCCCAGATGCTTCCCCGCGTGACCGCCGCCGAACAACGGGGCATGGTGAGGAGTACCGAACCCACCTCGGAGGCACACACCATGGCGCGTGAGTCGGAGTCCGGACTGCCGATCGAGCCGGTCTACGGGCCTGAGGACCTGGCCGGCTGGGACCCGGCCGGAAAGCTGGGCGAGCCGGGCGCGTACCCCTTCACCAGGGGCGTGTACCCCAGCATGTACACCGGGCGGCCCTGGACGATGCGCCAGTACGCCGGTTTCGGCACCGCCACCGAGTCCAACGCCCGCTACCGGCAGCTGATCGAGCACGGCACCACGGGCCTGTCCGTCGCCTTCGACCTGCCCACCCAGATGGGCCACGACTCCGACGCTCCCCTCGCCCACGGCGAGGTCGGCAAGGTCGGCGTGGCCGTCGACTCGATCGACGACATGCGGGTGCTGTTCGGCGGGATCCCGCTGGGCGAGGTCTCGACGTCGATGACGATCAACGCGCCGGCGGCCCTGCTGCTGCTCCTCTACCAGCTGGTGGCGGAGGAACAGGGCGTGCCGGCGGACCGGCTGACCGGAACGATCCAGAACGACGTCCTGAAGGAGTACATCGCGCGCGGGACCTACATCTTCCCGCCGAAGCCCTCCCTGCGCCTGATCGCGGACATCTTCAAGTACTGCAAGGCCGAGATCCCCAGGTGGAACACCATCTCGATCTCCGGCTACCACATGGCCGAGGCGGGCGCATCGCCCGCCCAGGAGATCGCCTTCACCCTCGCGGACGGCATCGAGTACGTCCGTACGGCGGTCGCGGCCGGCATGGACGTCGACGACTTCGCGCCCCGCCTGTCCTTCTTCTTCGTCGCCCGTACGACGATCCTGGAGGAGGTCGCCAAGTTCCGGGCCGCGCGCCGGATCTGGGCCCGGGTGATGAGGGAGGAGTTCGGCGCGCGGGACCCCAAGTCGCTGATGCTGCGCTTCCACACCCAGACGGCGGGCGTCCAGCTGACGGCCCAGCAGCCCGAGGTGAACCTCGTCCGGGTGGCCGTCCAGGCCCTGGCGGCGGTGCTCGGCGGCACGCAGTCCCTGCACACCAACTCCTTCGACGAGGCGATCGCCCTCCCCACGGACAAGAGCGCCCGGCTCGCCCTGCGCACCCAGCAGGTGCTGGCCCACGAGACCGACGTGACCGCGACCGTCGACCCGTTCGCGGGCTCGTACGCCGTCGAGCGGATGACGGACGACGTGGAGGCGGCGGCCCTGGGCCTGATGCGGAGGATCGAGGACCTGGGCGGCGCGGTCGCGGCGATCGAGCGGGGTTTCCAGAAGGAGGAGATCGAGCGCAACGCGTACCGCATCGCCCAGGAGACGGACGCCGGCGAACGGGTCGTGGTCGGCGTCAACCGCTTCCGGTACGACGAGGCGGAACCGTACGAGCCGCTCCGCGTGGACCCGGCGATCGAGACCCAGCAGGCCGAGCGGCTCGCCCGGCTGCGGGCGGAACGGGACCAGGGCGCGGTGGACTCGGCCCTCGCCGCCTTGAAGAAGGCGGCGGAGGGCGAGGACAACGTCCTGTACCCGATGCGGGAGGCGCTGCGGGCGCGGGGGACGGTGGGGGAGGTGTGCGGGGCGCTGCGGGAGGTCTGGGGGAGTTATGTGCCGAGCGATGTGTTTTGAGCGGGGCAGTTCCCTCGAATGAGTGATCGAGGGCGGAAATCGCACGTCCGCGGTTAGGCTCGTGTCGGGTATTCCCGAAAGGAGGGTGCCGTGGCTGTGATGATGCACGAGTCGTCGCTCAGCGATGCTGCCGACCGGCTCTGGGAGGAGCTGCCCGGGCACCGGGTGGAGATCCTCAACGGGAGCATTGTTGTGACACCGCCGCCGGACGGCTCGCATCAGGAGACGCCGACCTGTCTCGTCGAAGAGTTCCTGGCGATCAAGGCCAGGGAGGCAGGCCTCAGATACCTCGGGGGGATCGGGCTATGGCTGCCGACTGGACCGGATGACTATGCGGTGCCGGACTTCTCTGTCGTCGACGCCGACTACAAGGACGCCCTCGTCGAGAAGAACTGCTACGCGCCGCACGTCTTTCGCCTGGTCCTGGAAGTGACTTCCTCCAACTGGACCAATGACACGGCTACCAAGGTCGACATCTACGCACGCGCCAACATCCCGGTGTACCTCATCGCCGACCGCAAACACGACGAGGTCCTCCTCTACACCAACCCGGCCGACGGCACATACCCCGCCCCTCTCCGCTACAAGCGAGGCCAGACCGTCCCTGTCCCGGACTCCGTAGGCGTCGCCCTCGACCTCCCCGTGGACATGCTCCTCGACGGCGACGACTAGCTAGCGGCAGCCCACTCCCGCCAGATACTCCCCGACCCCCGCCTCCGAGTCCCCCGCCCAGCCCACGTAACCGTCCGGGCGGACCAGGAACACGCCCGGGCCGTAGGACTCCGGGGCGGCCGGGAGCGTCCGTACCCCCGCGACGGAGGTCGCCGCGCCGAGCAGGGTCCAGTGCGAGCCCCGGAAGGCGTCGAACAGTCGTACCCCGTCCACTGTGCCGTCGGGTGCCCGGTCGCCCGCCCGTACGCCGGACGGGGCGGTACGCGTGTCCTCGGTCAGGGAGGACTCCGGATAGCCCAGGCCGAGCTGGACCGTCGCCTTGCCACGCTGCACCTCGCCGCGGTGCACGCTTGTCGACAGGCCCAGCATGGCCGCCGCGTTGGGGCGCCGTTCCTCCTCGTAGGTGTCCAGCAGCGCCTCGGGCGCGCCGTCCCGCAGGACCGCGCCCAGCTTCCAGCCCAGGTTGTACGCGTCCTGGACGCTGGTGTTCAGCCCCTGCCCGCCGGCCGGTGAGTGCACGTGCGCGGCGTCGCCCGCGAGGAACACGCGGCCCACCCGGAAGCGGTCCGCGAGCCCCGTCCGGGGCCGGAAGCCCGAGACCCAGCGCAGCTCGGTGACGTCCTGGGGGTCCAGGTGGGTGCACGCGGCGACCAGCTCGCGGACGCCTTCCAGGGGCTGCTCGGGTTCGGTGCCCTCGGGCAGCCTCGCGGCCAGCTGGAAGTCCTCCGTGCCGGCGAGCGGGCAGAGCATGAGGCCGGTGCCGTCGGCGCCGGGGAACGCGTGCCAGTACTCCCGGTCGAGGCCCTTCACCCGCACGTCCGCCACCAGGAACGGGTTCGGGTCGACCGTCTCGCCGGTCATCCCGACCCCCACCGCCCGCCGCACGGCCGAACGCCCGCCGTCGGCCCCGACGACGTACCGCGCGCGCAGGGTCGTACCGCCGGCGAACCGTACGCCCACGCCCTCGGCGTCCTGCTCCAGACCCGTCACCTCGCGCCCGAAGGCCACCTGCCCGCCCAGCTCCACCAGCCGCGCGTACAGCACCTCCTGCGTCCGCCACTGGGCGATCATCAGCGGCTCGGTGTACGGCGCGCCCTCCTCGGCCTCCAGGGGCTCGAACAGCGGCTGCTCGCCGACCTGTTCACCGTCCTTCCAGACCATCCGCACCGGGTAGGGCCCGCCCGCCGCGCGGATCGCGTCGAGGACGCCGAGGTCGTCGAAGACCTCCTGCGTGCGCGGCTGGATCCCCTTGCCGCGCGATCCGGGGAGCAACCGGTCCGCACGCTCCACGACCAGCGCGTCCACCCCGCGCCGGGCGAGGTCGATCCCCAGGGCCAGTCCGGTGGGCCCCGCTCCCACGATCAGGACGTCGATGTCCATCACGAGCCTCCTTAACGTTGTTAAGTGTCGTCGACGACGAGAGTGCCCTTAACGCTGTTAAGCTGTCAAGCGTGAGTACGGAACGCCGAGCGCCCCTCGACCGCACCCGGGTCGCGGACACCGCCCTGAGGCTGCTGAACGAGGTGGGCCTGGAGGGCCTGACCCTGCGCGCCATCGCCAACGAACTGGGCGTCAAGGCACCCGCCTTGTACTGGCACTTCAAGGACAAGCAGGCGCTGCTGGACGAGATGGCGACGGAGATGTACCGACGGATGGTCGCCGGCACCGCGCTCGACCCCGCCGACACCTGGCAGGAGCGGCTGCTGAAGGCGAACCGAGGGCTGCGCGCCGCGCTGCTCGGCTACCGGGACGGGGCCAAGGTCTACAGCGGCTCACGCTTCACGGGTGTCGACCACGGGCGCGAGATCGAAGCGACCCTGCGCGTCTTCACCGCCGCCGGCTTCACCCTGCCGCAGGCGGCCCGGGCGGCGATGACCGCGAACCTGTACACCATCGGCTTCGTCACCGAGGAGCAGGGCGTGCGGCCCCTCCCGGACGAGCGCCGGGAGGGCTACGACGTCGAGGAACGCGCCCGGCGGCTGGCCGACTACCCCCTGGCGGCCGAGGCGGGGAAGCTGCTCTTCGACGACTACGACGACCAGTTCGAGGAAGGCCTCGCGCTGGTGATCGACGGGATCCGGGCGCGCTACGGCGTCGACTGAGACGCCGACGGGGAGTTCAGCGTCGCCTTCCCCAGCGCCGCCCGCATCCGCGGCGTCAGCGGCTTCTCCACATAGCGGTTCATCAGCCAGGCGAGGAGCAGCATGAAGACGACCGTCAGCAGGAACGTCCCGTAGGCCGGTACGCGCAGGTCGCGGTGGAGGACCTTGATGACCACCCAGCCCAGGTGCTCGTGGACCAGGTAGAAGGGGTAGGTCAGCGCCCCGGCCACCGTCAGCCAGCGCCAGTCGGCCCAGTGCAGCCAGCCGAGGGCGATCGCCGCGACGGCGAGGAAGCCGAGCGTCACCACCAGCATGATGCCGAACGAGGTGCGGTGGCCGAAGGCGTGCGGGTTCGAGGCGTTCCACAGGGCGCGCACCGCGTAGTGCTGCCCGATCAGCCAGCTGACGGCCACGATGCCCCAGGCGTAGACGTCACTCCGGTCGCGGTGGACCAGATAGAGGCCGACGCCGCCGACGAAGAACGGCGCGTACTCCGGCATCAGCACGATGTCGAGCAGCGGCTGGTGCGCGCCCTGCGCGATCGCCGCCGCGAGGATCCAGCCCGCACAGAAGAAGATCACGCGCCGCCGGCTCGCCCCGGGCAGCACGACCAGCAGCGCGAAGAGGGCGTAGAAGCGGATCTCCGCCCACAGCGTCCAGCACACCCCGAGCACCCGGTCCACGCCCAGCGGCTGCTGGAGCATCGTCAGGTTCACCAGCGCGTCGCTGGGCGACACCGCCTTGAAGGTGACCGCGGGCAGCGCGAACACCGCCGTCACGAGCACGATCGCCAGCCAGTAGGCGGGCAGCAGCCGGGACGCGCGGGAGGCGAAGAACGACTTCAGGGACCGGCCCCAGCCGCTCATGCAGATCACGAACCCGCTGATCACGAAGAAGACCTGGACGCCGAGGCAGCCGTAGGCGAAGTACGTGTGCAGCGTGGGGAACTGGAGCTTCGGCGAGCTGCCCCAGGCGCGGGTGACGTCACCGTCGCGGCCGCCGTAGTGGTACAGGGCCACCATCAGCGCGGCGACCAGCCGTAGCCCGTCCAGGGCGCGGAGACGGCTCCCGGCGGCCCGCACCGCCGGGGGCGGGGCGGGCGGGGTGTCTTCCTGAGCGGGTACGGCCGGGGCGGGTTGTGACCGCGCCGTCGTCACAACCGTTTCGGTCATGCTGGTATCCCTCGCGATGCGCTGCGGGTCGTCAATGCCGCAGAACGTCAATCCTGCGGAACGTCAATGACGACCCTATGGCTTCACCCTGAGGGCTACTGTTCGACAGCCGCACGCTTCGCCGACCGGTTCCCATCGGTTCACCTGGGCGCCGCTTTGGTTTCCTTCCGTTCTCCCGCGCGGCTGCCGACGAACCCGCGACAGAGGCCGATGCGCTATCGGCGCACCGCCTTGCGCAGTGCCTTCGCCCGGCGTACCACCCGCCTGGCCGTGGCATTGCGGGGGATGAACGCCAGGCGTTCGGGGAGGCCGCCGGGCAGGCCGAGGGCGGTGAGGCGCTTGCGTTTGAAGTAGCGGCGGGTGCGCGGGCCGAGGTGGGCGGAGAGGTGGCGTTCGGCCGCCGGTCGCAGCCCCGGGTAGATCTGCGGCTGCATGGCGAAGCCGACCGCGGTGATCAGCTTGCCCAGGGTGCCGGCGGCGATGGGGTCCTCGCCCGGACCGCCCGCCAGATCGGGGATCAGCGCGTCGGCGAGGACGACGGGGACCCGGTTGCTGTTCTGGTAGGGCGTCAGGCGGTCCAGGAGCCGCGCGGTGCCGACGCGGGCGACGGGCAGGCCGTAGAACGCGGAGGCGGTGAACAGGGCCGTGGAGAAGCAGCCGACGACCAGTGCGGGCGGGGTCTGCTCGAACAGCACCTCGGCGAGCACCGGCACGTCCAGGACGGTGAGGTCCACGCCGAGCTTCGCGGCCTCGGTCTCCAGGGCGCGGCTGTAGCGGGCCGGCGCGGTCGGGTGCGGCTTGAAGACGATGCTGCGGTGGCCGCGCTCGACCGCGCCCCGCATCATCCGCACATGCAGGTCCTCCTCCTCCTCGGGGGTGAGGATGCTCAGCGCGGACAGGTACTGGCCGAGGAGCAGCGCCGCGTTCCCGGGCAGCGCGGGCAGGTCCGTGACGGTGGCGGTGAGTTCGGCCATCACCTTGAGGAACGCGTCCGTCGGCACGACCTCGGCCGGCACGTCGAACTCGGTGAGCAGCAGCGGCGTCAGCCCCGGCACCAGGTCCAGGTGGAGCAGGCGGCGCACCCGGGTGCCGATGAGCGGGTCGAGCTTGTTGCGGGTGGGGCCGTAGCTCATCAGGCCGTCGGCGTAGACGTCGATGACGGCCTCGGGGAACAGTTGGGCCACGGTCAGGGCGGGGGCGACCTGGATGGACTCCAGGACCAGCTCCACATCGTCGTCCCCGAGGTCCCACAGCATCCGCAGGTAGCGCTCGAACAGCGGGACGTCGTCCGCGCGCGGGGCCCAGGCACCGGGGTGGAAGGGGCGGATCACCTCGTTCCAGGACAGCACGTCGTCGAAGTGGTCGCGCAGCGGCTCGAAGCCCGGCATGGTGTCGACGGCCGGGGTGGTCTCCGGGGTCGCGGAGTTGTTGAGGACCAGCAGGAGTCTGCGGTCCTCCTCCTCGAAGCAGTCGGAGTCGAGCGCGGCGGCCAGGGTGGCGGCGCCGTAGAGCGTGGAGACGCAGAAGATCCGGGTGGTACGGGGCATCAGGCAGCCGCCTTCGCTGTGGTGATCCGGCGCCGCAGCCGCCGCAGCTTGGTGGAACGGTCGAAGTCCATGGTGTCGAGCACGTCGCCGAGCGCTTCCTGCGGCATGCGCTGGATGGCCGCCGCGCTCATCCACCGCAGCTGCTTGGCCACGGCCGGTTCCCACTTGGACTCGTCCGAGAGATGGTGGGCGATGATCGCGCAGTAGGTGCGGACCGCCTTCGGCAGCAGCCGGTCGGCGTCCGGGTCCGCGGCCGTCTCCTCGATGACCTGGTCGAAGGCGCGGATGAAGTCCAGCTGGCGGGCGTCACCGATCTGCGTGAGGGAGGAGGCGACCCCGCGCCGGTAGAACACGCCCAGCAGGCTCACCACGGCGAACGACTCCGCCTCACGGTGCAGCTTCCAGATCCACGGCCGGTCCTCGGCCGTGCGCAGCCCGTCGGTGAAGTGCAGCAGGCGCCTGTCCAGCAGCCGGCGGTGATAGACGCCGGCCCAGGCGAAGGCGTAGTCCACCGAGGTCGTCCGGTCGGCGGGCAGGATCGCGTCGCGCGGGTTCATCACCCGGCGGCGCCGCCCGTGCGGCACCCGTTGCACGGTGCGCGCGCGGGCCGTGGCCTGGACATGGTCGGTACGGACGAAGTCGCAGCCCAGCTCCTCGATGGCGGCCACCAGCTGGGCGTAGTAGCCCGGGGCCAGCCAGTCGTCGCCGTCCAGGAACGTCAGGTACTCGCCCCGCGCCGCGTCCAGGCCGGTGTTGCGCGCGGTGGCGAGTCCTCCGTTCTTCTCATGACGGATGTAACGCACCTGGGCGACATCGGAAAGCTCCTCGGCCGCGCGTTCGAGAATCGCCGGTGTTTCGTCTTTCGAATGGTCGTCGACCAGGACGAACTCGAAATCGGAACGGGCGTTCAGTCGAAGGCTCCGCAGGGTGTCCGGG
Source organism: Streptomyces sp. NPDC020299 (assembly GCF_044387825.1). Classification (NCBI taxonomy): domain Bacteria; kingdom Bacillati; phylum Actinomycetota; class Actinomycetes; order Kitasatosporales; family Streptomycetaceae; genus Streptomyces; species Streptomyces sp. NPDC020299. The sequence continues at coordinate 225,564 of NZ_JBIRWL010000014.1, forward strand.
GCGTATTGCTGCACGTTGTAGAACGGCACGATCACGGAAAGCTTAGGCACCCGAGAAACCCTAGGAGCCCGCCCGGCTGCGTGCCTTTCCGGTATCCGTACGGAGGGTGAACTCAATGTGTCGGAACGGTGCCTCCCGTGTACTTTCCCGGCTTCAACGGGCCAGTTGGGCTGGCGGCGATGTGTTGTTAACTCTTTGTTGAGATGCGGTTGGGCTTTACCTCGGAATTGCTTCCTAGCGTCTTCGTCGTGCCACCACGTACACCGAAGCCCACGCGAATCGCGGTACTCGCGGACTCCGACACCCGCTGGAAATGGGGTGCGCTGACCGCGGCCCGTATCGCGCCGGGCCACTCCATGGAAGCCGCAGCGCACGAGGGCGCGCAAGTCGGCCTGGAACTGCGCGGATTCCTGCTGCGCGGCCGGGCCACGCCCACCGCGCGCCAGCTGGCCGAGGTGGGCGTCACCGCCGACTCCCTCAGGGAGGTCACCTCCGTCGAGTTCCTGCGCGCCATGGCCGAGGAGACGTACGACATCGTCGTGCTCGCCCTCGTCGGCGGCGGGGTGCAGGCGGTGCTGCACGGCCTCAAGCGGGCCTGGGAGGGCCGCGACAAGCGGCCCGTCGTCGTCACCGGCTACGTCGGCGTCGTCTACGAGAAGCTCACCGACGGCCTGCTGCTGCGGCACGGCGCGGACCTCGTCCTCGCCAACTCCCGCCAGGACGCGGACCGTTTCCGGGCCGTGTACGAGGGCGTGGGCGCCGACGCCGCCGCGGTCACCGAGGTGGCGCTGCCGTTCCTCGGCGGCACCCCGTACGAGGGTGAACACGACCCCTACACCGTGGTGTTCGCGGCCCAGCCCTCCGTACCGGACAGCCGCAAGGACCGTACGTACCTGCTGGAGCGCCTCGTCCGGCACGCGCGCCTGCACCCGAACCGCGAAGTACTGCTCAAACTGCGCTCCAAGCCGGGCGAGCACACCACCCACATCGAGGAACTGCCCTACCAGAAGCTGGCCCAGCGACTGGATCCGCCGGCCAACTTCCGCCTGGTGTACGGGAACATGGGCGAGGTCCTCGACCGCACCGACCTGCTGGTGACGATCAGCTCCACGGCCGCGCTGGAGTCCCTGCACCGCCGGATCCCGACCGTCGTCCTCACCGACCTCGGCGTCCGCGAGACCCTGGGCAACCACCACTTCGTCGGCTCCGGCTGCCTCGCCTCCTGGGACCAGCTCGACGCCGGACACCGGCCGGCACCCGAGCCGGGGTGGGTGGCCCGGCAGGGCGTCGCGGCCGGCGGTCCCTCCGGGGGAGGCTCCTACGCCACCGCCTTCGACGCGGCGCGCGAGCGCATCGCCAAGCTGCTCGCCCAGCCCGGCGGCCTGCCGCCGCTGACCCCGTACTACACACCCGCGACCGCGCCCGGCTATCTGCCCGGCATCCTCGCCCGCCACCACCTCGGCCCGGACGGCAGCCCGCTGCCCGGCGCGCCCGCCGCCGACAGGGAACCCGGACCGGTCCGCCAGATCGTCCGCCGGGCGGCGCGCGGCGCCTACCGCCACGGAGTGCAGCGGGTGGCCCCCGTCATCCGGCGGATGGGGGAGCTGTGAGTCCTCAAGGAGAAACGCCCATGTCCGAAACGTCAGTCGGGGTGCGCCGCATCCTCGCCGTGATCCCCGCGCGCGGCGGCTCCAAGGGAGTGCCCGCGAAGAACCTCGCGCCCGTCGGCGGTGTGCCGCTGGTGGCGCGGGCGGTCCGCGAGTGCCGGGCCGGCCGTCTGGTCACGGACGTCGTGGTCTCCACCGACGACCAGGCCATCGCGGCGGCGGCCCGGCAGGCCGGCGCGGAGGTCGTGCTGCGGCCCGCCGCCATCGCCGGGGACACGGCGACCTCGGAGGCCGCGGTCCTGCACGCCATGGAAGCCCACGAGGCCCTGCACGGCGCGGCCGTCGACGTGGTGCTCCTGGTGCAGTGCACCAGCCCCTTCATCCTCCGGGAGGACATCGACGGGGTCGCCTCGGCAGTGGTGGAAGGCGGCGCGGACACCGCACTGACGGTCGCACCCTTCCACGGCTTCGTCTGGCGGGAAGCCGCCGACGACCTCACGACGCACGGCACCGGCCTGGCTGTCGCCGGTGCCGCGGCCGACGACCGGACGGCGACGCACCACGCTGTGGGCACGCGCCCGACGGCGGCACTCGGCGCGGGCCCGGTGGCCACGGCGGATGGCGGGAGCCAGCCCAGGGCCGCGCAGGCCGCCGACGCCGGCCCGGTGGTCACGGCGGCCGGCGGCAGCCAGGCCGGTGCCGCGCAGGCCCTCGGTGGCTCCGGTGTCAATCACGACAAGTCCTACCGGCCACGCCGTCAGGACCGCCCCCAGGACTTCCTGGAGACCGGCGCCGCCTACGCCATGGACGCGGCCGGCTTCCGCAAGTACCAGCACCGCTTCTTCGGCCGCACCGAACTCGTGCGTACCGACCCCGCGCGCGTGCTGGAGATCGACGACCCGCACGACCTGGCGCGGGCGCGGGCACTGGCCCCGCTCTTCGACGCCGACCGGCCCGGCGCCCTGCCGACGGCCGACGACATCGACGCGGTCGTACTCGACTTCGACGGCACCCAGACCGACGACCGGGTGCTGATCGACTCCGACGGACGGGAGTTCGTCTCCGTGCACCGCGGCGACGGCCTCGGCATCGCCGCCCTGCGCAGGAGCGGACTGAAGATGCTGATCCTGTCCACGGAACAGAACCCTGTGGTCGCCGCCCGCGCCCGGAAGCTCAAGCTCCCGGTACTGCACGGCATCGACCGCAAGGACCTCGCCCTCAAGCAGTGGTGCGAGGAGCAGGGCATAGCGCCGGAGCGCGTGCTCTACGTCGGCAACGACGTCAATGACCTCCCGTGCTTCGCCCTCGTCGGCTGGCCCGTGGCGGTCGCGAGCGCCCACGACGTCGTACGCGGCGCCGCACGCGCGGTCACCACCGTCCCCGGTGGCGACGGCGCGATCCGAGAGATCGCCAGCTGGATCCTCGGCCCCTCCCTCGATTCCCTCACCAAGTAAGGACATCTCCGCCATGAGCACCAACTCCCGTACCCGTACCTTCGGTTCGCGCGAAGCCGGCCCCGGCCGCCCCGTCTACATCTGCGGCGAGATCGGCATCAACCACAACGGTGAGCTGGAGAACGCGTTCAAGCTGATCGACGTGGCCGCCGAGGCCGGCTGCGACGCCGTCAAGTTCCAGAAGCGCACCCCGGAGATCTGCACCCCGCGCGACCAGTGGGACATCGAGCGCGACACCCCCTGGGGCCGGATGACCTACATCGACTACCGCCACCGCGTGGAGTTCGGCGAGGACGAGTACCGCCAGATCGACGACTACTGCAAGAGCAAGAACATCGCCTGGTTCGCCTCCCCGTGGGACACCGAGGCCGTCGCCTTCCTGGAGAAGTTCGACGTCCCGGCCCACAAGGTCGCCTCGGCCTCCCTGACCGACGACGAGCTGCTGCGTGCCCTGCGCGCCACCGGCCGCACGGTCATCCTCTCCACGGGCATGTCCACCCCGAGGCAGATCCGGCACGCCGTCGAGGTCCTGGGCAGCGACAACATCCTGCTCTGCCACGCCACCTCCACCTACCCGGCCAAGGCCGAGGAGCTGAACCTCCGCGTGATCAACACGCTGGAGACCGAGTACCCGAACGTCCCGATCGGCTACTCCGGCCACGAGACGGGCCTGCAGACCACGCTGGCCGCCGTCGCCCTCGGCGCCACCTTCGTCGAGCGCCACATCACCCTCGACCGCGCGATGTGGGGCTCCGACCAGGCCGCCTCCGTCGAGCCGCAGGGCCTCACGCGCCTGGTCCGCGACATCCGCACCATCGAGGCCTCCCTCGGCGACGGCGTCAAGAAGGTCTACGACTCCGAGCTCGGCCCGATGAAGAAGCTGCGCCGCGTCTCCGGCGTCGTCGCCGAGGCGGAGATCGCGGCGGCGGCGGGCGAGCCGGTCGCGGTGTGAGAACGGGTCTTTCGAGCCCCTTACGACGGGACGGTCGTACGTCGATGAGCCCCCGCGCCGGGAGAACCGGCCCCCGCACTCTCGCGTTCGTGGAGAGTCCGGTGCAGTTGCTGAACGTGCTGGAGTGGGCGCACGTCCACGGCCTGCGCGGGACGGACACGTCCGGCGCGGGCCGGGTGCTGCCCCTGCCCACGCAGGTACGGCGCTCGGTGGACGGAGACCAGCCGCCGGCCGGCGCGGAGCTCACCGTCGTCGTCCTGGCCCCGACCGACCCCATGACCCGGGGCCAGCTGCGCCGCATGGCCGACCTGGCCCGCGACGAGGGCTACCGGGTCCGCTGGGAGGAGGCCCGGGGCGGTCCGGCCGCGCCCTTCCACACGATCGGCGGGCTCGCCGGGCAGCTGCGGCGGGCGGACCGGATCGTCATGGGAGACCCCTTCTCCCGCTATGTTCAGCTGCTGCTGACGATCACCCGGTCCAAGGACCTGGTGGTGGTCGACGACGGCACGGCGACGATGGAGTTCGTCGCCCAGCTCGCCCGCGGTGAGCGCCTGGTGCGCTGGCACCGCAAGGGCGGCCGCCCCGGCGCCCGTGACCTGCTGTTCGCGCCGGTGTCCTCCTCGGCCCGGCGCCGTCTGACCCCGAGCGCCGGACGCCGGGTGGAGGTCTTCTCCTCCATGCCGGTTCAGGAGCGGCCGGACGGGGTGACGGTCACGGCGAACGACTTCGGCTGGACCCGCGCCCGCTTCGGCCCGCCCCGCATCACCACGAGCGCGGACATGGTCGGCACCTCCCTGGTCGAGACCGGGGTCGTCGACGGGGAGCGGTACCTGGAGGCGGTCCGCACCCTCGCCAAGGCCCACGGGGCCACCCGCTACTTCGCCCACCGCCGGGAGAGCGCCGGGAAACTCCACCGGCTCGCCGCGGAGACCGGGCTGGAGATCGTCCGCCCCGACCTGCCGCTGGAGCTGATCGCCCGGCGCGGTCCGGTCGGCCGGACGATCGTGAGCTTCCCCTCCACGGTCGTCCACACCCTGCCCCTGGCCCTCGTGGGCACGGGCGTACGAGTCGCCGTGTGCGACATCGACCCCGCCTGGCTCACGGAACACGCCTCACCCCGCGCCCAGGGCTTCCTGTCCGGGGTCACGGGGACCGCGCGTGATGTGCATCGGCTGGCGGCGGTGAGCGCGGTCTAGGACAGCCCCTGGGAGGCGGCGGCCCGGCCGGCGTGGTCCGGCTTGCGGGCCAGGAGGAAGGCCCGGGGACGCTTCTCGTCGCCGACGGGTGCGCGGACGGTCGTGGCCACGGGCAGCAGGCCCGCTGCCGCGAGCGCGGCGGAGACGGTGTCCGGGGTGCGCAGGTAGTAGTCCAGGTCGATCCGGTGGCCGAACCGCTCCGCGATGTGCAGGTGGGCACTGCCGTCTCTGCCCCCGTCTCCGTCTGCGTCGTCGGACTGGAAGCACAGGAGCACATGCCCGCCGGGGACGAGGGTGCGGCGGAACTCCGCGAACGCCCCCGGCAAGTGATCGTCCGGGACATGGATGATCGAGTAGAGCGCCATGATCCCGCCCAGCGTCCCGTCCGGCAGGTCCAGGGACGTCATCGAGCCCACGTGGAACCGCAGGTGCGGATGCGCCTCGCGGGCCAGCTCGACCATCCCGGGTGAGACGTCGACCCCGAAGACCGGCACCCCGAGGCCGTGCAGCCGGGCGGTGACATGACCGGGACCGCTGCCGAGATCGGCGACCGGGGCCGGACCGCCCGCTCTCACCAGCTCGGCGAAGGCCGTGACGAGGGCCCGGTCCACCGGGTGGGTGTCAAGGCTGTCGGGGAAGCGGTCCGCGTACTCCTTGGCGATCACGTCGTAGGAGGAGCGGGTGGTGTGCAGGAAGTCCGCGTTCGGTCGGCTCACGGGGGCGCAGATTACCGCCGCGTCCGTCGCACCGCCTTCACCTGCGGGTTTCCTCCCGGAAGTTCCGGTACGCGGACGGCTCCAGCGTGGCTTTGGCGCTGCGTGGTATCCGTTGAGGAAAGGAGGACGGGTGATCGGAGTGCGGCGAAAGCCGCGCGAGTTTACCCATCCGAGACAACGGCTATGCGTCGGGCGGTCGGATTTTCTTCCCCTAACGGGTTGAAGTTTTGTTGATCGTGGGTCAGTCGACCGGTCCGGCGTTCTACCCTTCAGAGGGTGAACCAATTGATGTCCCGACAGTCCGAGGCCGACCTTCCCGGCGATGCCGTGCTCCCCGGTCTGCTGAGCGAGTCGCTGCACGCCGAACTCGTGGCGTTCCGGCGCGACCTGCACATGCACCCCGAGCTGGGCAACCAGGAGTTCCGTACCACCGCCGCGATCAAGGCGCGGCTCGAGAAGGCGGGGCTCAGGCCGCGTGTCCTCGCCACCGGGACCGGGCTCGTCTGCGACATCGGGGTGCGGCCCGGCGAGGACCTGGGCGGTACGCCGATCCTGGCGATGCGGGCCGACATCGACGGGCTGCCCATCCCGGACACCAAGACCGAGTGCTCGTACCGGTCCACCGTGCCGGACCGGGCGCACGCCTGCGGCCACGACGTGCACACCACGGTCGTGCTGGGCACCGGGCTCGTGCTCGCCCAGCTGCACGAGAAGGGCCTGCTGCCCCGGCCCGTACGGCTGATCTTCCAGCCCGCCGAGGAGGTTCTGCCCGGCGGCGCCGCCGACGTCATCGCGTCCGGGGCGCTGGAGGGAGTGGGCCGGATCGTCGCCGTGCACTGCGACCCCCGGGTCGACGTGGGGCGGATCGGGCTGCGGCCCGGGCCGATCACCAGCGCCTGCGACCGGCTGGAGATCGCGCTCGACGGGCCCGGCGGCCACACCGCCCGGCCCCATCTGACGACCGACCTCGTGACCGCCGCGGCCAGGGTCGCCACCGACGTGCCCGCGCTGGTCGCCCGGCGGGTCGACACCCGCAGCGGCCTCGCGGTGACCTGGGGACGGATCGAGTCGGGGCACGCGCCGAACGTGATCCCGCAGCACGCCGAGCTCTCCGGGACCGTACGGTGCCTCGACATCGACGCCTGGCGGCTGGCGCCCGACGTGCTGCACGCCGCGATCGACGAGGTCGCCACCCTGCACCGGGCCAAGTCCGAGATCAACTACGTGCGCGGAGTGCCGCCGGTCGTCAACGACGCCGAGGTGACCGAGCTGCTGCGGGACGCGATGGCCGCGCGGCGCGGTGCCGAGTCCATCGAGGGCACCGAGCAGAGTCTCGGCGGGGAGGACTTCTCCTGGTACCTCGAGCACGTGCCGGGCGCCCTGGCACGGCTCGGTGTCCGCACGCCGGGTGAGCGGACCGTGCGCGACCTGCACCAGGGCGACTTCGACGCCGACGAGCGCGCCATCACGGTGGGCGTGGAACTGTTCACCGCCGCCGCGCTGCTGGATGCGGTGCAGTAGGGCGCGGGCGGGGGAGGGGCGCCTGGTTGGCGTCCCTTCGTCCCCTTGCGACACCCGGGCGTAACCCGGGACGGGTGCCTGTAACCGAACGTCGGCACGAATCGGTAACGGCCCGGGAAAACCCCGTTCCCCTCCACTTCTACGCGCGTTACTGTGCGCCGGACTCGCCACCACCGGCGGCACTTCGCCACCGGACGGCACATTGGGGAAGAGCGGGCCGGTGACGGTGCCGTGGGGTTGAAGGGGTACTGCTGTGCGTCAGATCTCTCGGAGGACGAGATTCTCCCAAACTGCGGTGACCGTCGCGGTCATCGCCCTCGCGGCCGCCGGATGCGGCAAGTCCAGCACGGAGTCGGGCACCAGTGGCTCCAAGGACGGCAAGTACTCCGGCAAGGGCATAGGCCTGGCCTACGACATCGGCGGCAAGGGCGACCAGTCCTTCAACGACGCCGCGTTCTCCGGTTTCCAGAAGGCCGAGGGCGAGTTCAAGATCGGCGGGCGGGACATCGAGCCGAGCGACAACGAGACGGCCGCCGACAAGGTGCAGCGGCTGGAGCAGCTGGCCAAGGCCGGCTACAACCCGATCATCGGTGTCGGTTTCGTGTACGCGCCGGCCGTCAAGACGGTCGCCGCCAAGTACCCGAAGCTCACCTTCGGGATCATCGACGACGACGGCGTGAAGGCGAAGAACGTCGCCGACATGGTCTTCCACGAGGAGCAGTCGTCTTACCTGGCGGGCGTCGCGGCCGCCAAGGCCACGAAGAAGAACCACGTCGGTTTCATCGGTGGTGTGGACATCCCGCTGATCCACAAGTTCCAGGCGGGCTTCGTCCAGGGTGCCAAGTCGGTGAACCCGAAGATCAAGATCGAGTCGCAGTACCTGACGCAGACGCCTCAGGAGGGCGGTTTCTCCAGCCCCGACAAGGGCAAGGTCGCCGCGAACGGGCAGATCGACGCGGGTGCCGACGTGATCTACGCCGCCGCCGGTCTGTCGGGTCAGGGTGTCATCGAGTCCGCGGCCACGCACAAGGTGTGGGCGATCGGCGTGGACTCCGACCAGTACAAGCAGGCCGCGCTGGCCAAGTACAAGGACTACATCCTGGGCTCCGCCCTGAAGAACGTCGGCGGCGCGGTCTACGACCTGGCCAAGTCCGTCGTCAACGGCAAGCCGCTGAGCGGCGAGGTGCGCGGCGACCTCAAGTCCGGTGGCGTCGGCTTCGCGGACTCCAACCCGAAGTACAAGGCGCTGACCGACGTCGTCTCGGCGGTGGACAAGGCCAAGAATGACATCACCAGCGGCAAGGTCACCGTCAACACCAAGTGACGTGGCCGTTCGCGGTCGTGCAGAGGAACGCCCCCGCCACCGGCCTCGCCGGGGCGGGGGCGTCCCCCTTGTGTGGCCGGGTGCTGCAGGCCTGTTGCCGGGCCGGCAGCCGCTGCTCCGGTCAGACAGGCTCGTCCGTCTCGATCTTCATCGAGAGCACCCCGGTGCCGGAATAGCCGTGGTCGGTCGCGCATACGGCCTTCGACGTTTCGCCCTTGCGGGTGCTGACCCACTTGCCGTACACGTTCCACTTGCTGCCGTGCGGGTCGACGCATACGACCTTGACCCGGTGGACGCTGAAGCGGGTGTTACCGCCCGTGCACTTGCCGTAGCCGGTAGTGCCGTCGTGGGATTTCCATGTCGAGCAGGTCGACGAGGCCATGGCGGGCGAGGCAAGGCCGGCGACTGTGGCCGACAGGGCGATGCCGGCGCCGGCCGCAGCGGCGGCGAGCTTGGAGAACTTCATGATCCTCCCCTGGATCGAGGACCCGTCAGGCTGGTCGGGCCTGCGGGAACGTTTCGTCATCAAGCAGGAAGGATCTTGGCATGTGATCGACGGATGAAGATCACCCTCAAGAGGGATCCGGCCGGACGGTCGGTATTGCTATCGGGCAGGGTCGGCGCGATGAGGTGCGAGCGGTGGTCGCCGGGCGTCGTCATCCCCCTCCTGGCGTCCACCGCTCGCCTCCTGCAAGGGGCGCACTGCTGTACGTAACCTGGAGCCGTGACTGTGGCCACAGCTAGATAACGGACCGGACATTGGGGGTTTTCCGTCAGGTCTACGCGCGTTACGCTGCGGCGGAACCAGCGCCTGGTTTGGGCGCTTGCACAAAGGAGTCACGTTCCATGCGCCGGGTGTCCCGTATCGCGATCGCAGGCGCCGCAACCGCGGCCCTCGCCGTCACCATGTCCGCTTGTGGCAGCAGCTCGACCAGCTCGACTTCCTCCTCCGGGGGCGGCAAGAGCAAGGGCATCGGTCTGGCCTACGACATCGGCGGCAAGGGCGACCAGTCCTTCAACGACGCCGCGTTCGCCGGTTTCCAGAAGGCGGAGCAGGACTTCAAGGTCGGCGGCCGGGACATCGAGCCGAGCGACAACGAGACGGACGCCGACAAGGTGCAGCGGCTGGAGCAGCTGGCCAAGGCCGGCTACAACCCGATCATCGGTGTCGGTTTCGTGTACGCGCCGGCCGTCAAGACGGTCGCCGCCAAGTACCCGAAGCTCACCTTCGGCGTCATCGACGACGACAAGACGCAGGCGAAGAACGTCGCCGACATGGTCTTCCACGAGGAGCAGTCCTCGTACCTGGCCGGTGTCGCCGCAGCCAAGGCCACCAAGAAGAACCACATCGGCTTCATCGGTGGTGTGGACATCCCGCTGATCCACAAGTTCCAGGCGGGCTTCGTCCAGGGTGCCAAGTCGGTGAACCCGAAGATCAAGATCGAGTCGCAGTACCTGACGCAGACGCCTCAGGAGGGCGGTTTCTCCAGCCCCGACAAGGGCAAGGTCGCCGCGAACGGGCAGATCGACGCGGGTGCCGACGTGATCTACGCCGCCGCCGGTCTGTCGGGTCAGGGTGTCATCGAGTCCGCGGCCACGCACAAGGTGTGGGCGATCGGCGTGGACTCCGACCAGTACAAGCAGGCCGCGCTGGCCAAGTACAAGGACTACATCCTGACCTCGGCCATGAAGAACGTCGAGGGCGCGGTCTACAACCTGTCGAAGTCGGTCATCAAGGACAAGAAGCCGCTCTCCGGTGACATCCGCGGCTCCCTCTCCAACGGCGGCGTCAGCCTGTCCGACTCCAACCCGGCCTTCAAGAGCAACGCCGGCATCCAGGCCGCGGTCAAGAAGGCCGAAGAGGGCATCAAGGACGGCAGCATCAAGGTGAAGACCTCCTGACCGTCCCGGTCGGAGGGCTTGGCCGAGAGCCCGCTGCAATGGCAGCGTTACGGCCACGGAACGGGGTGCGGGGAAGATCGTCCCCGGCGTCGTCTCGCGTCTGCCGCGCGAGAGCGACGCCGGGACCGCCTGCACCCCGTTCGCGCGGCAGAATGCTCGGAACAGATCGGGTACTTGAGCACCTTGGACAAGACCGGTCAGGTCCGGGCACTATTTAAAGCAGGGGCGCTACGCGCGTAGAGCGGCCCCTTTCCCAAGGAGAGTGCGCCATCGACGCGTCCAGCAGCCCTCCGCTCACCGCTCAGTCGACAGTCGCGGTAGAGCTCGCGGGCATCACCAAGCGATTCCCCGGTGTCGTCGCCAACCACGACATCCACCTCACGGTCCGCAAGGGCACCGTGCACGCCCTGGTCGGCGAGAACGGTGCCGGCAAGTCGACCCTGATGAAGATCCTCTACGGCATGCAGAAGCCGGACGAGGGCACCATCGCGATCGACGGCGAGCAGGTGAGCTTCTCCAGCCCCGCCGAAGCCATCGCCCGCGGCATCGGCATGGTCCACCAGCACTTCATGCTGGCCGACAACCTGACCGTGCTGGAGAACGTGGTGCTCGGCAGCGAGAAGCTGTACGGCATCGGCGGCGGCGCCCGCAAGAAGATCAAGGAGATCTCCGACCGCTACGGCCTCGGTGTCCGCCCCGACCTCCTCGTGGAGGACCTCGGCGTCGCCGACCGCCAGCGCGTGGAGATCCTCAAGGTCCTCTTCCGCGGCGCCAAGACCCTGATCCTCGACGAGCCGACCGCCGTGCTCGTCCCGCAGGAGGTCGAAGCGCTCTTCGCCAACCTGCGCGAGCTGAAGTCGGAGGGCCTCTCCGTCATCTTCATCTCGCACAAGCTCGGCGAGGTGCTCTCCGTCGCCGACGACATCACCGTCATCCGGCGCGGTACGACCGTGGGCACGGCGATCCCCTCCGAGACCACCTCGCGCCAGCTCGCCGAGATGATGGTCGGCAGCGAACTGCCCACCCCGGAGACCACCGAGTCGACCGTCACCGACAAGGTCGTCCTGGAGGTGCGGAACCTCACCGTCTACGCCAGCGGCGGAGCCTCCCTCGGTGAGCTCGGAGCCCTTGCCGAGACCGCGAACGCCGCCGCGAGCGGCGGCTCGCCGGGCGGCTCGCTCACCGAGTTCGCCCCCACCGGCGAGGCCAAGCGCGTCCTCGACGACGTCACCTTCAGCATCCGCGCCGGCGAGGTCATGGGCATCGCCGGTGTCGAGGGCAACGGCCAGACCGAGCTGATCGACGCGATCATCGGCACCAAGCACGCCGACTCCGGCCGGATCGTCTTCCTGGACGAGGACATCACCCCCTGGCCCACCCGCAAGCGCCGCGAGCAGGGCGTCGGCTACATCCCCGAGGACCGCCACCGCCAGGGCCTGCTCCTGGAGTCCCCCCTCTGGGAGAACCGCATCCTCGGCCATGTCACCGAGAAGCCCAACGCCAAGGGCTTCTGGCTGGACCCCAAGGGTGCCCAGGCCGACACCCGCCGGATCGTCGAGGAGTACGACGTCCGTACCCCTGGCATCGACGTCACCGCGGCCTCCCTCTCCGGCGGCAACCAGCAGAAGCTGATCGTCGGCCGCGAGATGAGCCACAACCCGAGGTTCCTGATCGCCGCCCACCCCACCCGCGGTGTGGACGTCGGCGCCCAGGCGCAGATCTGGGACCGCATCCGGGAGGCCCGCCGCGAAGGCCTGGCCGTGCTGCTGATCTCCGCCGACCTGGACGAGCTGATCGGCCTGTCCGACACACTGCGCGTGATCTACAACGGCAGGCTGGTCGCGGACGCCGACCCCGCCACCGTCACGCCCGAGGAACTGGGCTCGGCGATGACGGGTGCCGCGTCCGGCCACCTCGAGCACGTAGAGAACGCCACAGAAGACGAGACAGACGCCGGTCCGGAGGACGAGGCCCGATGAAGAAGTTCGACAAGGAGCGGGTGCTCCTCGCGGTGGCCGGCCCGGTCATCGCGCTCCTCCTGGCGATCGCGCTGACCTCGGTCGTCCTGCTCGCCTCGGGCAAGAACCCGTTCGAGCCGTACGCGCTGATGCTGCAGCAGCTGCCGTACTCGGACATCCAGGTCCTGATCATCAACCAGGCCTCGCTGTACTACATCGCCGCCATCGCGGTCGCCCTCGGCTTCCGCATGAACCTGTTCAACATCGGCGTCGACGGTCAGTACCGCCTCGCCGCGGTGATGACCGCCGTGGTCGGCGCCCACGTCGCCCTGCCGAGCTTCCTGCAGATCCCGCTGCTGCTCCTGGTCGCCATGTGCACCGGCGCCTTCTGGGCCGGCATCGCGGGCGTCCTGAAGGTCACCCGGGGCGTCAGCGAGGTCGTCGCGACGATCATGCTGAACGCCATCGCCACCAGCGTCATCGGCTACATCATGCTCGCCGACGTGTGGGGCGTGCAGGTCGGCAACAACGCCACGACCGGCGTCATGAAGAAGTCCGGCTGGTTCCCGGGCATCAACCTGGGCTCGGACGTCGGCGAGATCTACGGCCTGGTCTTCCTCGCCGTCCTCCTCGGTGTCGGCTACTGGCTTGTCCTCAACCGCACCCGCTTCGGCTTCGACCTGCGCGCCACCGGCGCCTCCGAGACGGCCGCCGCGGCCTCCGGCGTCGACGCCAAGCGCATGGTGCTGATCTCCATGCTGATCTCCGGCGCCATCGCGGGCCTGTCCGGCCTGCCGCTGCTGCTCGGCGCCTCCCACACCTACAGCCTGGACTTCCCGGCGGGCCTCGGCTTCACGGCCATCGGCATCGCCCTGCTCGGCCGCAACAACCCCGGCGGCATCGCGTTCGCCGCCCTGCTGTGGGCCTTCCTCGACAAGGCCTCGCCCGCCCTCGACTACGCGACCCCGGAGGCCTACCCGAAGGAGATCGCCACGATCATGCAGGGCCTGATCGTCTTCGCGGTCGTCATCTCCTACGAGTTCGTCCGCCAGTGGGGTCTGCGCCGCCAGCAGAGCCGGGTCGGCGCCGAACTGGCCGCTGCCCAGAACACCAAGAAGGAGGTGGCGGCCTGATGAGCACCGCGACCGTAGCGAAGGCACAGGCGCAGCAGCCCGGCAAGCGCAGCCGCCGTATGTCCCTCCCGGTACTCCTGCTCGTCATCGCGGGTGTGCTGGTACTGACCTCGATCGTCCGCCTCATCACCGGCGCGGACGGCATCACCTCGACCGGCCAGATGTCCACCGCGCTGCGCCTGGCCGTGCCGATCGGACTCGCGGGCCTCGGCGGCCTGTGGGCCGAGCGGTCCGGTGTCGTCAACATCGGCCTCGAGGGCATGATGATCCTCGGCACCTGGTTCGGCGCCTGGGCCGGCTACCAGTGGGGCCCCTGGGTGGGCGTGGTCTTCGGCATCATCGGCGGTGCCCTCGGCGCCGTCCTGCACGCCATCGCCACCGTCACGTTCAACGTCAACCACATCGTCTCCGGTGTGGCCCTGAACATCCTGGCCCTCGGCGCCACCCGCTACCTGTCGAAGTTCACCTTCGAGAACGCCCCGCAGGGCTCCTCCAAGCAGTCCCCGCCGATCGACTCCCTCGGCGACTTCAGCATCCCGGGCCTGTCGGACTGGCTGAACACCCTCAACGGCAAGCACTGGTTTCTGGTCTCGGACATCGCCGGCCTGATCGGCGGTCTGGTCACCGACCTGTCGCCGCTCACCGTCATCGCCGTGGCGCTGGTCCCGCTGACCTGGTGGGTGCTGTGGCGCACGGCGTTCGGTCTGCGCCTGCGCTCCTGCGGCGAGAACCCGGTGGCGGCGGAGTCCCTGGGCGTCAACGTCTACAAGTACAAGTACATCGCCGTCATCATCAGCGGCGGCTTCGCCGGACTCGGCGGCGCGTTCCTGTCGATCGTCGCCTCGAACGTGTACCTGGACGGCCAGACCGCCGGCCGCGGCTACATCGGTCTCGCCGCGATGATCTTCGGCAACTGGATGCCGGGCGGCCTGGCGCTCGGTGCGGGTCTGTTCGGTTACACCGACAGCCTCAACCTGCGCGGTGGCACGGTGAACGTCCACGCGCTGATCCTGCTGCTGGCGATCCTGCTGGTGATCGGGGCGGCGTACCTCGCCTGGAGGAAGAAGCACGTCCCCGCGGTCGTCACCGTGGTGATCGCGGCCCTGATGTTCCTCTGGTACGCCTCCACGGACGACGTCCCGCGCCAGCTGGTGACGGCCACCCCGTACATCGTCACGCTGCTCGTGCTGTCGCTGTCCGCGCAGAAGCTGCGCATGCCGAAGGCGGACGGCCTGCCGTACCGGAAGGGACAGGGCAAGTGACCCCGGCCCCGGCCGCTGCCGCCGGCTTCGACTGGGAGGCGCTGCGGGCCGAGGCGCGGGAGGCCATGTCCCACGCCTACGCCCCCTACTCCGGCTACCCGGTCGGTGTCGCGGCCCTGGTCGACGACGGGCGCACGGTCACCGGCTGCAACGTGGAGAACGCCTCCTACGGGCTGGGCCTGTGCGCCGAGTGCGGGCTCATCTCGCAGCTCCAGCGCACCGGGGGCGGCCGGCTCACGCACTTCACCTGCGTGGACGGCACCGGCGGGCTGCTGGTGCCGTGCGGCCGCTGCCGCCAGCTGCTGTACGAGTTCGGCGGGCCGGACCTGCTCCTGGACACCCCCGCGGGCGTCCTGCCGCTCTCCGAGATGCTGCCTCAGGCCTTCGGGCCGGAGCACCTCACCAAGTAACTCCCGTACGGCCCCTCTGACACGCTTCAGGGGGGCCGTGCACCTTCGCAACCCCGGAAGGGAAACCCATGGCCATGGACGCCATCTCCGTCATCCGCACCAAGCGGGACCGCGGTGAACTCAGCGACGAACAGATCGACTGGGTCATCGACGCGTACACACGCGGCGAGGTCGCCGACGAGCAGATGTCCGCGCTCGCGATGGCCATCCTGCTCAACGGCATGAACCGCCGCGAGATCGCCCGCTGGACCGCCGCGATGATCGCCTCCGGCGAGCGCATGGACTTCTCCTCGCTGTCCCGCCCGACCGCCGACAAGCACTCCACGGGCGGCGTCGGCGACAAGATCACCCTGCCCCTGGCCCCGCTGGTCGCCGCCTGCGGCGCGGCGGTCCCGCAGCTCTCCGGCCGCGGCCTCGGCCACACCGGCGGCACCCTTGACAAGCTGGAGTCGATCCCCGGCTGGCGCGCCCTGCTCTCCAACGAGGAGATGCTGCACGTCCTGGACACCACCGGCGCGGTGATCTGCGCGGCGGGCGACGGACTGGCCCCGGCCGACAAGAAGCTGTACGCGCTCCGTGACGTCACCGGCACGGTGGAGGCGATCCCGCTGATCGCCTCGTCGATCATGTCGAAGAAGATCGCGGAGGGCACGGGCTCGCTGGTCCTGGACGTGAAGGTCGGCTCCGGCGCCTTCATGAAGACCATCGAGGACGCCCGCGAGCTGGCCTCCACGATGGTCGGCCTCGGCACGGACCACGGCGTGAAGACGGTCGCGCTGCTCACGGACATGTCCACCCCGCTGGGCCTCACGGCGGGCAACGCCCTCGAGGTCCGCGAGTCGGTCGAGGTCCTCGCGGGCGGCGGTCCCGCGGACGTCGTCGAGCTCACCCTCGCCCTGGCCCGCGAGATGCTCGACGCGGCCGGCGTGAAGGACGCCGACCCGGCGAAGGCCCTGGCCGACGGCTCGGCGATGGACGTCTGGCGCCGCATGATCGCTGCCCAGGGCGGCGACCCGGACGCCGCGCTGCCCACGGCGAGGGAGCAGCACGTGGTGAAGGCCCCGGCCTCCGGTGTCCTCACCCGCCTCGACGCCTACGGCATCGGCGTCGCCGCCTGGCGCCTCGGCGCGGGCCGCGCCCGCAAGGAGGACCCGGTGCAGGCGGGCGCCGGCGTCGAGATCCACGCCAAGCCCGGCGAGCCGGTCCGCGAGGGCGAGCCCCTCCTCACCCTCCACACCGACACCCCCGAGCGCTTCGAGTACGCGCTCACGTCGGTGGAGGGCTCCTTCGACATCGCGCCGGAGGGCACGGGGTTCTCCGCGTCGCCGGTGGTGCTGGAACGTATCGCCTGACCAGGGCCCGCGGCCGGAGGCCGCTGGTGGCACGCCCCTTTCGGGTGAACGGGATCGGCGGACCTCCGCCGGTCCCGCTCGGCATGCTGGGATCGGTGACGCACCGATGGGAGAACCGCCATGAGCGCACTCACCGTGAGCCAGGACCCCGAGCAGAGTTGGGACGACCTCGTCCGGTTCTGGGAGGAGATGGAGTGGCCTGAGGGCAGCAAGGTGGAGATCATCGAGGGGATCATCACCGTGTCACCTGTTCCCGCGTTCCGACACAACGTGATCGCGGCTCGCATCCAGCGTCGCCTCTACTCAGTGATCCCGAAGGACTGGGGCGTTTTCCAGACACTGGCGATCTCCGTGCCGTCGCGGCTGGGCATGCTCACCCCGGACCTGGTGGTCACCCCGGTGCAGGAACACCCGGAGTCGGACTCCCATATTCCGGCAGCCCTGGCCGAACTCGTCGTCGAGGTCACCTCCAAGTCCAACGCCCGCCAGGACCGCGTCAGCAAGCCCGCTGCCTATGCCACCGCAGGCATTCCGCTGTATCTCCTCGTCGACCGTTGGGCTCCCGACGGCCCCACCGCGACGCTCTACGGAGAACCGAAGGGCGACGTCTACCGCCCGCTGAGCACGGCCAAGTTCGGTGAAGCGCTCAAGATTCCCGCCCCCTTCGACCTCGTGATCGACACCAGCGAGTTCCCGGTCGACTGACCCCTCAGCCCAGAGCCGCCGCCACCCCCACCAACACGGGCACCGACACCACCGTCGACAACAGGATCGACTCGCGGGCCAGGCCCTCGGCCACCCGGTAGCGGCTCGCGTACGTGAACAGGTTCTGTGCGGCCGGCAGGGCCGACGTCACCACTACGTCCAGCAACGGCGCGCCGTGCAGGCCGAAGACGCACCTCGCCAGCGCCCAGGCGACCGCCGGCTGGCCCACCGACTTGAGTGCCACCGACAGCAGGACCGGGTTGCGGTCCCGTCCCCGGCCAGGGGCCGCGCTGCCGTGCAGGGACATGCCGAAGGCCAGCAGGGCCGCAGGGACGGACATATTGCCGATCAGGGTGAGGGGATCCATGACCGGGCCGGGGACCTTCCAGCCCGCCGCCGACACCAGGACTCCGGTGAGGGAGCCCACCGCTATGGGGTTGCGCAGCGGGGTCAGCAGGCGCCGCCACACCGTGCCCTTCTCGCCCATGCCGGAGAGGTCCAGCACCGTGAGGGCGACCGGGGTGACCAGGACGACCTGGAACAGCAACACCGGCGCCACCAGGGACGCGTCGCCCAGGACGTACGCGGCGATAGGGATGCCGAGGTTGCCCGAGTTGACGTAGCCCGAGCACAGGGCCCCGATCGTGGTGCGGCCCACGCTCCAGCGGCGCAGCACGCCGACCGCGACGAAGACGCCCGAGGCCGCGGCCGTGCTCAGGGCCGTCACGAGCAGGCGGCTGGAGAACAGCACCGCGAGATCGGCCTTGGCCAGGGTGGTGAACAGGAGCGCCGGTCCCGCCACGGTGAACGCCAGCCCGGTCAGCACCTCACGGCCCTGATCGCCGAGCGAGCCGCGCCGCCCGAGCACATAGCCCACCCCGATGACGACCGCGATCACCGCGAACCCGCTCAGCACCCCCTGCACAGGCCCACCCTCCGGGGGAGCGGCGGAGCGGGTCAATGTGATCTTCGCCGGGCAGGGGCCGGGAAGGCGGGCACCGCGATGAGTTACCGCAGTCCCGCCGGTCTACCGTACGTGGACGCGAAAACACCCGCCGTGCTCGTGCTGGCCGGCCCCGTCACCCGGGACGAGGTGCCGGGGCTGTGTGACGACGTACGGGCACTGGTGCGAGGCACCGGAGCCGGAGTCGTCGTCTGCGATGTGGCGGGGCTCGGGCCGCCCGGGCTCGGCGCCGTCGACCTGCTCGCCCGTCTCGAGCTCACCGCACGCCGGGCCGGGGGCCGCATACGCCTCCGGGACCCCACTCCCGCACTACACGTCCTGCTCGACCTCGTCGGGCTCCGCTTCCAGGTGGAGGGGCAGGTCGAAGAGCGGGAACCAGCGCTTGGTGTCGAGGAAGAAGTGGAACCCGGTCAGCCGGCCGTCTGATATCTCCAGGATCTGGACGGACCAGGGGGTGAATCCGCCCGCCTCCGGGTCCGGCTTGTACTGGGCGAAGCCGGGCAGGCCGTTGACCTGCACCGGCAGCAGCCGGGAGCCCGCGCAGGCCGCGCCGAGGGTCGTCATGAAGCC
Source organism: Streptomyces sp. NPDC020299 (assembly GCF_044387825.1). Lineage (NCBI taxonomy): Bacteria > Bacillati > Actinomycetota > Actinomycetes > Kitasatosporales > Streptomycetaceae > Streptomyces > Streptomyces sp. NPDC020299. The sequence continues at coordinate 244,590 of NZ_JBIRWL010000014.1, forward strand.
GGTGATGTCGTCGTGGCCGGTCAGCCACAGGTCGAACGGCGGCATCGTCATGACGGCGTCCTCGTGGAGCAGGGCCGTCAGCGCGGTCATGTCGTAGCCCTCGAACGCCTTCACATAGCGGTCCAGAAGCTTCTGCTGCTCCTCGTCCAGCGGATCGGACACCGCCGCCCCGGCGGCCTTGTCGTCCCGCTCGGCGAGCGTCGCCCGGGCCCGCTGGAGCGCGCTGTTGACCGAGGCGACCGTCGTGCCGAGCAGCTCGGCGACCTCGCTCGCCTTCCAGGCCAGCACCTCGCGCAGGATCAGCACGGCCCGCTGCTTGGGCGGCAGCCGCTGAAGCGCGGCCATGAACGCGAGCCGGACCGACTCCTTGGCGACGGCGGCCTCCGCCGGGTCCTCGACCGTCGGCATCACCCGGGCGTCCGGCATCGGCTCCAGCCAGGTGTGGTCGGCGCGGGGGGAGAGGGCCGCCTGGGCGAGCGGCGTCGACTCCGTCAGGTCCATCGGCCGGGCCCGCTTGTTGCCCGCGGACAGCATGTCCAGGCAGACGTTCGTGGCGATCCGGTACAGCCAGGAGCGCAGGCTGGAGCGGCCCTCGAACTTGTCATAGCTCCGCCAGGCGCGGACCAGGGTGTCCTGCACCGCGTCCTCCGCCTCGAAGGACGACCCCAGCATGCGGTAGCAGTACCCCGTCAGTTCGGTCCGGTACTTCTCCAGTGCGACGTCGAGATCGGTCGTCGCCGTGCCGCTGCTGCCCATCGTCCACCCCTGGCCGTCCCTGTCGCGCGCCTTCGCGCCCAGCACTTGGGAAGCTACCGCAGCCCACTGACAATGGCCCCCGGAGCGCGCGAAAGACCAGCTCAGCCACGCCAGGCTCGGGTCGGACCGGTTGTCCCGGCCCGCTGCCGACCGGTCCGGACTCCATACGGCAAACCCCTGCCCGGCCCGGCCGACGCGCGGACGCTGCAGGCGACCGGCCGGTCAGCGGGCCGAGCAGGGCAAGTGCGGGCCGGACTCAGTGCGCGCCCACCGGCTCTCGCCTGGCCGTGACGCGGGCCGCGCGGGAGCCGCGGAGAGTGATTGTCACGACGCCGAGGATTGCGCGGACGTTGCAGGAGATCGGCCGGTCGGCAGCTGGCTCCGAGCGGGGCAAGTGCCGGCCGGACTCAGTGTGCGCCCACCGGCTCCCGCCTGGCCGCGACCCGGGCCGCGCGGGAGCCGAGCAGGGTGATCGTCACGACGCCGAGGATCGCGAGGAATCCGACGCCGACCGTGCCGGTCCAGCCGCTCGCGTGGAAGGCCGTCGCACCGAGCGTGCTGCCGACGCTGGAGCCGATGTAGTACGAGGACTGGTAGAGCGCCGAGGCCTGGGCCCGGCCGGTCGTCGCCGTCTTGCTGACCGCCGAGGACGCGACCGCGTGGCCCGCGAAGAAACCCGCGGTGATCAGGACCAGGCCCAGCAGGACCAGCGGGAGCGAGTCCGCGAGGGACAGGAACAGGCCCGTCGCCGTGGTGCCGCCGGCCAGGTACAGCGCGCCGCGCCGGCCCAGGCGGCCGACCAGCCGGCCCGCCGTCGACGCCGAGACCGTACCGACCAGGTAGACCAGGAAGATCGAGCCGATGATGCCCTGCGGCAGGCCGAAGGGCTCGCCCGTGAGGCGGTAGCCGATCACCGTGTACACGCCGCCGAAGACGGTCATGAACAGCGCGCCGATCGCGTACAGGCGGCGCAGCAGCGGATCGGCGAGGTGGTCGCGGACCGTGCGGGCCAGCACACGCGGGCGCAGCGAGCCCGGGGTGAAGTGCTTCGGGGCCGGCAGCAGCAGCCGGAAGGCCACCGCGCAGGCCACCGCGATCACGCCGACCACGCCGACCGCGATCCGCCAGCCCCACTCCTGGGCCACCCAGCCGGTGATCACCCGGCCGCTCATACCGCCGACGCTGTTGCCCGCGACGAACAGTCCGATCGCCGTGACCAGCGCCTTCGGCCGGACCTCCTCCGCGAGGTACGCCGTGGCCGAGGCGGGCAGCCCGGCCAGCGCCGCCCCCTGGAGCGCCCGCAGCACCACCAGCACGCCCAGCGACGGCGCGAACGGCACCAGCATCCCGACGCTCACCGCCACCACCAGCGAGGCCGTCATCACCGTACGGCGGCCGAAGCGCTCCGACAGCGCGCTCATCGGCAGCACGAACAGCGCGAGACCGCCGGTCGCCGCCGCCACCGTCCAGCTCGCCTCGCTCGCCGCCACCCCGAACTCGCCGGAGATCAGCGGCAGCAGGGCCTGGGTGGAGTACAGCAGCGCGAAGGTCGCGACACCGGCCAGGAAGAGCGCGAAGCTCATCCGGCGGTAGCCGGGCCCGCCCGGAGCCATACGGGAGTCGGAGAGGGGAAGGGGCCTTACGGCGCCCACGACGGTGGACGCCCCGGTATCGGCGGGAGACATGCTTCGAACCTACGGACGAGCCCGCTCATCCGTCCAATGCATGGAATCGCCATAATCGTTCCCATGGTGCATCAGCCGAGGTCACAGGAGCGACTGTCACAGTCCAGTGACACAGAAGACATCGTCACAACCCTCGCGCCACGCCTGGCGTACTTCGCCGGCGTCGCCCGAACCGAGCACGTCACCCGCGCCGCCCAGGAGATGAACGTCCCGCAGTCCACGCTCTCCCGGGCCATGGCCCGTCTGGAGCAGGACCTGGGCGTCGACCTCTTCGCCCGCCGCGGCCGGACCGTCGCCCTCACCCCCGCCGGCCGTACCTTCCTCACCTCCGTGGAAAGGGCCCTCGCCGAGATCGGGCGGGCCGCCGACGAGGTGCGCGCCGACGCCGACCCGACGACCGGCAAGGTCGCCTTCGGCTTTCTGCACACCATGGGCGCCGAGACGGTCCCCGGCCTCCTCCAGGCCTTCCGCGCCGACCACCCCCGCGTCCGCTTCAGCCTCGTGCAGAACTACGGCGAGGCGATGCTGGAGCGCCTGCGCGCCGGCGAACTCGACCTCTGCCTGACCTCCCCGGTGCCCGACGCCCCCGACCTGGTCGCCCGCCGCCTCGACGAACAGAAGCTCCGCCTGGTCGTCCCCGCGGACCACCCCCTGGCCGCCCGCAGGCGCATCCGTCTCGCCGAGGCGGCCGACGAAACCTTCGTCACCCTGGAGCCCGGCTACGGCCTGCGCCGCATCACCGACGACCTCTGCAAGGAGGCGGGCTTCAAGCCCCGCGTCGCCTTCGAGGGCGAGGAGGCGGAGACCCTGCGCGGCCTGGTGGCGGCGGGGCTGGGCGTGGCCCTCCTGCCGCCGCCGGTGTTTCCGCGCCCGGGAGTCGTGGAACTGACGGTCACGGCACCACGAGCGGCACGGGAGATCGGCGTCGCCTGGCTGGAGGGCCATCCGGACACACCCCCGGTGGCCGCGTTCAAGAAGTTCCTGCTCTCCAGGAAGGGCAGCCTGCTCCCCTAGGACCTGCGGATCGACTGCCCGAACCCCGCGGCCAGCGGCATCCGCAGCCCGATCGGCGGCGGCGCGGCCAGCGCGTCCTCCAGGGGGCGTGCGAAGGAGTGGCCGAACAGCGACCCCATCGCGAAGTCCGAGACCAGTGCCTGCACTTCACTGCGGTACTGGTGCAACCCGTGCCCGTCCGTGTGCACTTCGAACCGGCACACCTCCCGGTTGGCCTTCTTCGCCCGGACCGCCAGCCGGAACGACAGCTCCGGGTCGCTGCGCTCGTCGTTCGTGCCGTGCACGATCAGGACCCGCCGCCCCACCAGCTGCTTCACCGGTTCGGGGGAAGCGGCCACGTCGTCCTCCGGCAGCCACGGAGCGACCGCCACGACGGAGTTGACGGCCTCGTGCCCGCCCGCCCGAAGCGCCGCCCGTCCGCCCATGCCGACGCCCACCAGGCAGACGGGGACGTCGCCGTAGCGCCGTACGATCTCGTCCGCCGCCCAGGACGCGTCGCCCGCCAGATGGGCCTCGCTGCCGTTCCAGCCGCGATAGCGGTAGTGGACGACATGGGTGGCGAGCCCCTCCTCGCGGCCCGCGCGCGCGAGCCTGCGTCCGAGGGTGCGGACGAAGGCCGTCGTCCAGACGGGGGACGGCCGTCGGGCGGAAACCTCCTCGCCGCCGGGCAGCAGCAGAACCGCGCCGCTCACCGACGTCGGTTCCGGGCCTACTGCCCTGCCCAGCCGGGCCGTTCGGGCCGGCGTCACATCCTGTGCCATGACAGAACAGTGTCAGAAGTGCCGGTGTACGCCACCCGTCCGTGCGGTCACCGTTACGTATCGACGATTTCGTACACCCGGTGATCTACGCGCGTAGGAGTTAGAGTGCGAAAATGACGAGCCAGACCGCACCGAGCCAGACGGCATCGACCGGGAGCGTCCCGACGCCGGACCAGATCCGCCGGGCGCCCAAGGTTCTGCTGCACGATCATCTCGACGGAGGCCTCCGCCCCGGGACCATCGTCGAACTCGCCCGTGAGACGGGCTACCACCAGCTCCCGGAGACCGATCCCGACAAGCTCGGCACCTGGTTCGCCGAGGCCGCCGACTCCGGATCCCTGGAGCGGTACCTGGAGACCTTCTCGCACACCGTCGGCGTGATGCAGACCCGCGACGCGCTGGTCCGGGTGGCCCGCGAGTGCGCCGAGGACCTGGCCGAGGACGGCGTCGTGTACGCCGAGGTCCGTTACGCGCCCGAGCAGCACGTGGAGCGCGGACTCAGCCTGGAGGAGGTCGTCGAGGCCGTCAACGAGGGCTTCCGTCAGGGCGAGGTGATCGCCCGCGAGAACGGTCACCGCATCCGGGTCGGCGCCCTGCTCACCGCCATGCGGCACGCCGCCCGCGCCCTGGAGATCGCCGAACTCGCCAACCGCTACCGCGACCTGGGTGTCGTCGGCTTCGACATCGCGGGCGCCGAGGCCGGCTACCCGCCCACCCGGCACCTGGACGCCTTCGAGTACCTCAAGCGCGAGAACAACCACTTCACCATCCACGCCGGCGAGGCCTTCGGGCTGCCGTCCATCTGGCAGGCCCTCCAGTGGTGCGGCGCCGACCGGCTCGGGCACGGGGTGCGGATCATCGACGACATCCAGGTCCACGAGGACGGATCCGTGAAGCTCGGGCGGCTGGCCTCCTACGTCCGGGACAAGCGCATTCCGTTGGAGCTGTGCCCGAGCTCCAACCTCCAGACAGGGGCCGCCGCCTCCTATGCCGAGCACCCGATCGGGCTGCTTCGCCGCCTCCATTTCCGGGCCACGGTGAATACCGACAATCGTCTTATGTCCCACACCAGCATGAGCCGGGAATTCGAGCACCTCGTCGACGCGTTCGGTTACACGCTCGACGACATGCAATGGTTCTCCGTCAATGCGATGAAGTCGTCGTTCATCCCTTTCGATGAACGACTGGCCATGATCAATGACGTCGTCAAGCCGGGATATGCCGAGCTGAAATCCGAATGGCTGTTCCGTCAGACGGCGTCTACCAGCGGTTCTGTGGATTCCGGGAGCTGACGGGAATCGAGGGGCCGCACGGAATGCGGACGGGGGTTCACAAACCGTCCGCATTTCGATGTTTGCGGGGCTGGCCTGGCGTGTTTACGGTCGTGGCCCGCTCAGTCCACGTCATCCACGTCATTCACGTCATCCACTTGAGGACGCATTCACCATGAAGCAGTCTGCTGCCAAGACCCTCGGTGTCGCCGCCATCGGTGTCGCCATCGCCGCTGTCGGCGCGGGCACGGCCAACGCGGCCCCGTCCCTTCCGAACACCGCCCAGGCGCTGGACACGGTCTCCAAGACGGTCCCGACCGAGAGCGTCGACAAGGCGCTGCCGGGTGCCGGATCGACGATCGCCCAGACCCGGCCCGCGGCCGTGGCGGGCGCTGCCGCCGCCCAGCCGGCCGCCGAGCAGGCGATGAGGCAGGGTCCGACCTCGCCGGTCGGCAAGCTGCTCGGTGGTCTGCCGCTGCTGAAGGGCCTCCCGCTCGGCTGACCGAGCCGCCACGCCTGCCGTCGGGGCGCGTCCGTCACCTACCGGGCGCGCCCCGCGGCGTATCACGGCAGTGGGCCTGCCAGGCCCTACCAGGCCGTGCGCGCCTTGTCCTCCGAGGGCAGCAGGATCCACAGCGCTATGTAGAGCAGGAACTGCGGACCGGGCAGCAGACAGGACAGCAGGAAGATCACCCGCATCGTCGTCGCGGAGGTACCGAAGCGCCGCGCCAGAGCTGCGCACACTCCGCCGATCATGCGGCCGTTGGTGGGGCGGGCAAGGGCGGTCATGGTCGGCTCCTTCGTGAGCGTCGGCGGAGGCGGCCGGTGCGGCTGCCTCATCTGACATCCACGGTACGGAGACGAAGGGGACGAAGCGTCGCTCTACGGTGCGATACCGACCCTGGGAATCGTCGGGGTCCGACCCTGAGAGGTCTCCTCCTGCGGAGCCGCCGTGCGCCGGACGCGCTCGCCCCTGCGGCGCAGCCAGGACCGGCCCGCCGGGACGAGGGCCAGATGGGCCAGGACCACACCGGTGGTGTTCAGCAGCAGTGAGTCCACGTCGACGACCCGGCCGGGCACGCCCGTCTGCAGCAGTGCGATGCCCGTGGAGAGCAGGGCGCCCGCGGTCGCCGTACGGATCAGGGAGGCGAGCGGGGAGACGGCGAGCCTGCCGTGTGCCATCGGCAGCAGCACACCCAGCGGGGCCAGCAGCGCGAGGCCCTCACCGATCGGGCGGGCCGCCTCGGGCCAGCCCAGCGCCAGGTCGGCCCGGATCCCGGCCAGCGGGTGCAGATTGGCGGGCATCACCCACGGGACGTCCAGCGGTCGCAGCATGAGCCAGGCGACGAGCGCGAGGTGTGCGACCAGGAGAGCACCCCCTGTCACACGGACGCGGATCGCGGCGCTGCCGCCGATGGAGCCTTGACGCTGCACGCCCCCCTAGACGCGCCCGCGTGCACGATCGGTTCCGGATCCGGCAGGCGTACGTACGTGCGGCCTTCGCCACACCTCCTGTCGACCGCCCCGTCAGCTAGCCGTAACCTCACCGGACGGCGGCCTCCCGCTGCCCGGCGGGGACCGCACGTGGTCGGTCCGGCCGGGGCGGTGCGGGGCCGTGGTGCGTTCTCGGGGTTCTTCGGGCGCGGCCCGCTCATGGCCGTCCCGCCGTGCGGGTGCGTGCGGCGCGCGGCACGGCTCGTGCCGGCCGACCGTCAGCTCGCCGTAACCTCGCCGCCCGGCTCCGAGTCCTTCGGGCCCGGCCCGCTCACGGCCGTCCCGCCGCGCACGTGCGTGCGGCCCGGGGCACGGCTCATCTCGGCTGCCCGTCAGCTCGCCGTGACCTCGCTGGACGGTGGTTTGGTGAGGCCCGGCTGGGAGCGGACGTCGTCGGTGCACTCGTAGCGGCGCAGTGGCTCGGTGCCCGGGCCGCCGAGGATCACCGAACCGTCTCCCTCGGCCGCCGCCGAGTCGGAGAAGGTGCACACGATCTGTGCGAGGGCGTACGGGGTGAGCCGGCCGGGGGCGGTGCTCAGGCGCAGCGCGTCCTCGGGGTCCTTCGGGCGCGGCCCGCCCACGGTCATGCCGCCGCGGACGTACGTCGCGTAACCGGCGTCCTTCTCGTCGGCGGACGGCGACTGGGCGAGCTGGTCCAGCAGCGCCTGGGCCACGATCACCCGCCGTCTGGCGTCCGCGGTGCCGTCCGGGACGCGTACCGACCGGTCCACGGTGACCAGCGACGACCCGCACAGCAGGAAGACCTGCACGGGCACCCCGTGCGAGGACTGCGTGGTGACGTCCGGCTGGGCGAGCGAGCACGGCACCCGGGAGGGCGCCGCGCCGAAGTCCGTCGGCACCTGGGTGGCCCGAATCCCGCAGCCCGTGAGCAGCGCGGCGAGCACCGGGAGCGCCAGCAGGCGTCGTACGTTCATGACGCCCCCTCCTTGGAACCGTCCGCCTTGGTTGCGTCGCTCTCCTCCGTCAGCGCCGAGGCGTCCTTCGGCAGCCGCAGCGTGAACACGGCGCCGCCCTCCGGCGAGTTGGCCGCGGTGATCCCACCGCCGTGGATGCCCGCGTTCTCCATCGCGATGGACAGGCCGAGTCCGCTGCCCTCGGAGCGCGGCCGCGAGGCGCTGGCCTTGTAGAAGCGGTCGAAGACGTGCGGCAGGACGTCCTCGGGGATGCCCGGCCCGTGGTCGCGCACCGCGACGACCAGGTCGTCCCCGTCGATGCGCACCGACACCCGCACCGGCGACCCGCCGTGCTTGAGCGCGTTGCCGATCAGGTTGGCGAGGATGACGTCCAGACGGCGCGGGTCGAGCCGGCAGTGGATGCCGCGCTCGGCGTCCAGCTCCACGGCGTCCAGCCAGGCACGGGCGTCGATGCAGGCGGTGATCTGGTCGGCGATGTCGACGTCGTCCAGGACCAGACGGGCGGTGCCCGCGTCGAAGCGGGTGACCTCCATCAGGTTCTCCACGAGGTCGTTCAGCCGCCGGGTCTCGCTCACCACCAGCCGCACCGCGGGCTCGATCATCGGGTCCATGCTCCCGGACTCCGCCTCCAGCTCCTCCTCCAGCACGTCCGTCACGGCGGTGATGGCGGTCAGCGGCGTACGCAGCTCGTGGGACATGTCGGCGACGAACCGCCGGGACGCGTCGTCCCGCGCGGCCATGTCCGCGACCCGTTTCTCCAGCGCCTCCGCGGCGTTGTTGAACGTCCGTGACAGATCGGCGAGTTCGTCGGTGCCGGAGACCCTCAGCCGGGTGTCCAGCCTGCCCTCGCCGAGCCGGCGGGCGGCGACGCCGAGCCGGTGCACCGGCTTCAGCACGGTCGTCGCGGCGGCCTGCGCGAGCAGCGCCGAGCCGATCAGCGCCAGCCCGGTGGCGATGCCGAGCGACCAGGCGAGCGAGTTGAGGTCCTTGGCCTCCGGCTCCAGCGACTTGACCATGTACCCGGTCGGTCCGCCGCCGATCACCTTCGTCCCGGCGATCAGATACGGGGTGCCGTGGTCGACGACCCGCTGCCAGTACAGGTGGTACGGCGACTTGTTGCCGTCGGCGACCTTCTGCTTCCTGTTCACCGCGGTCCGCAGCGACAGCGGCACTTCCTCCAGCGAGAACCCGTTCAGGCCGCCGGAGTTGCCGTACACGGTCTTGCCGTTCGCGTCCGTCGCGACCAGCAGCACGCTGAAGCGCTGGCTGCTGGCCGCCATCTGACCGGCGGTGTGCTGCAGCTCGTCCTGGGTGGCGGGCGCGGGCAGCGCACCGGCCCGGTTCTGCATCTCCTGCTGGAAGTCCCGCAGCACCGCGTCCTGGGCGCGGGTCAGCACCGCCTCCCGGTTCAGCCAGTACGCGATACCCGACGCCGACACGGCGGCGGTGAGGGCGACCAGCCCGAAGACCACGACCAGCCGCAGCCGCAGACTGGTGAAGCGCAGCCGCGTCACAGCTCCCTTACGACCCGCGGACCAGCCGCGGAACCCGCCTTGCGCGTCGGTCACTGAGGGTTGTCCAGCCGGTAGCCGACACCGCGCACGGTACGGATGAGCGTCGGGGACGACGGCACGTCCTCGACCTTGGCGCGCAGCCGCTGGACGCACGCGTCCACCAGCCGCGAGTCACCCAGGTAGTCGTGCTCCCACACCAGCCGCAGCAGCTGCTGCCGGGACAGCGCCTGCCCGGGCCGCCGGCTCAGCTCCAGCAGCAGCCTGAGCTCGGTCGGCGTCAGCTGGAGGTCCTCGCCGTTCTTCGTCACGGTCATCGCCGAACGGTCGATGACGAGACTGCCGAACGTCGCCGAGTCGCTGGACTCCCGCTCCCCGCGCCGCAGCACGGCCCGGATCCGGGCGTCGAGGACCCGCCCCTGGACGGGCTTGACGACATAGTCGTCCGCTCCCGACTCCAGCCCGACCACCACGTCGATGTCGTCGTTGCGGGCGGTCAGCAGGATGATCGGCAGCTGGTCCGTGCGCCGGATGCGCCGGCACACCTCGAACCCGTCGATGCCGGGCAGCATCACGTCCAGCACGATCAGGTCCGGCCGCTGCTCACGCAGCAGCTTCAGCCCGTCCTCGCCGGTGGCAGCGGTGGCAACCCGGTGACCCTGGCGCGTAAGAGACAGCTCCAGGGCCGTACGGATGGCGTCGTCGTCCTCGATCAGCAACAGGGAAGGCACGGGCTCATTCTGGCCCATGGAGAGCCTCTGGGACGACCTGTGGGCCGCGGTGACCCCACTTCCGGTGACCCGGGCCGCCTGACCGGCTCGTACCGCCACCACCTGTGCGCATTGTGTGACAGCGGTGTGGCCGACCCCTGTGACAGGTCTGTGACAGTCGGCGGACATGGCCATGAAGTCCCGTCGGCAAGCTTTTCGGCACAGGCAAGGAGCCGCAGGGAACACCGGCCTGAGCGAGACGAACACCGGAAGTCCACGACGGGGGGCGCGAGATGAACACGCTGCACGGCATCAGCACCAAGGCAGTGGTCACGCGTCTGCACGACGTGAACCGGGGTTCCGAGAAGTCCGGTGCCGTGAGCGGGCGGGGGTGCGCTCGCGGCGCCGGGCGTCAGCACCCGGTCTACATGTCGGTGGTTGACGCACACACGGGGGAATCGCACGGGGGAACCGCGTACGGGGAGGCCTCGGGGGAGCGCCGCTCGCTGACGGAGGTGGAGTTCACCGCCTACGTCCAGGAGCGCCGCGCCTCCCTGTACGCAACCGCCTACCACCTCACCGGTGACCGCTACGAGGCCGAGGACCTGCTGCAGAGCGCGCTGTTCTCGACGTACAAGGCGTGGGACCGGATCAGTGACAAGGCGGCGGTCGGCGGATACCTCCGCCGCACCATGACCAACCTGCACATCAGCGCCTGGCGGCGCCGCAAGCTCAACGAGTACCCGACCGAGGAACTGCCGGAGACGCCCGGCGACACGGACGCGATGCGCGGCACCGAGCTGCGCGCGGTCCTGTGGCAGGCGCTGGCCCGGCTGCCCGAACTCCAGCGCACGATGCTGGTCCTCCGTTACTACGAGGGCCGCACGGACCCGGAGATCGCGGAGATCCTCGACATCAGTGTCGGCACGGTGAAGTCCAGCATCTGGCGGTCGCTCCGCCGGCTGCGCGAGGACGAGGTCCTCAGCTTCGGCCGTGACGAGGAATACGCCTTCGGGGAGCTGGTCGCCTGAAGGCTGGGTGGGACGGGGGAGTCCCACCCGGGGGGAACACGGGGGAACACGGGGGAATAGGGGAAAGCACGGGGGACCGGGGGATCGGGGGAAACAGCGGGGAGCTCCGTCACGGGGGACGTGGGCGGAGTGGCGGGACTGGAGGGCCGGGGGGTCCGTCCAGTCCCGCTTTCATGTGTCCGGCTCCGTGCGCGTGTCCTATTTCGCCTTGTCGGCGGCGACCACGGTGTCGGCCCGTTCCACCATGCGCCGTTTGCGTTCCAGCACCGAGGCCAGCGCGGTCCGGTGCTCCTTGACGAGCTGCCGCTGGCGGCGGGCCTCGACGGCGTACCGCTTCGCCACGTAGCCGGTCTCGGCCTTGCACCGCACATCGGCCTCGGCCGTGGAGATCTCCTTGCGGGAAGGGGCCGGGAAGGCCGGCTGGGGGCCGTAGGCGCTGGTCTTCTGTTCGCGCCAGGTCGAGTCGTCGACCGCGGTGAGCGGATCGGGGTAGTCCAGCCCGGCCTTGCGCATGCAGGCACTCCACCGCTTGTCCAGGGCGACCGTCGCCGGGTCCTTCGCGGTGCCGCGGGACGCCTGGACGAACAGCGTCTGGACCTCCATCAGGTCGTCCGCCGCCCCGTCGGCCCGTGCCGAGCGCTGGGCCTGCCCGCGGCAGCCCCCTTCGGGGACGCCCGAGGGGACCTTCGCGCCCTCCGTCGCGGCTCCGGTGAAGACGGCCTTCGCGGCCGGAGTGATCGTCTTCTCCGTGGCGGCGGCCCGCTGCTGGGCGGCCACCGCCTGCTGCCGGGTGACGCCGTCGGGCAGCGGCGGCTTGTAGCCGTAGACGCGGACCGAGGCGAGGTCGGTCGGACCGTACTTGCGGGCGTTGAGCGGGATGCTGCCCGGCGGAGCCTGGTACGCGGGCCAGCTCTGGCCGAACTTCCGCATGCAGGAACGAGCCAGGACGACGACCGCGTGGTCGACGGTTCCGGTCTCGGCGATGGTCGGCCGGTACGCGTCCAGCGGGTAGTCCTGCGGCGCGTGGGCGAACGAGGTGGCGACGGCCGGCCAGGTGCCCCCTGCCTCCCGGCCCTTTCCGTCCGTGTTCCCGCCCGTCGTCCCGCCCGCGCAGCCCGTGACCAGGACCGCCAGAGCGGCCGCCAGCGTGATCGTCGCGCCCGTGCCGCCGGCCGGGGTCGTCCAGTTACGCATGTTTCAGGTGATCACTAGTGGGACACACCGTCAAGTCGCCCGGAGCGAAGGACAGTTCGACCCCCTGTCTTTCGGCCATGATTGTCGATCTTTCGGTCATTCGCGGGACCGCGCTCCCATCCGGCCTCGCCCCGTGTGTCAGGGTCACGAGTTCCGTACCGAAAGGAAACAGACATGACAAGAGGACGCGCACTCCTCGCGGCATCGCTGATGTCCGTCGCGGGCGTCTTCGCCGCGATGACCCCCGCCCAGGCCGCCAGCAACGACGGCACCTGCAACACGGGTGAAGCCTGTATCTACCGTCTCCAGGACTACGCGGGCGGCATCTACGACACGCTGTCCAGCAAGAAGAGCTACAGCGGTCTCGTCTTCCACGGCACGTCGACCACGATCGACAACAAGGCGAGCTCGGCCAGGAACAAGGACGCCAACCACAACCTGTGGTTCTACCAGCTGGACAACTGGGCCGGTGACACCTGGGGCGTGCCGGCCGGCGCCAGCACGAACTTCAGCGGGTCGGACGACAACAAGTGGTCCTCGCACTGCTGGACCAATTCGACCGCGGGCTGCCCGGGCGGCTGAGCCACCCGGACAGCACAGCCGGGCCTCAGGCCGCCGTCGTCCGCGCCGTGGCGCGGCGGCCTGAGGCCGCGGCCGCCAGCCGGCCCAGTGCCTCGTCCCGGTCGCAGGCGTGGGCGCCCAGCGAGACCTGACGGGCGACGATCGTGCGCTCCGCCCGCATCAGCCGCCAGCCTCGGCGCAGCAGGAACGGCACAGACTTGCGGCCCTCCTTCAGGTCCCGCAGGAAGCGCCGCCGGAAGGTGGTGACCGGCCCGCGGGTCAGGCAGAGCGCGTCCGCCAGCACCCCGAGCTCACGGCAGCGCTCGACGATCTCGGCGGCGAAGATGCCCTCCGCGATGAACAGCGGGGTACGGCCGATGCTCAGCGTCTCCTCGCCGGTACGGGCGCTCAGCGAGATGTCGTACACCGGTACGGGCGTCGACCCCGTGGCGCACAGCCGGGTGATGGCCTCGACCGCGACGTCCGCGTCCCACGACAGCGGATGGTCCCAGTCGATGTCCGAACTCCCGTCCACCAACGGCAGCGTCGGGTCGTCGCCCTCCTTGTAGAAGTCGTCGAGACGCAGGACAGGGAGCCCGGAACGGGCGGCGACGAGTGACTTGCCCGAGCCGGAAGGGCCGCACAGCAGCACGACACGGGCGGGGGACGGGGGATGAAGGCTCACGGAACACCAGTTTGACGCATGGCGGGCCCGCTGCCGACACCGCGGGTCGGCTTTGGAGCGCGCGTCACACCTCAACTACCCTTCGTGTCGACCGCATTACCCTGCGCACCAGAAGGTGGCACCAGCAATGGCACGACACGCGTCCCCCCACAACCTCGCGGTGCAGCGCGCCCTGATCGCCCTCGCGGCCGCCGGAGCGGCCCTGGGCGCGGGCGCGGCGACGGCGTCCGCGGCCCCCGTCTCCGTCGAGGGCGCGCACGGCCCGCTGTCGCTCAGCGACCTGGATCCGCAGGCGGGCGCGCAAGCGGTGGGCGACTCGGTGTCCTACACCACCGGTTCGGTCGCGAACCTCAAGCCCAACCCCCTCGCGGGTACCGGTTCCGACCCGCTGAACAACGCCGTCGGCACCCAGGTCGCCGACTTCCGGCCGATGAGCTCGAAGGCGCTGACCGGTCCGGTGACGGACGCGCATTCGGTCGGCTCGGTGCCGGTGGTCCGGCAGGTGGTGGGCGCACCGGGCGGCGGGCAGGGCTGAGGTCCGAGCGGTCGGCGCCTCGCACAAAGAAAGCCGCGCCTCCCCCGGGCGGTGGGGAAAGCGCGGCTCCCGTCTGGGCCGGCCGACCGTCAGTACGACGAGCCGGACGCGCCCAGCGACCCCGTCGGGTGCCAGACGGTCTTCGTCTCTAGGAACGCCGTCATGCGGTCGGTGCCCGGAGTCGCCGACCAGTCGAACGCGTCCACAGGCTGTGGACGAAGGACGCGCTTGAGGTTGTCCGCCGCCGCGATCTCCAGCTCCTTCGCCAGCGCCTCGTCGGCGCCCGCGAGGTCGATCGCGTTGACGTCCTGGTGCGCGGCCAGCGGCGCCGCGATCTCCGCCGTACGGCCGGACAGGACGTTGACCACGCCACCGGGCACGTCGGAGGTGGCCAGCACCTCGCCCAGGGACAGCGCGGGCAGCGGGGCCTTCTCGCTCGCGATCACGACCGCCGTGTTGCCGGTCGCGATCACCGGGGCGATCACCGACACCAGGCCCAGGAAGGACGACTCCCGCGGGGCCAGCACCGCCACCACGCCGGTCGGTTCCGGCGAGGAGAGGTTGAAGAACGGGCCCGCGACCGGATTGCCGCCGCCCACCACCTGGGCGATCTTGTCGGTCCAGCCCGCGTACCAGACCCAGCGGTCGATGGCCGCGTCCACCTGATCGGCGGCCTTGGACTTCGACAGGCCCTCCGCGTCGGCGACCTCGTGGACGAACTGCGCCTTGCGGCCCTCCAGCATCTCCGCGACGCGGTAGAGGACCTGGCCCCGGTTGTACGCCGTCGCGCCGGACCAGGCGCCGAACGCCTTGCGCGCGGCGACCACCGCGTCCCGGGCGTCCTTGCGCGAGGAGAGCGGCGCGTTCGCCAGCCACTTGCCCTTCGAGTCCGACACCTCGTACACCCGGCCGCTCTCGGAACGCGGGAACTTCCCGCCGACGTACAGCTTGTAGGTCTTGAAGACGCTCAGACGCTGCTGCTCGGACTTCTCAGACATCGAGGTACGCCTCCAGGCCGTGACGACCGCCCTCGCGGCCGAAGCCCGACTCCTTGTAGCCGCCGAACGGCGAGGTCGGGTCGAACTTGTTGAACGTGTTGGACCAGATCACGCCCGCGCGAAGCTTGCTCGCGACCGCGAGGATGCGGGAGCCCTTCTCGGTCCAGATGCCCGCCGACAGGCCGTACTGCGTGTTGTTCGCCTTGGCGACCGCCTCGTCCGGGGTACGGAAGGTCAGCACCGACAGCACCGGGCCGAAGATCTCGTCGCGGGCGATGGTGTGCGCCTGGGTGACGTTCGTGAAGAGCGTCGGCGCGAACCAGTAACCGGAGCTGGGCAGTTCACAGGCGGGCGACCAGCGCTCGGCGCCCTCCGCCTCGCCCTGGTCGGCGAGCGTGGTGATCCGGGACAGCTGCTCGGCGGAGTTGATCGCGCCGATGTCGGTGTTCTTGTCGAGCGGGTCGCCCAGGCGGAGGGTGGACAGCCTGCGCTTGAGGGAGTCGAGGAGCTCGTCGTGGATCGACTCCTGGACCAGCAGACGCGAGCCCGCGCAGCAGACCTGGCCCTGGTTGAAGAAGATGCCGGTGACGATGCCCTCGACGGCCTGGTCGATCGGGGCGTCGTCGAAGACGATGTTCGCGCCCTTGCCGCCCAGTTCGAGCGTGAGCTTCTTGCGGGTGCCCGCGACCGTGCGGGCGATCTCCTTGCCGACGGCCGTGGAGCCGGTGAAGGCGACCTTGTTCACGTCGGGGTGCGCGACGAGCGCGGCCCCCGCGTCGCCGTAGCCCGGGAGGATGTTGACGACACCCCTGGGCAGGCCCGCCTGGCGGCAGACGTCCGCGAAGAACAGCGCCGAGAGGGGGGTGGTCTCCGCCGGCTTCAGGACGACCGTGTTGCCGGTCGCCAGCGCCGGGGCGATCTTCCACGCCAGCATCAGCAGCGGGAAGTTCCACGGGATGACCTGACCGGCCACGCCCAGCGGCCGCGGGTTCGAGCCGAAGCCCGCGTGCTCCAGCTTGTCCGCCCAGCCCGCGTAGTAGAAGAAGTGCGCGGCGACCAGGGGGAGGTCGGCGTCGCGGGTCTCCTTGATGGGCTTGCCGTTGTCCAGCGTCTCCAGGACGGCGAGCTCACGGCTGCGCTCCTGGATGATGCGGGCGATGCGGAACAGGTACTTGGCGCGCTCCGAGCCGGGCAGCGCCGACCACTTCTCGAAGGCCTTGCGGGCGGCCCGTACGGCACGGTCGACGTCCTCGGCACCGGCCTGCGCGACCTCGGAGAGAACCTCCTCGGTGGACGGGCTGACCGTCTTGAAGACCTTGCCGTCGGCCGCCTCGGTGAACTCGCCGTCGATGAACAGGCCGTACGAGGGCGCGATGTCGACGTTTCCACGGGACTCGGGGGCGGGTGCGTACTCAAAAGCCATGATGGATCAGTCCACCGTCACGTAGTCGGGGCCGGAGTAGCGGCCGGTGGCCAGCTTCTGACGCTGCATCAGCAGGTCGTTCAGGAGTGAGGAGGCGCCGAAGCGGAACCAGTGGTTGTCCAGCCAGTCCTCGCCGGCGGTCTCGTTGACCAGGACGAGGAACTTGACCGCGTCCTTGGTGGTCCGGATGCCGCCGGCCGGCTTCACACCGACCTGTACCCCGGTCTGCGCACGGAAGTCCCGCACGGCCTCCAGCATGAGCAGGGTGTTGGCGGGCGTGGCGTTCACCGCGACCTTGCCGGTGGAGGTCTTGATGAAGTCGGCCCCCGCCAGCATGCCGAGCCAGCTCGCGCGCCGGATGTTGTCGTACGTCGACAGCTCGCCGGTCTCGAAGATCACCTTCAGTCGGGCGGAGGTCCCGCAGGCCTCCTTCACCGCGACGATCTCGTCGTACACCTTCAGGTACCTGCCCGCGAGGAACGCCCCGCGGTCGATGACCATGTCGATCTCGTCGGCGCCGGCGAGCACGGCCTCACGGACGTCGGCCAGCTTCACGTCGAGGGCGGCGCGGCCGGCCGGGAAGGCGGTGGCGACCGAGGCGACCTTCACGCCCGAGCCGGCGACGGCCTCCTTCGCGGTGGCCACCATGTCGGGATAGACACAGACGGCCGCGGTCGCGGGGGTCGTACGGTCGGTCGGGTCGGGGTGGACGGCCTTGGCGCCGAGCGCCCGGACCTTGCCCGGGGTGTCCGCGCCTTCCAGCGTGGTCAGGTCGACCATCGAGATGGCGAGGTCGATGGCGTACGCCTTCGCGGTGGTCTTGATGGAACGGGTGCCGAGCGAGGCGGCGCGCGCCTCCAGGCCGACCGCGTCGACGCCGGGCAGCCCGTGGAGGAAGCGGCGCAGCGTGCTGTCGGACGCGGTGACGTCAGCGAGAACAGCGGATGCAGCGGGTGCAGTACTGGGCATGGTCACCAGCCGAGCATATCTACGCGCGTAGCGGCTGTACAGTCCCGGGTGCTCGTCGCATGCCGCTCCACCGCGGACGGGCACCTCGTACGGGCACCTCGTACGGGCACCTCGTACGAGCGCTTCGTACGGGCACCTCGTACGAGCACTGGCGGCGGCGTCGGGCAGAATCGGGACCATGACGACCCCGGACCACCAGTCATCCGCCCCACAGCCCCCGGAGCCCGCCGCCAAGGACCGGATCCACCGCTCTTCGATGGCGGTCGTGGCCGGTGTCGCGCTGCTCGGCATCGTCGGGTGGCTCGGCATCGACGCGCTGGTCAAGGGGGACGGTCGCACCCCGTGGCTGGCGCTCGCCGGGCTCATCCTGGTCATTCCCCTGGTGATCGCCTTCACCCTGCGCCCGGCGGTCTTCGTGAACGACGACCGGCTGCGCGTGCGCAATCCCTTCCGCGTGATCACGCTGCCCTGGGGCCAGATCGCCACCCTGCGCTCCGGCTACTCGAACGAGGTCGTCACCAAGTCCGGCGCCAAGTACCAGCTGTGGGCCATCCCCGTCTCCCTCCGCGCCCGCAAGAAGGCCAACCGGCAGCAGGCCCGCGCCGGGACGGGCACGCGTGCGGGCCGCGAACCCGGGATGCCGGGCCGCGGCGGCCCCGGCCTCGGCAGCGTGCTGCGCGGCTCCGGCGTGCCGGACGGCCCGGCCCGGGCCGAGACCGACCAGATCATGGACGACCTGCGCGCGCTCCAGGAGGACCGTGAGCAGGCGGAGACGGCACAGGGCGAGGTCACGGTCCGCTGGGCGTACGAGATCGCGGCACCGGCGGTGGCCGGGGCGGTCCTGCTGGCGATCCTGCTCGCGATGGGCTGAGGCGTGACGCTGACGGGGGCCCTGGAGCCGGGCCCCCGGCCGGACTCAGATGCCGGCGGCAGCCGAGAGATCACGCCTGACCGCCGCGAGCAGCTCGGCGGCCCGGGCGCGGGCGGCCGGCAGCCCGTCGTGCGCGGCGACCGGTACGACGACCTCCAGGTAGCACTTCAGCTTCGGCTCGGTGCCGCTGGGCCGGACGATGACCCGGGCGCCCTCGAGCGTGTAGCGCAGACCGTCGGTGGGCGGCAGCTTGTCTGTTCCCCGGGTGAGGTCCTCGGCCCTGGTGATGGCGAGCCCGGCCAGCTCGGTCGGCGGCTGCTCGCGCAGGCGCCGCATGGCGTCGGAGATGACCGACAGGTCCCGCACCCGGACCGAGAGCTGGTCGGTGGCGTGCAGGCCGTGCTCCACGGCGAGGTCGTCGAGGAGGTCGAGCAGGGTGCGGCCCTCCTCCTTCAGCTCGGACGCCAGCTCGGTGATCAGGAGCGCGGCGGTGATGCCGTCCTTGTCGCGTACGCCGTCGGGGTCGACGCAGTAGCCGAGGGCCTCCTCGTAGCCGTAGCGCAGCCCGTCCACCCGGGCGATCCACTTGAAGCCGGTGAGGGTCTCCTCGTACGGCAGACCCGCCTTCCCGGCGATCCGCCCGAGCAGGGAGGACGACACGATGGACTCGGCGAAGGTGCCGGTCGCCCCGCGCCGGACGAGGTGGGCGGCGAGCAGGGCACCGACCTCGTCGCCACGCAGCATGCGCCAGTCGCCGCCGTCCTGGACGGCCACGGCACAGCGGTCGGCGTCAGGGTCGTTGGCGATGATCAGGTCGGGCTCCGCCTCCCGGGCCTTCGCGAAGGCCAGGTCCATCGCGCCCGGCTCCTCCGGGTTCGGGAAGGCGACGGTCGGGAAGTCCGGGTCCGGCTCGGCCTGCTCGGCGACCAGTACGGGCTCCGGGAAACCGGCCCGCGCGAACGCGGCGACCAGCACGTCCTTGCCGACGCCGTGCATCGCCGTGTAGACGGCGCGGGCGGTACGCGGGGAGCCCTCGGCCAGGACGGCGTCGGTACGGGCGAGGTAGGCGTCGAGGACGGAGTCGTCCAGCGTCTCCCAGCCGGACTCCGGGCGGGGCACGTCGTCGAGCGAGGCGATCGCGTCGATCTCCGCCGCGATCTCCGCGTCTGCGGGCGGCACGATCTGGGAACCGTCGCCCAGGTACACCTTGTAGCCGTTGTCCCGGGGCGGGTTGTGGCTCGCGGTGACCTCCACACCCGCGACCGCGCCGAGGTGCCGGATGGCGAAGGCCAGCACGGGCGTCGGCAGCGGCCGGGGCAGCACGACCGCGCGCAGACCCGCGCCCGTCATCACTGCGGCGGTGTCCCGGGCGAAGTCCTCGGACTTGTACCGGGCGTCGTAGCCGATGACGACCGTTCCGCCGTCCTGACCCTTCTTCCCCAGATACGCCGCGAGTCCGGCGGCGGCCCGGACGACCACGGCCCGGTTCATCCGCATCGGCCCCGCGCCCAGCTCGCCCCGCAGCCCCGCGGTACCGAACTGGAGCGTCCCGCTGAACCGCGCGGCGAGCTCCTCGACGTTCCCGGCGTCGATCAGCTCGGCGAGTTCCTCACGGGTCTCCACGTCGGGGTCCTCGGCCAGCCACGCCTTGGCCCGTGCGATGAGATCGTCGTGCACGTCGGGTCAACCTCTCGTTCGTGTTGCTCGTTGCTGATGCCGTCTGCTGGCGGCTGCCGCCCCCAGACCCCCGCGCCGGCCCTGAAGGGGCCTCGTCCTCAAACGCCGGACGGGCTGAGTGATGCGGACCGGGGCTGAAGGGGCCCAGGGGGTAGGGGGTGCAGGGGGCGAAGCCCCCGCCGGGGTGCGGGGGCGGAGCCCCGCGAGGGGTGCAGGGGACGCAGTCCCCGCCGGGGTCTGGGGCGGAGC